>CANJNI010000011.1 GCA_947475995.1 Beijerinckiaceae bacterium | reverse complement strand
GCGCCACGAGATCGTCGCCAACCTTGAAGAAGGTCAGGTGATCGAAGGCACCGTCAAGAACATCACCGATTACGGCGCGTTCGTTGATCTGGGCGGCATCGACGGCCTGCTGCACGTCACCGACATTGCGTGGCGCCGCGTCAACCACCCGACCGAAGTGCTCAACATCGGCCAGACGGTGCGCGTCAAGATCATCAAGATCAACCACGACACGCACCGCATCTCGCTCGGCATGAAGCAGCTGCTGGACGATCCGTGGCAGGGCATCGAGGCCAAGTATCCGCTCAACGCCCGCTTCCATGGCCGCGTGACCAACATCACCGACTACGGCGCGTTCGTCGAACTGGAGCCGGGCATCGAAGGCCTGATCCACGTTTCCGAAATGTCGTGGACCAAGAAGAACGTCCATCCGGGCAAGATCGTCTCGACGAGCCAGGAAGTCGACGTGCAGGTTCTGGAAGTCGATTCTTCCAAGCGCCGCATCTCGCTGGGCCTCAAGCAGACGTTGCAGAATCCGTGGGAGGCTTTCGCCGAAAAGCACCCGAAGGGTTCGGAAGTCGAAGGAGAGGTCAAGAACAAGACCGAATTCGGTCTGTTCATCGGCCTCGAAGGCGATGTGGACGGCATGGTCCATCTCTCCGACCTCGACTGGAAGCGTCCGGGCGAACAGGTCATCGAAGAGTACAAGAAGGGCGACATGGTGAAGGCGCAGGTTCTCGACGTCGACGTCGAGAAGGAGCGCATCTCGCTGGGCATCAAGCAGCTCGCCGGCGACCCCTTCCAGGCGAAGGTCGAGGGCGAAGCCGACATGCGCAAGGGCGCGGTCGTGACCTGTGAGGTAGTCGAGGTGAAGGAAGGCGGAATCGACGTCAAGATCGTCGGCACCGAACTGACGACCTTCATCAAGCGCGCCGAACTCGCCCGCGATCGTGGCGACCAGCGCGCCGAACGCTTCGCGGTCGGTGAGAAGGTCGACGCCCGCATCACCCTGTTCGACCGCAAGGCCCGCAAGGTCGCCGTGTCGATCAAGGCGCTCGAAGTGGCGGAAGAGAAGGAAGCCATCGCGCAGTACGGCTCTGCCGACTCGGGCGCTTCGCTCGGCGACATTCTCGGCGCGGCCCTCAAGGCTCGCGACACCAAGAAGTAAGATTGCTTCTGGATCAGGATCAGCCCGCGCGGTTCGCCGCGCGGGCTTTTTCATGCGCCCGGCCCGGCCTTGATCGGGTCATCATGAGGGCCTAGACCAAGCCGAAGGATTTCCCGCGCCGAGGCGCGAAAGGATGCACCATGGCTTCTTCCGAGTTGCTGGCAGATTATCTGGTCGAGCGCCGCAGGCTGCGGAGCAAGGTGACGTTCTGGCGCGTCGTGACCTTTCTGGTCGTGATCGCCGCCATTCTGTACGGCGGCTGGCGGGTGGCTGGCGGCGGGCAGGCGCTGACCTCATCCGAACATGTCGCGCGCCTGAACATCGAAGGCCTCATCACCGGCGACCGGGACACGTTGCGACTCATCCAGAATGTCGCGGAGTCGAAAGCCGCAGCGGTCATCCTGAACATCGAAAGCCCCGGCGGAACCACCACCGGCTCCGAGAAGATTTATGAAGAATTGCGCAGGCTTGCGGCGAAGAAGCCGACTGTTGCGGTGGTCGGAAACATGGCGGCTTCGGGCGCCTATATCGCGGCGCTCGGCGCAGACCGGATTTACGCGCGCGGCAATTCGCTGGTCGGCTCGATCGGCGTCCTGTTCCAGATTCCCAACGTCAGCAAGCTGCTCGACACGGTCGGGGTGAAAGTCGAGGAAGTGAAGTCCTCGCCGCTGAAGGCCGCACCAAACGGACTTGAGCCCACAAGCCCCGAGGCGCGGGCCGCACTGGCTTCGCTGGTGGCCGATTCCTTTGACTGGTTCAAGGCGCTGGTGAAGGAACGCCGGAACCTGAGCGATCAGGAACTCAATGTTGTGGCCGACGGCCGGGTTTTCACCGGGCGCCAAGGTCTGCCGTTAAAGCTGATCGACGCGCTCGGCGGCGAACGCGAAGCCATAGAATGGCTGGAGACCGAAAAGAAGGTTCAGGCCAAGTTGCCGGTGCGCGAATGGCGGCGTCAGCGCAGCCTCGAAAACCTCGGCATTCTTGGACTTACGGCCGGCGCCGCAGAGTTTCTGGGTTTTGAATCAATGGCCGTCACGCTCAGAAAAGTCGAACAAAGCGGCCAGTCGCGGATGCTTGACGGTCTGGTGGCCATTTGGCAAGGTGATCTTGTGAATTGACCTGAGGGGCTGTTTTTCAGCGGTCGATCACTTCTGGGGCTGACGCACCGTGATTAAATCTGAACTGGTTCAACGAATTGCGGAACGTAATCCGCATCTCTATCAACGCGACGTCGAGAACATCGTCAACGCTATTCTGGACGAGATCACCAATGCGCTCGCGCGCGGCGACCGTGTGGAACTGCGCGGATTCGGGGCTTTTTCCGTCAAGCGCCGCGATGCGCGCGTCGGACGGAACCCGCGGACCGGCCAGCATGTTTCGGTGGACGAAAAGTCCGTGCCGTTCTTCAAGACCGGCAAGGAAATGCGTGAACGGCTGAACGGGGAGCCCTCGCGCTGACTATCATTTTTGAGCATGTCCTGATCTGAAAATTCGACTAAAATGCAGGACATGGTCTGGCGCGAAGGAAGGCGATGAAGACGTTTCTCAAATGGCTGCTGCTCCTGCCGCTGGGCGCGATCGCGCTTGTCTTCGCGATCGCCAACCGGCACAGCGTCACTGTGGTGTTCGACCCGTTCGGCAATGACATCGAAGGCTTGCACCTCACGGCGCCGCTCTTCATCGTCCTGTTCCTCGCCGTCATGGTGGGCGTGATGCTGGGCGGCTTCGGCTCATGGCTGGCGCAGGGCAAGTACCGCAAGCTTGCCCGCTCGACCAAGTCCGACCTGACGCAGCTGCGCAGCGAGACGGAGCGTTTGCGGGCGCAGTTTGCAGCATCCCGGCTGCCGGCCATTTCGAACAACGATTCATCGCGCGCCGCGTAATCCGCGCACATCGCCCGGCAGGCACAGAGTTGAAGAACCCACCCGTCGAGATCAAGATTTGCGGCCTCTCCACGCCGCAAACGCTGGAGGCCGCCATTGCGGCGGGCGCCGATCTGGCCGGCTTCGTGTTCTTCCCGCCGAGCCCGCGCAACATCAACCTGGATCGCGCCCGTGAACTCGGCGCGGTGGCCGCAGGCCGCATCCGCAAGGTCGCCCTGACGGTCGACGCGGACGATGCTTTCATCGCGTCCATCATTGAGGCGCTGAAACCCGATCTGCTGCAATTGCACGGCAGGGAAACGCCGCAGCGCGTCGCCGCCGTGCGGGCCACATTCGGTCTTCCGGTCATGAAGGCAATCGGGGTTTCCACGCAGGCCGACCTTGCGGCTGTGGCGGCCTATGAGCCGGTGGTGGACCGCATCCTGTTCGACGCCAAGCCGCCGAAGGGAGCGGTGCTGCCGGGAGGCAACGGCAATGCGTTCGACTGGACGATCCTGCGCGATGCGGTCGTGCGCAAGCCGTGGATGCTTTCAGGCGGCCTCGATGCGTCAAATGTCGCGCAGGCGCTGCAGATTTCCGGCGCGACAGCGGTGGATGTGTCGTCGGGCGTGGAGTCCGTGCCCGGCGTGAAAGACCCGCAGCGAATCGGGCAATTCATCGCCGCAGTGCGCGCAGGAGAATGACGGCCAGCTCCGTCATCAGCAGCGACGAAGACCTCGGATATGCACGAAGCGCGACGCGCTTTGCCGCGGGCGAGCCGCTCTGCTTCGACGAGACTTACAGGCTGGCGCATTTGCCGCTGGTCAATCCGCAGCACCCGCTGGCGATCTCCCGCCGCGATGGCGCGCACTACAACGACGGGCGACATCCGGAAGCCTTTTCCGTCGTGGCGCCGGTTCCGGACGATGCGCTGCAAGCGTCCGGGGCGTTTCAGGATTTGCAGGGCGAGATGCGCGCAGCATCCTTCGCGCCCAAGATCAGCTGGGACATTGTCAACCGAAGGAGCGCCAGGCTCCATGCCACGATCTGCGGCGGGCTTGGGCCGGAGGCGCCGACCGCCGCTTTCGATCTGTCCGGCGTCGCGCCTTTCGATGTGGAGCTGCGCGGGATTTTCAGCGGCAACATCAATCTTGGGCGTCTTTATCTCAAGGCCTATCCGCAAATATGCGGCGACTCGAATGGATTTCGGGCGATCCAGAGCGCGCTCGGGGCGAAGCTGACCGACCTGAATCCGGTCGGGATCTACAATCTTGCGGAAGAACTGACGCCGGCCGAAACCGGAGAGCTGGACCGGTTGATCAGGCGCTGGTGGGACACGCCACTCCTGCGCCTGCGCGTCGATCAACTCTGGCTGCTGGGATCGCGTGACGACCTTGTCCTCGACTCGCGCATCCTGCGCCCCATCTACCTTCGGCGGCGGAACCTGCCCTAAACAGCTTGGTTCTCGCCAGACGAGCGGATAAAACACTCCCGCCAGCCTGTATCAGGAGTTCAACGTGAAGCCCGAACTGCCCAATTCCTTCCGGAGCGGCCCAGACGAGTCCGGCCATTTCGGGCTGTTCGGCGGGCGTTTCGTGGCCGAAACCCTGATGCCGCTGATCCTCGACCTCGAAAAGGCCTATCTGGCCGCCAAGGCGGACCCGTCCTTTCAGGCTGAACTCGATCATCTGGCGACGCATTACGTGGGACGCCCCAGTCCGCTGTATTATGCCGAGCGCATGACCCAGCACCTCGGCGGCGCAAAGATCTATTTCAAGCGCGATGAGCTGAACCACACGGGCGCGCACAAGATCAACAATGTGCTCGGACAGATCCAGCTTGCCCTCCGGATGGGCAAGAAGCGCATCATCGCCGAGACCGGCGCAGGCCAGCACGGCGTCGCGACCGCGACCGCCTGCGCCAAATACGGCCTCGAATGTATCGTCTACATGGGCGCAGTGGACGTCGAACGGCAGAAGCCGAACGTGTTCCGGATGAAGATGCTGGGCGCGACCGTGGTGCCCGTGCAGTCCGGCGCGCGCACGCTCAAGGACGCCATGAACGAGGCGCTTCGCGACTGGGTCACCAATGTGGCCGACACGTTCTACTGCATCGGGACGGCGGCGGGACCGCACCCCTACCCGGCCATGGTGCGCGATTTCCAGTGCGTCATCGGCAACGAAGTCCGCACCCAGATGCAGGCCGCCGAGGGTCGCCTGCCGGATTCGCTGATTGCCGCCATCGGAGGCGGATCGAACGCCATCGGGCTGTTCCACCCGTTCCTCGACGACCCGACCGTGGAGATTTTCGGCGTCGAAGCGGCCGGGCACGGGCTGGAAGTCCCCAATGGCCACGCGGCTTCCATTGCGGGCGGCCGTCCGGGCGTCCTCCATGGCAACCGGACGTTTCTGCTCATGGACGAGGACGGCCAGATCAACGAGGGCCATTCCATTTCGGCGGGGCTCGACTATCCGGGCATCGGACCCGAGCATGCGTGGCTGAAGTCCATCGGACGCGTGACCTATACGTCTGCGACCGACAGGGAGGCGCTCGAAGCCTTCCAGCTTTGCTGCAAGCTCGAAGGCATCATTCCGGCGCTTGAGCCTGCCCATGCGCTGGCGGCCGTGATGAAGATCGCCCCGCAGAAGCCGAAGGACCATCTGATGGTGATGAATTTGTGCGGACGCGGTGACAAGGACATTTTCGCCGTCGCGGATCATCTGGGCGGCATGTAGCAGGGGCGTGGCGGAGCGACATTTCGCCCTCCACCAGCCAACTTTGCAACACGGCCGTTTTCGCTTATGGCGTAATTATAATATCGATTGCGCGACCGAGGGACGCCGATGCTGAGCGAGGAGAAGAATCGTCTGCTGACCCGCGTAGGGCCCGGCGAGCCAATGGGCGACTATCTGCGTCGCTACTGGCTCCCGATTGCCGGTGCGGCTGAACTCGACGCCAATCCGGTGAAGCCGATCCGCATCCTTGGCGAGGATCTCGTGCTCTACCGCGATCTTTCCGGCACGTATGGCCTGACGGAGCGCAATTGCCTGCATCGCCGCGCCGACCTCTCCTATGGTTTCGTGGAGAAGAAGGGGCTGCGCTGCAACTATCACGGCTGGCTGTTCGACGAAGGCGGCGCGTGCATCGAGCGGCCCTATGACGATCTGGCGCATCCGCAGTCCCGCAACGCACAATTGCCCTGCATCAAGGCCTATCCGGTGAAGGAGCTGGCGGGCCTTCTGTTTGCCTATATGGGCCCGAAACCCGCTCCGGAACTGTCGGTCTACGAGCCCTTCACGCGCACCGACGGGTTCGCGCAGGTCGTGACCGCCGACATTCCCTGCAACTGGTTCCAGTGTCAGGAAAACTCCTGCGATCCGGTGCATTTCGAATGGATGCACGACAACTGGAGCCTCCGTCTGGCGGGCAAGGACGCGCCTTATGCGGCGAAGCATCTGCGCGTGGCGTTCGACGAGTTCGAGCACGGCTTCACCTACAAGCGGATGCGCGAGGGCGCGACCGAGGACGACCCGCTATGGCAGGTCGGGCGCGTGACCCTGTGGCCGATCGGCTTCTTCCTGGGGCAGCATTTCGAGTGGCGCGTGCCGGTGGATGACGAGAATACGCTCAGCATCGCGTGGTTCTACATGCGCGTGCCCGAGGAGCAGCAGCCCTATGTGCAGAAGCACGTTCCGGCTTGGAAGAGCCCCATCGTGGGACCGGATGGACGCTGGATTTCGACCCATGTGATCAATCAGGACATCATTGCTTGGGTCGGCCAAGGCGCAATCGCGGACCGCACGAAGGAAGTGCTCGGCGCCAGCGACCGCGGCATTTCGATGATCCGCAAGCGCTTCCTCGACGATCTGGAATCCGTCGCAGCCGGGAATGATCCCAAGGGCACGATCCGCGATCCGGAAGCCGCGAAATGCATCCCGCTTCCGTCGGGCGATTCCAACGCGGACCTTTCGCTTTCGAAAGACGAAATGATGCGCAATCCCTATTTCCGCGCCCGCATCACGCAGGACTTCCGCTGGCATGCAGGCCAGCCGAAGGAAGTCCGCAAGGCATTTCTGGAAGCGATGGGCGCCGCCGAACAGATCGCCAAAGAAGGTTTGTGACGGGGCTTCTTCCCTCCCTCTTGCACATCTGTCGCATGCATCCGAAAGTCCTCTCGATACATCGGGAGGAATCGCATGAACGCCGCCGCGAAACTGCGCGCACGACTGGACAAGGGCGATAACCTCGTCGCCATGGGAACCTGGGACGTGCTGTCCGCCAAGGTGATCGAGCGCGCCGGTTTCGACATGGTGTCGCTGCAATCATTCCAGTGGGCCGCAGGCTGGGGGGTACCGGACCTCGGAATCAAGACGCCGAGCGAACTTGTCGATCTTATCCTGCGCATGGCGGGCGAGATCGACATCCCCATTCTGGTGGATTTCGAGGAAGGCTACGGGTCGCCGGGCCATGCCGCCTATTGGCAGCAGCAGATGGAGCGCGCAGGCGCTGCGGCGGTTCATGTGGACGACAAGGGGCCGGTGCATATGTGCCCCTGGCTGCCGGGCAGCGCCGACAAGATTCAGGTGTCTTCGGCCGAATATACGGCCGAGATCATTCACGCGATGGCCAAAAGCCGCCGCGAGGACATGGTGATCGTCGCACGCTGTCAGGTGAAGCCGCGCGAGGGCGTCAACACGGAAGCCGAGGAAATGCGCCGGCTGCGCATGTATATCGAGGCGGGCGCAGATGTCGTTTACGCGCCGAAATATGCGACGCTCGCCAACGATCTGGCCAAGCTGCGCGAGGCTGTCGCATCCTTGCCGGTTCCGGTGCTGGTGCAGGCCAATCCGCCGGGCTACATCGCCGACTATGTGCCGCGCGGTTCGAACGACGGCAAGTCGATCGCCGACCGGAGCTTCGCCGAACTGTTCGACTGCGGCGTGCGCATCTTCAATTCTCCGCAGCTTTATGCTGTCGCCTACAAGGCTCTGGCGGATGTGCTCGGCGCAATCAGGCGCGACGGCAATCTTCAGCCCGCTCGCGAAGGCATGATGCCGTTCGATGAAATCCTCAAGCTCGTCGACTATCAGCGCTTTACCGAGCGACTCTGACGGCTTGAGTTCGCGCGCTGCGGGCAGCATAATCAGGGCAATCAGACAGCCGCCTTGAGCGGGAGGAAACAGATGAAATTGTCAGCTTTCACAAGCGCGGCGTTTGTGGCCGGCGCGGTGCTTTGCGCGGGAGTCGGGCAGGCGCAGACGCTGGATCAGTTCTACCAGCAGAACCCGCTGAAGATCGTCGTCGCTTCCGGTTCGGGCGGCGGTTACGACACCTATTCGCGCGTTCTGGCGCGCCACATCGGCCGTCACATGCCCGGCAACCCGAATGTAATCGTCCAGAACATGCCGGGCGCATCGGGCCTCACCGCCACCGCATGGGCTTTCAATGTCGCGCCCAAGGACGGTTCGGCGATTCTGGCCACCTACAGTGCGCTGATCGACGCCAATCTGGTCGGCAACAAGCAAGCCCGCTTCGAGGTGAGGAAGTTCAACTGGATCGGGTCCATCGCCAATTCGCCGCTCATCTGCGCCACCTGGCACACGTCCCCCTACAAGGACATTCGCCAGATGATCGGCAAGGAAGTGTCTTCGGGGTCCACCGGGCAGGGCGGCAAGTCCGCCTCGGTGCCCCTGCTGCTCAACGAGACGCTGGGCACCAAGATCAAGGTCATTTCCGGCTATCCGACGAACGAGGTGACGCTGGCGCTGGAGCGCGGCGAAGTCGATGTTCTGTGCGGCATCGGCTACTCGACCCTTCAGGCCTCCAATCCGGACTGGCTCATCAACAAGAAGGTCAACATCGTCATGCAGGCGGGGCTCACGCCCTTCGAGCCGCTGAAGGACGTGCCGAACATTCTCGATCTGGTCACCGGAGCGGATCGCGACATCTTCGAATACAGCGCGATTCTGGAAGCGATGGGCAGACCTTATCTGGCGCCGCCTGGCGTTCCGGCGGATCGACTGAATGCGCTGCGCACAGCCTTCGACAAGACGATGGAAGACCCCGCTTTCAAGGCTGAACTGGACAAGCTCGGTCTCAACATCGGGCCGATGACCGGCGCCGAAATGCACAAGTGGATCGACAAGCTCTACGCGTCGACGCCCGAACTGGTGGCGAGAGTCGCGAAGGTCTACGGGTCCGGCGGCGACTGACGCCCATCTGCGGCAGGCGGCATACCAGCTATATCGCCGCCGCCGCTGTCAGGATCAGCGGCGTCTGGCTTACTGATGCATCTTCCGGAGGATGCACCAGATGGCGCCCGACATCCACGAGCTTTACGCCATTCGCTACGCCACGCGCGGGGCGAAACGCACGGACCATTTCATCGGCGGCGACCCGCATGATGCGCCCATGCCGATGGACTATTTCGTATGGGTTGCGGTCGGCCCGCGCGGCCCGGTGGTGATCGACACCGGCTTCACGGCGGAGGTTTCGGCCAAGCGCAAGCGCGACTACCTGCGCTGTCCGATCGAGAGCCTTTCGCTGCTCGGCATCGACCCGGCGAAGGTCGAGACCTGCATCCTGACGCATCTGCATTACGATCACGTCGGCAGCTTCCACAAATTGCCGGCGGCAATGTTCCATCTTCAGGAAAAGGAAATGCACTATGCGACGGGCCGCTACATGCGTTTCCCGAAGCTGTCGCATGCTTTCGAGGTGGACGACGTTTGCGGCATCGTGCGGATGAATTTCGCGCATCGCGTAGTGTTCCACACAGGCCGCGCCGAGGTCGCTCCGGGCATCGAGGTGATACCCGCAGGCGGCCACTCGGCGGGGTTGCAATTCGTGAAGGTTTTCACGAAGCGCGGCTGGGTGGTGCTGGCTTCCGACGTGACGCATTTTTATGAAAACATGCAGACCGGCAGGCCTTTCACCACGGCGTTCCATGTCGGCGAAATGCTGGAAGGGTTCGAGTCGCTGCGCAAGGAAGCGGGAGGCGACGACCGGCGCATCGTGCCGGGCCATGATCCGAAGGTCATGAGCCTCTATCCGCCGATGAACGAGGCGACGCGCGGCATCATTGTCCGGCTCGACGAGGACCCTCGCGAAGCCTAGGCTTCCGCCAGCACGGTCTCGTAAAGCAGACGCGCGTGCGGCAGAAGCGGCCTGTTGGCGGGCGTCGCGACCACAACGTCATGGCTGAACAGGGACGGCGCGCTCGCGACATCTCCCAGCGCGTGAAATTCTTCTGACAAGGTTTCCGGAATCAGGGCCGCGCAAAGACCCGCCCCCACCAGTCCTTTCATGCAGGCCACCGAATCCGTCTGGCAGATGATCCGAAGCGGCTCGTCGCCTTCTCCGAGAGTCTGCTCAAGACGGCTGCGCACAACGTCCGGCGCCGGAGCCAGAACGAGCGGAGAATCGGAAAGCGCCTGCGAGGAGCCTCGCTTCAGATGCCTATGCGCCACAAATCCGAATTTTTCACCCGCAAGCGTCTTCTGGCGTGCGGACCAGACTCCGTCCTCCCGAAAGGCGATCGCCACATCCGCCTGGCCGTGCTCGATCCAGTTGAACAGCGTCGAGTTGCGCGCTTCGGATATCCGCAGCCGCACGCGCGGCCAACGCTTGCGAAAGCTGCCGACAATCCGTGGGCCCCAGACGGATGCCAAGAGCGATGAAATGCCGAGCGTGACCGCGCCCAGCGCGGGGCCCGCCTGTCCGGCGACGGCAGCCTCAGCCTTCTGGACCCGGCCCAGCACGTCGATGGCGCTGCCATAGAGGCGACGCCCGGCGTCTGTCATGGTCACGCCACGACCATTGCGCTCGAACAGGATGCAGTCGAGGTCTTCCTCAAGTTGTCGCACGAACCGACTAAGCGCGGGTTGCGCAACCCCGAGCGCCTGCGCAGCGCGCGAAATGCTGCCCGCTTCGGCGATCTTCACGAAATAGGCGAACCGCGAAAGCTCCACCCTTGCTCCGTCACACAGCGAGGCCGGCCATCCAGCCGTCGCGCACGGCGCCGAGGAAATCGCCCGGCCGCGATGCATCGCCCACCAGAGTGAACGGAACCGCCATGTCCGTCAAAGCCTCCGCCAGATCGCGCACCGCGACCGGTCCTACGGCGGCGATCAGGAACGGGTCGCGTCGAATGTCCAGCACGCCGTCGCGCGTCTTCAGACGGACGGTCTGCGGCCCGACGGACTCAACCGCAGCGCCCAGATGCAGACGCAGGCCCGCAGCCTTGAGGCGCAGCATGATGTCGGTGCGATTGTTGCGCGCCATGGCGGGCGCGATGGACGCGCTCATCTCCACAATAGTGATGCGGCAGCCCTTCGTGATGAGCAGATCGGCAGTCTCGATTCCCACCATGCCGCCGCCGATGAAGGTGACGGAGGAACCGGCCGGAATTTTTTCGGGCTCTGCGAGAACATCCCACGCGCCAAGCGTCGCCACAGACACTTCGCCTTTTTCATCGGCCAAGAGGAAATCGCGCTGCCGCGAGCCGCTCGCCAGAATCACATGGTCTGGCTTGTAGAGCGCAATAGCTCCGGCAGTTGCGGCTTTTGAAAGCCGCAACCGGACGCCGAGCGGTCCCAGCGTGTCGAGGCGACGGCTCCAGAGCGGCATCAGTTCCATTTTGTCGGGCGCGGCGAGCGCCAGCGGAATCTGGCCGCCCGGCTGTGCCGACTTCTCCCAGATCTCCACGTCATGCCCGCGCGCCGCGAGGAAACGCGCGGCTTCCACACCCGCAACGCCTGCGCCGACCACCAGAACGCGGCGGGGCTTTCTGGCCGGGTGTGCGCGCACGAAAGTCGGTTCGGCAAAACGCGGGTCTTCAAATTCGGTGCCGAGCATCGGATTCTGCACGCAGTTCACATCGACTTCCAGCGTCAGACGCTCGAAGCAGACGTTGCAGGAAATGCAGGCGCGCACGGGCGCGTCCATCTTGCCGAGCGCCTTCTGCGGCCAGTACGGGTCGGCAAACAAGGCCCGGCCCAGCGAGATAAAATCCGCAACACCGTTGCGCAACACCGTTTCAGCATCCACCGGGTCGATGATGCGGCCGGCCACGATCACAGGAATCGAAACGGCCTGCTTGATGGGACGCGCGTGATCTTCCAGACAGCGACGCGGCATCGACGGCGGCTGAATGCAGAAGCGCGAGAGTTCGGGACTCTCATTGGTGCCCCCCGACAGATCAATCGCCGCCACGCCTTCGCGCTCCAGAATTTGCGCCAGAGCCGCAGCATCTTCTGCCGAATAGCCGCCCTCGACATATTCGGTGGCGCTCATCCGCACCAGCAACGCCAGATCCGGCACTGCATCCTTGATGCGCCTTACAGTCTCGACCAGCATGCGGGCGCGCTTCTCGACGTTGCCGCCATACAGGTCCGTGCGCTTGTTGACGCGGGGCGTGAAGAACTGATGGAAAAGGTAACCGTTCGCCCCATGCAACTCGACGCCGTCATACCCCGCCTGCTTCATGCGGCGGGCGGCAGCGAGAAAATCCTTCTGGATCGCGATCATCTCGGGAATCGAGAGCTCGCGCACAACGTCGCCGGTGTTCGGATTGCGCCACGGCGAGGGACCAACCGGCTCCATGTTGAGCACGTCGCGGCGCAGCAGGCCGCCGCGATGGCTGATCTGGCCGAAGACCACGCAATCCTGCGCCTTCACTGCCTCCACCAGCCCCGCGAGCCCCGGAATGTAACGATCATGGAAGACGCAAAGAGAATTGCGGTGATTGCGCGCGCCTTCGGTGACCACCATGGCTTCGGTCATCACCATGGCGACGCCGCCCTTGGCGCGCTCCACGTAATATTGCTTGTCGCGATCTGTGCAGAAGCCATCTGTCGTGCCGAAATTGGTGCCCATCGGGGCCAGCAGAAGGCGGTTTTTCAACCGCAATCGGCCGATTGCGCCCGGCTGGGCGATCAGTTCGTAACAGCCCTGCACAGACATTCGGTTTATGCCTTCCGGGGACGTAGCAGCGGGCCGATGGTCGCAACATCATCGAGACTGCGCAGCGCGGCGATGCGTTCGTAGGCCGCGCCGACGCCCTGCTCGCCCAAAACCGGAGACGCGAGCGTGACGAATTTCGCCCGTAGTTCTTCCAGTGTGACGGCGTTTTCCGGATCGCCTTTCGGCCATTCGACGCGCGACTTCACGCGGCGGCCGTCCTTGAGGGCGATCTCGACCTCGCACGGATAGCGCGAGGGCCAGAGCTTCTCGGCTTCGGGATCGATTTCCCAACGCACCTTGCGGGCCATGGCGAGAACGTCCGGATTGCGGATGCCTTCCTCGCTGTATTCCTCCACGAAGGCGCGACGGCGCACGATGCTGGTGGCAACCGCGAAAGGCGCGCTGAACTGGGCGTCGACCACTGACGTAGGGTTGAGCTTGCGCTCGCGCGGTTCGGTGAGCGCGCGCGTGAGCGGATAAGCGGCCATGCGGATCACGGCTTCTTCGACGTCGCCGGGCTTCACGTCTTCACGCAGCACCGTCTCCAGCGTGGCGTCCACGATAGGACCGGCGAAACGGCAGCAGGCGTGGACCTTGATGCTGTTCTCCACCAGCGACCAGCGCTGGCCGAGATCGTTGACGAGCAGGCCGACATCGAATTCGTTGTTGTACGCGAAGGCCTGCAACCAGCCCTCGGGACTCAGCAGGCTTTCGCTCGGTCCACGGAAATCCTTCTCCGCAAGGCTGGCGGCGATGATGCCGGCCATCGACGCATGGCCCGCGTGGAACCGCTTGCTCCACGCTCCGTTGGAACGGAACGTCAGCAGACCCGCCGACTGGCTCGCGCCGAGACCGATGGCGCTGACCATCTGGTCGACGTTGAGCTTGAGAATGCGCCCGGCCGCAATCGCCGCGCCTATGGAGCCGCAGGTGCCGGTGGGGTGGAAGCCACGATTGTAGGACTTGCCCAGATGCGCCTCTCCGAGGCGGATCATGATCTCGTAGCCGACCGCAATCGCTTCGATGAATTCGCGGCCTGTGACGCCGCCGCGTTCTTCGGCCATCGCGAAGGCTGGCGGAATGACCGCGATGCCCGGGTGCTGCGTGCCGGTGCGGTGGTCGTCGTCGAGTTCCAGCGCATGTCCGGCCGTGCCGTTGATGAGCGCCGCGAAAGGTGCCGATGTGGTGCGCGAGTCGCCCACAATGGTGGACGTGCCCTGCTGGGGACCCCAGAGCGTCGAAACATCTGCGATGATCTGCGAGGAGGCCTTGCGGGAGCCGCCCACCACGACGCCGAAATGATCGACCGCGAAGGTGACGAGCGATTCGACGACATTGTCGGGCAATGAATCATAGGTGCGGCTGACGGACCATTCGGCGATGTGACGTGTGAGATTTTCCATATTGTCCTCGATGATCAGGAGATGCGGAGCGCCGCCGCAAGCGGCGCAATGTCGGGAAGTGTTTCGAGTCCGGCGACGAGTTCGACGATCCGGTCGATCTGCGCGGGCGGCGCAATGCCGTCGGCGAGCGCGCGGAATTTCTGTTCGCCCTCCCTCCAGTCGGCGGGATCGCGCGGATTGCCGTGCGATATGGCGCGCGCGCCTTTCAGCACGGCGCCATTGCGCAGATGCACGACGGCTTCCGAAAAGCGCTCGTAGCCGGGCGTCTTGTCGAGCGTCTCGTCCGCCGTGATGGTGATGCGTTTTGCGAGCGCAATGGCCTCGGGCGCGATGATCTTTTCGGGCGTGAACTCTTCGACGAAAAGCTTGCGTTCGATGATAAGGGCCGCGAGGCAATATTGCATGCTCATCTGGGCCGCCATCACGGAGGTCGGCTCATAGTCCCAGCCCGAATGAAGCTTCTGATAGGCAGTGGTGCGGATATCGATCTTCTCGACATCGGAAGCCCCGAAAACATGTTCGCGCAGGATGTCGTTCATGGCGTCCAGCACCGACTGGTTTGTGCCGACGCACGGGTAGAACTTGATGCCGATATTGCCCGCCTCGAAACGTTCGCCGAGGCCTGCGATCAGCAGATCGGGCTTCGACTCGTCCGACACGGCGTCGAAATAGCCGCCGTATCCGGCGTCGAAAATATCATGCACGCCCGTGAAGCCCGCCGCCGCAAGTTCAGCGCCGACCAGCCCGGCCCAGGTGGCGTGGCCGACATAAAGGCGCTTCACCATGGCGCCGAACTGCGCGGCCATGAGGCCCGCCGGCATCGTGCCGGCTGTGCCCAGCGCGTGCTGCACATGATGAGCGTCCAGCCCCAACAGTTTCGCCGTGGCGGCCGCTGCGCCGAACGATCCGGCGGTGCCGGTCGGATGCCAGCCGCGATTGAAGGATGACACGCCCTGGCTCATGCCGACGCGGCCCTGCACTTCGTAGCCCGCCGCGAGTGCCGTCAGCATGGCGCGGCCCGAGATGGCGCGGCCGCTCTGGCTCATGCCGAGCGGGATCGGGGTCATCACTGCGCCCGGATGCGAACGCGACGGCGGATGCAGATCATCGAGTTCGAAGCCGTGCGCCATTGTGGCGTTGGCCATGGCGACGTAATGAAGCGCGCCCGTTCCGGCGCCCTTGCCCCAAAGGGCCACAGGTCCCGCCTGAGCGGCGGCGAAACGGCTCATGATTTCGCCCCAAGGAGTCGTGGAGCCGAACAAGCCGCTGCCGATCGTATCGAGCACCGACATCTTGATCGCCCGCACGACCTTTTCGGGCAGCGCCTCAAAGTCGAGGTCGGCCACGTAAATGGCGAGTGCGCGTGTGCGGTCATCGCGCGACGTTGCGGAATGGGCCATCCGGCGTTGTCCCTCATGCGTCTTCAGGGGGAATCCCGAGGATGTCGCCCTCAGGTTCAGCCGCATCATGCAGGGGCAGCGTCGCGGCTTGTATGGCTTGGGAAGGTCTATCAGGTATGCCGGACGCGGACGCTGCACGGTCGCCCATATCAAGCGCGCCGCAAAGGCTGTCCACGACAGGCAGGAACTTGCGGGCGACGCGCGAGATCGGGCGGCGCACAGGCGTGCCCATCATCAGCGTGCGCGTGAGGCTTCGACCGCGCACAGGCGCGGCCGTCATTCCCTGAGCGGCCCAACCGGACGGCAGGGCCGCCCGCGGCAGCAGGCCGACGCATTCGCCCAGCCGCAGAACGCCCAGCAGGGCGGGCAGCGAATCGACTTCGAGCACGACGTTCAGCTTGCGCCTTGCTTCGTTCGCGAGTCTCTCGATGGCGAGACGATGTCCGTGCGGCATTCCGGGCAGCACAAGAGGCAGATCGAACACGTCGCCGATCTCGACGTCGCCGCCGGAGAGCGGAACGAGATGCGCCGAGCCCACAACCAGCAATTCTTCCGTCGCCACCGGATGCGCAAACGGCAGGTCGCGGCCGGAACCGCCGTAGAAAAGCCCTATGTCGATGGAGCCGGCCTCCAGCCAGCCGCGCACGTCGGAGCTGTAGCCCTCCAGAAAGGCCACCTGCACGTCGGGATGTTCGCGCGAGGCAAAGCGCATAAGCCCCGCCGCGATGACATGCGCCGGAATTGGCGGCAAACCGATGCGCAGCGCGCCCGCCACGGCCTTGCCGTAGCGCCGCATGTCGCCGCGCACCAGGCTGGCGCGTCGAACGATCTCGCGCGCATCGATGACGAAGGTTTCGCCTGCCGGAGTCAACGACAGGCCGCGCCGCGTGCGCTCGAGCAGACTGGTTCCCAGATTGGCTTCGAGCTTGCGAAGATTGCTGCTGACCGCCGCCTGCCCCATCCCGATGCGAACGGCTGCTCCGGCAATGCTGCCGGCTTCTGCAGCCTGTACGAAGCAGACGAGTTGAACCAGTTCGTTGGCCGGCAGCATAGGACGTCTCCCGACCGCGATTGAACGCCGCCGGGACACATACGTCCTATAACAAGAGCCGCAGGGCCGATCGGATTTCGACGCTCAGCCCTGATACTTCTTTCCGGCCTCCAGAATGCCCGCCGTGCCAATGACTCCATTGAGGCCGTCGAAATCGAACATGCGGTCGGCCAGAGCAGCCGAAGACCCGTCCTGTTTGAGTATCGCGTAGAAATCCCGCGCGGCCTTGGCGATCATGCGGACGACCCCTGCCGGGAAGATCACGAGGCCGAAGCCGAGGCGGTCAAGTTCGGAGGTCGAAAGCAAGGGCGTCTTGCCGCCTTCGACCATATTGGCCAGCATCGGCCTGCCGGTTCCGGCGCCCGCGCCGATGGCGGCCATCTGGTCCATGTCGCGCGGCGCTTCCACGAACAAGACGTCGGCGCCCGCCTCGGCGTAAAGCCGCGCGCGGTCGAGCGCTTTCTCGAAACCTTCCACCGCAATGGCGTCGGTGCGGGCGACTATCAGCATCTCTTCCGAGCGGCGCGCGTCCAGCGCAGCCTTGATCTTGCCGACCATTTCGGCGGCTGAGACCAGCGTCTTGTCCGCCAGATGGCCGCAGCGCTTGGGAAAGGTCTGGTCCTCGATCTGGATGGCGCTCGCGCCAGCTCGCTCGTAATCGCGCACCGTGCGCTGCATGTTGAGCGCATTGCCGAAGCCGGTGTCGCCATCGACGATCAGCGGCAGATCGACCACGTCGCGGATCAGCGCAATCGTCTCGATCACCTCGCTGGCGGTCACGAGTCCGATATCGGGCCTGCCCAGCCGCGTATACGCAATGCCTGCGCCCGACACATAAAGCGCCTCGAACCCGACCTGCGCGGCGATCTTTGCTGAAAGCGGGTCATAGACGCCGGGCGCGAGCACGATGGGCTTGCGGGACAGACGTTGCTTCAAACTCATCGAAAGATGCTCCCCGGATGTTCAGGCGCGCAGCGCAGGCGTCTGCGCCCAAGGGCATTGCACGCGATCCCGCATGACGAAATCGTCGATGGCCGCGCGGTGCGACAATGTCATGTCCACATCGCTCCAGCCGTTCAGCAGCCTTTGCTTGCGGTCCGGGCGAATATCAAAGGCGACCGAAAGCTTGCCGGTGCGGATGGTCTGGGTTTCGAGATCGACGGACACATTGCGTCCCTCCCGCACGTCCGGATCGGCCAGCAGCGCGGTGAGTTCGGCGTCGCTCACCATGGCGGTCAGCAGACCATTTTTGGCCGCGTTGGACGCAAAGATATCGCCGAAGCGCGGCGCGATCACGCAACGCAAGCCGCTGTCGACAAGCACATAGACGGCCGCCTCTCGCGATGAGCCGCAGCCGAAGTTCGACCCCGCGATCAATGCGCCACCCTTGGCGAAACGCTCATCGTTCAGCGGAAAGGCCGGATCAAGCGCGCCGGACGCATCGCGCCGCAAGTCGTGCAGCAGAAAGCGACCGTAGCCCTGATCGCGCGGCGTCTGCATGAAGCGCGCGGGAATCAACTGGTCAGTATCGACGTTCGGCAGACCAAGCGGACAGGCGGGCGCCGACAGGGAACGAAACGGCTCCATCATCGCGCTCCCAGATCGGCGGGATGCGTGAGGCGTCCGGTTACGGCGCTTGCGGCCGCGACGGCGGGCGACACGAGATGGGTGCGGCTGCCCTTGCCCTGCCGGCCGCGAAAGTTGCGGTTGGTGGTGGAAGCGCAGCGTTCGCCGGCGTTCAACAGATCGCCGTTCATGCCCACGCACAGCGAACAGCCGGAGCCCGCCCATTCGAGGCCCGCTTCGGTGAAGACACGATCAAGGCCTTCGGCTTCCGCCTGCAGGCGAACGCGCGTCGAGCCAGGCGACACGAGACCGGATATTCTTGTGCGCCTGCCGCGCAGAATGTCGGCGGCCGCACGCAGATCTTCGATGCGCCCGTTCGTGCACGAGCCGATGAAGACACGGTCAATGGCGACGTCCTTCAGCTTCGTGCCCGGCTCAAGCCCCATATAGGCGAGCGCCTCGCGGGCGGCTGCGGATTTCAGCGGGTCGGGGATCCCGGACGGATCGGGAGCGCAGCCCGAGAGAGGCGCGGCATGTTCGGGGCTGACGCCCCATGTGACGCTCGGCTCCACCTCGCGGGCGTCGACATGAACGACGTGATCGAACACAGCGCCAGGATCGGTCGCCAGTGCGCGCCAGCTTTCCACCGCGTGAGAAAAATCCTCGCCTGACGGGACGCCCGGCCGTCCGGCGAGCCATGCAAAGAGCCGCTCGTCTGGCGAAATGATTCCAAGGCGCGAGCCCATCTCGATCGACATGTTGCAGAGCGTCATCCGGCCCTCGATCGACAAGGCCCGGATGGCATCGCCGCCATATTCGATCGCATGGCCGACGGCGAAATCCGCCCCAAGCCTGGCGACAAGATGGATGGCCAGATCCTTGGCGGTGACGCCTTCCGGCAAAACGCCGCCGATCTCGATCAGCATGCGGCGCGGGCGCGACTGCCAGATGGTCTGTGTCTGCAGCACATGAGCGACTTCCGACGCGCCGATGCCAAATGCGAAAGCCCCGAGCGCGCCGTGCGTGGATGTGTGACTGTCGCCGCAGACGATCACGAGACCCGGCAGGGTGAGTCCGAGTTCCGGCGCCACGACATGCGCGATGCCCTGTCGAGCGTCACCCGCGCCAAAGTTGCGGATGCCCTGGGCGGCTGTGTTCTTCGCCAGAAGGTCCACCATCCGCACGCCATCGACGCCGGATGCGGGCCGGGTCGGGATGTAATGATCGGCAAAGCCGAAGGTGAGGTCAGGCCGAGCGGCGGGAGCCCCCGCCTTCGCCAGTTGCGCGAAAGCGTGGTGGGAGCCCTCGTGGACATAATGGCGATCTACCCAGAGTAGACACTCGTCCTCCTGCACCACGATGACGCGGGCGTCCCAGATCTTGTCGATGATGGTGCGGGGCGCGCCTGCGGCAACGGCATTGTGTTGGTCGCCCATGCGGCGGAACTTCCCAGAGACTCGCGTTTCGCCGCAAGTGGCGGCTCTGGCGGCATTGTTGAGTCCGACTGCAAGCCTGTCCTATCAGAAGTCCTTCGGGGGTGATCGGTTTGGCGCTTTCAGGCCTCCGCAGCGCCGGCTTTCCCGTAGCCGCCCCCGGTCGGCGTATTGACCGTGACGGCTTCGCCTGCGGCGAGGCGCGTATGATCGCAGCCGCCCAGCTCGTCGATGCGCCCGTCGAGACGCCGCACGAGATTGCGGCCGCACTGGCCGGGCTCGCCGCCTTCAAGGCCGAAGGGGCGCACCTTGCGGTGGCTGGAGAGGATTGCGCAATCCATGTGCTTCAGGAAGCGAATGGTGCGGCTTGTGCCGTCGCCTGAATTCCAGCGGCCCCGCCCGCCTGAGCCCGCGCGAATGTGGAAATCCTCCAGCACGACCGGGAAGCGCGTTTCCAGAATTTCGGGGTCCGTGAGGCGCGAATTCGTCATGTGGACGTGGACGCCTGCTGCGCCGTGAAACCCTGGTCCTGCAGGCGCGCCCGAGCAGATGGTCTCGTAATATTGATGCGTCTCGTCGCCGAAGGTGAGATTGTTCATCGAGCCCTGCGCGCTGGCCATCGCGCCCAGCGCGCCGAAGAGGCAATTGGTGACGGCCTGGCTGACTTCGACATTTCCGGCCACGACAGCAGCCGGATAGCGGGGCGATAGCATCGTGTCTTCGGGCAGGACGATGTTGATCGAACGCAGGCAACCGGCATTCATGGGAATGTCGCTGTCCACCATGACCCGGAAGACATACAGAACCGCGGCGCGCGTGACCGGCGCGGGCGCATTGAAATTGTCCGGACGCTGCGGCGACGTGCCGGTGAAATCGACCGTTGCGGCGCGCGCGTTTCGGTCGACGCTGATCCTGACGCGGATCGCGCACCCCTGATCCATCGGATAGGCAAAGGCGCAATCGTGCAGACGGTCGAGCACGCGCCGCACGCTTTCGTCCGCATTGTCCTGCACGAAGCCCATATAGGCCCGCACCGTGTCGAGCCCGAACTGCGCGACCATCTTGCGAAGTTGCGCAACGCCCGCCTCGTTGGCGGCGATCTGGGCCTTCAGGTCGTTGATGTTCTGCTGCGGGGCGCGCGCCGGATAGGTCGCGCCGGTGAACAGCGCCAGCGTTTCCGTTTCACGAAAGCGGCCCTGATCGACGAGCTTGAAGTTGTCGATATAGACCCCTTCTTCCTCGATGGTGGTGGCGCGCGGAGACATCGAGCCGGGCGCAACGCCGCCGACATCCGCATGGTGGCCGCGGCTGGCGACCCAGAACAGGATCGCCTGCTGCGCGCCGTCAAAGACTGGCGTGCAGACCGTGATGTCGGGCAGATGCGTGCCGCCATTGTAGGGCGCGTTCAGCATGTAGACATCGCCCGGACGAATATTCGCATTCTGCCGGATGATGGTCGACACCGACTGGTCCATCGAGCCCAGATGCACCGGCATGTGCGGCGCATTGGCGATGAGGTTGCCTTGCGCGTCGAAGACCGCGCAGGAGAAGTCCAGCCGCTCCTTGATGTTCACCGAGGAAGCTGTGTTCTGCAGCACCGTGCCCATCTGTTCGGCGATGGACATGAAGAGATTGTTGAAAATCTCCAGCATCACCGGATCGGCTCCGGCTGCGCCGGTGACGGCCTCGCGTTCAACAGCCCGCGTGCGCGTGAGAACGATATGATCGCGCGCGGTCAGGCGGGCGTCCCAGCCGTCCTCCACCACGATGGTCTGGTTCGGCTCGATGATGATGGCCGGACCGGAGATGCGCGAACCGGGCTTGAGATGTTGCCGGAAGAATACGCCGCCATCGCGCCAGCGACCCTGCGAAAAGAATCGCTGTTTCTGGTCGGGATTGGCGGGTTCGTCCATTTCGAAAGCCGCCGCAGCTTCTTCGAACCGCGCGCCGCCGCCGGTCGACTCGGCCTCAATGGCTTCCAGCACGAACGGCTTCGACTGATCGACAAAACCGAACCGCTGCCTGTGCGCGCTCGCGAAAGCCTGCGTCATGGAGTCGGCCGGGCCATATGGCACAGCCAGCGATGTATCCGACCCTGCGTAACGCACATGCGCCATGATGCTTGTCGCCAGCGCCGCGTCGTCAACGCCCTGTTCGGCAAGCTCCGCAACTGTCTCCGCCGCAAGCTGTTCCGCCAGAGCCTGCGTGCGCTCCACAATGTCAGGCCCGAAAGGCTCCGCGACTGTGCGCTGACGCGAGGCGCGCAGATCCGCAAGACCCATTCCGTAAGCGGACAGGAGCCCGGACATGGGATGCAGCAGGATGCGGGCGACGCCGAGTTGATCCGCCACCAGACAGGCATGCTGGCCGCCCGCGCCCCCGAAGGCGTTGAGCGCATAGCGCGTCACGTCATAGCCGCGCTGCACGGAGATCTTCTTGATGGCTTCCGCCATGCTGGCGACCGCGATGCGCACGAAGCCGTCGGCCACGTCCTCCGGCGTGCGTCCCCCGCCGACGTGCCGGGCGACGTCCGCAAAGGCGACACGCACTGCTTCGGCATCCAGCCGTTCGTTCTGCTGCCGGCCGAAAATGGCGGGAAAGAACTCCGGTCGCAGTTTGCCGAGCATCACATTCGCGTCGGTGACAGTGAGCGGCCCGCCGCGCCTGTAGCATTTGGGTCCGGGATCTGCACCCGCAGAATCAGGGCCCACCCGAAAGCGCGCACCGTCGAAATGCAGGATAGACCCGCCGCCTGCCGCGACGGTGTGAATCAGCATCATGGGCGCGCGCATACGCACCCCGGCGACTTCCGTCTCGAACGTGCGCTCGTAGCTCCCGTCGAAATGCGCCACATCCGTCGAGGTGCCGCCCATGTCGAAGCCGATCACCTTGTCGAACCCGGCCGCTCGGCCGGTCTCCGCAAGCCCCACCACGCCGCCGGCGGGCCCCGACAGGATGGCGTCCTTGCCCTTGAAATGCGCCGGCGAAGTCAAGCCGCCCGCGGAGGTCATGAACATCAGCTTCGCGCCGGTGCGGGCGACGTCGAGTTCCCGTGACACGAGATCCACATAGCCCTGGAGGATCGGCGTCAGATAGGCGTCCACCACGGTCGTATCGCCGCGCCCGACGAACTTGATCAGCGGCGAGGCCTCGTGGCTCGTCGAGACTTGCGGAAAGCCGACCTCGCGGGCGATTGCGGCGACGCGCCTTTCGTGCGCCGGATATTTCCAGGCGTGCATGAACACGATCGCGATGGCGCGGATTCCGTCGTCAAATGCGGCCTGAAGCGCATCGCGGACCAGCGCGGCGGCGGGCGCACGTTCCACGGTTCCGTCCGCCAGCACGCGCTCGTCGATCTCGATGACGCGCTCGTACAGTTCTGACGGCTTGACGATCTCCTTCGCGAACAGTTTCGGGCGGGCCTGATAACCGATGCGCAAGGCGTCGCGAAATCCGCGCGTCGTCACCAGGGCCGTGCGCTCGCCCTTACGTTCCAGCAGCGCGTTTGTGGCGACCGTGGTGCCCATCCGGACCTCGCCGATGACGCCCGCCGGGATCGGTGCTCCGGGCGCCAAGCCGAGATGGCGGCGAATGCCTTCCACGGCCGCGTCGCGATAGGCCTGCGGATTGACCGAAAGCAATTTCAGTGCTCGCAGGACGCCGCCCGGATCGCGCGCGATCACGTCCGTGAACGTGCCTCCACGGTCAATCCAGAAATCCCAGCGTTGCGCGGCGGCCATGACGTTCCTTCCACTTCCGGGTCGCAAGCCATACCGTATATCGCCTGCGCACGGGAATTTCAGCCAAGCAGCCGCGAACCGATTGATTTTTCGGATATCCGCCTTGCGCGATGCGCAGGGTCGAGACTAGTCTCCGGCCATCTGAATGGAGGAATCCGCTTGACCGAATTCGAGCCGCTGGCCTTGTCGGCCGGGCCCTATCTCGACATGCAATGCGAGGGTGGGCCGCAACTTGTGGGCAGCGAGTGCGCAGATTGTGGGCACAGGCTGTTTCCCACTGCGGCTGTCTGTCCGGGCTGCATGAGTGAAAACATGAAGCGACTGCCGCTCAGCCGGCAAGGAAAACTCTACAGTTTCACTGTGCTGCGTCAGGCGCCTCCGGGTTTCGAAAGCCCCAGCATCATCGCCTATGTGGATATGCCGGAAGGCGTGCGGGTGTTCACGCATCTCGACATGCAGCCGGGCGAGCCGCGCTGCGACATGCCGGTGAAGCTGAAAGTTGTTGAACCGAAGACCGACAAGTTGGGCCGCAAGGTCCTGCAATTCAAGTTCGCCGCTGCGGGAGCCGGCCGATGAGAAAAGTCTCCATCATCGGCACCGGCATGATGCGCTTCATGAAGCGCGACACGGTGAACATGGTCGATTTCGCCTGGCCTGTCGTGAAGTCGGCGATCGTTGAAGCGGGCGTCGACCCCAGGTCCATCGGGGCGGCCTATTGCGGATCGGCGGCGAGCGGCTCCATGGCGGGCCAGCGCGTGCTGAAGCGTCTCGGGCTCACCGGTATTCCGATTTCGAACGTTGAAGGAGCATGTTCGTCGAGCGCGATTGCGCTGCGCCATGCGGCGCTCGCCGTTGCGACGGGCGAAACTGATGTGGCGCTGGCATTCGGCGTCGATCAGCTCAATCTCGCCGGCAAGACTCTTGTGCATGGCACGGAGGACTGGGACTTCGCCAATGGCCTCGCGATGCCGGGCCTCTACGCCATGCGGGCGCAGCGCTACATGCACGATTACGGCGTGACCATCGAGCAGCTCACGAAGATCGCCGTCAAGTCGAAGAAATACGGCGCGCTCAATCCATGGGCGCATTTCCAGCAGGAAGTGACGCCCGAGCAGGTGATGAACGCCCGCATGGTGGCGGACCCCTTCACGGTGCTGCATTGCTGTCCGCGCAGCGACGGGGCTTCGGCCGTCGTGGTCTGCGCGAGCGACATTGCGCATCGCTATTCCTCGAAGCCCGTGCAGATCGTGGCCTCTATCCAGCGGTCGGGCAAGTTCATGACCGGCTTCCGGGACATGACCATGCCGGAATCGACCCAGCGTTCGGCGCGCGAACTTTACGAGCAGAGCGGGCTCGGACCGGAAGATATCGACGTCTGCGAAGTGCATGACGCCTTCACGGTCAACGAACTGCTCTATTCGGACGCGCTTGGCTTTTCGAAGCCGGGCGAAGCCGTGAAGCTTCTCGAAGACGGCGACTTCGATATCGGCGGGAAGATTCCGCTCAACATCACCGGCGGGCTCGTGTCGCGCGGCCATCCGATCGGACCGACCGGCATCGCGCAGGTTGTCGAAATGACGCACCAGCTGCAGGGGCGCGCCGGCAAGCGGCAGGTCGAGGGCGCAAAGCTCGCCATGACCCATGTGACAGGCGGCGGCGTCGCGGGGCTCGATCACGGCGCCGTCACCATTCACGTTCTGGGGGTATGAAGTGAGCGATCATGGTGGACCGCTCTCGCACATCCGCGTGCTGGACCTGACGGAATTTCTGGCGGGCCCCTACGGGACGCAGATTCTCGGCGATCTTGGCGCGGAGATCATCAAGGTGGAATCGGTGCACGGGGATTCCTCGCGCTCCGTGCCGCCCTATTATGTGGCGGGATCCAGCACCTACTTCACCTGCATCAATCGCAACAAGAAATCCATCGTGGTCGATCTCAAGTCGCCCGACGGCGTCGCTGTGGTGCGCGACCTTGCGCTGAAGTGCGACGTGCTGTTCGAAAACCGCCGCCCCGGCGTGCTGGCCCGCATGGGGCTCACGTATGAGGACATTTCGCGGGAAAATCCCGGCATCGTGTGGTGTTCGGTCAGCGGCTTCGGGCAGGATGGTCCGGACCGCGATCACGCGGCCTATGACATGATCGTGCAGGCCATGTCGGGCGGCATGAGCCTGACGGGCGAAAAGGGCGGACGTCCTGTGCGGGCCGGAGCTCCCATCGGGGATCTGGCTGCCGGCATGTACGGGGTGATCGGCGTACTGGCTGCGCTCACGAAGCGCGCCGAGACCGGCAAGGGCGATTGCATCGACGTCGCCATGCTGGATGTGCAGGTGTCGTTCCTGAACTATCAGGCCGCGAACTATCTCTATTCCGGCAAGGTGCCCGGACGGCAGGGACGCGAACACGATTCCCTGCCGACCTATCGCTGTTTCGAGGCCAGGGACGGCGTGGAACTCGCCATCACGGCAAATACCGAGAAGATGTGGCAGGACATGTGCCGCGTGCTGGGCGTGGCGGACCTGATCGACGATGCCCGGTTCCTCACCGTACCGGATCGCAATCGCCACCGCGCCGAACTGATCGGGATGTTAGACGCAGCCTTCGCGCAGAAAGACGCAGCAGAGTGGGTGCAGCTGCTGCGCGATGTGGGCGTGCCGGTGGGGGCGATCAATACGGTCGACAAGGCGCTCGCCGAGCCGCAGGTGATCCATCGCGGGATGGTGCTGGAACTCAAGGGCGACGAGCCCGACCAGCGCGCGCGCGTCGCCGGCAATCCGATCAAACAGGCGCGCTATGAGCGCAAGACGCATCGCTTCCCGCCAAAACTCGGCGAGGACACCGGCGATGTTCTGCGCAACGTGCTCGGCTATCCGGCGGAACGGGTCGACGAGCTTGTCCGCTCGCGCGCCGTGAGCACGCAGGGCAGTCTGACGGCAGGCCGCAAGCCCGCAGCGGGGAAGAACTGACATGGCGCGTCCCGATCCCCTGTCCGGTCAGGTCGCCCTCGTCACAGGCGGCTCGCGCCGCATCGGGCGAGAAATCTGCCTGCGGCTGGCGCGCGACGGCGCAGCCGTCGCGGTGAATGCCCGTTCGTCACGGGATGAAACCGAAAGCGTGGTGCGTGAGATCGAAGCGGCGGGCGGCCGTGCGATGGCGGCGCTTGCCGACATCGCCGACGAGGCCGCCGTCAAGGCCATGATCGAGCAGATCGTTGCGCGCTTCGGTCGGCTCGACATTGTGGTCCACAACGCCGTCAACCGCGAACACGGCTCGTTCGAATCCCTCGATCTCGCTGGATTCAGGGCTTCGCAGTCAGTGGTGGTGGACGGCGGGTTCCTGCTCGCCAAACATGCCGCGCCGCATCTCGTAAAGACGCGCGGCAACATGGTGTTCATTTCCGGCGCGACGGCCTTCACGGGCGCGAAAGGCCCCGGAACGCCCAGCGCAAAATCCGCGCTCGTCGGGCTGATGCGATCCGTTGCGGTGACGTATGGACCGCAAGGCGTGCGGGCCAATCTCGTATCGCCGGGACGAATCGAGGCCGAAAGCGACGCCGACGAACGCAAGGCGGAGCTGGCGCGCGGTCGCCCCGACAGCGCGATT
This sequence comes from Beijerinckiaceae bacterium, assembly GCA_947475995.1. Lineage (GTDB taxonomy): Bacteria > Pseudomonadota > Alphaproteobacteria > Rhizobiales > Beijerinckiaceae > Terripilifer. The sequence goes on along the minus strand of CANJNI010000011.1, from coordinate 82,687 downwards.
CCGCTGCGCCGTCCGGGCCGTCCGGCAGAAATCGCGAACGTGGTCGCGGCCGTGGCAGGGCCGGACTTCAGCTATGTGACCGGCCAGGTGGTTCACGCCACCGGCGGCTTCTTCATGGGGTCGTGAGGTGAAGGAAGCGCCGCGCTCCGACGCAGCCACGCTGACCAACGCACTCGCCGCCTATGCGGTGGACGCCATGCGGCGCGCTCTCCCGGACGAGGTTGCTGCGCGTGCGCGCCTTCATCTGCTCGACACGATCGCCGCGATGGTGTCGGGCGCAGAACTCCCGGCGGGAGTCGCGGGCCGGAACTATGTCGCCCGGTGGCAGGGCGCTCCGGTGGCGCAGGTCGTCTGCGCCGGATTTCGCACGAGCCCGGTAGAAGCGGCGCTCGCCAACGCCATGGCGGCCCATGCGGATGAGACAGACGACGCGCATCCGGCCTCCATTACGCATCCGGGATGTGCGGTCGTGCCTGCGGCGCTTGCGGTGGCGCAGGAAGTCGGCGCCACCGGCGAGCAGTTCCTGCGGGCCGTCGCGCTTGGTTACGACTTCTGCGGACGGTTCGGCATCGCCATGGGCGGTGGGCCCTTCATCACGGAACGCGGCTTTGACTCGCATGCCTTCGGGGGCTCCTTCGGGGCCGCTGCGGCGGCAGGGGCGCTTGCCGTGTCCGAGTCTCGCCAGATGGCGTCGGTGCTGTCTTACGCGGCCCAGCAGACGAGCGGCCTTGCAACGCTGTTCCGAGATCGCGAGCATATCGAGAAGGCTTTCGTGTTTGCCGGAATGCCCTGCCGCAATGGCGTCGCGGCAGCCCTGATGGTCCGCTCGGGACTGCCGGGCGTGGGAGACGTATTCGACGGCGATCCCAGTTTCTTCTCCGCCTTCCAGATCAGCGCCGATGTGGCGCGGCTGTTCGACGATCTCGGCGAAAAGTTCGCCATCACGGAGACCAACATCAAGCGCTGGACGGTGGGCTCGCCCATGCAGGCGGCGCTGGATTCGCTTGAGCATCTGATCCGTACGCATTCGGTCCGGGCCGACGATGTCGAGGAGGCTTTCGTGCATCTGCCCACCGAAGGCGCTCTGGTGGTGAATGCGCGCAAGATGCCCAGCGTCAACGCCCAGCACCTGACGTCGCTGATGCTGATCGACGGAACGGTCGGGTTCCACTCCTCGCATGACGAGGAACGCATGCGCGATCCGGCCATCGTGGCGATGAGCGGGCGCGTACGCCTCGTGCCGAGCGAGGAACTCATGCAGGCCCAGCCGGCGCGACAAGCGATCGTCGAACTCAGGTTGCGCGACGGCCGCAGCGTCTCCCACCGTACCTATGCGGTGCGCGGCACGACCAAAAATCCGATGAGCGAGCAGGAAGTGGAAGCCAAGGCTGACGAGCTGATGCGACCGGTTCTGGGCGAGAAATCCGCCAGCATCATTGAAGCCGTGAAGAACATTTCAAAAGCGGAAAATCTCGACGCACTCGGGCGGCTGCTGGCCGCAAGCTAGACTGCATTCAACCAACAAACAGGAGAGGAACATGCGCAAAGGAACGGTTCGCACAACCATCGCGGCGCTCTGCGCGGGACTTTTCGCCACAGGCGCATCGGCCCAGACGGACAATTATTATCAAGGCAAGACGTTGACGATCCTGGTCGGCCTCGAAGCAGGCGGGACGTCAGACCTTTTCGCGCGCAGCTTCTCGCAATTTCTTCGCAAGTATATTCCGGGCTCGCCGACCATCGTGGTGCAGAACATGCCGGGCGGCGCGGGACTGGTGGCGACCAACTTCCTTGCCGAGAAAGCCAAGAACGACGGCCTGACCGTGCTCTGGGGACCGTGGGACCCGCTGGCGCAGGCGCTCGGCAGCGCGGGCGGCTACCGCGTACGCTATGAGAAGCTCGAATATATCGGCGGCACCGGCGACGTGCGCGTGAATTATGCGCGCACCGACACCGTTCCGGGCGGAATGAAGAAGGCCGCAGACATCGTCAAGGCTGACCTCGTCACGACCGGCGAATCCAACGCCACGGCGATTTCCGGACTGATGGCGCGCCTGGCTCTCGACACACTCGGCGTCAAGAACAAGCTCATCCTGGGCTATCGCGGCGGCGCTGATATTTTCGTCGCCCTGCAGCGCAGCGAACTGCAGTTCCACAACACCAGCATCACCACATTCCGCAGCCGTTCAGCGTCTTTCATCAAGTCCGGAGAAGGCCTCGGGATCAATTATTACGTGCCGGTGGACGAGCAGGGAAATTACGAGCGCAACAAGTACATCACCGAGATGCCGTCCTATCCTGATCTCTACAAGGAAGTGCACGGCAAGATGCCGTCCGGTCCGACGTGGGATGCGCTCAACTGGCTGACCAATCAGGTGGGCGAACTGACCTTCATCGCCTTCGCGCCTCCGCAGACGCCCGCGCCGGTCGTGTCGATCCTGCGCAACGCTTACGAGAAAGCCTCGCTCGACGCTGACTTCGAAGCCGATTCAGTGAAGAAATACGGCCTGCCCTACAGTTTCGTAGGCCCTGACCGCGGCGCGTCGATCCTGAAATCGCTCGCCGACGTTTCGCCTGCCGTGCTCGATACGCTGAAGAAGACGATCGAAAACGCACAGCGCTGAACGGCGATATCAGCAGATACTGAACGGCAGGGAGACACGCGCTCCCTGCCGTTTGCTTTTTGATCTTCAGAACTCGACCACGCTGCGGATCGACTTGCCTTCGTGCATCAGGTCGAAGCCTTCATTGATCCGCTCCAGCGGCAGCTTGTGGGTGATCAGATCGTCGATGTTGATGCGGCCATCCATGTACCAGTCGACGATGCGCGGCACATCCGTGCGGCCGCGCGCCCCGCCGAAGGCCGTGCCTTTCCAGACGCGCCCGGTGACAAGCTGGAAGGGGCGCGTGGAAATTTCCGCCCCCGAGGGCGCAACGCCGATGATGATCGACTGGCCCCAGCCGCGATGGCAGGCTTCGAGCGCCTGCCGCATCACATTGACATTGCCTGTGCAGTCGAACGTGTAGTCAGCCCCGCCATCGGTGAGATTGACCAGATAGGGCACCAGATCTCCGCCGACTTCAGTCGGATTGACGAAATGCGTCATGCCGAATTTTTCGGCCATCTCCTTGCGGGCGGGATTGATGTCGACGCCGACGATCATTTCCGCGCCGATCATCCGCAGGCCCTGCACGACATTCAGGCCGATGCCGCCGAGGCCGAACACAATGGCTCGGCACCCCGCCTCAGCTTTCGCGGTCCAGATCACCGCTCCGATGCCGGTGGTGACGCCGCAGCCGATGTAGCAGACCTTGTCGAACGGCGCGTCCTCGCGGATTTTCGCCACGGCGATTTCCGGCGCGACGATGAAGTTAGAGAAGGTCGATGTGCCCATGTAATGCAGCACGGGGTCGCCGTCGCATTTGAAACGGCTCGTGCCGTCCGGCATCAGGCCCTTGCCCTGCGTGGCGCGGATGGAGGTGCAGAGGTTCGTCTTGCGCGACAGACAGCTTTTGCACTGGCGGCATTCGGGCGTGTAGAGCGGAATGACGTGATCGCCCTTCTTCAGGCTCGTCACGCCCGGGCCAGTATCGACGACGATGCCCGCGCCTTCATGACCGAGCACGCAGGGAAACAGGCCCTCGGGATCGGCGCCCGACAGCGTGTAGTAATCCGTGTGGCAGATGCCGGTGGCCTTCACCTCGATCAGCACTTCGCCCGCCTTCGGTCCATCGAGATCAATCTCGACAATTTCCAGAGGCTTCTTCGCAGCAAAGGCGACGGCGGCGCGGGTCTTCATGGGTGTCTCCGGCAAATCAGTTCACGAATGTAACCGCAATAGCAGCAGGGGTCCGACCGCCGCAATGCAGCGGAGCGGTTTGGGCTTGCAGGCGCTGGTACGTTATAATATAACATAAACATGTCCCCGCATGCCCATGACCACAGCGACCACGACCACCATGCCAACTCCGGCGCGCCACGCGGCGGCTGGTCGTTGCTCGGCGCTTCCGCCATTGACCGGTTGCTCGGCGCGGGCGCGATCCTGGCCGTCATGTGGGCGGGAGTCTGGTGGGCGCTGCAATGACATTCGCGTTGCGCTTCAGCGACCTGACGCTTGGTTATGAACGCCATCCGGCGATCCACCACCTCACCGGCGAGGTGCCGGCAGGCGATCTCCTGGCTGTCTGCGGTCCCAACGGGGCAGGCAAGTCGACGCTGTTGAAAGGCATCGTGGGAATTCTGTCGCCGCTCGACGGCACGATCGAGCGGGTCGGCGTCGGACCGCGCGAGATCGCCTATCTGCCGCAGGCCGCCGATATCGACCGCAGCTTTCCGGTGACGGTCTACGAACTGGTTTCGACCGGCCTGCTTCGGGAAGCCGGACTGTTCGGACGCATCGGGCGTGGCGAACGCACCCGCATCGAGGACGCCATTGCGGCCGTCGGGCTGACGGGCTTCGAGGGACGCTCCATCGGCACGCTGTCGGGCGGCCAGATGCAGCGGATGCTGTTCGCGCGGCTGCTCTTGCAGGATTCTCCGGTGATTCTGCTCGACGAGCCGTTTACCGCCATCGACGACAAGACCACGAGCGACCTGCTGGGGCTGATCGGGCGCTGGCATTCGGAAAAGCGCACCGTGATCGCGGTTCTGCATGATTTCGAGGTGGTGCGGAAGCATTTCCCCCGCACGCTTCTTCTGGCGCGCGAGAAGGTCGCATGGGACGCGACCCAGAACGCGCTGAATGGCGAAAATTTGTTGAAGGCGCGCCGCATGGTCGAGGCTTTCGACACAGCGGCCCATGCATGCGAGCGGGCGGCCTGATGCTGTACGACGTCTTCATAAGCCCCTTCGCGGAATTCGAATTCATGCGACGCGCGCTCATCGGGTCGTTCGCGCTGACCATCGGGGCCGCGCCGATCGGGGTTTTCCTGATGCTGCGGCGAATGAGTCTTGTGGGCGATGCGATGGCGCATGCAATCCTGCCCGGCGCGGCTGTCGGCTATCTGATCTCGGGCCTGTCTCTGGCAGCCATGACGGCAGGCGGCCTTGTGGCGGGCTGTCTGGTGGCGATCCTCGCCGGGGTGGTGACGCGCAACACGCTGCTGCGCGAGGATGCTTCGCTCGCGTCCTTCTACATCATCTCGCTGGCTGCGGGCGTCACGCTGGTGTCGCTGCGAGGCTCGAACATCGACCTCCTGCACGTCCTGTTCGGCAGCGTGCTGGCGCTCGACGACGACACGTTGCTTCTTCTCGCGTGGATCGCGACGATCACGCTGCTCGTGCTGGCGGTGATGTTCAGGCCGCTGCTGCTCGAATGTGTGGATCCGGGCTTCCTGCGCTCCGTGAGTCGGGGCGGGACGGTGACGCATCTGGTGTTTCTGTGCCTCGTGGTCGTGAACCTCGTGGGGGGCTTCCACGCGATGGGCACGCTGCTGGCGGTCGGAATGCTGATGCTGCCGGCGATTGCGGCGCGCTTCTGGTGCGCAGGCGTTGGGCCGATGATCGCTGCTGCGGCCTTCATCGGGGCGCTGGCGTCGATCTCGGGACTGCTCGTGTCCTATCACGCCGGGCTGGCGACGGGACCGACCATCATCCTGTCGGCGGGGGTTCTTTACATCTTTTCGTTGCTGGTCGGACCGCATGGCGGGCTGGTGCGGCAATGGGCGCCGGGCAGGCATCTGGAAGCGTAAAAAGAGCGGAAGGCGCGGCGGCGGATTGCTTCGCTTCGCCGGCAATGACGCCCCTTGTTGAAGACTGAACCGACTGAAAAGGAGGAATTTCCATGCGCATTCTACGATACGTTATAACATTGATGATCCTTCTCCCGACCCTGGCCGCACCCGCTGCCGCGCAGGAAAAGGTCAAGGTTCTGGCGACCTTCTCGATCCTGGCCGATTTCGCCCGGCAGGTCGGCGGCGACCGTGTCCAGGTCTCGAGTCTCGTGGGCCCCAACGGCGACGCGCATGTCTTCCAGCCCTCGCCGGCCGACGCCCGCAAAGTCGCAGAGGCGAAGCTGGTGATCCTGAACGGACTCGGCCTTGAAGGCTGGTTCGAGCGATTCATCAAGGCTTCGGGGGCGAAGCCGCAACTCGTCATCGCCGCCCAGCACGCCAGGCTCATTGCAGCAGGGAAGGACGAACACGGACACAGCCACGGCAGCTACGATCCGCACGCCTGGCAAGACATCGGCAATGCAAAGGCCTATGTGGCCGACATTCGCGACGGTCTTTCGACCGCTGATCCGGCCGGCAAGGACGCCTATGCGGCGAATGCGGCGGCCTATATTGCAAAGCTCGATGCCCTCGATGCGGAGGTCAAGGCCGCCGTCGCGGCCATTCCGGCGGCCCGGCGCAAGGTGATCACCACCCACGACGCCTTTGCGTATTTCGCCAAAGCCTACGGAATCAAGTTCATCGCCCCTCAAGGCGTCTCGACGGAGTCGGAAGCGACGGCGCGCGATGTCGCCCGTATCATCCGGCAGGTGAAGGCCGAGAAGGTTCCGGCAGTGTTTCTGGAAAACGTCTCCGACGACCGCCTCATCCAGCGCATCGCCAAGGAATCCGGCGCGAAGATCGGCGGCAAGGTCTTTTCGGACGCGCTGTCGGAGCCGACCGGACCGGCCGGGACCTATCTGGACATGATGCGCAACAACATCAGGGAGTTTTCGGCGGCGCTGAAGCCCTGACCGAACGGTCTGTCGCACAGGACCGGCGTTGCGGGCGAGCATCGAGCGACTATATCAGGCGGGGCGACGCAGCGTCCGGTCAGCCTTCCGGCAGTCCGACGTCGTTGCCCTCCTGTCCTGCCGCCTATATGAGTGCGCCCCACAGCGTTTCAGCCTGCCCGGAGTTCCCGATGTCAGATCAAGTCCCCGTCACCGTTCTCACCGGCTATCTGGGCGCCGGCAAGACCACCCTGCTCAACCGCATCCTGTCGGAACAGCACGGTCAGAAATTCGCCGTCATCGTCAACGAATTCGGCGAGATCGGCATCGACAATGACCTCATCGTCGGCGCCGACGAGGAAGTGTTCGAGATGAACAACGGCTGCATCTGCTGCACCGTGCGCGGCGACCTGATCCGTATTCTAGAAGGCCTCATGAAGAGGCGCGGCAAGTTCGACGCGATCATCGTGGAGACGACCGGGCTTGCTGATCCGGCGCCGGTCGCCCAGACGTTTTTTGTCGATCAGGACGTGCAGGATCGCGCGCGCCTCGACGCCATCGTGACCGTGGCGGACGCGAAATGGCTGAGCGACCGCCTGAAGGATGCGCCGGAAGCCAAGAACCAGATCGCCTTTGCGGATGTGATCATTCTCAACAAGACCGATCTCGTCACCGACGGCGAGCTGCGCGAAGTCGAGGCCCGCATCCGGGGCATCAACCCCTACGCAAAGCTGCATCGCACGACGCGCTGTCAGGTGCCGCTCGACGCCGTGCTTGGCCGCAATGCGTTCGATCTCGACCGCATTCTGGAAATCGAGCCGGAATTCCTGAATGCCGACGATCACGACCACGATCATCACGATCACGGCCATGACCACGGCCACCACCACGATCATGGCCACGGCCTGAAGGCCTATCACGACGAGGAAATGCAGTCGGTGTCGTTCCGCCACGACGGCGATGTGGATCCGAACAAATTCATGCCGTGGATCAACGAACTCGTGCAACGCGAGGGCCCGAACATCCTGCGCTCGAAGGGCATCCTGTCGTTCAAGGGCGAAAACAAGCGCTTCGTGTTCCAGGGCGTTCACATGATCCTCGATGGCGACCTGCAACGCGAGTGGAAGCCCGACGAGAAGCGCGAGTCCAAGATCGTCTTCATCGGCCGCAACCTGAAAGAGAACGAGTTGCGCGAAGGCTTTATGGGCACAGCGGCCTGAGCATGGCGATCGTCATCGGGGCCGTTCTGCGGATCGACGTGATGGGCTGGTCGGGCGATCCGCCCGGGCTACCGCAGGCGCCGATGCGCGTCGAGGAAGGCCGCGGCGGGTTACAGAGTTTCTACTACGACTTCTCGCCCAAGACGGCCGATCTCGACGTTCCGCAGATGGCTGATCGTCTCGGACCCCGCCTGATGCGGGCGCTCTTGTCGGAAAAATCTCCTTTCACCGACAAGCCCGTGGCGGCCCGCACGGTGCTGGACATCGGCGTTATGGTGGCGGCGGACAAGACCGCCTATTCCTACACTTGGCCGGTGGAATTCCTGCAAACTCTGGCGGATGCGGAAATCGAGCTTGCGGTTTCCCATTACGTGACGGACGAGACCGGCGAGAGCGGCCAGTCCGACCTCATCATTGAAGACTGACGCCGTTCGACCTATGAGACAGGCGTGAAGGCTGGACCCGAAATCATGACGTCTCCGATCAAATCGCTGACCGCGAATGTCACTCTGCTGGAAACAGGCGCGGAGGTCGTGTGCGCGACGTTCCTCGGGCGCACGCCTGCCTTCGCATGCACAGACGGCACGGTGATGTTTTCCGACATTGGCGAGGAGCGCCGCATTACTGTGCATCCCGACGCCGTGACGCTATGCGCTCAGTCGGACGGAAAGCGCCTCGTGTCGGGCGGCGACGATGGCCGCGTGGTGTCCGTTTCGCAGGATGGAACGACGAGCGAACTCGCCAACGAAAAGGGCAAGTGGATCGACGGCCTGACGCTGGGGCGCGACGGCGCGACCGCATGGTCGATCACCAAGACGGTGCGCTCGCGCGATGCGAAGGGCGAGGTGAAGTCACGCGAATTTACCTCAAGCGCGCGGGGGCTCTGCTACATCACGAAGGGCTACCGGCTCGCGGTGACGCATTACAACGGCGTGTCGCTGTGGTTTCCGAATATGGTCGGCGAACCCGAACAGCTCAAATGGGCCGGTTCGCATCTCGATCTCACCGCATCTCCCGACGCCAAGTTCGTCGTCTCCGCCATGCAGGAAAATTCGCTGCACGGCTGGCGAGTTGCGGACAAGAAAGACATGCGGATGACCGGCTATCCGGCAAAGACGCGCTCGTTCTCGTGGTCGCATGATGGAAAGTGGCTCGCCACATCGGGCGCGGAAGCCTGCGTGATCTGGCCGTTCCAGACAACGGATGGGCCGATGGGAAAGCCGCCGCGCGAATGCGGCGTGCGCGCGGCCCGCGTGTCGCGCGTTGCGTTCCATCCGTCCGCGCTGATCGTTGCGCTGGGCTATGATGACGGGTGGGTGATGCTGTGCCGCATGACCGATGGAGCGGAAATTCTCGTTCGTTCCGTGTCCGATCCGGGCGCAGACAAGAAGGGCCGCGCCATCTCGTCTCTCGCATGGCATCCCGAAGGCAAGCGTCTCGTTTACGGCTCGGAAGATGGGCAAGCGGGAATTCTCGACCTGCCGTAGTCGTGCGCATTTCAATCTTCGTTGATTGAAAATTGCACCGACTGCATAGGCAGAACGCAATGGCTCCGCATCGCCTGCGACAAAAATTTGCGGCCTCGCTTTGATTTCAATCATAAAAACTTTTCGTTGGTCGAATTGACATTTTCGAACTGCAATCCGTAGCGACCCCGTTATGAAATCCGATCCACGCAAGGGCGAGATTCAGGCTTGCATCGGACGCGCGCTTGGCGTCTTAATCTCTTCGACGGGGCGGGAACCAGGCGGAAGGTTCCCGGTGGGGCCAATGTCTGAACATTTCGATCGATATGAAAATCGTCCTCCGAAATCGCGCGAAATGGCGCTGTTTCGTGAATTGAAGGGCATCGTGTCCGTTGCGAAGGCGCGCGCGCCTGCACTGCGCAAGCAGATGGTCGGCATCGACATCAAGGAAATCAGGAAGCGCGCAGATCTCGTTCGCATTCCGGTCTTGCGGCGCGGAGACCTGAAAGAACTGCAACAGGAACAGCCGCCCTTCGGCGGGTTCGCCGCGACCCGCCTGGGCGCGTTGAAGCGCCTGCATGTTTCGACCAATCAATTGTTCCAGCCCGAAGGGCAGGCGCGCGACTGGTGGGGCGCGGCGCGCGCCCTTTTCGCAGGCGGCGCCCGCAAGGGCGATGTGGTGGTGAATTGCCTGTCCTACCATCTGCGCCCGGACGGACACATGATCGAGAGCGGAGCACATGCGCTTGGCTGCGCGGTGATATCGGCGGGCGACGGGCCGATCCCGGAACTGCTCGATGTGATCCACGAATTGCAGCCGCGCATCTTCTGCGGCCGCGCGGATTATCTTGACCAGCTTCTTTATGCGGCGAAGAAATCGAACGAGAATATTTCCTGCATCGAACGCGCGCTGCTCGTCGGTGAAGCGATCAACGCAGAGCGGCGTTCCCAATTCGCCCAGCAGGGCGTCATCGTGCGTCAGGCCTATGCGCTTCCGGAAGTCGGCGTCGTGGCTTACGAGACGGAAAACGGCGCAGGCGGCGTCACTGACGGCATGGTCGTCAATGAAGGCATCATTCTGGAAATCGTGAAGCCCGGCGAAAACGCCCCGGCCGCTCCGGGCGAAATCGGCGAGATCGTCATCACCCGGCTGAATGCAGATTATCCGCTGCTGCGTTTCGGCACCGGCGATCTTTCGGCCCTTGTTTCCGGCCCGTCCGAATGCGGCCGCACAAACCTGCGCATCAAGGGCATCCTCGGCAAGGTTCAGCCCCTCAAGGCCGCGCCGGTCAGCGATGGCGCGGACGACTGAGGTCATGATCCCGAATGTTCTTTCCATCGCGGGTTCCGATCCTTCGGGCGGCGCTGGCATTCAGGCCGATCTCAAGACCTTCGGGGCGCTTGGCTGCTACGGGATGGCGGCGATCACGGCGCTGACCGCGCAGAACACGCGCGGCGTCTCGGGGGTGCATATTCCACCGCCCGCCTTTGTCGGCCAGCAGATCGACGCGATCTTCGCAGACGTAACCGTTCATGCCGTGAAGATCGGCATGCTGGCGTCGCCGGAGATCATCGCGGTTGTGGCGGAACGGCTTGCGCATCACGGCGCGCAGAACATCGTGCTCGATCCGGTTCTGGTGGCGACCAGCGGCGACAGCCTCGGCGGTCCGGGCGTGGTCGAAGCCATGGTGCGGCATCTGTTTCCACTCGCGCTGATCGTGACGCCCAACGGGCCGGAGGCCGCAGCGTTTCTGCAGCGTCCCGAACCGCGCAGCGTCGGCGATCTCGAAATGGCCGCGCGCGATCTTCAGGCCTTGGGCGCGCCCCATGTGCTCGTGAAGGGCGGGCATGTGGCGGGCGCAGACGCGGTCGATGCGCTTTACGATGGAAACGTGGTGCGCCTGTTCAGCGCGCCCCGCGTCGAGACACGCAACACGCATGGCACGGGTTGCACCCTGTCCTCGGCCATCGCCGCGTATCTGGCCAGAGGGTTCGGGGTTGGCGACGCAGTCGCAGCCGCAAAGGAATATCTGACGCAGGCGCTTCGTCATTCCGACCAGTTGCAGGTCGGCTCCGGGCATGGCCCGGTACAGCATTTCTGGAATCGCCCCGCGACGCCCTGACCCTTGCGGTCGCCGCACGGCGCTGGCAGAAGCCGTCACGGATTATTCCGGCGAAGCGGAGTTCGCGCATGTCGCATCCTGATCGTTATTCGCTGGCAGGCGTCATGGGCTGGCCGGTCATGCATTCGCGCTCGCCGCGCATCCACAATTACTGGTTTGCGCAACACGGGATCGCCGGAACATATCTGCCGCTTGCTGTCGAACCCGATGGCTTGCGGGCCGGCTTGCGCGCCTTGCCGGCGCTCGGTTTCGCGGGCGTCAATCTCACGATCCCGCACAAGGAAGCAGCGCTCGCGATTGTCGATGAAGCCGATCCGCTCGCAAGGCGCATCGGGGCCGTGAACTGCGTGGTGGTGCGCAAGGATCAGTCGCTGCTCGGCCTCAACCACGACGGCTGGGGCTACATTCAGTCGGTGCTGGAGGTCGACCCGGACTGGCGCGCGGATCGCGGTCCGATCGTGGTGATGGGCGCGGGCGGCTCCTCCCGCTCCGTGCTCACCGCACTGGCTGATCGCGGCGCGCGCGAAATCCGTCTTGTCAATCGCTCGCCGCAACGCGCGCTCAATGTTGCGGCCGAATTCGGCGCGCCGATCCGCGCCGTTCCGTGGGAACAGCGGCACGACGCGCTGGCGGATGCTGCGCTTTTGATCAACACCACGTCGCAGGGCATGGTGGGCGAGGAACCGCTCGACCTTTCCCTCGACAGACTGCCGCAACACGCGCTCGTGTCCGACATCATCTACATTCCGCGCGAGACGCCCCTGCTGGCCGCTGCGCGGGGGCGCGGCAACCGCACCCTGAACGGACTCGGCATGCTGCTGCACCAGGCGCGGCCCGCCTTCGAAGCCTGGTTCGGGGTGATGCCGGAAGCGACGGCGGAGTTGCGGGCGATGATCGAAGCGACGATCTGACCGCACGTCCGGAAACCTTTCGTTAACCCTGTTGTGCAAGGGTGGAGACCGGATATTTGCGCCGGCTCGCCGCCACGATTGCAACATGCTGCTGTCACGATGGGCGGAGATTCTCGGCGCAGCTTCAGCTAATGGCGAGGATGCTCATGAGTTCCCAGTCGCGCAGGCAAATTCTCGGCGGCATCGCGGCGACAGGCGCAGCCGCGCTCGTGCCTGCAGCGGGTGCGCTGGCGCAGGCTCGCGAACCGCGTCCGCAGAAATATTCAGCCGGAGAACTCGTCGACAACGGCCACCGCTTCTTCGGCACGATCTCGCGCGGCCTTGCCAAGATCGTCGAGGAAGCCACGCGTCGCTGGGGCCAGCCCAACGCCTATATCCTTGGTCAGGAGGGATCGGGCGCCTTCTTCGCCGGCCTGCGCTATGGCGAAGGCACGATGTACACGCGCAATGCGGGCGACCGTAAGCTCTACTGGCAGGGGCCCTCGCTCGGCTTCGATGCAGGCGGCGACGGCGACCGGACCATGATGCTGGTTTACAACCTGCCCGCCATATCGGCGATCCATCAGCGCTTTGGGGGGGTCGACGGCTCAGCCTATCTGGTGGCGGGCCTCGCGATGACGGCGCTCACGTCGGACGGCATCGTGGTGGTGCCGATTCGCTCGGGCCTTGGGGCGCGCCTCGGGGTCAATGTCGGCTATCTGAAGTTCACTCAGGAATCGACCTGGAATCCCTTCTGAGTCCGGTCCGGTTGCCGATTCACCGCATCTGCGACCTGCTTTTGATTTCGCTCCGCCGCCGTGCGATGGTCGCGCGTTACATGTGTAATGCCTGCGCTGCGCCGTGATTGAACAGATCATGATCTTTGCGCTGGGGTTCCTGTTCAGCGGGCTCCTCACGCTTCTTTTTCTGCCTGCCTTCTGGCGGCGGGCGGTGCGCCTTTCGACGCGCCGCATCGAGATGCAGATGCCGCTCACGATGACCGAAATCGTCGCCGAGCGCGATCAGTTGCGCGCCGAATTCGCCATGGAACAGCGCCGTATCGAACGCCGCGCCGAGGAGCTCACCGAAGCCCGTGCACGCGACATGAGCGAACTCGGCCGTCGGGGGGCGCAGATCGCGGCGCTGGACGGCGAACTCGCCGACACCAGACGCGAGGCCCTTTCGCTGCATGACCGGCTGGCGGAAGCCCGGCGCACCATCACCGAACTGGAGGGCCATGTGGGGGCCGCCAATATCGGCCTTCATGATGCGCAGGCGCTGGTCGACCGCCGCTCCGGCGAACTGGCCGGCCTCGAGAAGGAATACGATGAACTGGTCGAAGTGGCCGAAGAGCGGCGCGCCCTGATCGCAGGGCTGGAAACGCGCGTCTCGGGGCTCGAACTTCGCCTCATGGATTCCGAGCGCGAGACGGCGCAGCTTAGAATGGAACTGGCCGACCGCACGTCCGCCCTGGCGCTTGCCGAGCGTGAACGCGATTTCGCCCGGCACGATATCGCGCTAGGCAACCAGAAGCGCGAAGTCCTGCAGACCCGGATCGATCAATTGAGCGCCGAGAAGGACGAAATCGAAAACAGCCTGCGCGCAGCCCAGCGCGAGCGCACGCGCCTGACGCAGCACTCGTCCGGCGTCGAGGGGGATCTGGCAGCCGCCACTCAGCGCGAGGCCGAACTGCGCGCCGCGATCGAGCAGCAATCGCGCGCCGCCGAAATGGTCGAGCGCGGCTATGCCGAGCGCATGGAAATGCTGCGCGGCGAGCTCAGCATGGTGCAAGGCGCGCTGGAAGCCATGCGGCGTGAGCACGCCGCCCAGCATGGCCACCCGATGCCGCCTGCGGCGACGCCCTCCCCGGGCTTGCCGGACGCCGATCTGCTGCGCGCCGCGATCGTCGACGTGGGCGCCGAAATATCCCGCCTCGCCAGCGCCCTGCAGGCGCAGCCCGGGCCATCCGACGAAACGCTCGCGGACCGGATGCGCCTGCTGCAGGCCCGCGCCGGCCGCTCCGCCGGCTAGGAACCGGCGAATTTCTTTGCGGCAAGGGACGCCGCATCATTGACCCCGGACTCGCGATGGCTAATATCCGCCCGCTGTCCGAGGGCCCGCCCGACGACTGCCCCTATGGCGGAACTGGTAGACGCGTCCGACTCAAAATCGGATTCCGCAAGGAGTGCTGGTTCGATTCCGGCTAGGGGCACCATCGACCTCTCCAACGAGGTCCGACGAAGTCCAGAAATTCCCATAAATTCAACGATTTATTGAAGTTTTTATCCGACCTCGTCCAGCCTCGTTTTTTGACATCCGGGGCATTTGTTGGCCTTCTGTGTTGGTTTGATGGCCCAAAAGGCCTCCACCTACCAACATCGAGGCCAACACATGGGGTTGAGTGACACAGCGGTCCGGAATGCCAAACCGGTCTCTGACAAGACGATCAAGCTGTCTGACGGCGAAGGCCTCCAGCTTTGGGTTCGTCCATCTGGTGCAAAGACGTGGGCCTTGGCGTACCGATTCGGCGGCCTGCAGAAAAAGCTGACCATCGGTCGCTATCCCGCCGTTGGGTTGCGGGAAGCACGGCGGCAGAAGGACGAGGCCAAGGCCTTTCTGGCTCAAGGCATTGATCCGAGCACCCGAAATTTACTTATCAAACAGGAGCAGGAAGCCATAAGGGCCAACACGTTCGAAAGCGTGGCAGCTGAGTTGGTTGCCAAAAAAAAGCGGGAAGGCAAAGCCGACAGGACGATCGTCAAGATTAACTGGCTTCTGGACTTTGCCAAGGCGGCGCTGGCCAAGCGCCCAGTCAGGGAAATTACGGCTCCGGAAGTCCTCGCCGTGTTGCGACCGATCGAGACCGAAGGGAAGCTGGAGACCGCCCAACGGCTTCGCGCCGTCATCGGCGAAGTAATGCGCTATGCGGTCGCCACAGGCAAAGCCGAGCGCGACCCGACCGGCGATCTGCGAGGGGCCTTGAGTTCACCGAAATCGACGCCCCGCCCGGCGATCATCGAACCTAAGCCCTTTGGCGGATTGCTGCGGGCCGTCGATGGTCATGACGGAATGATCGAGGTCATTCGAGCCAAAAACGCGCACGTCACCCTCGGGCGCAAGCTGAACGGCTTTTCCATTCTTGAAATCGATAAAGTCGGTGAGGCGTTCCAGCGTCATGCTCACGCCCCCAACTCCTCGAAGTTCTTGGCAATGCGCGCCGCCAGTTCCGCCGCTTCTTCGTTCAACCCCTTCAAGTCGATATGGATGGCGCGCAAAGCCTCCTCGAAATCGAAATCCTCGTCCGTTTCTTCCGGTGCGACGCCGACATAGCGGCCCGGCGTGAGGCTCCAGTCATACGCGGCGATGGTGGCGCGATCGACACGCTTCACCAGCCCCTCGACATCGCGCAACACGGCATCGGGGAAGCGCTCCTGCAACCAATCCGCCTGTTTCACGAAGTAGCGCGCCTGCCGCAGCGCCTCGACCGCCGCAGCCCGCGCCTCGTCCAGCGCCTTGCGCGCCTTGTTCACCTCGGCATTGTTCCAGGCGTCGGCGTCGCGCGCCGCCATTTCCTTCACCGCAATGTCGATCATCCGGCCCGAAAGCTTCACTGCGAGGTCGATCTGCTTGGTCAGATCGCGGCAACGATCCGCCAGCGGGTGCAGTGCCGCCCGCGCCGCATTCAGCCCGGCATTGTCGCGCGCCGCCTTGGCCCATGCCGTGGCCTGTTTCGCCGCCTCCTTGCCGAAGGCTTCGACATCCGCCGTCAAGGTCGCCTGTGCGCTGGTGAGTTCATCCCAAGGCCCGGCCAGTGGATCATCCTTGTGCTTCAGCTTGGCGAAAGGCTCCATCAGGTCGGCGAGCTTGCCAAGCGCCTCCTCGTGAGCCTCCAGCGGCTTCTGCGCCTTCGCGCCCAGCGCCACGGCTTCCGCGAGATAGCTTTCGACCAACTTCAGGAAACGGTCCTGCTGCCCGCGATAGAGCCAGACGATGGCGGCGATGTTCTTCTGCTGCTCGGGCGAGAAATCACAGACCGAGCGCGACACTTTGCGGAAAATCTGCCGCGCATCGAGCATCAGCACTTGGTCACGCCTTGCCGAGTCCTTCTCCTTCGCCCGGTCGAAGAACCAAAGCTGGCACGGGACCGTGCGCGTGTAGAAGAAGTTGCCGCGAATATCGATCATCACATCGACCGCGCCGGTCTCGACCAGCTTCTGCCGCACCGTCGCTTCGTCCCGGCCCGCGCTCGACGCCTGCGACGACATCACCACGCCCGCGCGGCCCTTGTCGTTCAGGTAGCTGTAGAAATAGGAGATCCAAAGGTAATTGGCGTTCGAGACCTTCTTGGCCTTGTTCACGCCCGGCAGGCCGAAGGGCAGGCGTTTGTCGCCCTTGACCTTTTCGGCGTCCACCTCGTCCACATTAAAGGGCGGATTGGCCATCACGAAATCGCATTTGCCGACGAGTTCGTGCGGGTCCTTGTAATAGGTGATCGCGTCGTTCCCGGCCCGGATCGTGCCTTGCAGGCCGTGGACGGCGAGATTGATCTGCGCCAGTTTGGCCGTCGTCTCGTTCTTCTCGTGCCCGTAGAAGGTCACGCGCTTCATGGTGTCCTGTCCGGCGTCTTCAATGAAGTGGCTGGACTGCACGAACATCCCGCCTGAACCGCAGGCCGGGTCGAAGATCGTTCCATGATCTGGCTCGATGACGTTGACGATCGTCTGGACGATGGAAGGCGGCGTGAAGAATTCGCCGCCGTCGTGCGCGCCCTGTTTGGAAAATTCAGCGAGGAAATATTCGTAGATTCGCCCGAAGACATCGCCCGACGCGCGGCGGAGGCCCTCCGCGTCGAACATTTTCATCATGTCTTCAAGAACGTCGGACTCGAAGCGCCCGTAGTCCTTCGGCAGTTGCCCGGCCAAAGGCGGAAAGGCAGCCTCTATGGCTTCCATCGCTTCCGTAAGGGCCGTCCCGAGGTTGCCGTCTTTCGGCGCCCTCAGGATCACGTCGAAGCGGGCGGCTTCCGGCAGGTTCAACGCGCGACGGCGAGCAAAGTCCGCATCTACCAGCGGGCGGTTCGGCATCTTGCCCGCCTTCTTGTCCGCCTCGATGGCGGCTTGGGCCTCGTAGAACCGGTTCGTCGCATGTCGCAGGAAGATCAGGCCCATGATGGGCATGAAATATTCGTTTGAGGCGAGATTGGAGTTGGCCCGGAGTCCGTCGGCGATCTTCCAAAGGCCAGATTCGAATTTATCGAGACCCTGGAGTTGGTCGGAAATCATTATTCTTCGATCCTGATTCGTCAGCCGTCTAAGCGTTCATACCGCCCGCGTCAGGATATTCCGAACTGTCATTGCGTGCCACTTCCCGCCCCGCGCGGTGGGAATGCCACGCGCATTGAGGGAATCTGCAATCTGGCGAAGCGTAGCTATTCCAGATTTGCGTATATCTTCAATGATCGGCAACACGTTAGCAGCGGCGCGATCGGCTTCACCCTTGATGGCGGAAATCGCGGACTTGCGGGCCGTCGCCAATTTTGGATTTCCGAGCTTCGTCCCGCGAGCCTTCGCGGCAGCCAACGCCGCCTTGGTGCGGGCGGAAATCAGCGAGCGCTCCTTTTCGGCCAACGCCGCATAGAGGTGCAGGACGAACGGATCGACGTCCGGACCAAGTTCCGCGACCACGAACGGGACGCGGTGCGCCATCAGGCCGGAAATGAAGTGAACATCGCGCGAGAGGCGATCAAGTTTGGCGACCGCCACGGGGCACTTCGAGGCGCGCGCTTTCGCCAGCGCCGCCGAAAGTTCAGGACGACGCTCCAGCGCGTCGCTGCCCTTGCCGGTTTCGACTTCCACAAATTCAGCCACGATCTGGAAACCTTCCGAACCCGCGAAGCGAACGAGCGCTTCGCGTTGCGCCTCGATTCCGAGGCCGGACTTGCCTTGCTGGCTTGTGCTGACCCGGATGTAGGCAACGAGGGGCTTCATGGGGTGCTTCCAAATGACCGTATAAAAACGATACGCTCATTTAGAATTTATACAACCGTCAATTTGCATACCAGCCAGCCAGGAATCGGTGCATCCTGGGACGAGATTTCAGGAACCGACAGCCCTGAGTCGTTCCACATAGTCCGCGCCAGCGCGCGCTATTGTTTCGTCGTCCTTATCGGCTCCACCGATGCCAACACCTCCGATGCAATGTCCTTCGACGAGCAGAGGCAGTCCTCCCGCCACTGCCAACATTTCCGGCATAGCTAAAAAACCGGGGCGATCCGCAATGCGCTGTGCAAGCAAGCTCGTGGGCCGCTCATAGAAGAAGCCCGTTCGAGCCTTCAGAAACGCTGCTTCGGCGCTGATTGGCCCGAGTACATCGGGGCGTTCCAGGTGCAGAAGAAATCCCGTTGCGTCGACTACGGCAACTGTGCAGTTCCGCCCCAGCTCCGTCGCCCGCGTTTTACAGGCAGCAACAACCGCTGCGGCATCTGCGGAGGACAGGGCGGGACGTTTTTTCATGCGGCCTCAGCGTGGCTTCCACGGAACCAGAATACGCTCGACCCAATCCAAAACAACGGCAGTCGCGATGCCCAATAGAGCCGAAACGACCAGCCCGACATACATCTTCTCAACTTCGAAAACCTGCCAAGACGTCCAGATCAGATAGCCAATGCCGCTTTTCGCTCCGACGAATTCCGCTGAGACGATGACCAGCAGAGCGACTCCCATACCTAGCTTCAAGCCGGCGAGAATCATTGGCAGCGCGCCGGGCAATGCAATGTCGGTGAAGATGAGTATTTTTCCGGCGTTAAAATTTTTCCCGACATCAAGGTAGATTTTGTCGATGTTACGAACGCCTGCGGCCGTGTTGATCAGAACCAGATAGATGACCGCTGTAGCTATGATTGCGTATTTGCTTTCTTCACCTAGCCCGAAGATCATGATGAAGAGGGGAAGGATCGCTATTTTCGGAATCGGGAATGTTGCGTCTATCAGCGGCTCTATGATTGCTCGCACAGGAGCCCAAAGGCCCATGGCGATTCCCAGCAAGATGCCGGGGATCGCACCGATCAGAAAACCGGCGAGTATCCGTTTCCCGCTGATGTAGATGTGACCCCATAACTCCCCCGTTTCCAACATTCTTTCGCCGACGATCAGGATTCCGGTCGGGGATGGAAAAAAGCGAGTGTCTACATAGCCAATGCGGGCTGCAAGCTCCCAAATAAGGATCAAGGAAATCGGCGACAGTATCCTGAGAAGCCGCATGCCAAAACGGCCTTGAAAGAAAGCGAGTACGCCGCGTTCTGGACGGTCGTTTGCGCCGATTTCGATCCGTTCCTCGCGAAGAGCCGTTTGATTCATTGATCATGCGCTCCGTGCGGCGTCGTCTTTTCCGACTTCATTCCGAAGATTTCCCCAGACGCGGGAAAAAAGCACCCCAAATTCGGCGCTCGACTTTGTTTCATCGACATGGCGAGGTCGCTGGAAAATAGAACTCACATCAATGATGTCTTTGATCTTCCCCGGACGGGCGCTCATGATCATAATCCGGTCCGAAAGCAGGATAGCTTCATCGATTGAATGAGTGACGTAAATCACCGTCTTGCGGGTCTCTTCCCAGATGCGAAGCAGCTCTTCCTGTAAAACCAGTTTTGTCTGTTCATCGAGGGCCCCAAAAGGCTCGTCCATGAGCAGGATTTCCGGGTCATTAGCCAAGGCGCGCGCGATTGAAACTCGCTGTTTCATCCCGCCAGAAAGCTGGTGCGGGTAAGCCTGCCCGAACCCGTGAAGGCCGACCTTTTCGATGAAATTATCCGCGATGGCGAGCCTGGTGGATTTGTCGACTCCTCTCGCCTTTAGACCGAAGGCGACGTTGTCGCGCACGCTCATCCACGGGAAAATACTTTGCTCCTGGAAGACCATGCTTCCGAGTGGGCCGCGTGATCGAGAATCGGCTGATCTGAGAACTTCAATCCGACCACCAGATTTGGTTTCGAGGCCTGCGACGATTCTTAATAGCGTCGTCTTGCCACATCCCGACGGACCAACGATGGAAAAGAACTCCCCCTCCCGAATGTCCACATCAATGCCCATAAGAGCGTCCACAGTTACGCCACGCGCCTGGAAACGCTTTCTCAAACCTCGAATGCGTATTTTGATCGGACGTTCGCCGTCGCCAGATTGCGACGGCGTATTATCTGATGCGCTCTTTGCATGCACAGGAGCGTTCATTGTTTGCCCAGAACCTTCAGGGCTCCTTCAGCAAAGCGCCGATCGACATATTTGTCGATATCGGGCATGGCTCCGGACACGTCCCCCAGCTTCCGATAGATTTCGGCTTGTCGCTTGATGTCCGCAGCGTTTACCTCGCCGTTCACGTCGGTATATTGCGGGAAGGCGCTTTTCCAGACTTCCGGGTCCTTGATGGGCAGGTGCTGCGTCAAGATCGCGATAGCTTCGTCCTGTCCCTTCTTCAGAAAGAACGCGTCGCGGTAGTCACGCGCGCCCTGGAGATAGGCAATCATGAAACGGGTGGCGACATCCGTCTGTTTCGCGAACTCAGGAGAATAAAGCAAAATAGAGAGATGCGCGCCGGACTCTACAGCTCCGCCGCGCACCAAGATGCGCGCTATATTCTGTTTCTCCGTTGCAGCGATCAGTGGTTCGATCATGAACGCGGCATCGATGGCCTTGTTACGAAAGGCGCTTATAGCTTCTCCGAAAGGAACATTCTGAAGATTGATGTCCTTCCAGGACATCTTCGCTTCTTCCAGAACCGAATTCATTACGATGTAAGACACCTGCCCACGACCGGTACCCAGGCTGACGGTCTTTCCCTTAAGATCAGCGGGGCTTTTAACGGCGCCGGAATCCAGCAAGTCGCTCCGCACGACGATTGAGACCAGCCCGTCTTCCTTGGGACCAAGATGCGCAAAATCGCCAACGATGCGAATATCAACGCCGCGATTAAGGGCATTGAAAAGCGAAGCGTTGGGGGAACCGCTTGCAACCTGCAGCTGATTGAGAGCCAAAGGCGCAATGAAGTCGTTGCCTGATTGCGCCGGCACTGTTTCAATATCTATACCCTGACGGGCAAAGTAACCGCGACGGATCGCGAGTTCCAAGAACGCCTGGTCAGGCCGCCCGCTCACGCCCAGTTTTAAAGCTGTGCGAGGTCCAGTATACGCGGGAGCCTCATTTTGCGCAGACGCCTCTGCTGTAAGTCCAAAGGCGGCTACAAGGGCCGCGACACCGGCGATAACTGATTTCAGTTTCATGTTTCCCTCCCTCTAAAAGGCGACGTTAGAGTGCGCCCTTTTCGCGGTAATAGCGCTCAGCTCCTGGATGGAGCGGGATCGGCAGATTGCTGGAGATTGTCTTCAGGTCGGCGGGACCCGTCATTGCCGCAAAAGGCTGCGGGAACAGGTTCTGTATGTCTTTTTGTTGCTCTTCAAGAGCCGCGATGGTGAGATAGGCCAGTTCATCATCCATATCTTCCCGACAGAACAGCAGCCAACCTGAATAGTCTGCCGCCGGGACGTCCTCGTCAACGCCGCGGAACCGTCCCTTAGCGATTGTGCTGCGCTCCCAACCCTTGGCCTCCAACCGCTGCATAACGTCATCTTCAATCGGCAAGAATACCAGGTCGTGCTCGTCGGTAAGTTTCTTCCAGCGACGCGTCATCAGCGCTTCATCGAAGACTGCATCGAAATCATCGCTGATCATTTTCGCATTTGGATCATTGATGAAACGCGGACGATCAGCGAGAAGTTTGCCGCCCCAGCTGACAATATCCTCGAACGAAAAGCCATATTCCTTGAGAATTTGCGATGCGCCCCAATAGGCTGGATGCCAGGAGCCCGGAGGGGCCGTCGACACCTTGAGGGGAATCTTGTTGTCTCGGATTTCCTTGAGGCTCTTGATGCCGAGCGAACGCTTCACTGCGAAAGCCATCCGGTCATCGTGGCGGAAGCCGGCCAGCGCCCGAAGCGGCAACGGCTTCTCGAATGGATACATTCCTTTGAGCGCCAGCCTCGCGAACCATGCCGGGGTGGTGATGGACATATGCTCCGTGCCGTTTGCGACACGGATGATGCCTTCGTAGCAAACTTCAGCCGGATCAGCTCCGATCGCCGCCACTGTGGATCCTTTCGGCAGCCGGCTATAATAGCCAGACAATCCGAGGGATATCCGGCTGGAGATACCGGTCCAGTTTCCGCCGGCACCAATAATGCGAACTTCGAGCGGTTTCGTTAGCATTTGCCCTCCCACAATTGATGTTATCGTTTGAATATCTAAGGTTTTTCGGGGACCCGGACCCTGACTTTTCCGTCGTCGAGCGATACGGGATAGACTTCCACCGGCGGACGATCATTTGCGGCGACGCAGCTGCCATCGTCGAGACTGAATCGGAAGAGGTGCCAAGGACAGATGATTTCTCTCCTTTCAACGCTCACCTTGCCGGACCCCAGAGGGCCTTTCCAATGCGGACAGAACGCATCAATTGCACGAACCTCGTCGCCAAGTTTTACAAGGGCCACCATTCTGGAATTGATGCGAAAGACGCGCGGCGTCGCCTGCTCCAGTTCGTCAAAGTCACAGACCAAAGTATCCATGGCGATGTTCACCAATCGAGTTCTGGATGCGCATCGGGCATGCCGGGCCGTTTGAATTCATAGGCGAGCGGATGTACGCGCGCGCAAACCGGGCAAGTGCGCTGTGATTCCGCAGAGTTGAAACGCGCAACCGCTTTCACTTCCTCGGCCCAGAAGCGCGAGATGTTCTTGCGTCCGGTCGAAACGGTCACCTTGCCGAATTCCGTCGCGCAAGATGGGCAGATCCACGAAATGCTGTCCTGCTCGTAAGCGCTGGGGCAGCCACCGAGCACCATTGCCTCGTGAACCACACCTTCCCTGACGACGCGAAAAAAGATGATGTCCGAATCGCTCGTTCGCCAGTAGCCGAAAAGGCCCGCGACATGGTGAGGTGTGCCCGCCTTGACGACATGGAGCGTGGATTCATGCTTTGGAATACGCACCACGCCCCCTTCCACTTTTTCCCAAAGCGTATGGGGGTCATTGCCGTCTGTGCTGCAGTGTGTCCAAACGTCGTAATCGAACGTGCGTTGCCATTTTCCGAGCGTTGATGCATCGGGCTTTACAGGAAAAAGGTAGCGCAGAACGGGCTCAGCGCCGGCGAAGTTCCGGACTTCAGGTATTGCGGTCACAACCGGCTCCTACCAGTGCAGGCGCGCTTCGGCTTCCGCCGGCGTGTCCTTCGCCTTGTTCCAGCAGTAGCCTAGCGGGTTCACGTGGCCGCATTCCGGACAGGTTCTAAGCTTGAGGCTGCCGTTATAGGTGTTGACTGCCTCTCGTTCGCCTTTCCAGAACCCCGCCAAGCCGATGGTCCCGGTATCTATGACATGATCATAGAGAAGTGTGCTGCAATCTTCACAGTACCAAGCGAACGAGTCCGTCTCCTTGCCTTTCGGCAGACCCATCAAGATGACGTAGTAGCCAAGTTCTTCGGGGCTACGGCCCGGAATTGGCAGATAGAGCTCGTCCTTGTCGTTGATATGCCAATAGCCAAAATTGTGCATGACGCGATGCGGCGTGCCAGCAGTCGTTACGCGCAGATCCAGCGGGTTTTGATGCCCTTCGGAAATGCCTTTCGGACCCAGTTCGAGGAATCGACTGATGTTGCCCTTCTTGGGGTCGTTCATGCCAGTCGAATCGATCAGACGTCGGCGCAATCCATAAATGTTGTGTCCGGCCACCTTGAACGTCGAAAAGTGTTTCAGGACCTGATCGTTCAGGAAATCCCAGTCGTCGAAAATCTTCTCGATAGGTTCCTTGACTTCGATTTCAGCGAACATCGAACCCTCCCAGGCGTGCCCCGGTTTCAGGGCGTTCCGCCGATTGTGCGGCGGATATGGTTGAGCCCAGCCTATCGGGTCCACCAATCGGAGACAAGATTGCTTTTGAGACTAGAGTGGTTTCGCTGAAATTCTCGCAAATTGAGTCCGGTTCGCCGCCAAATGCAATCTGGCTACCATTTTGAAGCCATGGCCCGGCTAAGCGGGCACCAACTGCAGATCGCGGCAATCACCGAACCCTTATAGGGAGCGCTGATCGCCTGTCGATGGACCTTGCTGTTTGACTTACGGAGCCGAACGATCCTTCCGGACGATCCCGCAAATGAGTTGCCCTTGGCGGGCAGGCGGGAGAGTCCCGTAGCTGCAAAACGTGGTCATCACGTCGTCGTGGCCAAGGTTCTGCGACCACGCCTTCATCTGCTCAGCCGACAGGTCCAGATCGTACGCATACTGCACGAGAGTCTTACGGAAAGAGTGAGGGTTGAAGTAGGGCAAACCCGCAGCTGCGAATGCGGTTTTGAAGATCATCCGAACCGGGTTGGCGTTGGACCAATGATCCTTCGTCAACTCGATCTTCTGAATTTGCAGATCCTTCCCCATCACTGCCTTGGATTTCGGGAAGAGCGGATCGTTCGGCCCGCAGCCCGACGTGCGCAGCGTCTTCACCCATTCAATCAGGATCGCCTCGATGTCGTCGCCAACCGGGAAGAACCAAGTCGTGAAGGTCTTGGCGCGCTTCGTCCGAACGGTCCGAGCGTCCTGCTCAATCAATCGAGCGTCCAGATCGACATGCTTCAACTTGAATGTCGTCAAGGCCATGTCGCGTGCTCCGGTGACGATCGCTGCGGCCATTAATGCCCGGTCGCGGCGCTGAACTATGGTGCCCGTCGGCATTGCAGCCAGCACCTGCCTGATCTGGTCCAGCGATGGTCCGGGGCGAAAGCGTCGGGCGGTCGCAACCCGCGACAGGTTTTCCGTCGAGTTGAACCAGTTCGCGAGCGAATAGGTGATCTTGCGCTTGATCTCGGGTTGATCCGCCAGCCAGATAAAGAAGGCCTTGATGGCAGCCAAGGTGGAATGGATCGTCGCAGCGGAGATCAGCTCGCCGGTACGGACGTTGCGCAGTTCGGCAAGGTCCTCCTTGAAGGCGATGATCGCGTCCGTGTTGAACTTCCGGAAGTCCCGGTACTTCATGAAGGCGTCGTAGCGCTCGATTGCCTTTGCCGCCGCGTCGATCGAGGCGGTATCGCGGCGTTTCACTTCCTTGAGAAACTGAAGGTAGTGGCGCTTCAGGCGTTCATTCAAAGGTGTTCTTTTCGGCATGTTCATTTTTCCTGCTTGATGACAACATTCAGGGTGGGGTCAGAGCTATCGTCTATGCGTTGCTGCTCGACCTTCTCGGTGACGCGCACATCCGGACAAGCGCGACTGATTTCGGCTTTGCGGACACCTCGATTCATGATCCGGGAACAGACAGGACAGAGCGCCTGCAAGCGCCCGGAAGTAGGTGTAACGGGCCGGTAGTCCGCCTCGTCGAAAGCGGGCTTCCTGCGGTCCCGGCACTTGAAGCACCAGAATTCATTCGGACCGCACTTCGACTTGGGCGGTTGCCGTGCTTGCAGGAAGGCGCGCCCGACCGTGCCTTGGATGAGCAACGGACGCTTCTTGTCGATCGTCTGGAGTCCAGCCGCGATCCATCGACTGACGGTGTTCTTGTGAACATCGAGCAGTTTCGCAAACTCTGGTATGGAGTAGCTGTGATGGATTTTGACGCGGCGGTAATTGTACCGCCTCGCCATGTTAGCTCGCCTCTATCAGCGCGCGGATGTCTTCCGCCCGCCATGTCGTCGTGCGCGGTCCGAGCTTCACGGGCTTGGGGTAGCGTCCGGACCGGACACCTTCCCACCAGCTCGATTTGGAAACCGGTATCGGACCATCTGGGCCGAGTATCGCTTTCAACCGGACCAAGCCGGTATGCGGGAAATGCGCTTTATGCGCAGGCGAGGGTTTAGCCTTGCCAATTGGTTCTGATGACATTTTGCCCCTTCGTCGATTGACCAAAATCGACGTCCAGCAATCTGTTTTGGGGTTGGAAGCCTCAACAGTCGCTGGTAGGGTTGTCCCGCTCCGAGAAGAGCACGGGTTCCAACCCGCAAGGGCCGTCCGGCATCCAAAACCGGACGGCTCTTTTACGTCGGGCTACAATCGGACTGAGCTAGTCCAATCGAAACCTGACTGGACTATGGGCCGATCCTGCGGACCGCCGCAAGTGAATGAGACCGATCTGTTAACACAGAGGCGTCTGTCCACAGCTATCGACTGTACCGCGCGTCAAAAGGGCCTAATATCAATGGTGCAGATTGCACTCTCGGCCTGCTGATCTCCGAATCGCGGATAGTTATCCACACTCATCCACAGGCTATCCACACGTTATCCACAGAGCGGCTTTTCGGATGGGGTTCACGTCGCGGTCAGGTTACCGGATCACGTTGGCCAATCCGTTGGCTTTTTGAAAATCGCTCATAATTTTTCTTTTTAAATCATCTTGTTAGATACATAGTTGATTCCGGCTAGGGCACCAAATTGCTTTTCTGACCAGTCTATCCGCTTCCGGAAGATGCGCCTTTCCGGTGCGTTTGATGTCGCGGAATCCGGGCAGTTTGCACAGGAGCGATAATCGGTCTTCAGCTCGACATCTAAGGCGGCTCTGCCTAGTCTTGGCCTTTGGGCGGGATATTTCAGATGAATGATATTGCGACAAAGCCGACATGGGTGCGCGTTGCGCAGTATCCGCTGGTTCGCCTCATCCTGCTGGGCGGCGTTCTTTTCCTGATCCTCGGAAAGAGCAACGAACTCAAGATGAACGTCTCGGATGCGCCGCTGCTGGCGCTTGCGGTAGTGGCGGGCATGTGTGCGCTTGCGCTGGCGGTTTATGTCGGCTTTGTACGACTCATCGAACAGCGCAGCGCAAGTGAGCTTTCGCTGCAGGGCATGGGGCGGGAGCTCGGCATCGGCGCGCTGATCGGCGCAGGGCTTTATACGCTTTGCATCCTGATCCTGATGGCGCTCGGCATTTATCGCATCGGCGGCCTGAATCCGTTGAGCTACATGCTACCAGCCGTCGCGATGGCTTTGGGTTCCGGGATTCTCGAAGAGCTGCTGTTTCGCGGCGCCCTGTTTCGCATTGTGGAGGAATGGCTTGGCACCTGGATATCGCTGGCGGTTTCATCCTTCGTGTTCGGCTTCATGCATCTGCTGAATCCCGCCGCCACCTTCCTGGGCGCATTGTTCATCAGCATCGAAGCCGGCGTTCTGCTCGCAGCCGCATATATGGCGACACGTCGTTTGTGGGTGAGCGTCGGCTTTCATATCGCCTGGAACTACACGCAGTCGGGGATTTTTTCCGGCGTCGTTTCGGGCGGAGACAGCGATCCGGGTCTGATAAAATCCACCATCGAGGGGCCCGCCATACTGACCGGCGGCAGCTTCGGCCTGGAATCATCGCTCGTTGCGTTTCTGCTCTGCACAGCGACCGGCGTTGCAATGCTGGCTCTCGCTGTTCGTCGCGGCAACATCGTTCCGGCTGCGCGGCGTCGCGGCGGTTGATCCGCTGCCTATTGGGCGCGGCGGACGAGAAGTTTCCAGGTGCGCAAATCGAAGATGACCCTGGCGGTCGCGGCCAGCGCCAGAAGGCCTAGGACCGCCTTGGAGACAGGCTCCATCGTACCTTCGATGAGCAGCGCATGGACGACGGTGCCGATCGCCACGACGAGCACAAGAAGCGTGTGGGCGATGCGCCAGGTGCGCGGGCGCAGATGCAGCCTTGCACGCAACGCCGCCAGCGCGGCCGCCGCGAAGGCCGCCCACATGGCCGTTACGCCCCAGACCGAGAAAGGCGTCGGCGAACGGAACAGGAGCGCGTCCAGAGCATCGGGCGGGCTGGTCATCCACAATCCCCCCACATGCGCCACGATCATGGCGACCAGCGCCACACCGATCCAGCGGTGCACGCGCCGGGAGGGCATGAGGGGCAGGCCCGGCAGGTAGCCGCCCGCCAGCAGCGGCTGCACGAGGACAAGACACAGGGCCAGAATGCCGGCGAAACCGGCCGCGATATAGACCGGGTCGCGCCATTCCAGCCACGGGCTCGTCGCCGCCAGCGCCACCGGCGCGGCGAAGGCGATCGTCAGGCCTGACCAGACCAGTACAACGCGGGCGGACGGCACCCTGTCAGGCCGGCTGAAGCACGAAATGGGCGCTCAGGCTGGTGATGCGCGGGCTGGACATGACCGGGCGCAGGAAGACGGTCCTGAAGCCTTCGCCCTCATAGGCGAGGTGTCCGTGCGGCTGGCCGAACATCGGCACGATCTGGGGCATTTCCAGTCGGAACGTGCCATCGGCGGCCGTCAGGGTCGCCCCGTGGCTGTGCTGCTGATCCTCGCGACCTTCGACCGTATGGGCCCAGACCTGGATGCGCATGCCCTTGAGGGGCGCTCCATCGCCCGCGCGGCGCACGGTTCCGGTCATCCAGAATCCGCCCTTGCCGATCCGGTTCACGATCGGCGCGCCCGGCATGTAATTATTGGCCCCTCCCGGCATGGTGGGCGTGGGCGCAAGGGTCTGCCCATAGACCGGGGTGATCAGGCCGGACGCGCCGGTCATCCATGCGGCTCCGGTGGCGGCGCCTGCGGCGAGAAATTTGCGGCGGGATGAGAGGTTCTGGGTCAACGCGGTCTCTCCTGTCTGATGATCAATCATACGCCGCTTTGCTGCGCCCCGTGAATCACATCTGGCTGAGCGTCATGGCTTGTCCGGGGCAAGACCGGGCCGCCTGCCTGTCTTCCCAACCTTCGCGACGCAGGCCAGTTCCGGCATCCGCATGACTCCCCTTGCCACTGCGGCTAACTGCGCTATGAAACTGCCATGCAGGCGCGGAAAAGCGCGCGCGGTCGGTTCGGGAGGTTGCTGTGAAGCAGCGTGATGGTCTTCGGGTTCTGCGAGCGGCTTCTCTTCTTTTCGCCGTGACGGCGACGTCCGTATATGCGGCCCCGGTCTCCTTCTCCGAGAGTCAGGCGTCCCGCGGCGAGAAGATATTCAAGGAAGTCTGCGCTGACTGTCACGGCGCCAACCTGCGCGGCGGCCTGATCGGCGGTCCGCCGCTCACCGGTTCGGCTTTCGAGGAAAAATACATGAAGGGCACGCCGGCGTCGGCCATCTTCGCCTTCACCAGCGCCATGATGCCGCCGGATGCGCCCGGCCAGTTTTCTCCGGCCGAATATGCCGACATGATCGCCTTCATCCTGCGAGAGAATGGCGTGCAGACCTCGGGCGCGCCGCTGCCGACCAACCCGAACGCGCTCGATCAGCTGATCATCGACAAGTGAGCTTCGGTCGCTTCGCCCGCATGGCGGCTTCCACGGCGGCGCGGCGATGAACGGTCCCGACCTCACCGTTCAACTGGTGATCATGCGCCTGCTGGCAGGCGTCATCATCTTCATCGTGCACGGGATCGCGATCGCTGGCGCAGCGGTGGCGCTCGGCGACCGGGGACCGGCCCACGACGGGCGGCTGCAATGGCCGCCCTGGGGCCATGTGAGCATTCTGGGCCTAGGGTCGTTGATGCTGACCGGTTTCGGCTGGAGCCAGCCGGTTGCGATCGAGACCGGGAAACTGCGTTTCGGCCGTGCATCTCTTGTGCTGGTCGTGCTGGCTGGAAGCGCTGCTCTTCTTCTGCTCGGCTTTCTGCTTCTCCTGCTGGCTGGCCCGTCGCTGAAATCGCTGGATTTCACCACCGGACTCACGGTAGCGGCCTTTGTGCGCGTGGCGGGCCGGTTGTGCGTCTGGATGGCGCTGTTCAGCCTGCTGCCCATTCCGCCGCTCGCGGGGGCGCATTTGTTGACAGCGCTTGGATATACGCCGCCGCAAAAGGCTGGATTCTTTATTGGCTGGGGGCTTCTGTTGGCGTCGCTTTTCGGAGTGACCCAGCAATTGCTGATGCCCCTCTACCAGCTCGTCGCGCCCCTCGTGCTCGGCGTCGATGTAGCCCTGACGTTCTGAACTCCGAACGGGGTTATTCCAGCGGAGCGCCCGCATAGCGGCCCATGATGGCCGCTATGGTCCCGTTCGCGGCCAGATCCGCGAAAGCCTGATCGATTGCGCGCTTCAGGGTCATGTCGCCCTTCCAGAGTCCGAATACCAGGCCATAGCGCGCCAATGCGGGCGGCATCCACGCGACCTGCCATTTGCGGTCCGTGGCGAGCCGGGACGCGAGAAGCGCTTCGGTGACGCCGACCTCGAAACGTCCTTCGGCAATTCCGGCCGCCAGTTCGTCGGCGGTCCTGACCACCTGAATCCGGGCGCCTGCGGCGCGCAGAAAGCTCGCGAGTCCGATGCGGTCCAGCCCCGACACCAGCGTCAGCACACCGACATTGACGCCTTTCAGATCGGCCGGCGGCTTTGGTGAGATCAGGGCCCAGCCGGTCCGCGCATAGGGCGGCGTTGTTTCAAGAAACGATCGGGTCTGGTCGGAATCCACGACGCCGCCAGCGATGACCTGACATTGGGCGCGGTTGAGGCCCCAGTTGCGCGGATTGAAATCGCGGCCGATGGCGTCGTTTGCGTTCAGCGCGAGGGTCAGGCCGATGCGGCCCGCAATAGCTCTCAGGAGTTCTATGTCGATGCCGGGCCGTTCGGCGTCGCCCGTGACGAGCGGCGGGTATGACGGCGGAATGCAGGCGCGCAACGCGCCCCCTGCCCGCGCCTGCTTGAGCGAATTGTCCGGCGGCAGATAGGTCACCGCCAGCAGCAGCGCGAGGATGAGCCCGATCGCTCCGAAATTATTCGCCAGTCGCCGCATGTCTGGCATGGACGCCTCAGGCTCGACGGAAATCGTAAAGCGCGATGGCGAACAGGATCACCGCTGCAGCCACCATCACCGCAACGCCAATCCAAGGCTCGAACTGGTTGTAGTGAATGAGCACGCCGCGCAACGAATCAACCGCATAAGTGAGCGGATTGTACTCGACGATGGTCACCAGCCATTCCGGATAGGTGACGTAGGTCTGTTCCTTCGACAGAGCGGGGTCGAGCGGAAACATCGAGCTCGACGTGAAATAGAGCGGCATGATCACGGCGTTCGAGAAGATCCCGAACCCCTCGAACGTGCGAATGCGGTTCGCAATCACGACGCCGAGTGACGTCACCGCAAAGGACAGGATCGCCATCAGGCCGATCGCCTTGACGACGCCCATCGCGGTCAGCGGAATGTCGGCGAAACGCGCCAGCACCAGCACCAGACAGCCATGCATGAGGGCCACCGTGCTGCCTCCCAGCACCTTGCCGAGCAGGATCGTGGTTCGCGACAGTGGCGACACCAGCACCTCGCGCAGGAAGCCGAACTCGCGGTCCCAGATCACCGATACGGCGGACTGCACGGACGTGAACATGACGTTCAGCGCGACAACGCCGGGGAAGATGAACTGCAGATAGGTGAAGGGCACCACGAAGGTGGCCTGCCCGTAAACCTCTCCACGAAAATACGGGTTGAGCCCGATCCCCAGGATCAGCACCCAGAGGATCGGGCGGCTGGCGCCGCCGATCAACTGGCCGCGGTCGCGAACCGCGCGCATCACCTCGCGCAGCCACAAGCCATAGAGACCGCCGAGTTGCACCATGAACCAGTTGCGTCGGCGTCGCGGCTGCGGCCGATAGGTGGATGTGTGCGTCTGGTCGGGTGAGGCGAGGCTCATCGCGTATGCTCTCCGCCGCGTTTGCCGAATGCGAGCGTCACTTCCCGAGCGTCCGCATCGCGGTCGCGCAGCTTGCGCCCCGTCAGCGACAGGAAGGCCGTTTCGAGGCTGGGCACTTCCGTCGAGAGCGAACGCACCCGGTTGCCGAACTGGTCGAGGAAGCTTTCGATGAAGTCATCGTCCGCCTTGAGGGCGATTTCTGTGGTTCCCTGAAGAAGCGCCAGACGATCCGAAAAGCGGTTCAATATTTCGATGCGGTCGGCTTCGGTGCGCGGCACGAATTTCAACAATTGCTCGCCCTGCCTGTGGCGGAGCGCGCCGGGAGAGTCGATGGCCAGAACAGCGCCATTGTCGATGATGCAGACCTGATCGCAGGTCTCGACTTCCTCGATGTAGTGCGTCGTCACCAGAACGGTCAGTTGCCGTTCCTTCTGCAATCTTCTGACATATTCCCAGATGCGCTGGCGGCTCTGTGCGTCGAGGCCCACGGTGGGCTCATCGAGCAGCATGATTTCGGAATCGTGGATCAATGCGCGGGCAATTTCGACCCGTCGCTTCATGCCGGACGAAAGCGATCGCGCAGGCTTGTCGGCCCAGTCGGTGAGTTCAACCAGTTCCAGCATTTCGGCGATCCGCTCGCGGCGCAACGATTGCGGCACGCCGTAAACGAGTCCGTGAATGTTCAGGTTTTCGCGGACGGTCAGCCTGTCGTCGAGGCTCGGTTCCTGAAACACGATGCCAAGGCGGTCGCGGGCTTCCAGCGGGTCCTTCACAACATCGAAGCCGGCGATTTCGGCAACGCCGCTGTCGGGCTTCAGAATGGTGCAGAGAATATGCATCAGGGTCGTCTTGCCTGCGCCGTTGGGTCCGAGCAGCGCAAAGGTCTGGTTGCGCGGAACATCGAAGCTGACGCCATCGAGCGCGACGGTCCTGCCATAGCGCTTGGAGAGGTTCTGGATGCGGAGCGCCGGGACTGTCTCGTTCACGCGAACACCTGCATGCGAGGCGTGATGTTCAGGGCGTCCGGACCGGACGCAACGCAGCCCTTTTGCCTGTCTGCCATCACGGTTTGCCCGTCTGTGGAGTTTTGTACTTGTTGAGGATCGCGGCTATCGTGCCGTCCGCCGTCAGCGCCTTGATGGCGTCGTCGACGGCGGCGCGCAAAAAGGTGTTCTGCTTGAGCAGAAGTCCGCCCACGCCGAGATTGGTCGGCGGCAACGGGCTCGACGAGATGATCCGAAGACCCGCATAGGCCGGATTTTGCTGCTGCATGTCCCGGAAGCTGGTTGCCCAGAGAAGCCCGACGTCGGCAGTCCCGGCCGCCAGCGATTCCAGCACAAGCTGATCGCTGCCGTAGGGGAACACCGGCCAGCGCTGTTCGGGCCGAAGCGAGATATTGTAGGATACCAGGCGCACATGCGCGCTTGTTCCCCCCGTTGCGGCGATCGGGCGTCCGGCCGGCAAATCGGCAAGGGCGTTGATCCCCGGCTTGCCGGTGACGAAAGCATAGCCGACTTCGTAATAGGCCCGCGTCACCGCCACCCATGGCGGATAACCGCTCGGGATCAGCTTGAAGCCCATGTAGACGTCGCAGTTTTCGAGCAGAATGCCGTAGATCTTCGTCAGATCCTCGACCGCAAACTCGCTCGGCGTCACGTAGCGCTTGGGCTGAAGCAGAAGCGCGCCCGCGATAGCGTCGGCGATTTCGCCGTCCTGCTTCCAGCCGGGGTCGCGCTGGTCGACACAATAGCGAAACTCGGACTGGTCCATGCGGCGTCCGATGTTCCATTCGCCATAGGCGTATGGCTGGTCGTTGTAGAATTCGGGTTCCTGCTGGGCCGAAGCCGCAGTCATGAAGATCGCCGCCCATGCGGCGCAGGCCAGCAAACGGAAGCGCTGAAAAGAGCTTTCAACTGGCAATGGCGGACCTCTTAGCAGCACCGGGGCGAACCGGAAAAACCGTTTCGCCCCGGCGACGTTCCTGTGATCCGTGAAGGACGCGTCCGATCAGGGCAGCGCGAACACGTAGACTTCGTGGGGGTTGTGCTGCGGCAGCGCAATCTCCGGCGTGATCAGCTTGAGACGGCCGAGACCCGACGACCAGTTGGTGACGACAGCCACATACTGCTTGCCGCCCGCCGTATAGGTGACCGGGAAGGACTCGATCGAGTTCGTGAAGGTCGGGCTGGTCCACAGCAGCTTGCCGGTCGTGTCGTCGAAGGCGAGCAGCTTGCGATCAAGCGTTCCGACGAACACCAGACCGCCGCCGGTGGGCAGGGTCGAAGTGGTGATCGGCGCACGCTGGCGATACTGCCAGGCGTCGGTCTTGTCGTCCATCTTGATGGCGCGAACCTGGCCGATGTTGTTGTCGCTGTTGGGGACCGGCACGCGGTTGAAGGTCGCCAGACCACCGCCCGTGTAGACCTGACCCTGATCGACCGGGTTCAGAACGGTGTTCGAGCAGAACTCGACCGTCGGCATGTAGAGCATGCGGCTCTTGGGGCTGTACGACGTCGCCTGCCACGCACGGCCACCGGGATCGGCCGGGCAGTTGAAGGTCGTCTGGCCCACTGCCGGAATCACGGCCGGGTTGATGGTCTTCTGGCCGGTCTTCGGATCAATCGACGAAACGACGTTCTGCGGCACCGTTTCCTTGTGCCACAGCCATTCGCCGTTGACGCGGTCGATGGTCTCGACGATGCCGAGCTTGCCGCTGGTGACGACCGTCTTGCGCGTCTGGCCGTTCACCGGGAGGTCGATCAGCAAACGCTCGTAAACGTAGTCAAGATCGAGCGTGTCGTTCGCCAGATACTGATGATGCCACTTCAGCTTGCCGCTGCTCGGATCGATGGCCAGCGTCGAGTCCGTGTACAGGGCATTGTTGGTGTACTTCGGATCCGGATTCTTCGGCAGCAGACCGTTCAGAACGGCTGGCCACGGATAAGGCTGGCCGACTCCTGCGAAGATCAGGTTCTGCTCGGGATCATACGAGCCGGAAATCCAGGCAGAGCCGCCGTGGCGGGCTTCGACCGGAATGCCGTTCCAGCTGTTGCCCTCGGGCGTGTCGCCGCGAGCAATGGTGTTGATGCGCCAGAGTTCCTTGCCGGTCTTGGGATCATGTCCGGTAAAGAAGCAGCCGCCCGGCTGGGCGTTGCCGCAACCCGTCATGCCCTGCACGATGACGCCGTTCGCGACGATCGGGCCGGTCGAGTAACCCCAGCCCTTCTTCACGTCCGCGACCTGCTGGTCCCAAACGAGCTTGCCGGTCTTGGCGTTGATCGCGAGGATGTGAGCATCGCGGGTCGCGACGATCAGGTTGTCGCCGTAGATGGCCTTGGTGCGCACGCCATTGGGCGACACGCCGTCGGGCAGACGGTACTGGTACTGCCAGAGCATCTCGCCGGTGGCGGCGTTCAGCGCCTGAATGAGGTGGGTCGAGTTCTGGACGAACATGACGCCGTTGTAAACAAGCGGCGTTTCCTGCGTCGTGCCGCCGGGCGAAAGGCCCCACGACCATGCGAGCTGCAGGTTCTTGACGTTGTCCTTGTTGATCTGGTCGAGCGGGCTGTAACCCCAGCCGTTGTAAGTCCGGCGCCACATCAGCCAGTCGCCGTCGGGCGGGTTCTTCAGCGTGTCGTCGGTAACGGGCGCCAGCTGGTTCAACAGGGCCGTCGTGGCGGCCGCAGGCGCCTGAGCCGAAGCTGTTCCGGCCACCGCGGCAAGGAGCGTCGTGGCAAGAACTGTCGAGCGTAGAAGTGACTGAATGGTCAACTCATCCCTCCTTCAAATGTAGGCAAACCTGTTACAGTCGGCCATTGGGTTTACGTTTCCGGAACTTTGCCAAAAACAGGATCGCTGATTAGCATGGCTGCGACAATCTGGCTATCCCCGGATTTTCCCGAGTGCGGATCATTCGATCAGATCGCGGGCGCGCTCGGCGAGATGTTTGGGCGTCGCCAGCACCCTGGCCACAACGGTCTGCATGTCGGCGCCGCGAACCGGATCAACTTCAATGTTCGAGGCTGCCACTTCCTTGAGGAAGTCCGGGTCCTTCATGACGGCGTCGAATGCATCCCGCAGCGCCTTTACGCGCTCCTCGGGAACTCCGGGCGTCGTCGCGAGAGGCCGGCCGAGGCGCGTCCCGGACACCAGCAGTTCAACGATCTTGCGATTATCCGCGTCAGGAATGATGTCCTCGATGGACGGCACGCCCGGCAGGTCTGACGCCTTCGGCCCGGCTTGAACAAGAATGGCTATGTCCTTGTTGGAGAGCCATGCGGGCTTGGTGACTTTCCAGCTCGACCAGGTGTTGTTGCGCGCCCCGACTTCACCGCGCTCCATGGCGAGATTCACATCGTTGCCGCCCGGATAGCCGGTAACGATCTTGAATTTCGTGCCCGCAAATTCGTTCAGCATGGCCGGGAACATGTAGGTGATGGCGCCGCGACCGGTCGCGCCCGCGATGACTTCCTTCTGGCGAGCATCCTCGATCGTCCTGACGCCTGTCGTCTTCCAGGTGGCCATCGTCTCCACTGTCGGACAGATCGAACCGATCCAGTGGAACTTGCTCGCGTCGAACATCACGCCCTTGACGCCGGCCGCCTGCATGGCCGGAAACGTGTTGGCCAGCATGCCGATGTTTGTGCCGTCGCGCGCCGCAACTTCATAAAGATAGTTGGCCATGCGCAGGCCGCCGGCGCCGGTCATGTTCTGCGGCACGATGGTCGGATTGCCCGGGATATATTTGCCGATGTAGCGGGCGACAATGCGCGCGTGAAGATCATACTCGCCGCCGGCCGCAACGCCGATCAGTACGTTGACGGTCTTGCCCCGATAAAAATCCGAGACGGCGTCGGCGTGAGCCAATGTTCCGCTCGCCGCCAGAAGAGCGGCTGCAAGGCCGGTACGCAAGAACGCAGCAGACAGGATCGCCATGAAATTCCTCCCCGGGCCCTCATG
Source organism: Beijerinckiaceae bacterium (assembly GCA_947475995.1). Lineage (GTDB taxonomy): Bacteria > Pseudomonadota > Alphaproteobacteria > Rhizobiales > Beijerinckiaceae > Terripilifer. The sequence goes on along the minus strand of CANJNI010000011.1, from coordinate 45,748 downwards.
AAAACGGGAGCCCTGCGATCCTTCATAGCCCATTTGCGTGCCGACCGCAGCCCACAGCTACTTCGCGAAAGCGTTCAGGATGTCGCTGACCCTCTGGGCTGCGGAGGGCGGTGTCTGGAAAGCCTTGGCGATGAAAGCTGCAAGTTCCGTCCCCGACATCGGACCGTCGACGACCAGTTCCATCCGGGCCGCCTCCGCCCTGAACTCCGGATCGGCGACAGCCTGATCGAAGGCTTTGCGCAAGATCGCGAGACGGTCCGCGGGAGTGCCGGGCGGCGCCAGATAGGGTTTATCGGTCGCCTGACGGGCGAGATAAAGATCCAGCGCGGCGCGGTCATCTGCATTCCTTGCGAATTCCGACAGGAGCGGCACGTCCGGCAGATCAGCGCGCCTGACGGTGCCGAACTGGGCGATGATCTTGATCTTGCGGTCGCGGAACCAGTCGCCGTTGCTGGACCGCAGCGTCGTCAGAAGCGTGCCGAACTCTCCGTTGATCTCGCCGCGCTCCACAGCGAGTTTGGCTTCCGGCGCACCCTGATATCCGGTCACGACCCTCAGTTTGGTTCCCAGCAGGGCGTTCGCCAGCACCGGCACGTCGACCGGGATCGACCCCACGGACTGGCCGCCGACGATCATCTCCTTCGTCAGCGCTTCCTGCAACGATTGCACCGGCGAGGTGTGCCACGAATAGGCGACATACAGACCGCTCGTCACGGAGCCGAGCCATTCGAATTTTGTCGGTTCGTACTGCACGCCCTGGCGGCTGAACAACGGCAGCGTCGGCACCTGTCCGTGGACGCCGGCGATCTCAGTCCCGTCCTTCGGGGCCACGTTGTACATGTAGTTTGCGGCCCGCAATCCGGCTGCGCCCGTCATCGACTTGACGATCATGTTGGGCTCGCCCGGAATATATTTGGGCATGAATTTCGCCAGCAGCCGCGCCCAGCTCTCGAATGTGCCGCCGCCGCTGAGGATGATCGAGATCGTCTTGCCCTTGTAGAAATCCTGCGCCATGGCGCGGTCCGATCCGGCGACGGCGAGAAGCGCGAAAGCCGAAGCCGCGAGACCGATGATGCGGCGACCTGAGAGTTTCATGGATGGCACCTGCATGTTGGATAGTGCGCCCGACTGGATCGCGGCGCGCGAAACTGCCTTTCGGCTATGGGGAGAGCCGGGACGTCAGAAAGGAATTTCGCCCGCCACGGTCGTGCGATGAATGCGACGGATTTCCGGCTCCTTCACACCGCCCAGCGCGATATGATTGGAGGTGCGATTGTCCCACATGACCAGATCGCCCGCGCGCCACTGATGGCGATAGACAAGTTCCACATTGTCAATATGCGCGAAGAGACGGTCGAGCAGCGGCTGGGCGATCGCGTCGTCCATATCCTTGATGCCGATCGTCGAGCGGGGGGACAGGTAAAGCGCCTTGCGACCCGTGAATGGGTGCGTCCGGACCAGCGGATGAAAAGCATCTGGCGGTGAATATTTTTCGTAATAATCCTTGCTCAGACGCGCCAGCGGAACCATGCGGGGGTTCTTGTGGCGGCTGAAATTGTGGACGCCGACCAGACCGCTGATCTGTTGTTTTGTTTCGGCGTCGAGCGTTTCATAAGCGGTGACCATGTTCGTCCACGCCGTCTGGCCGCCCTCTTCGGGTACGCGCACGGACTGCAGGATCGTGTAAGCGCAAGGACGGTCAGTGTAGGACTGGTCGGAATGCCAGTCGCTGCCCGCATCGGGATTTCCAACCAGCTTTCCGTCGACGACCTCATTGGAGAGGATCATGACTTCCGGCACGTCTTTCATCTGATAGACGGGCGAGATATGCGTCTCCAGTTCGCCGAAGCGGCGACTGAACTCCACCTGCTGACGCGGCGTGAGGGACTGATCGCGTATCACGCAGACAATGTTGTCGTGAAAGACATCGCGCAGGCGGTTGAACCCGGCTTCATCCAGCGAATTGGCGTCGATGCCGGATACCTCCACCCCCATGGCCGTGGACAAGGGCTGCACATTCATCCGCCGATAACCTCCCGAATTTTTTGATCCCCACATTTGGCCTGTTCGGGCCGTTTTGACAAGCCGGGAGGCAGCTTGTCGCAGGGTGAGAACGCGCGGCGCCTTGGTCGCCCAAAGCCCGCGCGTCGACAGAATGCTCAGGCTTCCTTGTAGCCGTATTCCGGAATGCCCTGCTCGTTGCCGTAATATTTGTACGGCAGGAATTTGCCTGACATCACCATCCGCACCCGATCGCCGCGCGGATTGGGTTCGCGCTCCATCTCGATGTTGAAGTCGATGGCCGACATGATGCCGTCGCCGAATTCTTCCTCGATCAGGGCCTTCCACGCCGGACCATTGACCATCACCATTTCATAGAAGCGGTAGATGAGCGGATCGGTCGGCGGCATGGGCGCGCCGCGATAGGGAACTTCGTTGAGCATGCGCTGTTCGACCTCGCTGAGGCCGAACAGTTTCGCCGCCTTTTCGGCCAGCGGCTTCACGAGCTTCATCTGGCCCAGCAGCGCACCGACAACCAGCACGGGCGACATGCCGCCGATTTCGTCGGTGATGTATTTCCAGGTCCAGTTCTTCTCGCGCTTGATGTCGAGAATCTTTTCGGTGAGCTGTTCGCGTTTCACGGTCATTCTCCTTTGCGGGTTCAGGATTTTTGAAGACTGCGCTGTTTCAGGCCGCAACCGCGGGTCGGACCACCGGCGGCTTGCGCGGGTCATATCCGGGCGGGATGTTGTCGCGGAACGTACGGCTGCCGCTGACCAGAAAATCGATCAGGTGATTGCGCAGGGCGTAATAGTCGGGATGCTTGTGCATGCCTGTCCGGTCACGGTCGAGCGGCAGGGGATTCTGGACAATCTCGGCCACCATCGCGCCGGGGCCGTTGGTCATCATCACCACCTTGTCGGCGAGATACATGGCCTCGTCGACGTCGTGGGTGATCATCACGACCGTCTGCCCCGTTTCGCGGCAGATGCGACGCACCTCATCCTGCAACGAACCGCGCGTCAGCGCATCCAGCGCCGAAAACGGCTCGTCCATCAGCATGATCTTCGGCTCGATGGAGAGCGCGCGGGCGATGCCGACGCGCTGCTTCATGCCGCCCGAAAGTTCAGCCGGGCGCTTGCGCTCCGATCCGGTGAGGCCCACCAGATCAATGAACTTCTGCGCGCGGCTTTCAACTTCCGCCCGAGAGGCCTTTGGCCAGCGCGACGACACCGCGAAAGCCACATTGGCCATCACGGTCTTCCACGGGAGCAGCGCGTGCCCCTGGAAGATCATCGCGCGGTCGAGACCCGGCCCGGTGATCTCCTTCTCGTCGACGATGATGACCCCTTCCGTCGGGCGATCAAGACCGGCGAGCGAGTTCAGCACGGTGGTCTTGCCACAGCCAGAATGGCCGATGATGCAGACAAACTCGCCCTTGTTCACCGAGAGCCAAAGGTTTTCGAAGATCGTCGTTTCGCCGCCGCCGTTTTTTGGATAGCGCTTGGCGAGCGCTTCGAGAGAAATGACGCTCATGTTCACTCCGGAAAGGTGACGGCTCGACCGACGCGGGCCAATGCCTGATCGAGGATCATGCCGACAACGCCGATCACCAGAATGGCGATGATCACGTTGGTGATCGACAGATTGTTCCATTCGTTCCAGACGAAGTAACCGATCCCGGTTCCGCCCACGAGCATCTCGGCCGCCACGATAACGAGCCAGGCGATGCCGATGGAAATCCGCATGCCGGTGACGATGGTCGGCGCCGCAGCCGGAAGGATGACGGTGAATGCGCGACGGAACGGACCTACTTCGAGGGTGCGCGCAACATTCAGCCATTCCTTGCGAACGCTCGCGACTCCGAAGGCGGTGTTGATCAGCATCGGCCAGATGGAGCAGATGAAGATCACGAAGATCGCGGACTTGCCGGAGTCCTTGATCGTGTAAAGGGCCAGCGGCATCCAGGCGAGCGGCGACACGGGCTTCAGGAGCTGGATGAACGGATCAAGTGCGCGGTTCATCATCGGCGACATGCCGATCAGGAACCCCAGCGGAATCGCCACCAGCACGGCCAGTCCGTACCCCATAGCGACGCGCAGCACTGACCATGCGAGCTGGATGCCGATGCCCTTGTCGTTCGGCCCCTTGTCATAGAAGGGCTGGCTGAGATGCTCGGCCAGCTTGGCGCCGACGTCGAGCGGACCCGGCATCGGCGACTTGCCAGTGGTGGCGGTCGCGCCCATCAGTTTGGCGTATTCGGGATCGAGCGGCGGCCCGCCGCTCGACGTCGTCTGCACACCGATGTGCCAGGCCAGAAGGAAGGCGAACGCGATCAACGCCGTAACGACGTAGGAACGCCCAGCATTATTGGTCATCATTTCAATCAGCCGCGCTTGATCGCGAAGCTCTTCAGATAGTCGTCGGGTTTCGACGCATCGAAGGGCTTGCCCATGATTGAGAATGTCTTGGTGGTGGTCGTCGGCGGGGTCAGGCCGGCTTCCTTCATCAGCCGGGTCGCATCAGTCGCCAGAAAGACCTGCTTGGCCACGGCCTGATAATCGATGTCGCCCTTGAGCTGGCCCCAACGCTTCATCTGCGTGAGAATCCAGACTGCGAAACTCTCCCACGGGAACGGGTCGAAGTCGACGCGATCAGGCATCCGCTTCACGCCGCCCAGACCATCCGCATAAGTGCCGGTCAGCACCTGCTCGACCACCGTAACGGGCTGGTTAAGGTAGTTGGCGGGCGCAATGGCTTCCGCGATCTGCTTGCGGTTCTCGGCCTTCGACGCATAGGCCGTCGCTTCGATGATGGCGCGCAGCAAGGCCGCATAAGTGTTGGGCGTCTGGGTGACGAACTCGCGCGAGGCCGCGAAGGCGCAGCACGGATGGCCGTCCCACAATTCCTTCGACAGCAGGTGGATGAAGCCGACACCGTCGAAGACTGCGCGCTGGTTCACCGGATCGGGTGCAAGAAAGCCGTCGATATTCTCGGCGCGGAGGTTGGCGACCATTTCGGGCGGCGGGACGGAGCGGATCTGGATATCGGCGTCCGGATCGATGCCGTTTTCCGCGAGATAATAGCGCAGCAGATAATTGTGCATCGAGTAGTCGAACGGAACGGCGAGCTTGAAGCCCTTCCACTGCTTCGGATCGCGCTTGTCCTTGTGCTTCATTGCCAACGTAATGGCTTGCCCGTTGATGTTTTCGATCGCCGGGATCGTATACGGAACGGGGTTCGAACCGATGCCCAGCGAAATCGCCAGAGGCATGGGCGACAACATGTGCGCCGCGTCATATTCCTTGTTGATGGTCTTGTCGCGAATGACCGCCCAGCCTGCCGCCTTGTCGACGCTGACATTGAGTCCGTGCTTCGAATAGAAGCCCATGGGGGCCGCCATGATGATCGGCGTCGCGCAGGTGATCGGTATGAAGCCGACCTTGATGTCGGTTCTCTCGGGCTTGGCGCCCTGCGCGAACACCTCTGTTGCCGCTGCGATCGGGAAGATGCTCGAAATGGCCGCCATTGCGGTTGAGGCCCCGACGGTCCTCAGGAAATTGCGGCGCGCTTCATCCTGCGGGAACATCGCGCGCAAGATTGCGCCTTCGACGACGCGCCTGATCTGGTTATCGCCCGAAACGGGAGCTGCATCGTGAGCCGCCTGACTCTCGTGGGCGCCACATGAGCAGCCGGAGCGAAGGCGAAGCCGGTAGTCGGAAGCGTCACGAAAGATCGACATGTCAGTTCCTCCATAATGTACGGTGATACATTGCAGGAGGCGTGCCAGCCCGAATTGACGCCAGTTGGCTGCGGCTGCACAGCAGTCGCCCGTGAACAAATAGGCCGACGGACCAATTTTCCGGCAGATGCCTCACAATTGGGCATCAGCCAAATGTGCTGAGCTTATCGGCGAACGCCTCGGCGCCCGAGCCGAAAAGGATTCATGTCGACAGGGACAGATTCTTGCGAAAACGGGCGCGAACGACGGCCGCGTCATTCTCGCGCGGGAACCGGGGCGCAATCGCCGGACCAACCCGCAGCACCACGAGGCTAGCATCCTGTTCGTCGCGCAGCACCGCCGCGCCGCGCGCAAGGTCGGCTTCGCTGTCGATGGTGATCGCGCTGCGGATGCCGGCCCCGCGCGCCATCTGTTCGATGTCGGTTCCGCGCGCCGTGTGCGTCGCCTGCCCGCCGGTCTCCTGATACAGGCCGTTATCGACGACCAGGATCGACAGGTTGCGTGGGTTCATCACCGCGATCGTGGCGAATGAACCGACGCCCATCAGGGCGTCGCCGTCGCCGGAAATCACCATGACGCGGCGGTCCTTGCGGGCAAGCGCCAGACCGAGCCCGATGGACAGGGTCGCCCCCATGCCGCCGCTGAGGGCGAAACTGTTCGGTCCGTCCTGTGTCAGGTTCAGGAGGTCGCGCGTCGCGCCGGCAAGCGCGCCGACGAAAAGGAAATCGTCCGGATTGCCGACCAGCCGGGGAACAGCAATCGTGCGATCGAGCGTATAGGCCATGGGTGTTCCTCGCTCTAGGACAGCTTGCGCCCGATCAGCATCTGGCTGAGCAGGACAGCGGTCGGCTTGCGTCCGCGAAAAGCTTGCGAAATGGCGAAATCTACAATCCGGGCCGCATCTTCGGCGCGGTCGATGCGCACGGTCGAGACGCCCATCGCCTGCAGGACCGGCTCCACGGCCTGCCCCATCGGAAACTGCCACGGGTTGCCTTCGCCAAAGTCGCCCCGCATGCTCACAAGCATCAGGAACGGAAAACGCCCCAGCGTGATCAACGACAGATTGTTGATCATGTTGCCGACGCCGCTGCTCTGCACAAGCGCAACGGCTCGCGCCCCGCCCAGATCGGCCCCGATCAGGATACCGGGCGCTTCCGATTCATTGGTGAGCGAGACGGCCTCCGCCTCATTGTCGGCGAGCGCGCGAGCAATCATCCTTTTATGTCCGCCATCCGGCACATAGGCAAATTGCGTGACGCCGCTTCGCCGCAGCAGGTCATAGACTTCGTCCTGCCATGTTGCGCTGTCGGACTCGCGCGCTTTCAACTCGACCATGTCTTGGCTCCGGGGCGGGGTTTATTCGGCGGCGAGATTGACTTCGGGCGTATGGGTGATCTTGCCGCGGCCACGCGGGCGCATCAGGGCGATGACGCATTTTTCCTCGCCGGTCGAATGCCAGTAATCCTCGTTGGGCGGAACATGCACGACGGAACCCGGACCGACCCAGCGGCCGTTGAACATCATGCGTCCCTGAAGAACGATGATCACTTCCGGTTCGCTGTGGCTGTGGGTGGACGTGTAGAAGTTCGGGGGCTCCTCCAGCAGATAGAGCGAGGGGTCCTGCTCGTTGATGAGCATTCCAAGCATCTTGGCCGCAGATGGCGCGCCGCGTTCTGCGGGCGGAACCATCTTCCAGTCTTCGGGCGTGATCACCTTGATGGTCATGGACGACTCCGGTTCATGTCGGCGTGGATGTCTTGTGGGCGCCGTCACAATAGGGAGGCGCCTGCGTCCTCTTGCAGCCGCACAGGGCCACGGTGATGTCTTCGCTTTGCTGGAAGGCCAGCGCATCCATCGCGGTTCCGCGATGGCTTTCGTCGCAGTAAGGCTGCCGCTTGCTGAGGCCGCAAGCGCACCAGCGATAGCGTCTTCCGCCTGTGAGGCGCACCCGATGCGGCCCGAGATCTGCCGGGGAGTCCTTCTCTGGCTGCACCTGCGTCTCCATGTCAGCCTTTCAGTCTTGCGACGCGCCGAACGGCTTTTCCCGCCGGCGTGATGATGCGGCGGCTTACGCCTTCCACGATGGCCATCGAGCGTTCACGCAAGGGGTTGCGGGGCGCGCGCGAGGAGGTGCAGAGCGACAGGCATATGGCGAGATCCGGCTTCACGATCTGGCGCGCATTCAACCCGAAGGACGCCGGCGCCGATGCGCCCGCGCGCGGCGAGAGCACTGCGGAGCCATAGCCCTTGGCGATCAATTCGAGAATGTTCGGCACATTGTCGACCTCGAAGGCAATCGTCGGCTTGAGGCCGAGCCTTGCAAGCTGCGTCTCGATCAGCAGCCGCATCGTGTTGGGCCGGTTGGGAATGATGAGCGGATAGTCCGGAAGCGACGCCAGTTCAACGGGCTGCCTGGACTGCTTTCCCGGGCCTTCGATCAGCACCAGCTTCTCTGTCAGCAAGGCCGTGCTGGTCACAAGCGGCGAATAGGGCGGATCGTAAAGCAGAGCCATGTCGATGCGACCCGACACGAGCCATTCGAGGAGCGCGCTGGAGCGCCCCTGCAGAACGCTGACTTCCACATTGGGCCACTCGCCCCGGAATGTTTCGATCAGCGGCACAGTGAGGCTCGAGGCGACGGAAGCCGGAATGCCGATTGCGATACGTCCGCCGGACGCGCCCTGCCGGGCGCTGACATCCTCCGCCGCCAGTTCGACCTGGCGCAGGATTCCCCGGCCATGATCAAGCAGGCGCTTGCCCTCGTTCGTGAGCACGACGCCGCGCCCGTTGCGGGTCAGCAGCTGTACCTTCAACTCGCTTTCGAGCTGCGCGATCTGCCGACTCAGGGCGGGCTGCGCAACATGCAGCAGCACAGCCGCCCTGGTAATCGACCCTATCTCCGCGACACGCACGAAATATTCGAGTTGCTTCAGGTCCACTCAGCGTCTCCGCCACTTCTCCGACCATATATTGAGCGGATCGACCGTGGTGGGAACGAAGTCGAAGACGTTCTTCTGCGCCACATAGGCGCGTGCGTAGAAATAGAGCGGCAGCAGGGGCAGATCCTCAGCATAAATCTTCTGGATTTCGCCCCACACGGCTTTCGCATCCACTTCCGACACCGCCGTCTCGACACGCTCCATCAGGGCGTCCATGGCGGTATTCTTGTAGCCGGAGAAATTGTTTCCGGCCCACGCATTGGCTTCCGCCGGAATGCGATCGGACCCAAGCACGATGCGCGGAGACGCTGACGGCGGGAAGTCGATAGACCCCATAAGCAGCCCCTTGAAGGCCCGGCGGCGCAGCATGACGCCGTTATATTCCTGCAGTGCGACGAGCTTGGGCTGGATTTCGATGCAGGCCAGCTTGAACTGGTTCTGCAGCACTTGCGTGATCTGCTGGCGCGTCTGGTTGCCGGCGGTCGTGACAAATTCGAGCGACAGACGCTCGCCTGCGCCATTTACGCAGATACCGTCTGCGCCCGGCTTCCACCCGGCTTCGGCAAGCAGCGCCTTGGCGCGGGCGACGTCATAAGGATAGACCGCCATTGCGGCATTGTAATACGGGGTGCCCTTCGGGAGCGGCCCGTCCGCCACCGGCTGCAAACCATCGAAGAGACGGTCGCTGATCGTCTTGCGGTCGATGGCGTGCAGCAATGCGCGGCGCACCCGCACGTCGGCGAGGATCGGGTTTTCGAGCTGCATCGCGATGCGCTCCAGATTATCGCCGGGTTCGACGAAATACTGGAAGCGATCCGGATAGGACTTCTTCAGTTCGAGGAACTGCGCGAAGCTGATGCCGCCCGGGCTCACCGGCACCGCGTCAATCGCCCCGGCGATGAAATTCTGCATGAGCGCGGAGGAATTGTCCCGGTAGGCCAGAATGATGCGGTCGAGTTTGGGCGCAGGCTGGAAATGCGGGTTCTTCTCCATCACCACGCGCGTGCCGGGCTGATAGCTGCTGAACAGGAACGGTCCATTCCACAAGCCCGGAGTGGTGGGCGCGCGGTTATAGCCGGTCTGCTTCAGATAGGCTTCGCCCGTCTTGTTCTCGGCATAGACCGGCCCTTCGAGATGTTCGGGAATGATCTGGTCCCATGAATTGAAGCCGGTCATCACGCTCGGAAGATGCATGACTGCAGTGCGGTCATCGACGACATCGACGCCCGTGGCGCGGTTCCAGGGATTGTAGTTCGAGAACCCGATGGCCGGGTCTGTTCCGATTTTCCATGTGAAGGCGATGTCCTTCGCGGTCACCGGAACGCCGTCGCCCCATTTCAAGCCTGCCTTGAGCTTGAGGGTGACGTCCATGCCCTTCTGGCCGTTCGGCCGGTCGACGATTTTGGCCAGACCGTTTTCGACGGTCGGAACCGTCTCGCAAAGAATGCAGACGTTCTCGCCCTTCTCGTCGAAAGCCGTGATGGGACGCTGCGCATAGCCGATGACGCCGCGCTTGGTGTTGTTGACCTGAATCGCCGGATGCAAATTCGCGATGAACTGAATCTGGCCGATGATCATCTGGTCCTGCGCGTGCGCGGGCGCCGCGACGCTTGCGCCGAGGATCAGGAGCGTCAGAAGTCTGGTCGCCTTGGTCATCTTTGCTTCCTCCGTGCTTTGATTATGATTTAGCTGTCGGAACGAGGGTCGAACGCCACCCGGATGCCGTCTCCGATCAGATTGACGGCGATGACGGTCAACAAGATCAGCAGCCCCGGATAAATCGCCAGCAGAGGCGCGGATGTTACGAGTTCCTGCGCGTTGGTCAGCATGTTTCCCCATGTCGGCGTTGGCGGCACAACACCGAAACCCAGAAAGCTCAACGTCGATTCAAACAGGATGACGCGGCCCACCGTCAGCGCACAGGCGACGATCAGGGGCGTTGCGATATTCGGCAGCACATGGGCGAAAATATTGTAAAGACTTCCGGCCCCGCTGGCGCGCGCCGCCTGCACAAAGTCGCGATGCTTGACGGACAATGTCGCGGCCCGCGAGATGCGCGCGATGGCCGTCCAGTCCACCAGGGCGATCACCACCACGATGCGCCAGAAGGACACGGAGGGCGAATTGAGCCAGGATGACGGCAGGCCGAGCTTGGCCAGATCGACTGCGCCCAGGACGATCAGCAGCGGAATGATCGGCAGCGACAGAACGCAATCAGTGAAGCGCATCAGGAATGCGTCGGTGCGCCCTTCCAGATAGCCCGACAAGACGCCGATCAACACTCCGAAGACGCCGCCAAGCGCAGTCGCCAGCAGTCCAACCATTAGCGAGATGCGGCCGCCGTGCAGCAACCGCACCAGCACGTCGCGGCCTATTTCGTCGGTGCCGAGCAGGTGTTTGGCGGACGGCGGATCAAACCGCGCAAAGAGATCGACGGTCGAGGGATCTACCCCGAGGGCTGCCGCAATCAAATCCGCGCCCGCACAAGCTACGCCCAGCGCCACCAGAAAGATCGTCGCGGCGACCGCCAGGCGATGCCGCCTGAATCGACTCCAGCGGGCATTCCAGATGGAACGCGGGGCCTGCGCACCCTGAATGGAGGCAACGCTCATTCGAGCCTCACGCGCGGATCGAGCCAACCGTAAGCCAGATCGGCCAGGAGGCTGCTCGCAAGCGTCACGACGGTGGCGAACAGAAGTCCCGCCAGCGCGACGTTGAAGTCCTTGTTGACGATCGCGTCATAGACAGCCTTGCCCATTCCGAGCATGCCATACATCGTCTCGACCACCAGCGCGCCCGACATGAGCGAGCCAAAACTCAAGGCGATCACCGTCACCACGGGCAGCATCGCGTTGCGCAGACCGTGGCGCAGGACGACCGTCGGCTCCGAAAGCCCCTTGGCGTGTGCAGTGCGGATGAAATCCGCATTCAGCGTTTCGATCATGGAAGCGCGCACGTAGCGAATGAACTGACCGGAGGTAAAGCTCGCCAGCGTCAGGACAGGCAGCACCAGATAGGTCAATTGCTCGCCGAACGATGCGCCCGCCATGGCGGAACCGCCCGCGGGCAGCCATTGCAGCTTGACGGCGAACACGATGATGAAGATGAGCGCCAGCCAGAAGATCGGCGAAGATATGCTCGCAAGCGCCAGGACGCTGACGACATTGTCCACCCAACCGTTCGGCCTGCGCGCTGCGATGCTGCCGAGAAGCAGGGAGACCGGGATGCTCACGGCCAGCGTCAGCACCATCAGCTTGACGGTCTGCAGCATCGCCGGCGCAAGGATCTCCAGCACCGGCCGGAAATAGGTGTTCGAGTAACCGAAATCGCCCGAAAGCGCGGCCAGCAGCCAACGCCAGTAGCGGACCAGCAAAGGCTGATCGACGCCGTAGAGCGCGCGCATCTGCGCCATCAGTTCGGGCGTCACCGACGGATTGCCTTCGAGCATCACGTCAATCGGGTCGCCGGGCATCAGCCCGATGAGATTGTAGAGCACGAAGGACATCACCAGGATGACCAGCACGGCCTGCAGGGTGCGCCGGAGCGTGTAGCGGATCATGCGCCGCTCCCGCGAAAATGACAGGCCGAAAATTGCGGGCGGCCGTCCACGGCGAGAAGCTCGGGCGCCTGCTCGGTGCAGACTTTCTGCGCCATGGGGCAACGGGTGTGGAAGACGCAGCCTGTCGGCGGCGAAAGTGGAGAAGGGATTTCGCCGCTCGCGCCCTGCCCCGGCTTGCGGCGTCCGCGTCCGACGCGCGGCAGGGCTGTCAGCAAAGCCCGTGTGTAGGGATGACTGGGTTGCCCGAACAGATCCTGCCGCGAGGCGATTTCCATGAGTCGGCCCAGATAAAGAACTGCCACCCGATCAGCCAGGTGGTTCACCACGCCAAGGTCATGACTGATGAACAGATAGGCGATGCCGCGCTTTTCCTGAATGTCCTTCATCAGGTTCAGCACCTGGCTCTGCACCGAAACATCAAGCGCCGAGAGTGGCTCATCCGCCACGATCAGTTCCGGATCGGAGATGAGCGCCCGCGCGATTGCGATACGCTGGCGCTGCCCGCCGGAAAATTCATGCGGATAGCGCGTGATGCTGTCGGCCGGCAGCCCTACCTGACCCAGAATTTCACCGGCGCGGTCGCGTCGCTGGCTTGCCGAAAAGCCGCCCTTGATGCGCAGGGGCTCGGCCACAATGTCGCCGACCAGCATACGCGGATCGAGCGCCGAGAACGGGTCCTGAAAAACGAGCTGGATCGGCTTTTCGCCCGCCCGCTGCACGGGCGCGCCGCGAAATGTGACGCTGCCCCCGGTGGGTTTGCGCAGACCCGACACGGCGTGGCCAAGCGTGGTCTTGCCGCTGCCGCTTTCCCCCACCAGCGCCAGCGTTTCACCGGCGGAGATATCGAAGGAAACATTCTCGACTGCACGGAGAATTTGCCGCGGTCCAAACCACGAGCCGCCCAGCGGAAAGCGCACGCTGACGTCGCGGGCTTCGAGCAGGGCCGTCATGCCTGCACCTTTATGCAGGCGACCCGGTGGCCGGGCTCGGCTTCAATCATCCGCGGTTCGGCGGCGCGGCACTCTTCCGACGCCAGCGCGCATCGCTCGGCGAAGCGGCAGCCGACGCCGCTCACATCGCGCGGAACGCCGCCGGGGATGACCGGGAGACGCGAAACACGATGATCGGGATCAGGCAGTGTGGAGATCAGTCCGCGCGTGTAGGGATGAAGAGGATTCGCGAACAGCACTTCCGAGGAAGCATATTCGACGATGCGGCCCGCATACATGACCATGATGTCATGCGAGAGTTCCGAGATGACGCCGAGATTGTGGCTGATGAACTGGATCGCCATGCCGCGTTCGTCCTGAAGACGCAGCATCAGATCGAGGATTTGCGCCTGAATGGTGACGTCGAGCGCAGTGGTCGGTTCATCGGCGACCAGCAACGCCGGGCGACAGGCCAGCGCCATTGCGATCATGGCGCGCTGGCGCATTCCTCCCGACAGCTGATGCGGGTAATCGCGGGCGCGCTGCACCGGGGCCGGAATGCCGACTTCCTCGAGCAAGCCGACCGCACGCGCCTGCGCGTCCTTCCACGAACAATGCTCGTGCCGCACCATGACTTCGGCAATCTGCCGCCCGATGGTCATGACAGGATTGAGCGCCGTCATGGGCTCCTGAAACACCATCGCGAGCGAACGTCCACGCCGGTCGCGCCACTGCGCCGCCGTGAGAGTAGAAAGTTCCTCGCCATCCACCCGGATAGAACCGGAGACCTGCGCATTGGAAGGCGCAAGGCCCATCACGGCGAGGGCCGTCATGGTCTTGCCGCAACCGCTTTCGCCGACCACGCCAAGCGTGCGTCCACGCCCGATGTCGAAATCGACCCCGGTCACCACGGAACGCTCGCCTTGCGGGGTCTGGAACGTGACATTCAGATTGCGGACGCTGAGGGCGGCAGCAGCCGTGGCGGCGGCGCCGCGCGTCACGTCTGCTGTCACGATCCCGGCGTCCATGTTGAGCAATCAGAGTTTGACGTAACCGACGCCGTCGCGAATTTCGACATTGGTGCCGTATTCGGCCGACAGGCGCTTGATGCGGTCCAGAATGCGTCCGGCGTCTTCTCCCTTGGCGATGACCGGCCGGCCTTCCGTCAGAAGATGCTTGCCGTGTCCGGTCGAACGCGTCTGCTTCGCTTCCTTGGTGGTCTCGCGGCCCATCTCGACGGGATGCAGGGTGATGCCCTTGACCTGACGATCTTCGATGTCGAGCGAAATCACGGCCGAACTCCACCACGTATCAGACGGCGTGTCGAGGCCGGGATGAAGCGGATAGGCGGCCGGCGTCAGTGTCGGCAGACGGTCCATGTCATGACCCCAGGACTCGTAGCTGTCGTAGGGAACGCGACGGATGAACTCGGACTGGGCAAAGAAATTGCCGATGCCGTGAATGATCGGCTTGCCCTTGTAGATTTCGATTCCGAGCGTGCGGTGCCAGCCGTGGCCGACATACACATCCGCGCCGGAGTCGATGGCCGCATGCGCGAAGGCGCGCGTGAATTTCGGCGGATGATCGCCGCGCGGACCTTCCGACACATTGAAATGATGCGCGACGACGACGAGATCGGCCATGTTCAGGCCTTCGTCGATGGTGCGCAGGTTCCCTTCCAGGTCGCGCTTGTGGCATTCGCTCATGATTTCGCAACGGTCGCCTTCAATGAAGGCGCTGCCGGCGCGTGTCGACTGGTCGGTAGGCATGACCAGGCCGAATTCCTTGTCGCCGAGCCCCACGCCGGCGGTGCCGGAGGATTTCTGGCGCAGAATGCCGAGCTTCTTGCCGACCGCCTTCAACTGTTCGGCAGTCTCGGAGTCGACCATATATTTCATCGACAGGCGCAGCGGGTTGATGCCCGGACGACCGCGCATCGTGCCCTTTGTGAGGCTCGCCCATTCGTAGGGCTGATTTCCGGAGCTGGTCGAAATCAGCGCCACGCGGCCCTTGCGGGTTTCGAGATAGCCCGGCTCGCGGGCCTCTTCGAGATCGCGTCCCGTGCCGGCGACCACCATGCCGGCGCGCTTGCAGTGCTTGATGGTCGAAATCAGCCCTGTGGCGCCGAAGTCGAGGCTGTGATTGTGGGCCAGCGACATAAGGTCGACACCCATCCACTTGAGATCATCGGCGATCTTCGGGTCCGCCAGCATGAAGCTGCCCAGCCAGTTGCCGCGCGCAGGCCATTCGATATCCTCGAACTCGCCGAGGTTCATCTCAAGGTGGCCGTAAGTGAAATCGGAATCGCGCATCAATTCCACCACGGACATGAAGTCCGGATCGTCATGCATGGAAAACGGGCGCGACACCATGCACTCGCCGACAAGTACGACTTTCCAGTTTCGAGAGCTGACCACCTTGGAACCTCATCTCAACGCGCAGACCATGGGGCGCGGCGTCGCGCGGTGACGCCGAGCGCGGGCTTGGTGGCGAGGAGAAATTCCTTCGCGCGCTTCCGCCCGTTGACTAAATCTTCCGGTGAAAATACCCCCACAAAGGCAAATGCGGAAGCGATATTCCCGGACTAACAGAAATGCCGTTCTGGCATGGAGACTGAAATGCGGATCGCAATTCTGGACGATTATCAGGCCGTCGCCCTCAAGCTGGCGGACTGGTCCGGCCTGCGCGCGCATTGCGACATTGATGTCTTTACAGCTCCGATCCCGGAGGCGAACGCCGCATCCGTTCTGGCTCCCTACGACATTCTCTGCACCCTGCGCGAACGCATGCAGATTGGCGGCGATCTCATCCGCGCCCTGCCGAAGCTGAAATATATCGTCGTCACGGGGAAGAGATACGATGCGATCGACGTCGCCGCCGCGCGAGCCTGCGGGGTTCCGGTTTCCAACACGGATGTGCGCGGAGGCGGAGGAGTCGCGGAACTCGCATGGGGGCTCATTCTCTCCTGCGCACGCCGCATCGCTTACGAAGATCGCATGATGCGAGAGGGCGGCTGGCAGAACTCCATCGGAATCACGTTGCGCGGGCGAAATCTCGGCCTTGTCGGGTTCGGCAATCTGGGGCGGCAGATGGCGCATATCGGGCGCGCTTTCGGCATGAACATTCTGGCATGGAGCCCAAACTTGACCCCCGAGCGGGCTGAGGCCGGAGGGGCGACTTACGCATCGAAAGAAGAACTGCTGCGCCAAAGCGACATCGTTTCGCTTCACCTCGTGCTGGGCGCAACGACGCGCGGCATCATAGGCGCGGAAAATCAGAATATGATGAAGCCCGGCGCCTATCTCATCAACACAGCGCGCGGCGCCCTGGTCGATGAATCCGCATTGCTCGACGCCCTCCGCAACAAAACGATTGCGGGCGCGGGTCTGGATGTTTTCGATCAGGAGCCGCTGGACGACAACCACCCCCTGCGTAGTCTCGAAAATGTCGTGCTGACGCCGCATCTGGGCTATTACACGCAGGAGATGGTCGCGACCTATTACGAGGACGCGATCAAGGCCATCAAGGCCTTCGTCGAAGGGGCGCCGATCCGCCTCGTCAACTAAAGGAGCTGCGGCCTTTGCGAAGGAAGCTGCAGTTTCCTGCAGCTTCCCGCGCGTCCGTCCTTGCCTGGCTGCCTGCGGCAGCTGCAAAGCCTCAACCCTCAGCACTGGCCGGGGTTCGATCCGGGCCGCGAGCGTCCGCTATCGGACCAATTGAAGTTCTGCTTCAGAAATGCGCTTCGAGAGGCGGCATTCGCGAAAGCGCAATCATGCTAATGCGTTTTGGATTGCGCTCACCGGTGGAGGCGATCTCGATGATCAATCGGGCAAGCTGGTCTTTCTGCGTCTCGGCGAGAGGCTCCGGGGCGGATGCAATTGCGAAGGTCAAGGCTTCGCAACCGATCTCGTAAGCTTCTCCCAGTTTGCTTAACTGTTCGGGCGTGAAAATCGCCGCCCTCGTCGATTCATTCATTGTTACTGCCGCCTTTACTGCTTTCCATGACCCGCCGAGCTTGTAATCTCGTGCTGAATCCAGAAAGGCGAGATGAGAGGGCGACGTAAACTGAAAAGTGAAATTCGGTTCGCTGGAGCACCATGGAACACCTCGTCCGCGCCTGCGCTTTCAGATCAAATCCGGCTTTACAGCTTGGCTTTTCAGCCCCGAGCAGGAACATACGATGTCCCACTTTCCCCGCAAGGACAGACCGCGCAATCGTCTTCTGGCGCTGATGTCGGAAGCGGACTTCGCGGCCGTTAGGGGATATTTGCGGCCGGTCGACCTGCCGCGGGGCGCTGTGCTCGGGCGGCCTTATCAACCTGTGGAAGAATTCTGCTTTGTGGAGGAAGGGCTTGCTTCACAGGTCACGCTGACAAAGGACGACCGCCGGCACGAGGTGGGCGTTTACGGACACGAAGGAGGCGGCCCGGTTTCGCTGCTCCTGGGAATTGAAACGACACCATACGAGATCACAATGCAACTGCCCGGGCGCGGGCTGATGATTACTTCCTGGGCGCTACGGACATTGATGAGGGACAGCCTTTCCTTTCGTTCTCTGCTGCTGACGTTCCTCTATACGACTACGGTGCAAACCGCCTATACGGCCTCCTCCAATTCGAGCGCGCTGGTCGGCGAGCGCCTCTCCCGCTGGCTTCTCATGTGCCACGATCGCGCAGAAGGAAATGAACTCGCCCTAACGCATGAGTTCCTGGGTGTGATGCTGGGCGTCAGACGTGCAGGCGTAACGCATGCAGTCCACCTGCTGGAAGGCGCAGGAATGATCCGCGGCAGCCGCGGCCTCATCACCATTCGCGATCGCGAGAAGCTCCTTGCAGCTGCCGGTGAGACTTACGGGAAGCCGGAAGCGGAATATGAACGTGTTCTGGGCCCGATGCCCCGAGGGCGCGGCTGAGGACCGCTCCTCGTTCGCAAGAAAGACAAGCCCGCCGGTCGTCGAGCGTCCACACACCTGCCTGCCAAAGCGATTCAGGGATTCAGCGTCTGGAGGAAATGCTCGTGTCGCACCGGCGCGGGCGGATAAGCCAGTGGCGAGTGAGTGATTCCAACCCGCACGCACATTTCGGCGAACTGGATTCCGATGGCCTTTGTGTTGAGCACCGGAGCGCCGGTCGCCCTTTCAAGTTCCTGCGGATCGACCAGATAGGGAATCAACTTGCCGCCCAGCGGAAGAATGCATTCGGCGCCCTTGTCGCGGACGAGTTCCTTCACGAGTTGGACAGTACGCTCGAAGATTTCGTCTTTCCGGCTCTTGAAATCCTTGTAGATGTTCAAGGCCCGCATGCCGACCACCATGTGATCCATGTGATAGGCGCAGACTGTTCTCCACGCGCTGGGAAGGTCGCTGTCGAGCGGGCCCAGAATGGCGATGCGATCGCAAATCGTTGACGCCACCGCCAGCGATGTGCGCATCAGGCCGATGACCGGAATACGCACCGCGAGCCGACCTCCCTCGACACCGGGGTCAAAGGTGTTGCTCTGGATGAAAGCGTCAAATCCGTTCTCGGCCGCCCATGCGACCTGCCGGATGATGGCCGGCGCTTCGATGACATGGGCGAGACCATTGAGTTTCTGCGATTGCGCCAGAACTTCATGGATCATCGCGCCGGGAAAATCGTCCGTGAACCCATAGACGATCTCGGTGCCGGGCGACGCATAGCTGCGCAACTGGGCTTCGATGCGGCTGATGTCTTCGTCCGTCGTGTGTGCGTCGCGGGGCGCCTGATTGAGAAACAGGATGCGCATGATTTTCTCCGTTCACTTTTCAGGCAATGCAGGTCGCCGGGCCGCCCAGGGCGTTTCCCGCTCCAGTGCATCGGCGATCTTCAGGATACGCGCCTCGTCAAACCGCTTTCCGACGATCATGCAGGACAACGGCAAACCGGATGCGCTGAAGCCGTTCGGAATTGCGATTGCCGGATTGCCAGTGACGTTGAAGACTGCGGTAATGTTGGGCTTCTGGAAATATTCCGTCGAGGACCGTGTCTTCGGCTGGATGCGCGGCGCAGGCCGGACATTGGAGGCCACCAGAAGCGCGTCAAACGGCTCGATGGTCCTTTGCATGTCCTGCGCCAGATGGCGGCGCACACGCTGCGCCTGCAGGTAATCTGCGGCTCCAAGAAATGCTCCCTGGAAGGTCTTGGTCTGCAAGTCCGCACCATATTCATGGAAACGCCGGGCGAAGTCGGCTTCATGCACGGAGTAAAACTCTGCAACGCCGATCACGAGCTTGCAATCGTGATAGTCCATCAGGGGGCGGGCGCGCACTTCAGTGACGACGGCGCCGAGCGATTCAAGCCGGCGCACCGTTTCTCGCATGGCGGCGAGGATGTCGTCATCGGCCGTCATATCCTCTTCATACATATACCGAAGCAGGCCGATGCGCATTCCGGCGATCTTGCCGTCGAGCGGCGAGACGAAATCAGGCACGGGCGTTTGCAGGCTGCCGGGATCGCCCTCGTCATAACCCGCGATGGACTGGAGCATGATGGCGCAGTCTCGCGCCGTCCAGGCCATCGGCCCGACGTGATCCAGCGAAAACGAATAAGGAATGACGCCGCGCCTGCTGACGCGCCCGTAAGTCGGCATCAGACCGGTAATGCCGCAGAGGGCTGCGGGATTGCGCACCGAACCGCCCGTGTCGGTTCCGATGGCGCAAGGCGTGAGGCTCGCCGCAACAGCTGATGCCGAGCCGGTGCTGGAGCCGCCCGTAAAGCCGTGATCGGTGTTCCAGGGATTGCGCGCCTGCGGCCAGGCCTGATCGACGCTTGGACTCGCATGGGCGAATTCAAGACAGGCCAGCTTGCCGAGCAGAACGCCGCCGGCTGCAGCCAGCTTCTGTTCGACCACAGCGTCCTGCGCCGGAACATAATCGCGCAGTACGCGCGAATGCGCCGTGGTCGGGATGCCTTTGGTTTCGACAATGTCCTTCAACGCATAAGGGACGCCGTGCATCGGGCCGCGGTAGTGACCGGCCTGTATCTCCCGCTCCGCCTGCTTCGCACGTTCGAGCGCTGTCTCGCCCGTGACGGTGATGAAGCTGTTGATCGCGCCGTCATGGCGCTCGATGCGATCCAGATAGGCGCGCGCGAGTTCGACCGGAGAGAGCTTGCGGTCGCGGATGAGACCGGTGGCGTCCGCGAGCGTCAGATGTTCGACATCAATGCTCATGGTCTAGCTGCATCCTGCAAAGGAACGCGGAATCCGAAGGCAGGTTCGTCGTTGCGGCTGACCGCGTCACGCAGGCGGGCCGCCGATTCGAGCAGCGAAGTGGTGGCGATGCTGACGGCTTCAGCCTGTTCGGGGGTAAATGCGATGCCCCGTCGCGCCCCTTCTTCAAGGACCTCCCGAGCGGTCACCTTTCTGGGCGTCATCACTGGATGTTCCGGCATTATGCGCGTTCTTTCCCAAACATATTCGGGAGGAAAGTCTGGAACATTTCACCATTCGTTGGCAAGATGCGATCGTTGATGGATTGAGGATACCGACAGGATCACAATGGCGCGGACGCTGATAGAACAGATCGCCGACTGGGCGCACGAATGCGGGCCGGGACCGGATCGCGACCGCGCCCGGATGCTCATGAAGCATTCGCTGCTCGATGCGATCGGCAGCGCCTATATCGCGCTCGATGAGGAGTGCACGCAGGGCGCGGCCGCCGTCACGCTCGCCACCGGCGGCGCTCCGAACGCGACATTGATGGGCCGGAAGGGCCTGAAGGCGCCCTTGACGAGCGCAGCCTTTCTGAACGGCACCCTGGTGCGTGCGCTGGACGTCAACGACCATCTGGCGATGGACCCGAACGACAGCGAAAAACTCGGTGGTCATCCAAGCGACAACCTCGCCGCATTGCTGGCCTTCGGCGAACAGCATCGCGTCAGCGGCGCAGCCTTTCTGGATGCGGCGCTCCTCTCCTACGAGCTGTTCGGCCGATTCTACCGTTTCCTGACGCCCGAATTGCCCTGGGACCACACGAGCGCCTTCGGCTTCTCGATTCCAGCGGCTGTCAGCCGGATGCTCGGGCTTTCGGGCGAGCAGACGCGCAACGCCATCGCACTGTCGGGCGCGCAGACGCTGACTTTGGGCGTCGTGCGGCGCGGTCAGCTTTCGCACAGCAAGTTTCTGGGGAGCAGCCTTGCCGGACAAGCGGCGGCTCATTCCATTCAGCTCGCAATGGCTGGCGTCACCGGGCCGAATACGCTGTTCGAGGATTCGCGCGGTTACAACGCCGGCGTGTTCCGGCGGCAGGAGGGACTCGAGTTTCTTGTAGCGCCCGCGCGCCCGCAGCACATGATTGAAGGCGTGACCATCAAGGGCTTCCCGGGCCTCGATACGACGCAGGCTGCAGAAGAAGCCGCAATCGACATTGCGCGGCAGGCCGGTCCCGGCGGGCGGATCAATCCGGACGACATCGCGACGCTCGACGTTGCGATGAACGACCACCCGATGACGCGGACGCAGGCGTCGGACGAAGAACGGCGCAGGCCCGCGACCCGCGAGACCGCAGATCACAGCTATTATTATCTGATCGCCGTGGCGCTGCTCGACGGCGAAGTCACGCCCCGGCAGTTTCTGGGCGACCGCTGGCATGATCCGAAGATGGTCGACCTGATGGGCCGCATGACGATCAGCAGCGAACCGGGCTGGGCCAATCGCGCGCCCGGAGGATTTCCGTGCGCGATCCGGGTTTCCTTGCGGGACGGACGTGTCCTGACCAGCGAAGTCGGCTATGCGACCGGCCATGCACGCAACAAGATGAGCAGGGAACAGGTGATCGCGAAATTCCGCCGTGCGATCGAGGGGCGCCTGACCGACGCGCAGGCCGATGCGATCATTCAGGCCGTCGACGAGATCGAGTCCATGAACGACATTTCGGCGCTGACGCGCCTTCTGGTCTAGCGGGATCTGCGCATGGGAGATGCCGCGCCGCTCGTCCTGCATGACGCCATTGTGGTTACGGGCGAACCGTCGCAGCCGGTTCTGTGGAACGCCGCCATTGCGATTGTGAAAAATCGCATCGCCGAAGTGGGGCCATCGGCGGAGATCCGGGCACGATACGCCGGAGCGGAACTGATCCATGCGGGCGGCAAGGTCGTTGCGTCCGGGCTCGCCAATTGCCATTCGCACCTGAGCCGCATTCACGGGCGCGGCATCATGGACGATCAGAATGCGCCCAACACGCCGCCGTTTTCGCGCGCCGGCTTTTTACGCATGCCGAGGCTTACCGCCGAGGAGCGCGACAACTTTCTCCGGCTTGCTGTTCTTGAAGCCATAAGGTCCGGCACGACGGCCGTGATGGAGGTCGGTTCGGGCCTTGCAGACTATGCGGAGCTTCTGGGCCGGACCGGTTTGCGGTTCTTTCTGGCCGAACAGGTTTCGGATCGTCCGGCGGGGGCGATCGTCGGGAATGAAGAGGTGCTGGCATTCGACGGGGCGCAGGTTGCGCCTTCGCTGGCGCGAATCCGCGCTTTGCATGCCGCGTTCGACAATGCGCACGACGGCCGCATCAGGGTCGCCGCAGCGGCCCATGCGCCCGACATGGTTTCGCCGGATCTGTTTCGGGGTCTCGCCCGCCTGCAGGACGAACTTGCCATTCTGTCGACGGTCCATCTCAGCCAGTACTGGGGAGAAGTCCGGGCCATCAGGGCGACTTTCGGCGTTTCGCCGCCGCAGCATCTGGCCGATCTCGGCTATCTGCGGAACGGCGTGATCGCCGTGCATTGCCGATGCACGGAGACAGCGGAGGATGAACTGATCGCCCGGTCCGGCGCGAGCGTCTGCTACACACCGGCTGTATCAGCGCGAAGCGGCAATTCCTGCCGGGCGATGGATATCGAGACAGCGGGCGCGACTCTATGCGTCGGCACGGATGAGTTCACGCAGGACATGTTTGAAGTTGTCCGCACCGGCCTCATGCTGGAGCGCGTTCGGCTCGGCGACAGCATGCGTCCGCAATCCGAACATGTGTGGAACTGGGGCACGCGGGGCGGCTATGCGGCGCTCGGCATGCCGGATGCCGGGCTTATCCGCGCTGGAAACCTCGCAGACCTCATCCTGGTTGACGCGGGACCGGCGCATCTTGCGCCGAATGTACGGCCGGCCGCGAACCTCGTGCATCATGCGCGCGCGGGGGATGTGACCGATGTCATGGCGGACGGACGCTGGATCATGCGGGACCGAAAGGTGCTCACGCTGGATGAGTCAGCCGTGGTCAGGGAAGCCGAAGAGATTGGCCGCCGGGCATGGTCGCGCGCCCTCGCGACCGCACCGGCGGGCACACGCGCCCCGCCGGGAATTTATGCAGGCGACTGATTATTTCTGCGCCGCAGAACTGATCTTGATCGCCTGTTCGAGCAAGGGTTTCGGAGTCGCATAGACGCGCTCGATTGTCTTCAGCATCGCGGCGCCATCGAGCGGCGACAGATCGATTTTCTGTTCCTCTGCCTCTCGCTTGAACTCCGGGTCTTCCATGGTGCGCATGAAGGCTGCCTGCAGGGCTGCAGAGCGATCGGCAGGCACTTCCGTGGCAGCAAAGAAGGGCCGCCCGAGCGCCTGACCGGCAAACAGCAATTCCATCAATGTGCGCTGGTCATCGGTCCGGGCGAATTCCATGATGCTGCGCACATCGGGATAGCGCGGGTCCTTGGTGATGCCGATCTGCAGGAGCAAGACAACCTTGCCCTGCTTCACCAGTTCCATGCCGGCGGTGGTCTCGGGACCCGCCCATCCGGAGGTGACGCGCGCATCCGCCTCGCCGCGCTCCATGGCCAGCAGGCCGTCCATCGAACCCGGATAGCCCGTGACGATCTTGAATTTCGTGCCGATGAGCGCGTTGAGCAGGCGCGGAAAAACGGCGCTGCCCGAGGTCGCGCCGGCGGCGGCGACGACGAGTTCGCGCTGCATGGCGTCCTCGATGGTCTTCACGCCCCTCGCGGTCATCGCATAGGCCATGCCGATTTCCTGATTGGGCGTCCCGAGCCAGATGAACTTGCGCGGGTCGTAACTGGCCTTCGATTCCGCGCCGGAAAAAAGCGGGTCGAATATCGCCTCACGATTGACCAGTCCGATCACAGAACCGTCTTTCGCCGCTATACTCGCAACATGGTTCGCGGCGGTGATGCCGCCCGCCCCGTTCATGTTCTGCGGAACGAGCTTGGGATTGCCCGGAATATATTTGCCCATGTGGCGACCGACCATGCGGCCAATGACGTCATATCCGCTGCCTGCGGCATTGCCGATGATCAGCGAAATCTGCTTGCCGGTGTAGAAGGCCTCAACCGTCTGGGCTTGTGTCGGCGCGCTCGCCAAAGCCAGCAGCGCCGTCACCGCGCAAGTCCGAACCGCAACGCCAATGCTGAATGTCATGCGACCCTCCTGAAATGACGTTTCTATGAGGCAAGCTTTATGCCGGACCGAAATCATCGACGCGAAAGGGCGCATTGGCAAGAGGCGTATGACGCCGCCATAGTCGGAGCAAACTGGCGGCGCAATCAGATCGTCATACTGGCTTACGACACAGGCGTCGCATGTATGAGAACCTCCATCATCGGAAGCTTGTGCGACCTCAGCGGAGCTTGTGACAGAAAGGCTTCTGTGAGAATGTCAGGCTTGGCGTATGGGACTCGCAGCAGGTCCGGCGTTTCGGGAGGAAGAGCAGGCAGATGATCCATGTGACCGGTCTTCACAAGGACTTCCACGTGAAGGAAGGCGCTGTGGCGGCGCTTCGAAACATCAATTTGACCATTGCGGAAAAGGAATTTTTCGTTTTGCTGGGGCCCAGCGGCTCGGGCAAGTCAACGCTGCTGCGCTGCATCGCCGGCATCGAGGATCCCGACAAGGGACTTATGTCGCTCGGCGGACGCACCATCTATTCCAGCGCCGATAACATCAGGTTGCCGCCGGAGGCGCGCGGCCTCGGAATGGTGTTCCAGTCCTATGCGGTCTGGCCGCATCTCAGCGTTTACGAAAATGTCGCCCTGCCCCTGCGCTACGGGGCCAACAAGGTGGAGGGGAAGACACTGCACGACCGCGTCATGAACGCCCTCTCGCTCGTGCAACTCGAAAACCTGGCGCAGCGGCCGGTGCCGTTCCTGAGCGGCGGGCAGCAGCAGCGCGTCGCCCTGGCCCGCGCGCTCGCCATCAAGCCCAAAGTGCTGTTGATGGATGAACCCCTCAGCAACCTGGATGCGCGGCTTCGCGAGGAAGTGCGCCAGCAAATCAGAACCGCGACGAGGGAGGTCGGCGTCACGGTGATTTATGTGACGCATGACCGGGAAGAAGCGCTCGCGCTGGCGGACCGGATCGCCGTGATGCATCAGGGCGAGATCGTGCAGATCGGCGATCCGTATGAAGTGTTCCACCACCCGACCAGCCCGACGGTCGCCGATTTCTTCGGCGAGATGAACTGGCTCAAGGGCTCATCCGAAAAGCAGGGCATTGTTTCCACGGCGCTGGGGGACATAAGCGTCCCGGCGTCGCCGCTCGGGGCCCTGAAGCTTGGCCTGCGGCCATGCAACATCGTCGTGACCGAAGCATCAGCCGGAGCGGCCAACGAGTTCACCGGAACGATCGTCGACGAAATCTTTCTGGGCGAACAGGTCCAGTTGCAGGTCCAGACCACCAGCGGCGTGCGCCTTGAGGCGAAGCAGTCCAAGCGCGGTCGCGACCGGTGGCTTGGCCGCACCGTATGGTGTCATGTCGATCCGCAGGACGTCTTTGTCTATCCGGCGGATCATGCGGCGCCCGCCATGCAGGCCGCCTAGGCCTGCATCAGGTTGCGCCTGCGGGCGAATGCCGCAATGGCGTCCGCCACTTCGGCCTGCTTGTCTTCCTGACCGCGCATGAAGTGGGTGAGATCCTTCACCCATACGAGTTGCTTGTCTGGATCGGGCGCAGCGTCGAACATCGCCTGGGATTGCGCGGTTCCGCCTTCATCGGCCGTGCCGCAGATGACAATCGTCGGAATCCGGCAGTTCGGCAAAAAGCGAAACACATCGAATTGCGATGACGAAAGGCCGCGCTGGCTGAGCCATGAACGCACGGTCATGGCGCGCAAGCGCGTGTTGGGACCTCGCAGCGGACCGGGCGTGTAATTGGCGATGCGCGGGTCTTCGGCCCAGATGGTCAGCCCTGATGCGTCGCCCTCCTTCTCCAGAAAAGCCAGATTGGCGTCGGCCCGATGCACCAGGAAGGTCATGTCCCGCATGAGCGGGTTTCCGAGACGTTCGATCTTCTCGATGACGCTCTGGCACCAGCGCGTGATGCGATGGTTGCGCTCGACCTGCGCGGCCTCATATCGCTGGCGGAATTTTTCAGAGAAAGGCGGGCCGTTGCGCGGGTTGAACATGTCGAGCGTCGGATCATATTCGAGCGGGTCATTGCCGTCGGGTCCGCCAACCGAAGGATCTAACGATTTGGTGATGCTGTGCGGGCGTCCGGCATGGGCGTTCATCAGCACCAGCCCGTCGAGCGGCGCCAGTTGCAGGCGCGTCAGGTCCGGCGATGTCCCCATCGGCGAACCCTTGATGGTCGGATGCACCGCTTCACTGTGATAGCCCGCCGCGATCTCTCCACCGCCGCTGTAACCGATGCCGATGACCTTGCTGTATCCGATGGAGCGAAGATAATCGACGCTGGCGGCCCAATCGATCAGCGTGTCTTCCAGAATCAGTTCGGCTTCCCGGCCCGTGTAGCGGTTGGTGCATCCAATGGCTCCGAAGCCGCGCGCGGCGAGCAGCTTCACCATGAAATGCGACTTCCAGTCGCTTGTCGGATGCATCATCAGAATGCCGACATCGCGCGGACGGCTGTCGTCGAAATGATGGCCGACCTCGATCTTGACCCCGTCACGGGTCGTCAGAGCGACCTGCTCAAATCTGATCAATGGAGAACCCCCCGGACATTCTAGAATTGCATGCCCTTGACGCCCGTCTTCCCGCGAAGCGCCCAATAGATGATGATGAGCGGCGTGAGCGAGGCCACGAAGATCAGCGACACCGCCGCAGACTGACCGCCCAGACCCGAAAGCCAGAGTCCCCAGACAACGACCGGCAGCGTGATGTTTTCATTGGTGACCATGAAGGCCGCCATGGTCAGTTCACGGAACGTCAGCAGCGCATTCCAGATCCAGATGTTCAGGATCGCGGGCAGCAACAGGGGCAGCACGATCAGACGCAGCGTGGTCATCGGCGGTATGCCGCTGACGAAAGCCGCCTCCTCCAGTTCCTTGTGAATCTGCAGCAATGCGCTGTTGAGCACGCGCGTGGTGAGGCTGATGCGGACCAGCACATAAACGAGGAGCAGGATAAAGATCGTTCCGTAGAAGGGAATCCAGGACGGAACCAGAAACAATCCCATCACCACTGCCGCGAGGGCGAAGATCAGATGCGGCACCGCATGCGGCAGGAACGCCAGCCAGTCGATGACGAAACGCCAGCTTGTGCGCGATCTCACGACGATCCACGAAATGAAGAGACCAAACAGCAGGGCCATCGTGGGCACGGCCGTCATGAGGATAAACGTGTTCTTCAGTCCGCGTTGCACCAGATCCCAGTTGATGTCGTGAAAGTTCTTCAGCGAGACCAGCGAGAGGGCCTGGATGGAGAAGGGCCGGAAGAACGGCAGCAACGCCGCCCAGCACATCATCAGCAGGGGCAGGATCTTGGAGAGGGTGAAATAGGTCCCAAGGAAGATCCAGCCGATCCACCAGCGCTTGCCCAGCTGGACGAGGCGCGGCTGGTAACCCTTGCCCTGAATCACCCCGAACTTGTGCGAGAGACTGATGACCCGAAAGTACCACCATGACAGGAAGATCGAGATGACCATCAGGAAGATGCTCATCGCGGCCACCACCCCGTAATTGGGCGCGCCGCCGTCAGGCGAGACCTTGATGAAGACCAGCGTCGAGAAGGTGAAGATTTTCGAACCTAGGCCGATGATGGCCGGCACCTCGAACGTGGCGATGGCGATCACGGTGATATAGATCGCAGTCGCCAGAAGCGCCGGCCACGTCAATGGAATCACGACATGACGAATGACGCGCCAGCGGCTCAATCCGTGGACAGTTCCGGCTTCTTCAAGCGCAGGGTTGAGGGCGCGGAAGACGGGGCTGGTCATCACGAACGCCAGCGAACCCAGCCCGAGGCCTTCGACCCAGCCCATACCGATAATGTTGGAAATGCTCAGCGGCGCGGAGTCGAGATCGAACCACGCCATCAGCCAACGGTTCAACATGCCGATGCGCGGATGCAGGAAGAACACCCACCCCATCGCCATGAAGAAGGTGGGGATCAGCAATCCGACGGTCATGAAGAAAAAGACGAGCCGCTTGCCCGGCAGGTCCGTGCGTTCAACCAGCCAGGAGGCCGAGATGCCGCAGGTCATGGCGACCACGACCGTCACGGCCGAGAAGCCGAGCGTGTTCCACAGCGCTGTCCAGACGAGCGGGTCCACCAGCAGGGAGCGGAACTGATTCAGCGACAGAACGCCGCGAATGCCCTTGCTGATATCTCCCAGCAGGCTGATCCAGATGATGATGACCAGCAGGCCGAGCACTACCAGCAAAGGCAGTGCTGCAAGCCCGAACAGAACAGCGCGGCTTAGACGATTCATTTTTGCCGCAAGAGCTGCTGGAACTCGTTTCTGTACTTGTCGAGTTCAGCCTCGCGCACAAGCAACTCGTCGGGGGTCTGCGTCAGGATTTCCGCGCCGCGCGCCTCAAGCTCCTTGACGGCCTTGTACGCGGACGTCCCCGGAACAAAATGCGACGACGCGCCCGCGACCGTATCGATGATTTTCTGGCCGGGAGGGGAAGCCACGAAGCCCGCAAACAGGATGGCGAGGTTTGGCTTCTGCACTCCCTTGGGCAGGCCCCAGAACCAGTTTGTGGTCAGAGCGGCGTCCTCGATGACGACCTGATTCAGCGGACCGCCCTTCTCGACCATCAGCCTGTCATCGGTCTTGCCGCAGTCGAGAAAGAGCATGACGAATTCGCCGCTGGCGATACGCTCGTTTTCTCCGCAGCGGATCAGGCCGCCGGCCCATTCGCCGGTTTTCTGGACGACGGGTCGGATGGCGTCGATGCCGCGCTTGAGGGCGATACGATCGAAACCCGCCGCATAGATCGTTCCGGCGATGCGGCCTTTCCATTTCGGATTGAAGATGTCCGCCATCTTGCGCGGCACTTCATTGGGCTTGATCAGTTCCGTGTTGTAGTGGATGCCGGTGACGAGAGTGACGATGTGCACCGCCGTGCCGTCCTTCGTCTGCATCTCCGGCGTGATGGTGGTGAAATAGTCCGACCACCGGACCGGGATGAGAGCCTTGGCGCGCAGGAGCTGCGTGAATGTCGTCTCGGCGCCCAGCACCAGATCGGATGTCGGAGTCTTGCCTGCATCGATTTCCTGAATGATGCGGCTGGCCAGCTGCGGCATTGCCGGCCCCGGCGTGTAGGTGATCGAGATGTTGATCCCGAATTCCTTGTTGATCGCGTCCTGAAGCTGTTTCACGCCTCCGGCGGAACCGAGCGACGGTCCCCATGAGAGATTGAGCGTCTTCTCGGCCTGCGCATCCTTGACCAGCTTTTCCAGCGCCGGCGTGCGCTGGATCTGTTGTGCAGACGCAGGCAGCGCGACGGCAGTCAGGAAAGCGGCTGACAGAAATGAATAGGCGAGGCGGCTTGTGCTGGTCTGCAACATGGATTCCCTCCCTCTCGTAAGCGATGCGGCGGCCCCTGTTGTACTTGCCGCCATTTCAGAATTGCACTTGCGTTCCGAGGCCAAGCTTCACGGCCTGGTTGTAGGCATAAGTCGCGAAAGCCGTATCGCCAAAGCCACCCGCCGACTCGTGGAAGACCACGAGACCGCCGGTCCCCTTGCGGGCTTTCGGCTGACCGGCAATGACCGAACCGAGTTCATCGACATCATTCCACGACAGTTTGCCGGCTGCGATAAGATCGACAAGCGGGAAGGGCTTTTGCGGCATGAAGTAGTCGCGCTCCTGCTGCTGGCAGCTCACCACAATGTGGTTGGCGGACAGGAACAGGGATTCGGCGATCTCGCCGATCGGACCCATGCTGGCCAGCATGCAATCCTTCTGCAGGATGCTGCTTTCGAACAGGGGCTGCCGGAAATTGGTGGCCGTGAGGACGATGTCCTTGTCGCCCACCGCCGCTTCCATGCTCTCGGCCGCCAGCACATTGAGGCCGGTCGCCTTTGCGGCCTCATCGGCGAATTTCTTGCGGCGCTCCGCGTCGCGGCTGAAGATTGCAACGTGTGTGATGTCGCGCACTGCCTTCACGCCGTCGATCAGGCTCAGGGCGTTCATCCCCGTGCCGATCATGGCGACCTTCACGCTGCCCGGTTTCGCCAGATGCTTGACGGCCGCGCCCACGGTCGCGCCCGTGCGCAACTGGCTGAACGGATATCCCATGATGGCGAGCAATTCGCCGTCGAGCCGATAAAGCGAACACAGGTGGTTCCTGTAGCCGCTGGGCGGGGTCAGGTTCAGCGCGGGTCCATAGCGCAAGCCAACCGTTCCGGTTTCCTGCAAGGCGGCGGACACGACCCGGATGGCGCCATTGGGCACGTTGAGATGGTATGGAGCATGGACCTTCGCATTGCCGCGCGACAGTTCCTGCAGGACCTGTTCGGTGATCTCGATCGCCTTAGGCATATCGAGCATCGGGGCGAGATCGTCGGCCTTGAGGAGGATGGGCATTTCGGCTCCTAACCCGCCACCAGCAATTCGACAGGACGCTTACCGAGTTCACGGAAGCCGCTGTCGGTGACCGCCATGGTCGTGCCGCCGAGGATCAGATCTTCCGTCGCTCCATCAATCAGGACCGGCGAGATGGAATAGATCATGCCCGACTTGAGGGTGAAGTTTCCGGCTGTGCCGAGTCCCTTGCCGCCTTTGGTGTCTGCGGTCTTGAAGGCAGGTCCGGGAAATTCCGGCACCTCGATGCCGTATTGGTGAATCTGCGAGTGCTCGCAGGTCTGGAAGCCCGTGTCCCGGCATGCGGTCTCGTAAGCCTCGATCAGATCGCGCTGCGTGACGCCGGCGCGCACGCTGGAGACGACGGCCGAGTGAACTTTCTTGACGCTGTCGAACATCCGCAGATGCAGTTGCGACGGCGTTCCGAAGATAATCTCCTGATCCGTATGGCCCGCGTAATGCCGGAAATGCGGGTGCGACGTCAGCGTCGCCACATCGCCTTCCTGGATTCGGCGATCCAGACAGATCCACGCGAGCACCGGGTTCTGCTTGGGATGGGGACCGAAATTCAGCGAGAAGCCGGACTCATGGTCTGCGCCGCCTTCGAACATGGCGTTGAGTCCGATCTGGACCACCTCGCGGCCGAGCATGCCCGGGCGCGCCTTGTGGTGGATCGCCTCGACCGCCAGATTGAAGAGACCGTTCGCATGGTCGATGAGCGCGATTTCCTCGTCGCTCTTGATCGTCCGGATATCGTCCAGAATGTCCGATGCATCCACAATCTTCAGCGAGGGCAACTGCTTCATGATGAAGTTGTAGCCCGAATGACCGAAGCGGCCCGCATAGGCGATCGTGCCGTTTTCGAGCTTCAGTTCCTTAAGGCGCTCGACGATGGTGACGTTGGGGTTCTTCGCGCCGCGATAATCGGAAACCCAGTCCTGCGCTTCCCGCAATGTGTTGGGCGGAATATCAACCAGATAACGCCAGATCAGGACCGAGGTGAATTCCTCGCCTTCCTCTGCCGGCAGAACGCCGAACAGTTCGCCCGGAAGGCCGTTGCTCAGATAGGTCAGGTTGGAGCCGCCGACGATCAGTGCCCCGATGCCCCTTTCCTTCATGCGGGCCCGAATGGCCGCATAGCGACGGTTGCGCTCACGCAGCGACAGGAACGGCCCCTTGCGCGTATCCATCTGGTTAGCCGACATCGGTTCCTCCCATTGTTCCGGGCTTTGCGCCTCTGGACGTCAAGAATTAGCTCAAGGATGAAGCATTCCGTTCTGCCGGGTCACCAGAAAACTGTCGTGCCGCTCGATGTAGTCCCCGACAACTTCCGCGACCGCCTCGGGACGATCCGCATCAACCGCATGGGCGGCGTCATAGATCATCATCAAAGAACTCTTGGGCATCAACTGGCGATAAATCCGACCGTTCTCGGGCGGGGTCAGGCGGTCGCGCGTCCCGAAAAGCACAATGGTCGGTATTTCAAGCCCCTTGATGCTCGCCTCGAACTTCTCGTCTCTCGGCGGCCCCGACAGGCGCTGCACGAGCGCCCGCTGTTTGGCGCTGATTTCCGGGCTCGGCGGCGCAATGTTCTGCTTTTCCGGTTGAGCGTAAAGCATCTCAGGCGTCGGCTCTCCCTCGACCGGACGCGGTGTGGTGCGAATGGCCGCAGGTGAAACCAGAATGAGCGTCCTGACCATGTCAGGATTCATCACGGTCAACTGCATGGCGATCTTGGCGCCGAAGGAATTGCCCCAGAGATTGAACTTCT
Organism: Beijerinckiaceae bacterium; assembly: GCA_947475995.1. Lineage (GTDB taxonomy): Bacteria > Pseudomonadota > Alphaproteobacteria > Rhizobiales > Beijerinckiaceae > Terripilifer. The sequence continues at coordinate 13,077 of CANJNI010000011.1, read as the reverse complement.
CGAGACCCAGCGCCGCAGCTGCAGCCGCAACCGTGCGGGCCATGTCTTCAGTGCTGGCCGTGCGGTCGTTGACCGGCGACTGGCCGAAGCCCGGCATTTCCAGCGCGTAAACCCGGAATCTGGCGCTCAGCAGTTCGAGCGCCCGCGAAATTCTCAGGCCGCCTGCGCCATGCAGACAAACCAGCGGCTCACCCTCTCCGGCCGAGAGGTAGCGGATCTGAAAACCATCCGCTTCGACATGCGCTTCAGTGAACATCATTCCACCATGGCCCAGATTGCTTAGTGAGTGACGAGGCTGCCTTCGATCAAAGCGCCTGAATTTCGGGAATGACTTTCTTGCCGAACATCTCGATCGATTTGAGCGTCTTGTCACCCATCTGGGCGCCGATGCTCAGATCGAGGATGCCGCAGCCGAGAATGTCCTTGATCCGGCGGATCTGGGCGATGATCGTTTTGGGTGTTCCGACGAGCACCTGGCCCTTTTCGATGCGGTCACGAACTTCGCCGCGCGATTGCAGACGGGCACGCTGCTTGTCGATGTCGCGGCCGTAATAGCCGGACTTCGCGACGGCGCTTTCGAGAGCCTTGTTGGTCATCGTCAGACCGACGGCCGGCTGGCCGCCACCTGCTTCGATCAGATCCTCAATGCCTTCCTCGTCGTCCTCGGTGCAGTGCATGCCCAGACGATAGATCACCTGGTCCGGCGTCGGGGTCCAGCCGTTCAGTTCGCATTGCTTGCGATAATAATCGGCAGCGACCGACGCGATCTGCACGGTCGTGAACGCAAAGCCGATGCCGAGGCGATTCTGCGCCGCAAACTCGCCGGACTCCGGCGTCGCGGCGGACATATAGATGGGCGGGTGCGGCTGCTGCACGGGCCGCGGCCAGATGGAGATGCTGCGGTGCTGGTAATAGCGCCCCTGCCAGCCGAAGGGCTGCGGCTCCGTCCAGCACATGCGGATCAACTGGACCGCTTCCTGGAAGCGCTCGCGCGATTCGGCGGGATTGATGTTGTAGGTGACGTATTCGTTCGGCGTTCCGCGCATCAGGCCCGCAATGATGCGGCCGCCCGAAATCGTATCGAGCATCGCGATTTCTTCCGCGACCCGCACAGGGTTGAGCACCGGCACGTCGGGTCCCAGCAGGGCGATCTTCGCGCGCTTGACGACCTGGGTCAGCGCGCCCGCGAGAACGTTCGGATTTGGCGACATGGAGAACGGCGCAAAATGATGTTCCGCGACAGTCAGCCAGTCGAAGCCGACTTCATCACCCAGCCTGATTTGTTCGAGCGTGCGATCCATCGATCGCGTCGCCACTTCGGGCATATAGGTGTGGCCCGGAACAGGCCAGACGCCCTTGGGCGCATCACCGGCATATCGCGTGTTGCAAAACAGGGCGATTTTCATCGCGGTTTCGCTCCCTCATGGTTGACTGAAAAAGACGCTACAGAGCAGACTTCAGCTTTGCAAGACGTTGCGTTACGCCTTGGCGAGATTCAATGTCGCAGGCGCGAACATTTCTTCGGGCTTCACGAGACGTTCGCAGACTCCCTGATCAAATCCGAATCTCAGGAACGCCTCGATCGTTCGCCGATTGGGCCCCAGTCCGTAGGGCCAAATGTCCTTGCCGAAGATTGCCTGAATTTCGCGCACATAATCCTGGAGCCACGGCACCGGATACATCGCGTGATTGACCTTCGGCAGACGCTGGAGCGCCTCGTTCTTTGAGGCCTCAAACGCCTCGTAGAGATTCACCGCAATCCACGGGTGCTGCTCCAGCAGGCTCTTCCTGATCGCGATGACGTGCATGATCGGATAGATGCCGGTCGATTCATAATAGGCCTGCTCGACGGCGCGGTAGTTCGGCACGAGACGGCGGATGGTTCCATCGCCGTTGCGCATCCGCTGCGGCGCCTGCGCCGACAGCAGGCAATCGATCTCGCCGTCCACCAGCATGTCGACGAGCGCCTTGTCTTCGCGCGCGGTCAATCGCAGTCCTTCAGGCAGATTCAGATCCACCGGTTCCTTGCGTCCCGGCATCTCGCTTCCGGCCTGTATCCATTCGATCGACCGCAGATCGACGCCGACATGTTCGGCCAGCCAGCCGCGTCCGAAGATCGTCGCCGTCATCGCCCATTCGGGAACCCCGATGCGTTTCCCGGCGAGATCCTCGGGCTTCTTGATGTCGGAATCGGCGCGGACATAGAAACCGCTGATGCGCCCCATGCGAGAGGGAAAGACCGGGATCGCGACCATCTGGTTCTTGTTCTGCGATACGAGCGCGATCTGCCGCCCGAAGGAAAGTTCGCAGACGTCGAACTCGTGGAAGTTCGTGGCGCGATGGAAAATCTTGGAGGGATTGTCGAACTGCATCACGTTCAGATCGATGCCCTCCGGCTCGATCGTCTTGTTGATGATGTCCCGCATATGGTCGTATTTGCAGACCGCGAAGCTCAGGTTCAGACGCGACATTCAATCTCTCCGGTCAGGCCCAGCGCATCGCCCAGCGCTCGAAGCGGTCCGCGCCCTTCACGAGCACGACCGCGAGTAGCGATGTGAACAGCAGCCACGCATAGAGTTCAGGCGTTTTGTAGAGTTGGGCGCTCTGGGCGATGTTCTGGCCGAGGCCGCTGGAGCCGCCGAAAAATTCGGCCACGACCACCATGATCATGCCGAGCGTCACGCCGGTGCGGACGCCCGCGATGAGGTAGGGCAACGCCGCAGGGAACACGACATTCATGAAAAGCTGGTTGGTGCCGTAGCCGAAAACGCGGGCTGCGTCGATCAGCAGGCGCGGTGTCTGCTTGGCGCCGATATAGGCGTTGAAGATGATCGGAAACACCACGCCGATGAACACGATGATGATGCGCGAGAGATCGCTGATGCCGAACACCATGAGCAGGATGGGGAAAAGCGCAATGCGCGGCATGGCGGAGAAGAAGACCACATAGGGGTCGATGATATCCCCGAACGTTTTCCACCAGCCCATCGCGAGCCCGAGCGCCGATCCGACGATGATGGCCGCAAACACGCCCACCAGATAGGCGTAGGCGGTGACGACCAGATTTTGCGCCAGCGCACCATTGGCGATCAGCTTCCACGACGCCTGAAGAATCGCGCTGGGCCAGCTGAAGAAGAACGGATTCACATATTGCGCCTGTCCGGCGATCTCCCACGCGATCAGAATGACCGCCAGAATGCCCGCCGAGATGGCGCGCGTTCCTGTCGCCGGCCGGGTCCGGCGCGGCGCGGCGTCGTCGGCAACGGCCGTCATTTCGTGTGCTCCTGCAATAGCCGCCAGACCTTTGCGCGCAGGGCCTGAAATTCGGACGAAGTGCGGATTTCCGGCTTGCGCGGCTTTGGAATGCGAACGGGAATTTCCTCGATCAGCCGCGCGGGCCGCGACGAAAACACCAGAACGCGGTCGCCCAGATAAAGCGCCTCCTCGATGTCGTGGGTCACGAGGAGCGCCGTCGCATGCTGTTCGGTGACGATGCCGAGCAGATCGGTCTGCATGAGCAGGCGGGTCATCGCATCCACGGCCGCGAACGGCTCGTCGCAGAGGAGAACCGACGGGCGCACGGCGAGTGCACGCGCAATCCCGACACGCTGCTGCATGCCGCCCGAGAGATGTTTCGGATGAAAGTCCTCAAAGCCCTTCAGCCCGACGCGCCCGATCGCCTCATGCGCACGCTCAAGCTTCTCGGCAGGGCTGATCGACAATGTCTTCAATCCGAACACGACGTTCTGCAAGACGCTGAGCCATGGCATCAGGCCGAAATGCTGGAAAATCATCGCCCGCTCCGGACCGGGCTCGATGATCGCGTGTCCATTGAGCGTGAGCGATCCGCGATCGGGCGTTTCCAGACCGGCGATCATGCGCAAGAGCGTCGTCTTGCCGGAGCCGCTGGCGCCCACGATGGTCACGACCTCGCCGGGCGACACTTCAAAACTGATATTGTCGATAACGGGCAAAACGCCATTGGATGTCGTGAAGGTCTTGTAAAGATCCTTCACGACCAGTCGTCGCGATGATGGGGATTGGGACATGCGTCAGAAAGAAAGCCCGAGTTCGCTTAGCGCCTGTTTCATGGGCGCTTCGACCGCGAAGGACTCGAGCTTGATGGAGCCGGGCTTCTGCTCCATCACCACCTCGACCATCTCGGCGTCGAACTGCGCATCGCCTCGCGAGAAATCCATGCGCATCAGCCAGTGATCCTTGTGCCGGTCATAGACTTCCGACACGACCTCGGCCTCCACCTCGAACGGCTTGTCCTGCAGGATCGAAATCGCGAAGGGCTTGTCCTTGCGCAAACGGTCCGTGGCCTTGGCCATCGCCCGCAGGAACGCCTTCACCACATCGGGATTGTCGTTGAGCAACTTGGTCGACGTGCCCCACCCCAGGTTGGCGCCCGCGCCCTTCGGCAGGCCATGCGAATCGCGCCACGCCGTATATTCCACGAGGCTGACGAGGCCCGCCTTGCGGGACTTCGCCATCAGCGAGTCGTTCAGATTGGCGGCGTCGACCGAGCCCGAGATGATGGAGCCGAAGCCGTTGAAGCTCTCGACGCGCTTCACATCGGTCATCGAGAGGCCCGCGTCGCCCAGAATCTGCTTCCAGATGTTGTCGAGCGTTTCGCCGGTGCGCACGGTCTGGATCGTCTTGCCCTTCAGGTCGGCGACCTTGTTGATCCCGCTGCCCGCCTTCACCCAGAATTCGTAAGGAAAGCGGCTGGAGATCATGGCGATCTGGCGCAACGGCGCATTCTGCCCGGCGACCGCCCGGATGAGGCTTCCAGCGCCCAGCGCGAATTGCGCCGCATTGCTGGCGAGCGCCTGCACCGGCTCCGTCCACGAGCGGAAGTTGACGACCTCCACTTCAAGTCCCTGTGCGGCGAATTCGCCGCCCTTGATGGCAGCAAAGAGCGCGGCGTTCTGCACGAGTTCCGTGGACACCATGGCGATCTTGATCTTCGGCATGGACAGTTTCGGCGCGCCCTGCGCGAAAGCAGCAGACGAGGCCGCCATGGCTGCAGCGCCTGCGGTAAATGCGCGTCTCGTCAAGAACGTTGCGTTCATTTCAATTCCCTCCGGTTGGCGATCGCGTTTCACCGCAACTTTGTTTCAATAAGTGATCCCGAGTTCGCCAAGGACCTCGGTCATCGGCCGTGCATCCACGAAACTGGCGACCGGTATGGAGCCGGGCGGCAATTCCATGACCACTTCGACCATTTCGGCGTCGAACGCCGCATCGCCGCGCGCGATGTCCATCCGCATGATCCAATGGTCCTTGTGGCGATCGTATATTTCGCCGGCCACATCAGGTTCAATTTCGAACGGCTTGTCCGTCAGGACCGTGAGGGCGAAGGCCCGGTCCTTGCGCAGCCGCTCGGTCGCCCTGGTCAGGGCGCGCAGAAACGCCTTTGCGGAATCAGGATTGTCGCGCAGGAATTTGCTCGAAGCGCCCCAGCCCAGATTTGCGCCGGCGCCTCGGGAAAGGCCCTTGTCCTCCCGCCAGCGGGTGTAGTCCAGTAACGGCGTAAGGCCTGCCGCCCGGGACTTTCCGAGCAGCGTGTCCACCACGTTTGCGGCGTCCGCCGAACCCGACGCCAGGGCCCCGAGCCCGTTGAAGCCCTCGATCCGCTTGACGTCGCCGATCGCGAGCCCGGCGCTGGAGAGAACCTGCTTCCAGATGTTGTCCAGCGTTTCGCCCGTCCGGACCGTCTGGATGGTCTTGCCCTTCAGGTCCTGTAGACTCGCCGGACCGCCCTTGCGGGCCCAGAAGTCGTAAGGAAAACGGCTCGAAATCATCGCGATCTGGCGCACCGGCGCGTTCTGTCCCTTGACCGCCCTGATCAGGCTGGCGGCTCCGAGGGCGAATTGCGCCGAGTCGGACGCGATGGCCTGAACCGGCTCGGTCCAGGACCGGAATTGCACGATTTCGACCTTCAAACCCTCGCGTTCGAAATCGCCGCCGCGAAGCGCCGCGTGGAGGGCCGCATTCTGGACGGCCTCCGGAGGTGCCATGGCGACCTTCACGGAGGGCATGGAAAGCTTCGGCTGCGTCTGGGCAAAAGCCGCGCCGGACCACACGCACAAAGTCCCGATAGCGGCCGTCACAAGCGAGAGGCTTTTCGTCCCCAGAAGGCGACCGCCATGCGACCGGCGCGAAGACGGGGCGATCACCAGCACTGGCGCGCTTCCTTCTCTTCCCGCGAATCCTTCCAGGGGAAGATCGAATAGGCCACCGGGTGCACCGTGCCGCAACTACGGCAGGTCCGGACCTTCTCGTCGCCGTTGAAGACCTCGAAGGCATCTTCCTGAACGGAATAATAGCCACCGAGGCCGACACGGCCGGTCTCGACCTCCGCCATATAAAGCGGGGTGACGCAACTCAGGCAGTACCAGGCGAAGCGATCCTTGCGACCGCGTTCGGGAAAGCCCTCGACCAGAACCGTCAGACGCCGGTTGTCGTCCAGCTTGAGGTTGAGCGACATTTCCTGCGCTTCATTGATGTGCCAGAAGCCGTACACATGCTCGGAGTGATGCGGAACGAGCGGCTGGACGAACTGGACGTCCTTGCGGGCTTCCGAAACGATCTTTCCGTCGATGATCTTCAGCGCACGTCCGGCCTTGAAAGCGGTGCGCCCCGGATTCGTCTCGTGGTAACGCAGGCCGATCAGCATGTCGCCGCAGGGAAAGAAACTTCGGTAGCGCAGCTTCGATTCCTCGGACAACAGATCCATCGTCATCAGCGCCGCCTTGCGTCCGGCGAACTGCGTCATCAGGTCGAAGGATTCGGGCGTCAGGCTGGATGCGGCAAGACCGGCCATGGCGTTACCTCTCTGATTGAGTGTTTCGGGCGGCGGAAGCCGGCGCCCCGGGAAGATCGGCCCTGGCCTTGTCCCAGGCCTGCAGAACCTTTTCCTTCTCGAAGCCTTCATCGGCGCAATTGATCACTTTTACCTCGCCGGTGACACGGGCCTGACATCCCAGCCGATAGGCGGGGTGATAGCCCCAGCCTTCGATGAAATATTGTTCGGTTTCCGTCGGCGCGCCGAGCTCGCCGTCGACTACCAGCAGGGCGCAGGTGCCGCAGAGAGCCTGCCCGCCGCAATACCAGCGCCACGGAACCTCCGCCTCCCGCGCGCCTACCAGAAGGGTGCGGCCCTGAAAGACTTCGAACTCCTGATCCGTCCGGTTGACTACACTGACTTTGGGCATTGGGGAATCCGTAGAAGTATGGGGCGATCAGGCAGCGTCGAGAAAAGCCAGAACCTGCGCGGAGGTTTGCTCCGGCTGGTCCACCTCGATGGCGTGGGCGGCGTCGTCGATGAAGATCGCGCGCGAACCGCTGATCTTCCGGTGGAGATAGTGGATAGACTCCGGCGGCACCCGGACATCCTTGCCGCCACCGACCAGCAGTGTCGGGCAGGCGATCTGGTGAATTTTCGCATCGAGCGCTTCGTCGCGTGGATTGCCGACGCCGTAATGGCGGAATGCTCGCCGGTTGGCCTCCAGCTCCTCCGGACTGCGGGTCTCGGGGGGACGCCTCTCGGGATGCGCATACAATTGCTGCAGGAAGACTGCGGGCTCGAAACTGAGCGGGGGAGCGTCGAGGGGGCGGAACCCGGAAGGCGCCATCAGCACGAGCCGGCGAACCACGTCGGGATGGCGGACAATCATCCAGGACGCCAGACGCGCTCCCATCGAATGACCGACCACATCGGGCGTCTGCGGGCATTCGAGGCGGATGAACTCGGCAAAGAGGTCGGCGACCTCCGGGATGGTGTTCATCCCGTCCACATAGGGAGTCGCCTCATAGCCCGGCACGATGGGCAGGATGACACGGCGACCTTCCGCAAGGGCATTGGCGACAGCGCGGATCTGAAGCCCGGCGGCGGGGTGAAGCGAAACGACCGGATGCCCCGCGCCAGCCTCGAACCAGACCAGTTCCGCGCGGCCCAGGAGCCGGGATTTCCGCTGAAACTTCAATTCGACTCCCTTCGCACTTTCCGTCGATTGACGGCCCGCTCTGACGGCCCGGACATCTAGCCCAACAACCTGATGGCAGGCAAGACGAGAGGGCCAGCTCCCACTTCCGGTGAAGAGCGGCCGGTGGCGGGTCTACGGCGAGGAGGTTTGGTCTCGGCTCGGTCGAAACCTCAAGTTCTGGCGGCGTATGACGGCACGGTATCATCCGGACGAACGGCACATGGGAGGTCTTTCGAGATCGTGCCGAACCTGCGATTCCAGAGCTGCGCCGATCCGAAACACCATGGCCTCGTCGAACGGCTTGCCGACGATCTGGATCGACATCGGCAAAGCATTGGACGCCAGACCGATCGGCATGGACATGGCCGGATTGCCGGTGACGTTGAAGGACATGCTTTGCAGCGGCGAAGCAGCCGGATTGCGCGGTCCTGCTTCTACAAAGCGGGGCGCGGTCGAAAGGGCCGACGCGGTGACGATGACGTCGTAATTGCGCAATGTCGCGTTGACGGACTGCGTCAGCTTGCGCCGTAACCTGTGCGCCTGCGTGAGGTCGGAGGCCGTAATGAAAGCCCCCAGACCCATGCGCATGTATGTCAGCTTGCCGAAATCGAGCGCCCGGGTGCGAAAGTCGTTCTCGTGAATCGAGAACGCTTCCGAAAACATGATGATGCGGCCGCAGGCTGCGAACAGCTCATAATCGGGCAACCGGACATCCTCGACGACCGCCCCCATCGACTCCAGTTTCGCGAGGGCGTCGTCAATCGCCGCTGCGGTCTCGGCGGAAAGGTCGGGGTCCTTTGCGAAGAAATGCCGCGGCACAGCGATGCGCAGACCTTCCACGCCGCGCCCGAGCCCGGCCAGAAAATCCGGCGAAGCGCGCTCGGCGCTCGATGGATCGCGAGGGTCGTGACCCGCCACAACATCAAGCGCGAGGGCGGCGTCTTCGACGGTCCAGGCCAGCGGACCACAATGATCGAGCGAAGGCGATAACGGAAATACCCCGCGTCGCGACACAAGGCCGAAGGTTGGCTTGATGCCGACCACGCCGCAATAAGCCGCAGGCCCGCGAATGGAACCGCCCGTATCCGAGCCCATCGCGACGCGCACGATGCCGGCCGAAACGGCAGCGCCGGACCCTGATGACGAGCCCCCGGTGATATGGTCCTGATTCCAAGGATTACGCGCGGGCGGCCAGGGCAAATCGAAACTCGGACCGCCCAGCGCAAACTCATGCGTCGAAAGCTTGCCCAGCAGGACTGCGCCCTGCGCGGCGAATTTTTCGGCGACGGCGCTGTCATGCGCAGGTACATTATGCTGGCGCAACTTCGAGTGACACGTCGTCAGTATGCCTGCTGTGTCGTAAATGTCCTTGAGAGCAAACGGGATGCCCTGCATCGGGCCGCGGTCGACGCCATTTGCAAAGTCGCGATCGGCAACCGATGCATCCGCGAGAGCGCGCTCACGTGTGACTGTGATGAAAGCGTGAATGCGATCGTCAAACGCATCGAGCAGCGACAGGGCATGTTCGGTCAACTGACGCGACGTGATCTCGCCGGCTCGAAGCTGCTTTCCGGCCTGTGCGATGGAAAGGTCGTGAAGCGGAACCGTCACGACCGCACCTTGGCGACGGCGGCTATATCAAACGTGGAGGCAGGCTCAAGGTCTGGCGTGAGATCATTGCGCAACAGGGCAACCATGTGGCGCAGTTCGCGATAGCCATTCAACAGACCAGCGCGCCGGTCATCCGGGATCTGCAATTGCGCCCGCGACGCCAGGGCGTCGAACTCCCGGAGGATGTTGTCTTCGTCTTGTTCGAGGGCCACCAGCGTCTCCTGTTTGGCCAAGTTTAGCTGCCACCGGAGATCGGGCGCAAGCGCAAGCCATATCGCCGGTCGTCGAATGCGCCAGACGCCATTCCCCGCCACGCATTATCGGCTCATCTTCAGTACATCGAGAAGCCGGGCAAGGAGGATACGATTTCAGCATCTTGCCAAGAGGCCACGAAATGATCCAGATTTGGCTTCGGGAGAATGGATATCCGGAACTTCATGACAGCCGCCGAGTCAGACAGCCCGGATTATCGCATCGCTGTGGCACTGAACGTGCTTGAGGATCGGCATTGCAGAAATGCCCATCTCTTGCACGATCATCCAATGGCGGCCTTGAGAACCAACCTAGTCCGACGAACTTCGCCGCACCCTTGCGTCCTCAATGGTTGACTGCGGCGTAGAGAATTCCAATTCGTAACTGGAGATCCAGAATGTCTGTCACACTTCGTCGCATTCGCCCGCTGCTTCTGGCGCTGGCTGCCAGTCTGGCGGCTCCTGCGCTCGCGACTGCGCAGACCGTCGAGCAGTTTTATACCGGCAAGCAAATGAGCCTCGTCATCGGCGGCGCTGCGGGAAGCGGCTACGATATCATCGGCCGCATTCTGTCCAAGCACTTCGGAAAATATCTGCCGGGAAATCCGCGAATCATCGTGCGCAATATGCCGGGGGCCGGCGGCATCATCGCAACCAATTACATGAATACAGTGGCGGAAAAAGACGGCACGGTCTTCGCAGTCGTCGGCCGCGAGGCGATCTTCGATCCTCTCTTTTCAGGTGCTGAATCAAAGGCGACCTACGATTCACGCAAGTTCGTCTGGATGGGCACGCCCAATCGCGAGGTTGGAATGGCCTATGTCATGACGGCCACGAAGATTGACTCCATCGAGGACGTCCAGAAGCGCGAGGTGACTTCAGCAGCATCGGGCGCGACATCGGGCAGTGCCGTGTCGGCGCGGGTTCTCAATGCTTTGCTCGGCACGAAATTCAAGATCATCACCGGTTATCCCGGTGGCGCCGAAGCGCTGCTGGCCATGGAAAACGGCGAAGTCGACGCACGTGTCGTTACGGGGTTCGCCGGACCTGAAGCCATCAAGGTCAACGACTGGATCGCACGCGGAAAGGCCAAGCTTCTGCTTCAGCTCGCTGTGCAGAGCCACCCGAAATACCAGCATGTTCCGCTCATCACGCAATTCGCAAAGAATGAGAATGACCGGATGGTGATGGAGCTGATGTTCATAGGACAAGAGCTCGGCAGGCCCTTCTTTGCTCCGCCGGGCGTTCCGGCCGACCGCGCCAAGGCATTACAGGACGCCTTCGCGAAAACCATGGAAGATGCAGAGTTTCAACAGGAAGCGAAAGATTATGAATTGTCGCCGCTGCTCGCAGCCGACATCAGCGCCGTAGTCGAAAAGGTCTATGCCTTTCCCAAGGAAACCCTGGCCCGGGCGATCGACGTGATCGCCGCTACTGCAAAATAGAGACAGGCTCACGTCAACAGCGGCAGGCGTCACTCACTCACGACCGAATGGATGTGACGATGCCGCTGTTCGAGAGCTACGCACCGCGCACAAGGCCTCGGCATTCTCCGAAAGCGATTGGCTGAAATCCGGCGCGTTCGCAAACTCCCCGAAGAATCACTTCATCGCCGTCTTCGAGAAAAGAGCGCTTTTCACCGTTGGGGAGATCAAAGGGGTATTTCCCTCCGCCGCTCAATTCGATCAGACTGCCCCAACTCAAGCGATCTGCTCCAGATACGGTGCCGGATCCGACGAGATCCCCCGAACGCAAATTGCTGCCGTTGCTGGTCATGTGGGCCAGCATCTGGCCGAAGGACCAGTAGAGATCGCGCGCATTCCCCGAGCTCAAACGATGGTGAGGTTCGTTTTCGCTCCGCATTTTGCTGGTCTGAAGCCATGCCTCCAGACGAATATCCATCGCACCCGCGGAGAGATCTGTGGCGTCCGACAGATGAGGCAATGGCTCAGGGTCGGCAGGCCCTCTTCGAGCTACAGAAGTTCGGAAAGGGGCGAGCGCTTCAGGCGTTACGACCCATGGCGAAATCGTGGTCGCGAAGCTTTTCGCCAGGTAAGGACCCAGCGTCTGATACTCCCATGACTGGATATCGCGCGCGGACCAGTCGTTCAGCAGTACGAAGCCGAAAATGTGGTTCCAGGCGTCGGATGGAGCGAGCGGCCGATGCCGGTCCGAAGCTACGCCGACGACCGCACCGAGTTCCACCTCGTAATCCAGCGAGCGACACGGGCCGAATACCGGCGCCTCCTGAAGTGGATCCTTCAGCTGACCGCTCGGGCGAACAATCTCTTCTCCGCTGACGCCCACGGTCGAGGCGCGGCTGTTATAGGCAATCGGCACATATTTGTAGTTTGGCAACAGTGGATTTTCAGGTCGAAACAGCCGCCCCACGTTCGTCGCATGATGAATTCCTGCGTAAAAATCGGTGAAGCCATAGACCTCGAACGGGAGGTGCATGCTGGCCTCGTTCATGGGAACGAGCACTGGACGGACGTCTTCGGCAAATCGGGTTTGCGTGACCAGACGGAACAGATGCAATCGCAACGCGCGCCGAACATCATGCCCGCTTTCCATCAAACCGTTCAGTGGGCAGGTTGAAGTATCCAGCGCCTTTAAAATCGAAGGATCTTTGAGAAGTCCGCGCGCCGCTGCTGCACTCAAATCGAAGATACGGTCGCCTATCGCGACGCCTGCCCTTGGGGCGAGTTCCGGCCTTGCGAGTTCACTGAAAACGCCAAAGGGGAGGTTCTGGGGTGGGAAGGAAGCTTTGGAGTCATTCGCTCCCGGAACCCAACTCAGCGTCGCCGGATCGTGTGTTTCGTCGAGACTCGGCAGGCTCATCAGAGATCCCTGTTTGCCAGTTGCAGACGCTCCGGAAAGCAGAGCGGGCCTCTCGCGTCTGCGTGGCCCAACATGGCGCTCAGGTGCGAGACGGCGCGCTTCAGCGCTTCCGGCGCTTCAGGCTTTCCGTCAGCGGCGAAAATTCCAATGCGGCCGACGACTGTGAGAATGAAGGCCACTTCTCCGGCTGCGTGATATGCAACAGCACCCACGGCCTCGATGCCCGTCGTGTATCCGGAGCGGATCGTGGTCGCCGCCGAGGGGCAGATCATCTGCGAACACCGACGCGTCTTTGCCCGTTCGCATGATCGCCAGAGCACGACGGTTTACGACTGGCGGCATTACCTTGCGGTCATCCAGCGCAAGCCCGGAGCCCTGCG
>CANJNI010000010.1 GCA_947475995.1 Beijerinckiaceae bacterium | reverse complement strand
CCCATCGTTCGATTCACCCGCCGGGTGCGTCATCAGGGAGCCCTCCAAATGCGAAGAAATACCTGCAAAATATAGCTGAATCGTGCGTCCAGCGCATTAAATTATTGCGTCATCCGGTGAATGCGGGTTTTAAGCGCAAAAAGGGAAACGGCCGACCATTTTTTTGCATTTTGCGGCGTTGTTTTAGCAATTCTGACTCAACGAACGGACGGCCGGATTCATCTAAATCAATTGACAGTTCATAAGTAATCGGGCGTTCATTCGGAGCCTCTCGATAATATATTTCAAATTTTATTGGTTCGATAATCCCTGCTGATCTGATGCGTTCGAACCCACCGCGTTGCTTTAATTCGCAGGCAGATTCAACATCGAACGATAAACAATCAGCAACAAATCCGAAGGCGTCGAATAAGGTACTTTTGCCTACGCCATTTTTACCAATGACGACCGTGAAAGGTGTAAGCGGCTCGCCGCGAGAGTTACCGGAGAGCTTTCCGATAGTTATATCTCGCAAAGCTCGATAGTTCTGAACGCGAAACCCTTCAATCAATGCCATTTTTTTCGACCTGGTTGTCGGGGACTATACATCTCATGCCAGCGAGAAAAATCTATATCGCAGTTCAACATATTCATCGTTTGCTCACAACCCCTTCTGCAATTTCTCCGCAATCATCGGCGCAAAATACGTCAGCACGCCGTCGCAGCCGGCGCGCTTGAAGGCGATGAGGCTTTCCACCATCGCCTTGTCCTTGTCGATCCAGCCGTTCTGCGCGGCGGCCATGATCATCGCGTATTCGCCCGACACCTGATAGGCGAAGGTCGGCACGCCGAATTCGTCCTTCACCCTGCGGCAGATGTCGAGATAGGGCATGCCGGGCTTCACCATCACCATGTCGGCGCCCTGCTCGATATCCATGGCGACTTCGCGCAAGGCCTCATCGGTGTTGGCCGGGTCCATCTGGTAGGTGCGCTTGTCGCCCTTGAGGAAACCGCCGGAGCCGACAGCGTCCCGGAAGGGGCCGTAGAAGGCCGATGCATATTTGGCCGAATAGGCCATGATCTGCACACGCTCGAACCCGTCGCGATCCAGCGCCTCGCGGATGATGCCGATGCGGCCGTCCATCATGTCGGAAGGCGCGATGACGTCCGCGCCCGCGCGCGCCTGATTGAGCGATTGCTGCACGAGGGCCGCGACGCTTTCATCGTTGAGAATTTCCTCGCCGCGCATCAGCCCGTCGTGTCCGTGGCTCGTGTAGGGATCGAGCGCCACGTCGGTGACGATGCCGAGTTGGTCGCCGACTGCGGACTGAATGGCCCGGCAGGCGCGGCAGACGAGATTGTCGGGGTTGAAGGCCTCGGAGCCTTCGTCGTTGCGCAGGCTCGCGTCCGTGTTGGGAAACAGCGCCATGGCCGGGATGCCGAGCTTCACGGCGCGCTCTGCCTCGCGGGCGGCGAGATCAATCGACACGCGCTCGACGCCCGGCATGGAAGCGACGGCCTCGCGGCGGTTCTGCCCCTCAATGATGAAGATCGGCCAGATGAGGTCGTTGGTGGTGACGACATTCTCGCGCACGAGGCGGCGCGACCAGTCGGACTGGCGGTTGCGGCGCGGCCGGATTGGCATGTTGAGCTTGTGGGAATGGGGTTCGGTCACGGTCGGCTCCGCCAGATGGGTCGCGAGCCAGTAGCATATCGGCGCGCCGGATCGAAGCTCGCATGTGGACGCGGGCCTGTGCGCGTGGCACCGTTGCGGGCATGACAGCCTCGCCCTTCTGGACCTTTTCGCTCGCCATCTATGGCAAGCCCGGCGTGCCGCCTGCCTGCCTGACCTTGCAGGGCGAGTCCGGCGTCGACGTGAACGTGCTGCTGTTCGGGCTGTTTCTGGCCTCGCGCGGGCGGGCTCTGGGGGCGGGGGACTTCGCCAAGATCGACGCGGTCGTGGAGCCGTGGCGGCGCGCTGCGGTCGTGCCGCTGCGGCAGGTGCGGATTTTTTTGAAGACGCCGCCGGAGGCGTTCGCCGGGGATGCGGCGGAGACCTTGCGGTCGCGCGTCAAGGCTGTGGAACTGGAGGCCGAGCGGCTTCAGCAGGAGGCGCTGTACGGGCTTTTCGGCGAGAGCTTGGGGCGTGCGGGCGAGGCGGGACGCGAGACGGCGCGCGGCAATCTGGGGGCCTATGCGGCATACCTTGGCAAAGGCTTCGATGAAGCCGCCGTTGCGGCGATCCTGCGGGCCTTCGCTTGACCTTGCGGGGCGAGTCGCGCCACATCGGCCCGTAAGGGTCAGGGGCGTCGCGTGAGCACACAGAAGCAGCGGATCATCGTTGGAATCAGCGGCGCGTCCGGCATCGTTTACGGCGTCCGGATGCTGGAAGTGCTGCGGGCTGCGGGCGTCGAGACGCATCTGGTTGTCAGCAAGGCGGCGGAAATGACGCTTGGCTACGAGAGCGATCTGAAGCCCAAGGAATTGCGCGAACTCGCCGACCATTTTCATCCGCAGGGCGATATCGGGGCGTCGATTTCGTCAGGGTCTTTCAAGACGCTCGGCATGGTGATCGCTCCGTGCTCGATCCGCACCATGAGTGAAATTGCGACGGGCGTAACAGGTTCGCTGATGAGCCGTGCGGCCGATGTGGTGCTGAAGGAGCGCCGCCGTCTCGTGCTGGCCGTGAGGGAAACGCCGCTGCACACAGGCCATCTGCGGACCATGCTGGCGTTGTCAGAGATGGGGGCGATCATCGCGCCCGTCGTGCCGGCCTTCTACAACAAGCCGAAGACGCTGGACGATGTGGTGAACCATACGGTAGGGCGATTGCTCGACCTGTTCGACATCGACGCCGGAATCGTCAAGCGCTGGAAGAACGAACCGGACGCCTGATCAGCGCGCCAGCCGGATCGCCGTCAGCGACGAGCCGATGCGGGCGAAGGCGGCTTTCAATTCGTCGCTCGAGTTCGCGTCGAAATAATTGACTGTCGAAGAGGCGCAGCTCGCCAGCACGTTCTTGATGGTCGAATCCGTCACCTGAAACGCAATGGTGTAGATCGCAATTCCCGCCGTCTTGATGTTGGCGCAGGTCTCCGCAGTGAGCTTGTTGGCCATGGCGGTGTCCTTGTCGTCGTGCTTGGGATAGTCGGGCGAATGGGTGTTGAACCCGTCCGTCATCAGCACGAGCGTCTTCTTCGCGCCTGTGCTGAGCACCTTTCCGTCGCCAAAGGGCGCATTGGGCGAAAGCAGACGCCAGCCCCACAGAAGCCCGGGGGCAATATAAGTTTCCTCATCGGTCTTGAGGCCCGCAATGGCGGTGCGTATCGCCGTCGCATCGCTCGTGAGCCGCACGATGGGCGAGGCGCAGGAGCCGCCGACTCCCGGCACGGGCTGCGCAGAACTCACGACGTCGCTCAGGTCCAATGGGTAGTTCCGCGATCCCACGCAACCTTTCCATTTGTAACTCGACGTGTGGGGACCGCAGACCTCGACGGGTTTGCCCTTGCTGATCGTGTCGCGGTGGGTGCTGGTGCACGAATAGGGCGCGCCGTCGCGGTAACAGGTCTTGGTTGTCGTTTTCGGCGGTCCGTAGACGGCGTCGGGATATTTTGTCTCGCACTTGTAGCTGGTGGTGGATGTGTCGCTCGTGTTGGTGAGCCAGCTCGCGCCGCGATATTCCACGCCGACATTGACGTAAACGTCGAACGGGGCGAGCGCCATGCGGACGTTCTTCGCCGCATTGGGAGCCGAGAACAGCGTGTCCACGAGCGAGATGGCGGCGGCCTGGGCGGTCGCCATCTTGATGCCTTCCATCGAGGCGGTCGTGTCGAAGACCAGCGCGACCTCGGCCTGCCCGGCCCCGAAAGTGGCCTGCGAATGGGCGCGGACGGTGAAATAGGGCGCGCCGAACAGCCCGCCCAGATTGTTCCGCACCTGCGCGGTCGCATCGGCCGAGACCGTGCCGGCCGAATCGATGTTGGCCGTGATGTTCGGCAACTGGTCGGCCGACCTGAACTGGGCGTTGACGTAATTGACGACCGCTGTCCGGACGCCGGTCGCCATCTGGTCGTTGTAATTGATCGCATGGGCGCGCATTTCGGCCCCGGCCAGCACGCCGCCGTCGAGGGCGGCCTGGAGGTTGGCCTGCGTCCGGACGGCCGCAGCATAATCCACCGACATGCCGACGGCGCCCATGAGCGGCAGCGCCGCCATGGCGAGGATCATGGTGGTTCCGCCCCGCGTATCGCAGGCGAGGCGCCCAAGCAGCGCCGCAATACGGTTCCGAACCTGACTCAACATGAAACGCCCCGGCAAAAGCTCTGGATGGCAATGTGCCGAGAGCGTGCTTTGCCGAAGCAAACAAATACTGAAAAGGCCCGGAGAAACTCCGAGCCTTTCCGAAATTGGCTATGCCTTCACGGGAAAGTGCTTAAAATTCGACGGGTTAACCCGTCACTCGGCGGCGCGCTTCATGTCCGGATAGGTGCAGCGGGGGTCCTCAACCTTCGCGGCCGGGCGGAGGGGCACGATCTGCGCCTCCACGAATTTGAGGCCAAGGGCCTTCCACACGTCCACGAGCGCTTCCACCAGTTCGGCCACATGGGCCTCGGTGTGGCGCGGGGTCGGGGTGATACGCAGACGCTCGGTTCCGATGGCGACCGTCGGATAGTTGATCGGCTGGATGTAGATCCCGTGGCGCTCCAGCAGCAGGTCGCTGGCCGCCTTGCACTGCTCGGCGTCGCCGACCATGACCGGCACGATGTGGGACGGATTGTCCATCACCGGCAGGCCGGCGGCCTTCAGGGCGTGCTTGGTCAGCATCGCCATGCGCTGGTGACGGGCACGCTCCTCGCCGGACTTCTTGAGGTGGCGAACGGCCGCGGCCGCGCCCGCCGCAACGGTCGGGGGCAGGGCGGTCGTGAAGATGAAGGAGGGCGCGTAGCTGCGCACGGCGTCGATGATGGCGGCGTCCGCCGCGATGTAGCCGCCGAGCGTGCCGAAGCCCTTGGCGAGGGTGCCCTCGATCACGTCGATGTCGGCCATGACGCCTTCGCGCTCGCAAATGCCGCCGCCGCGCTCGCCATACATGCCGACAGCATGGACTTCGTCCACGTAGGTCATGGCGTTGTACTTCTTTGCCAGACGGACGATGTCCTTCACCGGCGCGATGTCGCCGTCCATCGAATAGAGGCTTTCGAAGACGACCAGCTTGGCGCGATCGCCGGCGGCGATCAGCAGCTCTTCAAGATGGGCCATGTCGTTGTGACGCCAGATCTGGCGTTCGCAGCCGGAGCGGCGCACGCCCTCGATCATGGAATTGTGGTTCAGCGCGTCCGACAGAATGAGGCAGTTCGGCAGCAGGCCCGCGATGGTCGAGATGGCGGCCAGATTCGAAACCCAGCCGGAGGTGAAGGCCAGCGCGGCGTCCTTGTGGTGAAGGTCCGCCAGTTCGGCTTCCAGATCGACGATCGGGTGGTGCGTGCCGGAAATGTTGCGAGTGCCGCCCGCGCCCGCGCCGTGGCGCTGCGCGGCGTTGCAAACGGCCCCGATCACGTCCGGATGGCCGCCCATGGTCAGGTAATCGTTGGAACACCAGATGACGACTTCACTGGTCTCGTCGGACTTCGGGTCCGGCCGCCAGAGAGCGCGGGGAAACCGGACCGCGTCACGTTCGAGGTCGGCAAACACCCGGTACCGGCGTTCCGCCTTGAGGCGCTCGATCGAACGATCGAAAAAGCCACGATAATCCATAACCGGTCCTTCCCGCCTACCCGTACTGGGCAAGGTCACCTGAGTTTGCCGGGCGTCTCCTGGAGTTGCTGCCCGACGCGGCACCTTGCCAATTCGCTGTACAATATCCCAATCAGCGGATGCAAGGATTGCGACACTTTCGCCCCTCCCAACTCACGGGACATTGAACCGGATCAATGTTTGGGGTCCGTGAGGCGGGTTTTCGAGCCTCCGAAGAACTTTCAAGTAAAACGCTTGAAAAATCAGCAAGCTATGCTGTTCACACAGGTCAGCAATGCGAATTGATTTGCAAAACCTCTGCATGGGCATAGGATTTTGGCGGGCGGCCCCAAAAGCCGCCGGAAAAAAGGGGGAAACAAAATGCAGAAAGCATTGCTTGCCGGCTTCCTGGCCGTTGTTCCTTGCATGATGGCGTCCGAGGTTCTTGCTCAGGCCTGTCCGGCGAGTGCGCAGGGATCTGTGGAAGTTCCGCGTGGTCGCGGGGCGACGATCTCGATCAACCGCACGGATGCCGCCGCCAGTCTCGTCACAGTTGAATGGCTGCGCGACGGCTCGGGCTATTTCACCAAGGACGCCGAGGATATGGCGACCGAACAGAAGCAGGTCGACTACAAGATTACCAACGCGACGGCTTTCGCCCCGAAAGCCGGTTCGCTGCTCGAAGTACGCGTTACGGGCAAGATGAAGGACGGCAAGTGCATGAGCGAGGCGACCGTCCAGCGCATGGGCGACCGCGCCGAGATTCGCCTGAGTCCCACCAAGGGAGGCGCGCCGAATACGGTCGTGACCGTTAAATACGAAGCTGCGCCGCCGAAGCCGTAAGACGACGAATGCCGGGCGGTGCGCCGCCCGGCAATTTGATCATTCCGCTGCCTGCGCGGCCTCGACCAGCGGGCGGTACTTTCCACAAAGCAGTTTCCAGCGCTCGACGCGCTTCTTCTGGCCCTCCACGACCGAGTCGGGCACCTTCACGAACGGCGGGCGCAGCGGGCCGGGATCGACATAGCCAGCGAAGCGCATGCCGACCTTCGCGGCCGTCTCGCGCCATTGCAGGTTCTTTTCGCCGCCGCCCGAAGGGGCCACGAAGTCCGAGGTGATTTCCGTCGCGAGCTTGCGGTCGCCGCGCGCGATGGCGTTGCGCAGGGCAAGCTGCGGCCACGGGCCCATCCAGGCGTCGATGGACCAGAAGCCAGCCGCGCCCATGTCCGAATAGCTGAAATACTGGCCCTGATTCACCATCACGCTCAGGCGTCCGGCGGTGAGCTTGCAAAGGCGCGACATTTCAAGCGGCTCACGATGGCTGTCCTTCATGGCGACGACGGCGGGATTGCGGGCAATCTCGTTCACGGCGTCGATGGGCAGGCGCACATGGTGCAGGGCCGGGTTGTGGTAGATCATGATGTTGAGTTTGGGGAAGGCCTCGCCGATTTCCTTGTAGAAATTGACGGCGTTCTCGGGGCTCGATGGAAAGTAATAGGGCACCCCGGCCAGCACGCCGTCCGCGCCTGTCTCGGCCACGATCCGCATCTTTTCGATGCATTCGCGCGTGTTGGGCGCCGTAGTGCCGATGAAAAGCGGAACGCGCTTCTTCACCGCCGCTGCCGTTTCGTGCGCCAGAACGCGGAATTCGTCCATCGTCAGCGTGTGGCACTCGCCGAAGCTGCCGGTGGTGGAAATCACGTTGAAGCCGTCGCGCACGGCCCGGTCGACGCCCTTGTGCAGGCGATCCACATCGACCGTATCGCGGGCGCGGTAATCGCCTGCATTGTCGGTAGCGAATGCGGGCATCATGCCCATGAGGCCGCCAATATCCCTTGCGCCGAGCATGTTTCCTCCGGATGTCATTGCGTTGTGTGGAGGGATTTTGACAAGCGGCGGCGCGTTTGTCACCTCTGGCGGCTGACATGGACGCCAAGAACGAATCCATCCTGCTGCGATCGGGCGCGTCTTGCGCGGAGATTTCGCTCGTCGGCGCCGAATTGCGTCGCTGGTCCTGCGCGGGGCGCGATCTGCTCTGGGAGCCCGATCCTGCGGTCTGGCCGGCTGTCGCGCCATTGCTGTTTCCGATCGTCGGATGGGCGCGCGAGGGAAAGATCCGGGTCGGCGGCGAAACCTTGCGGATGGGCGTTCACGGGTTTGCGGCGCAGGAATTGTTCGCTCCGGGCGCACGGGGCGAGGATTTTGCGACCCTGCGCCTCGACGACAATCCGCACACGCGCGCGCAATATCCGTTCGGGTTCCGGCTGGCGATGACGTACAGGCTGGGGCGGTCGTCGCTGGCCGTTTCGGCGGTCGTGCGGAACAGAGGCGCGGATGTGATGCCCTATGCGTTCGGGCTGCATCCGGGATTTCGCTGGCCGCTGGATGGATCGCGGCGCGAAGACCACTCGGTTACTTTCGAGCGCGCCGAAGAGGCCAGCGTGCCGGAGATCGCGCCGAGCGGTCTGTTTTCAGATCGGCGACGAGCCGTTCCGCTCTCGGGCAGGACTTTGGCGCTCGATGATGAACTGGTGCGGGCGGAGGCGCTTTGCTTTCTGGACGCCGGAAGCCGCCGTGTGCATTTTCATAGCGGCGCAGGGTCCCGGCTGACGGTCGAAACCGAAGGCTTCCGGCATTGGGCGCTCTGGTCGCGTCCGCCTGCGCCTTACCTCTGTGTCGAGGCCTGGACCGGACATGGCGATCCGGTCGGCTTTGATGGTGAACTGATCGAGAAGCCGTCGATGATCCTGTTGGCGCCCGGGCAGACGCGGGTCCACCGGGTAGTCTTCAGCTTTTCGGGGCTCAGCGAACCAGACGGACCGTGACGAGATCGCCCGAGATCATCTCGAAAAGGTCGGGAATCCGGTCGGCGGTCGGGGCGAAGAAATGCTTGGAGGGCGACGAGGCGCAATTGGTCAGCAGCGTCTTGTTCTCGTCCATCACCCCGATCGTATAAAGCGTGACGCCCTTCTGCTTGATCGTATCGCAGGTGGCCTGCGTGCGCGCATCCATGGTGGCGACGTCGGAGGACCAGCGGCTTCGGGTGTTGAGACCATCGGTGAGGAAGACCATGATCTTCTGGATGCCATTGTTGAACGGCGTGGCATTGCCATAGGGCGCGCCCGGCGAGAAGAGATGCAGCCCCCAGGCGAGGCCGATGGCAAGGTTCGTGGTGCCTGCGGGCACCATGGCGTTCACGGCCTGCTGGAAAGACCCGAAGCTGGTTGTTAGCGGCTGCACATAGGCCTGATTGCAGGGCGCGGGCGCGAAGGGCAGCGGCGGCACCGGCGTCGTGGTGGCGGGCGTCACCGGGAAAATGTTCATGTTGCCGTCGCTGGCGTCGAACAGCGTGGCGGGCGCCATGATCGTCGGAGCCGTCCCGTCCGCATCATAAGGGGCGGCGCGGTCCGTGATGCAGCCCTGCCATTGCGACAGATCGCGCGAAGGCTGGCGCATCCAGTCCTTGCCGCGCGCATACATCGGATCGACGCGCACGAAGGTTCCGAACGGCACGAGGCCGACCCGCACCGTGTTCGCCCCGCCGGACCCGGCCGAAAGACGCTTGATGAATTTGTTCATCGCGGTCTTCAGGATGGTCATCTTGTTGGACGCGGCCATCGAGCCCGTATTGTCGAGAACGAAGACAACTTCATAATTGGTGTTGGCCGACAGGGCGGCTTCGGCGACTGCGCCGAGGTCGGTCGTGCTCTTGTGCAATAGCGCGCCGAACGAGTTCTTGATCGTCGCGGTCGTCGACACCAGAACGCCGTTCGCGGTCTCGGTGACATTGATCTTGAGCTTTGAGAACTCTTGTTCCGACTTGATATGCGCGTTGAACGTATTGCGGGCCGCAGTCGTGCGTGCGCGCGTCAGGTCTGTGCTGAAGGGATTGCGCGGATCTTCCACCACGCTCGCGCCGGCCAGCGCCGCAGCGTCCGTCGCGGCTTTGAGCGAGGCCGAATAATTGGTGGCGCGCACATAGTCGATCGCCAGACCGGCCGTCATCAGGGCCGGGATGAACGACAGTGCGAAAATCATCGCGGCTCCGCCGCGCTGGTTGCGCGCGAAGTCTTTCATGTTCCGAGCCGCATTGGTTGTCATGGCCGCCTGTCTGGAAATCGAGCAGGGCTTCGGGTCCCCGTTTGGCCTAAGTATATGATTGCAAGTCTCAATTTTCCCTTGCAGCCGCGCTATGGGCGCGCCATGGAGGTTCGGGAGCGCAAAACCCGTATTTGTCCTAGTTTCAGGGTTGTCCGGACGCCTCCGCTCTGACAGAAAACCGGCTTCCGGCGTAACAACCGGTTGATGTTATTGATGGGTTAACCCTCTGGAAAAGCTGATGACCGAGACCACGAAGACTGCGCCGCCGGAAGTTCTGCGTCCCTCCGGGTTCGGGGCGCTCGCGATCGACGGCAAGGCCATGTCCGGCCGCGTTCTGGCGGAGGTGGCGGCGGACGTCAGCAGACTTGGCCTCAAGCCCGGACTGGCGGTCGTGCTGGTGGGCGAGGACCCGGCCAGTCAGGTCTATGTGAAATCCAAGGGCAAGGCCGCCGAATCCTGCGGCTTCCATTCGGTGCAGCACACGCTGCCGGCGACGACTGCCGAGGACGATCTGGTCTCGCTGGTCGGCAAGCTCAACGCCGATCCGGCCATCCACGGCATTCTGGTTCAATTGCCGCTGCCGGGTCACATCAACGCGACCCGGGTGCTGGAGATGATCTCGCCCGCCAAGGACGTGGACGGCTTCCACCCTGTCAACGCCGGCCTTCTGGCGATCGGCGATCAGGCTCGCGCGCTGGTGCCGTGCACGCCTGCGGGCTCCATGCTGCTGCTGGCTGAAGCCGCCAGGGCGGCCGGCGTGTCGCTGGCGGGGCTGGACGCCGTGGTGGTCGGGCGGTCGAACATTGTCGGCAAACCCATGGCGCAACTGCTGCTCGGCGCAAGCTGCACGGTGACAATTGCCCATTCGCGGACGCGCGATCTGGCGTCCGTGGTGGGTCGCGCCGATATTGTGGTGGCGGCTGTCGGCAAGGCCGAAATGGTCCGCGGCGACTGGATCAAGCCCGGAGCGCTGGTGATTGATGTCGGCATCAACCGTGTGCCGGGCGAGGGCCTTGACGGCAAAGGGCAGCCGAAGACCAGGCTGGTCGGCGATGTCGAATATCGGACGGCCGCAGCGCGCGCGGCGGCGATCACGCCGGTGCCGGGCGGGGTGGGGCCGATGACCATCGCGATGCTGATGAAGAACACCCTGACGGCCGCGCAGCGAATTGCGGGCAAGTGACGCGCGGCCTCTTGCGCCGCTTGCAACCGTGATATGCTCTCCGCAATGGCGTCCGGTTCTGCCGGCGCGGGGGGCGAACCGATGCAAAGTCTTGCGCGCATTCCTTTTTTCAAGGATCTGACCGATCTCGACACGGCCAAGTTCGACCGTCGCTGCAACTGGAAGCGCGCCGAGGAAAACGAAACCATCGTCGATTACGAGGACAAGTCCTCGGATGTTTATTTCCTCGTCACCGGACAGGTCCGGGTTCTGATCCGCACGCCTGCGGGCAAGGAAATCATTCTGGCCGAAATGGGCGCCGGGCAGTTCTTCGGCGAACTCGCCGCCATCGACGGCGTCGAGCGTTCCGCCAATGTGACCGCGTTGACGCGAAGCGAACTCTGCATCATGCCGGCGAGCGTCTTTCGAGAAATCATCTTCTCCTCGCAGGGCGCCTGCGAAAAAGTGTTGCGGCTGCTGAGCGGGCGCATCCGCGAAGGCAATGCGCGGCTCACCGAACATTCGGTGTTCGACCTCAAGCACAGGCTTTATGCCGAATTGTTGCGACTGGCGCACCCGCGCGCCGGCCATGCGGGGCAGAAGATCATTTCGCCGCCGCCGTTTCATCACGTCATCGCCGCTCGCATCGGCTGCCGCCGCGAACAGATCACGCGCGAATTCACCGCCATGGTGAACGAGGGGATTGCGGAGAAGAATCGCGGCGGTCTGGTGCTGCTGAAACCGCAGGTGCTTGAAGCACGGCTCGCCGAAGCCATGCGGCACGACGGCTGACGCGCATCATGAGCGAACCCGTGCTGCGGCTGTCGCGGCTGACGAAAAAGTTCGGGACCGTCACGGCTGTCGATCAGGTGTCGCTGGACATCAGGCCGGGAGAATTCTTCGCGCTGCTAGGCCCTTCCGGCTGCGGCAAGACGACACTCATGCGCATGATCGCCGGGTTCGAAACGCCGGACAGCGGCGTGATCGACCTTGAAGGACGCGACCTTTCGCCCGTGCCGCCGCACCGGCGGCCGGTGAACATGATGTTCCAGTCCTACGCGCTGTTTCCGCATATGAACGTGGAAAGGAACATCGCATTCGGCCTTGTGCAGGAAGGTTTGCCGAAGGCCGAGATTGCAACGCGCGTCGCCGACATGCTCGACCTCGTACAACTGAAAGGCCTTGCGGCGCGCAAGCCGCATCAATTGTCGGGCGGGCAGAAGCAGCGTGTCGCGCTGGCCCGCGCGCTGGCCAAACGGCCGAAGCTGCTGCTGCTTGATGAACCGCTCGCGGCGCTCGACCGCAAGCTGCGCGAGGATACGCAGTTCGAACTGATGCGCATCCAGCGAGAACTCGGCGCGAGCTTCATGGTGGTCACGCACGATCAGGATGAGGCGATGGCAATGGCGCAGCGCATCGCGGTGATGCGCGCGGGCGTGATCGAGCAGATCGGCCCGCCGCAGGATGTTTATCTGCAGCCTGCGAACACATTCGTGGCGGGCTTCATCGGCAAGATCAATCTGTTCCCGGCAAAAGTGGTGGCGGTTGCGCTCGGTCGGTCGCGGCTGGCGCTCGATGCGGGCTTCGAGATGAATCTCCCGCGTGCAGACCTTCAAGTGGGCTCCGTCATTACGCTGGCGGTGCGGCCGGAAGATCTGGCGGTCGAGGCGAGCGGTGAGGGCGCTGCCGGGCAGGTCCTGGACTCGGTGTTTCTGGGCGAGACAAGCCTGACGCGCATTGCGCTCCCCAACGGACAGGTGGTGCAGGCCGCGCGCATGAACGCCGCCCGCAACGGCGCATGGCAGATGAAGCGCGGCGATTCCGTGCGCGTGCAGATTCCGCCTGCGGCCGCGCGAGTGCTGGCGTCATGAGCCGCAAGCCCGCCCGCATCCGGACCGGATTGCCCGCGTGGATCCTGTCGCTTCCGCTGGTCTGGATGCTGCTGTTTCTGGTCGCGCCCTTTGCGATCGCGGCGAAGATTTCGCTGTCGCGGTCCGCGCTGGCCCAACCGCCCTATGAGCCGTCTTTCGACTGGAGCGCGGGCGTTGCGGACTGGATGGAGCGCGCCACACAATTCTCGTTCGACGCCTATGCGGGCCTCTTTGCCGATACGATCTATCTCGACGCCTATCTGTCATCGCTGCGCATTGCGGCGCTCTCGACCCTTTGCGCCTTGCTGATCGCCTATCCGTTTGCGCTGTCGATTGCGCACGCGAAAGGCGTTCTGCGGCCGGTTCTGTTCGTGCTGGCGGTCGCTCCGTTCTGGACGAGCTTTCTGATCCGCGTCTATGCGTGGATCGGCATCCTGAAGGACGAGGGCCTGCTGAATCATGCGTTGATCTGGCTCGGCCTTATTGAAGAGCCGCTGCAGATCTTCGCGACCGACATCGCGATCGTCATCGGCATCGTCTATTCCTACCTGCCGTTCATGATCCTGCCGATCTATGTGGCGCTGGAAAAACAGGATGCGGCCTTGCTCGAAGCCGCCGCCGATCTCGGCGCATCGCCGTGGCGTGCATTCGTTCAGGTGACGCTGCCGCTTTCGCTGCCGGGCGTCCTGGCGGGCTGCCTGCTGGTCTTTATTCCTGCTGTCGGCGAATTTGTGATTCCCGACCTGCTTGGCGGTTCCGACACGTTGATGGTCGGCCGCACCATGTGGGTCGAGTTTTTCGATAACCGCGACTGGCCCGCAGCATCCGCCGCCGCGATCCTGCTGCTTCTCGTGCTGCTGGTTCCGCTTCGCATCTACGACCGCTTGCAGACGGCGGAGGAGCGCACATGAAACGCGGCCTTACACCGGCGCATGTGACGTTCCTGGCCTTCGGCTTCGCGTTTCTCTATGTGCCGATTGCGCTTCTGATTCTGTTCAGTTTCAACGATTCCCGGCTCGTGACGGTCTGGGGCGGATTTTCGACGCGGTGGTATGCGTCGCTCTGGTCGAACGCGCAGCTTGTGGCGAGCCTGCGTGCGAGCCTCATCGTCGCCGTGACGTCGGCGGCCATCGCGACTGCGCTGGGGACGATTGCGGCCTATGCGCTGGCGCGGTTCGGCCGCTTCAGCGGTCGCTCCGTTTTTTCAGCGATCCTTTATGCGCCGCTGGTGCTGCCGGAAGTCATCACCGGCCTGTCGCTGCTGCTGCTCTTCGTGGCGTTCGGCGTCGAGCGCGGGCTCACGACCGTGATCGTCGCGCATGCCTCCATCGGGATGTGTTTTGTGGCTGTGGTGGTTTATCCGCGCCTGGCCGGGATGGATCGCTCGCTCGAAGAGGCCGCGATGGACCTTGGGGCCACGCCCCTGCGCACTTTCCTGAGCGTGACGCTGCCGCTCGCCGCGCCCGCTATCGCGTCGGGGTTCCTGCTGGCGATGACGATCTCGCTGGATGATCTGGTGATTGCGAGTTTCACGTCGGGGCCCGGATCCACGACGCTGCCGATGCGCATCTACAGTCAGGTGCGGCTCGGGGTGACGCCGGAAGTGAACGCGATTTCGACGCTGATGATCCTGTTCGTGGCCGTTTGCCTGCTGCTCGGCGTGCTCATCACGCGGCGGGCGGCGCCGGACCGCACTGCCTGATCAGGGCGGGGGGTTGCTGAACAAGGGCGCGGCGGCTTCGGACTTGCGCAGCAGGCTTTCGAAATCGAGCAGCACCTGGGGATCGTCCCACGCCCCGTTGATGTCGAGATTGAGACGCGGGGCATCGGGCCGGGGCGCGCCATTGGCGGCCGTGTGGGTCGATGACAGCCGCAATTGCAACGAGCGCTCCGGCAACCGGACCGCGCCGGAAATCTGCGTTGCAAGGCTGAAGCCGGTGGCGATCGTTTCATCGAGTTCCAGATTGCCGTTATCGATGCGCCCGCTCAGCGTGGCCCGCGCGAAGCTCGTGCGCCCGCGCCGCATTTCGGACGCCACAGACAAGGGCCGTTTCTCCGTGCGCCGCAACGCCGAATCCAGATCGAAGCCGAGAATGTCGCCGTTCTGGACGGTCGCCTCGATGCGCCCGCTGAGCGTCTCGACAATGTCGGCGATGCAATCGCCGGCGCCTTCCAGAGTCAGATTGCCGCTGGCTTCTCCGGTCACGAGGTTGATGCGGAAAAGATCGCCGAGAAGCGCCGCTGCATCAATCTGCGTAAAGCCCGCTGTGAGCTTCACTCCAAGTCCCGCTTCGCGCGCGTTTGCCGAAAAGCGTCCCTTGAGGCGACCGCCATAGCCCCGCGCGTCAATGAGCGAGACATCGAGCTGGCCGTCGGCGGCCTTCACGGCGATGCCGGCGTCCTGCACCTGAAAACGAGCGAGGCGCGCGCGCGACGCCGACAGCCGCAGATCGAGATCGAGCGACGAGAGGCCGGGCTTGCCGATGGTTTCGACATTCCAGCCGTTTTCGCCCGAGAGCGTCGGCAAGCGCGCCGCGAAGGGCGCGAGTTGCAACTGGTTCGCCGCAAGCGTGCCGGACAGAAGCGGGCGATCCTCGCGCCAGTCGAGCGCAAGGCTGCCTTCATATGAAGTGCCGTCCACCGAAATGCGTGCGTCCGTGAGCGCCAGACTTTGCGGCGTGATCTTGAAACTTCCGCCCGCATTCAGTCCGCGCAGCGGCGCGGGCAGGGGATTGTCGATGCCCCAGGCTGTCATGAGCGCGGAAAAAAGCGGAGAAGTCAGCGAGAGCTTGCCCTGCAAAAGCGGGCCGGGCGCAAGCTCCGTTTGTCCATTGACGGAAATCGTCCCGCGAGGCGTCTCGAACCTGATTGTCGCGGGCGAGGTTTCTCCGCGCCTGAAATTGTCGAAGCGCCCGAGCCATACGGCCGCCTCCATCTTCTCGCCGTTCCACAAACCGCGCGCGGACAGAGACGCGGCGGCCGCTGCAGGCGGCCATTCGTAGGCGGCGTCGACGTCCGCAAAAGTGGCCAGCAAACGCCCGCCGTTGCGCAGGTTGATGCGGGTCGCCGTCAGGTTGATGTCGCCGCGCGGATCGGGAATGTGGTTCGCGGAAGCGGACGCAGAAAGTTTTCCCGCGTCGATGTCGATCAGCGCATCTGCAAGGCTTATGGACGCCAGTTCGATGCGGCCCGCAAACAGGGGCAGCAGCCGCAAAGCGCCCTTGAAGGTGGCGGCCTGCACGACAATCGCCCCGGCAGGGTCGCGAAAAACCACGTCCTCGATCTTCAGGGTCGGCTGCGGCGCGAGCGCCAGAACCATGCGGCCATCGAGATCCCCGTCGAGGCCTGTCTTCTGCTTCACGAAAGTCGCGATTTCCCGCCGCACGGCGGCGTCGGTCAGCGACCACGGCGCCACAAGCGCGGCCAGCGCGGCGAGGCTGCAGACGGCCAGCGTCAACTTGATGGTCTTGCTCATGCCGCGAGATTCACGCCTGCCCGGAATGGAAGGCCAGTACAGCAAGTTTCCAGCAAAACCAAGGCGGGCGGGCGGTCAGCGGATGAGCGGGCTCTCCACTCCCACGAGGCGGACCGACTTGTTCATCGGCGCCGACACGAGCGGGCTGGAGGCCGGGGCCGGCGAGCGGGCGGCCCGCACCGATGCGTTCGCCGGGGCGTTTCTGGCCGCTGCAACGCGCGGCGCGGAGACGCGCTCGAGTTCGGCCAGAATGCGGCGCTTCTGCGGATCAATGTCCTTCGACTGGGAGAGCGCGACGAAATCCGAATTGGCGATCGTCTTGCCCTTCTTGCCGCGGAAAATGCGCACGCCTTGCGCGGTCATCACCGAGTCGCCCCGCCGGATGGCGATGTCGCGCGAAACCGGGACCGAGGCCTGCACGACCGAACCGGCGGGCTTGCACGAGCAGGTATTCTCCTGCGTCTTCGTGTGAAGGAAGGCCTGCGCGAGGCGCGCATAGGGCTTTCCGTCGCGAGCCGAGACGGCGTCTTCCATGCTGCCGGACTTGCGGAGCACATAGAGGTTCGTCCTGGCGCCGGGGCACTGGGCCTGGCAAACCGACTCGTGTGCCGCGATATCCTGCGATCCGTTGAGGCGGCCGACCGGGAAGTAATAACCGTCGCAGGCGCGGACGCAGACGGACTGGCTGCCGGCAGCCGCGTAATGGACCTGCGCGGCCTTGCGGGCCTGAGCCGGCCTGGCCGCAGCGGCTTCCACGGTCGGGGCTACGCCGGGTTTCGACCAGACCGCGCGGGCCGCGTTGCGGGCGCGCTCGGCCAGCCAGAAGGAGGCGTTGGAATCGTCGTCGAAGGCGCGCACGGCCGCCATGCCGAGCAGGGTGACGGTTCCTATGGACACAAGCGTCAACGCGCAGATGGCTGCGTAAACGGTGCGGCGGGGCAAACCCCGGAAGAACGACTTGGTGAAATCAGGACGCAAAATACAAAATCCACGCAACATGAAGCCCACCCGGAAAACGGTTTAAAAATCTGGCCTCGGAAAGAAGGTAGACCAGAAATTAACGATCAGCTCAAGCCTTGCCGCGGATGGTGAAGATAAGGATTGCGGATTTTTGACGTGAATCAGGGTTTCGCGACGGCCTGCCTTGCTAGAGTGCCCCAATCAGGAGGACCCAATGGCCAATAGCGGAACAGGCGCCCACAAGCTCACGCGCATCAAACTCGAACTCGCGCGCTCGGCAAAGCATGTCGAAGGTTCGGCGGGCGATGGATATACGTTCGTCGCGCCGCTCGATGACAGCGGCCACATCAGCCTCGACGGCTGGAAGCATGATCGTGGCCTGTGCTTCGTACACCGGCTCGAACACGGCGTGACCGTGCAGCGCGGATTGCTGGCGCACAAGCCCGGCGGGCCGGGCGGCGCCACATGGGCGTTCGATTACGAGGGCGACACAGACGTCGATGACGAGGCGGGTTATCGCTTCGGTTCGCACGCTTTCAAGGTCGGCGAATATGTCTCTGTGCGCAATGCCGAGGGCGAGCTGCTGACTTACCGGATCACCGACGTCCGCCCGGCCTGAGACAGGTCGCCCAAACTGAAAAGGGCCGCTGTAAACAGCGGCCCTTTCGATTCCGGGTTTGCGTCCGGCTATTCGGCCGCGTGGCGGACCGGTGCCGGTTCGAGGCCGACCGGCGCCGTCTCGACATGCTTCTTGCAGCCCGACAGGAAGCTGTCGACCTTGTCGAGGTAGAAATAGACGACCGGCGTGATGAGCAGCGTCAGCACCTGCGAAACGCAGAGGCCGCCGACGATGGCGATGCCGAGCGGCTGGCGAAGCTCGGAGCCCGAGCCCGTCCCGATCGCAATCGGAACCGCCGCCAGAACCGCGCAGAGCGTGGTCATCATGATCGGCCTGAAACGGATCAACGCCGCTTCGCGGATGGCCGGAAGCGCCTCAAGACCATCGCGTCTTCGTTCGAGTGCGAAGTCGACCATCATGATGGCGTTCTTCTTCACGATGCCGACCAGCAGCAGCACGCCGATGATGGCGATGACCGACAGGTCCATGTTGTACCATTGCAGCGCCCAGAGAGCGCCGAGCCCGGCGGAGGGCAGGCCCGACAGAATGGTGATCGGGTGGATGTAGCTCTCGTAGAGCACGCCCAGGACGATATAGATGGTCAGAACCGCTGCGATGATGAGCGGGACCTGACCCTTCTGGGCGTCCTGGAAGAGCTTCGCCGAACCGGTGAAGTTGGTGTTGATGCTGCCGGGCAGATTCACCTGCGCTTCGGTGCGGCGGATCGCTTCCACCGCCTCGCCGATGGCGACGCCCGGCGCCGTGTTGAACGACAGTGTGACGGACGGCTGCTGCGACTGGCGGTTGATGGCCAGCGGTCCCGTGCTGCGCCGGATAGTGGCGATCTGGTCGAGCGAGACCAGAGGAGCGCCCGTGCCGGTCGCGCCGCCGTTCGCACCGGCAGCGCCGCCGCCGTTGGCGGCGCGGATGAACACGCGGCCGAGCGCGGACGGATCGTCCTGGAAGTCGTGAGAGGTTTCCAGAATGACCTGATAGTCGGTCGCCTGCGTATAGATCGTCGAGATCTGGCGCGTTCCGTAGGCGTTGTAGAGCGCCTGTTTCACTGCATCGAGCGTCAGGCCGAAGCTCGCTGCCTTCTCACGGTCGATGTCGATCGCCAACTGCGGGTTGCGGACCTGCAGGTCCGAATTGACGTCACGCAGTTCCGGCATGGACCGCATCTTTTCCAGCATCACGTTGGACTGCGGATAGAGGACGTTCAGGTCGCCCGACTGCAGCGTGTACTGGTATGGCGCGCGTGATGCGCGGCCGCCGTTGAGGTTCAGGTTCTGGATCGGGTTGAACACCGCATTGATGCCCGGCACCGACGTGACTTCACGGCGCAGGCGCGTAATGACGTCAGCGATCGGATCGCGCTCATCCTTCGGCTTCAGCGCCGCCGACAACGAGCCATTGGCGCCGCCGCCGCCGACCGAGGAGGTCACGTAGCGCACTGCCGGATCGCGCATCATGATTTCAGCGAGCTGCTGCTGGCGAATGGCGGAGACCTGGAAGCCGGTGCCGGCCTGCACTTCCGTCGAGCCGGCGATGTAGCCAGTGTCCTCGATGGGGAAGAAGCCCTTCGGAATGTTGATGAAGGTCATGACCGTCAGGGCGAAGGTGCCGAGCGTCACGAGCAGCATCAGGAAGCGGAACTTCAGCACGAAGTCGAGCGCAACGCGATAGATGGCGATCATGCCGTCGATGAAGAAATCGACCGTGCGGGCGAAGAGGCTGGGCTTGGCGTGATGGTCGATCGGCTTCAGGAGGCGCGCGCAGAGCATCGGGGTCAGCGTCAGCGAGACGAAGCCCGACACGAGAATGGCGCAGGAAATGACGACCGCGAATTCGCGGAACACGCGGCCCACGATGCCGCCCATCATCAGCACCGGAATGAACACGGCGACCAGCGACAGGGTGATCGAGACGATCGTGAAGCCGATCTCGCGTGAGCCCTTCAGGGCGGCCTCGAAAGGCGCCATGCCGTCTTCGATATGCCGGACGATGTTCTCCAGCATCACGATGGCGTCGTCGACCACGAAGCCCACCGCCAGCGTTATCGCGAGCAGTGAAATGTTGTCGATCGAATAGCCGAATGCGTACATGAAGGCGCAGGTGCCGATGAGCGAAACCGGCAGGGCGAGCGCTGGAATCAATGTCGCGGCAAGCGACTTCAGGAACAGGAAGATCACCATCACGACGAGCGCAATGGAGATGAGGAGGGTGAACTCCACCTCGTCGACCGACTCACGGATGGAGCGCGAGCGATCGTTCAGAACGTTGACCTGGATTGACGGCGGGAGTTGCGCCTGAAGACCCGGAAGCTTGGCGCGGATTGCGTCCACCACGTCGATAGTATTGGCGTCGGACTGGCGGAAGACCGCCAGCATGATCGCGCGGTCCTTGTTGTACCAGGCTGCGACCTGGTCGTTCACCACGCCATCGGACACCTGTGCTATGTCGCCCAGGCGGATCGGCGAGCCGTTGCGGAACGCAATGACCATCGAACGATAGTCTTCGGCGCGCTCCATCTGGCCGGTGGCCGTGAGGGTCATGTTGCGGGTGACGCCGCGCAGGCCGCCGACCGGGGCGTTCGAGTTGGCGGCGATGACGCTGGTGCGAATGTCGTTGAGCGTGAGACCGCGCGCGGCGGCGAGGTCCGGATCTGCCTCGATGCGGACGGCGTGTTTCTGCTGACCGAAGATCAGCACCTGCGCGACGCCAGGAATCTGCGAAATCTGCTGAACGAAAATCTGCTCCGCATATTCGTTGGTTTCGGACAGCGGCAGCAGAGGCGATGCGAGCGTGAGGCTGATCACCGGCGCGTCGGCCGGGTTCACCTTGCGGAAGGTCGGCGGGCCGGGCATTTCGGCCGGCAGGCGGCGCAGGACCGAGGTGATCTGCGACTGAACGTCGAGCGATGCGCCGTCGATGTTGCGGTCCAGATCGAACTGCATCGTGATGTTGGTGTTGCCCGAACCCGAGCGCGAGGTCATCAGCGCGACGCCCGGAATGGTCGCGAAGGCTCGCTCCAGCGGCGCCGCGACCGAAGCCGCCATCGTTTCCGGGTTTGCGCCCGGCAGCGACGCGAAGACCGAAATGGTGGGATAATCGACGCGCGGCAGCGCCGAGACCGGCAATTTCGAATAGCCGAACACGCCAAAGACGATGAACGACATCATCAGCAATGTCGTCATGACGGGACGGCGGATGCAGAGTTCGGGAAGCGACATCAGATAGCGCCCTTCGCGGTGTCCGAGTTCTTGATGTTCACGCGTCCGCCGTCGACGAGCTGCAGAGCGCCATCCGTCACGACTGTTTCCCCGCCCTTGAGTCCTTCGGAGACGATGTCGCGTCCGTCCTGGAACCGCTGCACCTTGATCTGACGCACCCGGGCGACGTTGTTTTCAATCACGTAGACGTAATTGCCGATCTGGCCCGCCTGCGTGGCGGTGCGGGGGATCGACACAATGTTCGGATCGACGCGCAGCGTGACGCGCACGTTGCAGAGCTGGCCGGCCCAGAGCAGGTCGTCTGCATTTTCGAAGATGGCCCGCGCCATCACGGAGCCGGTCGCGGGGTCGATCGTGTTGTCGATCAGCGCGATCCTGCCCTTGCTGGTCTGCCTGGAGCCCTGCGGGGTCACGACGACCTCCGCATTGCCGGCGGCGACCGCAGCGCGCAGGTCCGCCAGAACAAGCTGCGGAACCGCAAAGGCGACATAGATCGGGGCCGTCTGCACGATGGTGGCGATGGTGCCCGTAGCGGAGTTGTCGCCGGAGCGGATGATGTTGCCGGCCTTGACGCTGAACACGCCGGTGCGGCCGCTGATCGGAGCCGACAGCGTGTACCAGCTCAACTGAACCTTCTGGTTCTGCAGGATGGCTTCATCGACAGCGAGCTGCGCATTCGCCGTGTTGAGCGCGGCCTGCGCGTTGTCGAGGTTCAACTGCGTGCCGGTGCCCTTCGAGAGCAGTTCCTTGAAGCGGGCAATGTCGCGCAGTGCTGTGTCGACTGCGACCTTGTCCTTCGCGATGGTGGCTTCGGTCTGCCTGATCTGCGCCTCGATCTGGCGAGAGTCGAGCTTCACCAGCACATCGCCGGCTTTCACCATCGCGCCGTCCGGCACCATGATTTCTGAAATCTGTGCATCGACGCGAGTCTTCACCGCGACCGACGCGACGGCCTGCACGGTGCCGACAGCGTCGAGCCGGTACGGCATGGGGCCGATGGTGGCGACTTCGGTATTGATCGGAACCGGAGGACGGCCGCCTGCTCCGGGGCCGCCCGCGCCGGGACGTCCGCCGCCAGGGGCGCCCGCAGCGCCTTGAGCGGCAGGCCTCGCGCCGCCTTCTGCGGTTTGCGTTTCAGTCTTGTATGCCGGAAGACGTTCGGCGATCGACTTCGGCATCATCTCGCGCAATTCGATTGCGCGCTGACCGGAGCCGGGGAGGTACTTGTCCACGAGGTCGGGGCGAATGACGAGCGCGCCGACGGCGACGACGCCGAGAGTCACGATCGCTTTGGCGGCAGCTGCAAGCTTCATCCTAACCAATCTCCCGGATGCCTACAGGCGCGCAGGCAGACGCATGGCCCACATTCAGGCACTATTGCACAATTGCCTCAAAAAATAAACTATTGGCGAATGGAGTCAAATTGCCTCCAACGGCGTCCGCCGGCCGCTCTGCGGTTGAGCTAAGTCCTTATTGAAACGAGAGTTTAGGTCGAAATTGAGATGTCCCCGAAAGGACATCAACCTGAGGCCTGTTTCACCCCCGCTTGTAACGCCCCGGGTAACATGGCCAGCCACCCCAGAATCATGCCCCAGCCGCCCGTCGGCGCCGCCATGGGAAACAGGCTCGCGCCGAGGATTGCGCCGATGGACAGTTGCGCCCCGAACAGGATGGCGCCGCTCGCCAGCAGGAAGCCCGACAGCGTCCAGATACGCCCCGGGGGGCCCTTCAGGCCGATGACCAGCACAGGCGCTGCATGCAGCAGAAGGAAGGTTGCGGAGAGAAGCAGGTTGGGGCCAAAGCCCCCGTGGGTCGAGGCCGCGCCGAGGCCGACGCCGGCTGCGCCCATCAGCCCCGCCATGGCCACCAGTATCCGCCGCCAGACGTCCATTTGCCCCTGATCCGCTTCGATTGAGAAAGGTTCAAGGTTTGTCGGGCACTTTGCCGGGCAGGACAAGTCCGGTGAAACCCTCCATGCATGTCGTCATTGTCGCGGACCACGGCCACATCAACGGAGGCCAGGCGAAGGTCGCCATCGAGAGCGCGCTCGGATTGGCCCGCAAGGGGCATCGGGTGACGTTCTTCGTGGCGGTCGCTCCGATCGATCCAAGGCTGGCCGAGGCGGGGATCGAGGTCATCTGCCTCGATCAGGTGGACATCGCGGGCGCGGGCGGCCTGGCGGGCCAGATGAACTTTCTGGTCCAGACCATGTGGAACAGGGCGGCGCTGGAACGGCTGTCGGGGCTGCTGGCGGGTTGCGATCCGGCCGACACGGTGGTGCATGTCCATGCCTGGGCGAAGGCCTTGTCGCCTTCCATCGGCAGGGCGTTGCTGGCCGCGCGGCTGGCGTGCGTCTACACGATGCACGAGTTCTTTCTGGTCTGCCCCAACGGCGGATTTTACGATTACAAGCTCGCGGAGCCGTGCAAGCGCGCGCCGCTGTCGGGCGCCTGCATCAGCGTCAATTGCGACGCCCGCACCTATCCGCGCAAGCTCATGCGCGTCGCCCGGCAGGTCATTCTGGACAAGCTCAGCGGCTTCAAGGAGGCGGTGCGCCACATTGTGCTCATCAGCGATCTGCAGATGGAGGTTTCAGCTCCGTGGATGCCGCAGGGCGTGACGTTCCACAAGGTCGCCAACCCGATCGACGCACTGGATGAGGGCCCGAAGGCCGCGCCCGGCAAGGATTTTCTCTATGTCGGGCGGCTTTCGACCGAGAAGGGCGTGGCGCATTTTTGCGAAGGCGCGCGGCGCGCAGGCGTCACGCCGGCCATTGCGGGCGATGGTCCGCTCGGCGACGAATTGCGCGCCAGATATCCGGAGGCGAAGTTTCTCGGCTGGCAATCGCCGCAGCAGGCGCGCGCGCTGATGCGCTCGTGCCGGGCGCTGGTGTTTCCCTCGGTCTGGTACGAGGGGCAGCCGCTCACCGTTTACGAGGCGCTGGCGGCCGGCGCGCCGGTGATCGTGAGCGACGTCTGCGCCGGACGCGAAGCCGTCGAGGACGGAGTGAACGGGCTGTGGTTCAAGTCCGCCGATCCGGATTCGCTCGCATCGGCCTTGCGGCGATTCGAGTCAGAGGATGAAGCGGTCCGCATGACGGCGAATGCCCATGCAGGATACTGGGCCGATCCGCTGACGCTTGACCGCCATGTCCGGGCCATCGAAGGCGTCTATCAGGCCGCGCTGGCGGATCGTCCGGCAGCATCGCCGAAAGCCTTCTGACGCGCCTGATCCGTCATCCATCTGACGCGCGCCGCCTCCATGCCCCAGATCGCCCCGAAGCACAGGAAAACCTGACGCCAGTGGTCGATGTCGATCTGGAAGCCTTGCAGCAGAAGCACGAAAAGCGCGGGCCAGAACACCTGCGCGTATCGTCGCACCGGCGAATAGACCGACATCAGCCGGAAGCCGACGAACATGGTCCAGCCGACGATGATGAACCATGAAAAGCCGCCGAGCCACCCGAACGACGCGAATGAATTGACGTAGGAATTGTGCGGATCGAGGTTGAACGTCAGGCGGTAGCGCAACGGCCCGAAACCCATCGGGCGTTCCAGCAGCATCGGGATGGAGCGGATCTGGTTGCCGAAACGTCCGTTCGGACCTTCGTCATAGTCCTTGGTCACCGTGAAGCGATCCGCCAGCAGCGCCTCGACGCGATCATTGGTGAGGATCGTCACGATCCCGGCGGAGGCGGCGAATACGCCGGCGAGGATCAGGCCCGTCATGCGGCGGCGCAGCTTGGGCGAGCCGCAGGTGAGAAAGGCCCAGACGAATACGAGCGACAGCGCGACGAGCGTCGCCGCCCATGAGCCGCGCGAGAAGGACAGGAAGATGGCCATCAGGACGGTCAGAAGTCCCGCGAAAGTCAGTAGCGGCCTGCGGGCGCGCTGCAGCAGGAGCGACTGGGCCAGAAAGCAGGCGGCCAGAATCAGATAGGACCCGAGAACATTGGGGTCCTTGAAGGTGCCGTTGAGGCGGCCTTCAAATTCGGTCACCATGGTGGCGCCGAGGCCGCCTACGTTGAAATAGGCCAACAGACCCAGCGCGGCGCTGAAAATCGCTCCCGCGGCGAATCCCCGCAGACCTCTTTCAAGCCGCTGCTCTGCGTTTTGCGAAAAGAAGATCGAGAAGAGCACCACGGTGCTGATCAGGTACAGCGTCTGGAACTGGTATTTGACCGGATCGGGCTCGTTGAAATAGGGCGTCAGCGTCAGGAAGCCCGCGAACAGGTAGACAATCCAGAGGAACAGGATGGCGGCGAGCGATTTGTGAACGCGCGGCTTGCTGATCAGCCACATGGGCGTGACAATCAGGAACATCAGATCGTAGGGGGAGGGCTCGATGAGCGAGATCGCGCCCGCCGCGACGAACCAGAAGAACGCGGCCTGTAGCAGGCGCTCCCACGTCCACGGCCCGCGCAGGCTGGGCAGGTGGATGCGCGGAAGACGAAGCGGTCGGGCCTGTGTGGCGGTCAGATCGGTCATGTGGCGCGTTCCGGCGCTGCCGTCTTGCCGAAGAAGGTCCGGCCGAAAAAGCGGCGTGCAGGGTTTTCGAAGAGGACGAAACTCAGCATCGCCAGAACGGTCGTGACGATCAGGACCGCGATGGACATGCCGACGAGTTCGGCGGGCGTTGTAAGGCCGAATTTCTTCACGACCTGAACGGCCGCGATCTGCACGAACATGTGCAGGAGATAGACACCGTAGGACGCATCGCCGAGACGCGCGCACAAAGGCGACGCCAGCCGCGACGGATCGCCGCCGCGTTCGGCAAGCGCGATATAGCCGACCGCAACCGGAAAGGCCGCGATGATGAACTCGGCCCGCACGCCGCTGATCATCAGCAGGAAGATCGCCGCCATGAAAAGGTGCGGACCGCGCCACGAGACGGGGCGCGCCGGCAGATTGCGCACGATGACGCTTACGGCCATTCCGGACAGGAAGGTCGGAACGGCGCGGAGCATCCCGTAATCGTGGGTCGCCATCGTCCATGATCGCAGGCCGAGCGATGTGCGCACGAAATCCATGGCGAGCGCAATCGCAACCGCGACCAGCAATGCGCCGAGGGGCCGAACGCGCCCGAGCAGCATCGCGAAAAGCGGAAACAGCAGATAGACGAACAGTTCCGCCGAAATGGACCATGACGGGAAATTCAGGCCCGGATGCGAAGTGGTTCCCCAAGCTTGCAGCAGCAGCAGCGTCGGCGCGAACAGGGCCGGATCGGTCGCGCCGGGATCGCGCAGCTGGAAACCCGTCAGGGCGATTGCGGCGGCGGCGACGATGAAGATCATCGTGGTGACGAAATGCAGCGGATAGACGCGCGCCAGACGCTTCTGCATGAAGCGCCCGAAGTCGCCCCATGTGCGCACGGAGCTTCCATACGTGTGCATGAGCACGAAGCCGCTCAACACAAAGAAGAAATCGACGAGATGCGTCAGCCGTTCGAGGCGTTCGACATAGCCGGGGAGGAAAGGCGCGAAATTCGCCTCGTTGTGATACATGACGACGCCCGCAGCCGCTATGTAGCGGTAGGTGTCGAGCACCACATAGCGGCGCGGTTCAGACATTCATTCTCCGGCGCCGCTCGCGCGGCTAGTAGGCGTTTTCCGAGCGCAGCAGGGACAGCGGCGTCAGGGCCAGGATGTACAGGTCGAACAGGATCGACCAGTTCTCGATGTAGTAGAGATCGTGTTCGACGCGGCGCTGGATCTTTTCAGGCGTGTCGGTCTCGCCGCGCCAGCCGTTGATCTGTGCCCAGCCGGTAATGCCGGGGCGCACGCGGTGGCGGGCGAAATAGCCGTCCACCACTTCATCGTACTGACGGTCGGCCGCCTTGGCGTGAACCGCATGAGGACGCGGGCCGACCAGCGACAGGTTGCCGAAGATCGCCACATTGAACAGCTGCGGCAGTTCGTCGAGCGAGGTCTTGCGGATGAACCGGCCGACGCGCGTCACCCGCGCGTCGTCCTTGGTGACGAGCTTCGAGGCTGTGTGGTCGAGCTTGTCGGCATACATGGAACGGAACTTGAAGACTTCGATCAGCTCGTTGTTGAAGCCGTAGCGCTTTTGCCGGAAGAAGACCGGACCGCGCGAGTCGAGCTTCACGGCCAGCGCCACCAGCAGGAAAACCGGCGACAGGATCAGCAGCGCAAGTCCGCCGACGATGCGGTCGAACGCGGCTTTCACCACCACGTCCCAGTCGGCGATGGGCTTGTCCACCACGTCCAGCACCGGCACATTTCCGATGTATGAATAGGAGCGCGGACGGAAACGCAGCTTGTTGGTATGCGCCGCGAGGCGGATGTCGATCGGCAGCACCCAGAGCTTGCGCAGCATCTGCAACATGCGGCCTTCGGCGGTGATCGGCAGGGTGAAGATCACCAGATCGATGCGCGTGTGGCGTGCGAATTCGACGAGATCGTCGACATTTCCAAGCTTCGGATAACCGGCGACCACATCGGGCGAACGGTCGTCGGTGCGGTCGTCAAACACGCCGTAGATGCGAAGGTCTGTGTCTTCCTGCGAGGAGAAGGCCTGGAGCAGCGATTCGGCTGCAGGGCCGCCGCCGACGATGACGGTGCGTCGGTCGAGCCTGCCGGCGCGCGTCATCTTGCGCACGAACATCGACAGGAACCCGCGCTCGATCAGCAGGACCGTGAGTCCGACGGTGAACCACGACAGAAGCCATATGCGCGAGAAGGCCGGTTCGACGCGAATGAAGAAAACCAGCGCCAGCGCGGCGAGAAAGACGAGCGCCCAGCCGCCCGCGAGACGGAAGGCCTGATAGAGCGGCGTCCGGAAAGCGGCGACATGATTGATGTCGAGAATCTGGAACACCAGAATCGAGGCCGCCCCGATGGCTGCAATCGCGATGTAATATTCAAACCGGAAGCCGCTCAGGGGAACGACGTAGAGCGAATGCACCAGCATGCCAGTGCCGATGATGATCAGGAATTCCACAGCGCGCACGAGACCGGCCAGCACGACGGGCGAATAGGCGGGCGCGGCGCTCTGGCCCGACATGGATTCGGCCAGCGCGCTGAGATTGGCCTTCATTACCGGCGTCGAGGCCTCGGGCGGCGAAGGCGTGACGCGCGTCTGTTCGAGTTGCTTGAGGGTTTCGGCGATTGAGGCGGCCATCTCGGTATCCTCAGCGCGCCGCGGCCGCAACGCGGCCGTCGGAGGGAGCGGCTGAGCCGCGATAGGCCGCAAGTGCGTCCGCATAGCCCGCCAGCACGGCGTCGGTCATATGCCCGATTCCGAAGCGGCCCTGCACGAAAGCTCCGACATCCTCGGCGCGCGCTGCAAGTTCGGTTGCGGGACGTTCGATCTCGGTGATCATCGCGCGCGTCAACGCATCGACGTCGTTGCAGGGAATGAGACGGTCTGCGAAGGGCCCGAAAATTTCAGGAATGCCGCCGACATTCGTGGAGATCATCGGCATGCGTCCGCCTGCGGCTTCCAGCACCACATAGGGGAGCGATTCGGCGCGCGAAGGCACGACAAGCACGCGGCCCTGCGCGAAGGCGCAGCGGGCCGGCATCACGCCCGGAAAACTGATCTGGTCCTGAAGGCCGCAGTCCTTGGCGCGGGCGGTCAGATAGGCCTCGTCAGGGCCGGAGCCGACCAGCACGGCGCGCGGCTTGCGGCCGGTGCGACGGCCGACTTCCGCGATGGCGTCGATCAGAGTGTCGATGCCCTTGGCCGAGCGCAATTCTCCCACGTAGACGAAATCGGCGCGGTCCGCATTGGCCGGAACAGGCGCGAATTCGGCGTCGCTGATGCCGTTCAGCACCACGCGCTCCATGCCGCGCACGTTGCCGACATATTTGTGGAAGCACGAGCCGATGAAGGCGCTTTCGAACAGGAAAATGTCGGTGGCGTAGTTCAGCACGCCCTCGACGCCCATGTAGATCCTGTGGAGCGTCGACCCCGGATTGTAGTTGAAGCTGCCGCCGTGGGGCGTGTAGGCGCGGATCGCGCCACCTCTCAGGCCGAGCAGCACCGGTATGCGGGCGTACGCGGCGCCTTTCGACCCGTGACCGTGAACGATGTCGGGCTTGCAGTCATTGACGCGGCGGACCACGTGGGCGAGCGCCGAAATGTCCGACCAGTGCGGATTGCGGTGCATGGGCACGCGCGAAAGGCCGAGCGCCAGCGATGGGGCGAGTTCGTTGAGGATCGCGGTGGCGCGGTCGCCGCCAGTCAGGGAATCCGTGATCAGGCCGACCTGGTGGCCGCGCGCCACCTGCTCGCGGGTCAGGTCGAGGACATGCCGGAAAAGCCCGCCGAGTGGCGCGCGGAGCACATGAATGATTTTCAGGCTAAGGCCGTCGAAATTCGCCTCGGACATAAATCCTGCCTCCGAACGCTACTCAAAACCAACGCTCCCGCACGGTAATCGTGTCTCCCGGCAGGACCGGCGTCGTCATCGGCACCGAGGCTGTGACCGGGTAACCGTTAACGACACGAGTGAGGTCCACGCTGGACCTCGAGGCGCGGGGCGCAAATCCGCCCGCAATCGCCACAGCGTTCTGTACCGACATTCCGTTGACATAAGGATACTGACCGGCGGTCGTCACCTCGCCGAGAATGAAGAAGGGACGGTAGGCCTCGACCTCGACGGAGACGCGCGGTTCACGGAGGTAACCGTTACGCAGACGCCCCTCGATGGCCTTTTCGAGTTGGGCGGTTGTCGCTCCGAGGGCCGGGACCAGCCCGATCAGCGGCATCGAGATATGCCCGGAACCATCCACCGAATAGGAGTTTGAGAGGCTATCTTGGCCGAAAACGATGACCCGGAGGCGATCTCCGCTGGCCAGCCGGTACGGACCGGTCGCTTCCATGCCGGCCATCTGGACAGCCGGACGAAGCCCGCAGCCTTCGAGAAGGACCGAAAGCGCCATACAAAGTGCGATCAAAGAACGCCGCATGACCAAATCCGAAATGCAAAAGGGGCGGCCTCCAACGCAACCGGAAGCCATTCGTAATCCATTTTTTAACGAAGCATGGTTAACAAAGCCTCACCGGCCTTTTTCTGAACTTTGCGGGAATTAACACCGTCTCAACCATAAGCTGCCAATTTTCAGAAATTGATTTGAGGGTGTCATGAGTAACGAGTCGCACGCAACCCATGCGCGGGTCGACGCCGATCGCGGCGACGAACTGGATTTGACGGGCCTCTGGCAGGCGGTCGTCTCCAGGAAATGGTTGATTCTGGGAACGACGATCGCGGCGTTTCTGGTCGCCCTGACGGCGGTGATGATCCTCAAGCCTCGCTATACGGGCGAAGCCAAGGTCCTGCTCGAAAATCAGGAAAGCTATTTCACCCGGCCCGACCGGGCCGCCGAGCCCTCGCAGTCGCCGGATGACGCGATGGTGACGAGCGCCGTCCAGCTCGTCACCTCGCGCGATCTCGCCCGCGAGGTGATCAAGGCGCTGGACCTGCGCGGCAATCGCGAATTCGATCCGCTTGCCGATGGCGGCTCGCTGTCGTCGCGCGTGATGATCATGCTGGGACTCAAGCGTGCGCCGGGCGACCAGGCGCCCGAGGACCGCATTTTCGAGACTTATTTCGACCGGCTGACGGTGTTCAATGTCACCAAGTCGCGCGTGCTGCAGGTTGAATTCGTCTCGAACGACCCCGATCTGGCGGCGCGCGGGGCGAACACGATCGCCAGCCTCTATATTGACGTTCAATCGCGCGCCAAGAGGGAGAGCGCGCGGATTGCGGCCAGTTCGCTGGCCAATCTGCTCGGCGAATTGCGCGGCAAGCTGGCGGACGCCGAAGCGCGCGCCGAGAAGGCTCGCCTCGAGTCCGGCCTGCTGATGGGGGCGAACAACGCCACGATTTCGGGTCAGCAGCTCGCCGACATTAACACGCAAATCACCGTCGCCCGCACATCCCAGGCCGATGCGAACGCCAAGGCGCGGCTCCTGCGCGAAGCGATCCGGAACGGTCGTCTGGATTCGGTGTCGGAAGTCGCCAACAATGATCTTGTTCGCCGTCTGAGCGAACAGCGCGCGACGTTGCGCGGCCAGATCGCTCTGGAATCCCGGACGCTTCTGTCAGGGCATCCGCGCATCAAGGAACTCAGCGCACAGCTTGCCGATATGGAAAGCGAATTGCGCTCGGCGGCTGACCGCGCCGCCCGCCAGCTCGATAATGACGCCCTTGTCGCCAAGGCGCGCGTGGACAATCTGCAGGTTGCGCTCGAACAGCAAAAGAGGACCGTAGGCGGAACGAGCACGGATGAAGTGAAGCAGCGCGAACTCGACCGCGAAGTGAAGCAGTACCGGGACCAGCTGGAAGCCGCGATGGCGAAATATCAGGACGCGCTGGCCCGGCAGGAGTCGGAATCGACGCCGGGCGACGCCCGCATCATTTCGCGGGCGGTTGCGCCGCAATTGCCGTCCTTCCCGAAGAAGGCCCCCATCCTGATCTTCGCGACGCTGGCCGGTTTCGTCCTGTCGCTCGGCTGGGTGGTGG
Organism: Beijerinckiaceae bacterium; assembly: GCA_947475995.1. Taxonomy (GTDB): domain Bacteria; phylum Pseudomonadota; class Alphaproteobacteria; order Rhizobiales; family Beijerinckiaceae; genus Terripilifer. The sequence continues at coordinate 80,700 of CANJNI010000010.1, read as the reverse complement.
CGGCTGAACTTCTGACCGGGCGCGCCTTCGTGCCTGCCGGCGCCGCGCCGGCCTATCCGGCGCCGCGCAACACGGAGCGCGAGCCGCTCGCCGCGGCTCCCGTCGAGACGAATGAACCGAACGCCATGCGCCGCCGTCCGGCTTCGCCCGAGCGCAGCATGGCGGATTCGCTTTCGCAGATCGCTGGCCAGATCGGCGCGAGCGAGCCGGGCGATTACGCATTGCGGGTGTTGATGACTGCCGATGCAGGCGGCGTCACCGCCAGCGCCCTGACGCTGGCGCGTACGCTGGCGCAGTCACGTCGCGTCATCCTTCTCGATCTCGACGGAACGGACGTGTCGCGCAACGGCTTCGGGTCCATTCACGATGTGGCGGGACTGGGCGAACTCATTGGCGGCGAAGCTTCGTTCTCGGAAGTGATTCACCGCGACCGGCTTTCGCGCCTGCATCTCGTGCCGCGCGGGCACGGGCCGGCTCCGGCCGGAGAGGACCTCGACCTCGCCATCGACGCGCTGTCGCAGACCTATGATTTTGTCGTGTTCGCCGCGCCGCCCGCTCGCAATGACGGGACCGCCCTGACGCTCGCGCCGGCTTCGGACTACGCCGTCATTCTGACGGCCGCGACTGAAAACGCCGCTCCGGTTGCGGACCTGCGCAACAGTTTCGTGCAGGCCGGGGCAGGGGAAGTGCTGATCGCCAGCGCCGCGTCGGGCGGCGGTGGTCCGCGCCGCAGGTCAGCCGCCTGAGGCGGACGCTTCAGCCGAGGAAGCTGCGGAATCTCTGGTAGGCGTTCCACGCCCAGGGGTTCTGCTTGATGAAGCGCTTGCCGCGCAGGCGCGCGGATTCGCTCGCCACGTAGAGGCGGCCCTTGACGGTCACGCCGAGCAACGTGTCGAACAGATGCTCCGAGCGGTCGCACCACGAGGACTTGTAGCGCGCCTCGCCGATGCCAAGATCGAACGCCTTGTACTCGCGGTTGCACATCATCTCCATCATGGACATGAGGAGAAGGTCGCCCGGACTGGTGCGGGCAATGTCCGGATCTGGATCGAAGGAATTGATCATCGCGTGGAAGCGCCCGCGATGCGGCGTTCCGGCATAGACGGCGACGATTCGGTCTCCGGCCTTGAGCGCATGAAGCTCGATGGCGGGCGTTCCGCTTTCCAGTCCCGAGAGACAGGCCGCCGCCAGGAACTCCCGCGATTCCCCGTTCTCGAAATCGCTCGAAATGTTCTTCTGGCGGAAGCGTTCGAGCTTCTGGGCGAAGAATGCGTCGATGATGCGCAGGGTCTCGTCGGGCGTCCGGGCGACGACATGAGAAACGGGCCCGAATTCGGCGAGCTTGTTGCGCTTCTTGCGGAGTTTCTTGCGCGTGTCTGCGGAAAGACGCTCCGCCACGAAGGCCTCTCCGTTCGGTCCCAGGGTGGCGCTGTGGCATTCCGAGGGGCTGCGCTGGTTCTTCAGGATCGACAGCGGATTGGGCAGTCCCTCCCACGTCTCGGGCTGGTTGGACAGCACGAAGGCGTCCGGCTTCAGCCGCGCTTTCACGGCGGCTGCGCGAAACAGGGAGACGATGTCGGCCGTGTCGAACTGGACGCCGGGGCGAAGCAGGCCGAGGTTGGAATTGGAATCGCGTCCGCCGAGAAAATGGATCAGCCGCATCCGGCCCGTCTGGACGATGCCGAACGGAAACAGCGCGACCGGCGCGCCGTTCTTTGCATGGGCCACGACGATCATGGGGCAGACGCCAGCAGGGCGGCCGACGATCTCGATCCACGGGAGCAGCCAGCGGCGGGTCTGGTAGGCGGAGGCAGAGGCGACCTGTTCGAGTTCCTCCCAGGCGGCGAGCGCCTGATGCGGATCTTCATGAACGTCGATGCGCCCCAGATTGCGCAGGCCCGCGCGACGACCGGCGCCCGCGCGGTCACCCACGCGGCGATCTCCCGGAAGCACTGAGGTCTGATCCGACATACGCACCAACAAACGCAGGAACTTCGGCTTAACGCGACCGGGCTGCATCGTCTGGCGGCGACCTTCACGCGCGGGCGCGGCGCGATCCTGATGTTCCACCATGTGCGCCCGTGGGGCGGGCAGGAATTCGCCCCCAACCGGCTGCTGGAAATCACGCCGGACTTTTTCGAGATCGTGCTGCAAACAGTGAAGGAAAGCGGATTCCAGATCGTCTCGCTGGACGAGGCCGTTGCGCGGCTTGGACATGGGGGCCGGAAGGGCGACAAGCCTTTCGTGGCGCTCACGTTTGACGACGGCTACCGGGACAACCGCGACTACGCATTGCCCGTCATGCGGCGGCACAACGCGCCGTTTACCCTGTTTGTAACGACTGGATTTGCAGACCGCACGGGGCGGCTCTGGTGGCTGGAACTGGAGGAGGCGATCCGGGCCTTGCCGCGCATCAGCCTCGATCTGGATGGCCGGCGGTTCGATCTTCCGGCAGGCGACGCCGCCGAAAAGCAGGCCGCCTTCCAGTCTCTCTACTGGATGCTGCGGCCCGGTCCCGAGGAGCGGATGCTGGCCGCCATAGCGACGCTCTGCCAACAGGCAGGGATCGACACGAGCGCGCTCGCCGCCCGCTACTGCATGGACTGGGACGAGTTGCGCGCCTATGCGGCCGATCCGCTCTGCACGATCGGGGCGCACACGCTGACGCATCCGATGCTGGCCAAGCACGACGAGGCTTTCGCGCGGCGCGAGATGGCGGAAAGCCGGACGATCATCGAGCGCGAGCTCGGCCGGGGCGTGAAGCATTTCGCCTATCCGGTGGGAGACCCGGGCTCGGCCGGTCCGCGGGAATTCGCGATGGCGGCGGAAATGGGACTTAAATCCGCCCTGACCACCCGGCCCGGCATGGTTTTCGACGAACACGCGCAGCATCTGCTCGCGCTGCCGCGCCTTTCGGTCAACGGCACCTGGCAGCAGAAGCGCTATCTGGAAGTCCTGCTGTCGGGCGCGCCATTTGCGTTGTGGAACCGGGGTCGCAAGGTGAATGTGGGGTGAGATTTTTTTATCGAACCGTTTGATCTTAATCGATGTCGTTAAAAAGAGAAGCGATTAGGCTCGATTCTGTCGCTTTCATAAATACATCTTCCAAATTGTATTGCTCAATTTGCCCGTTTACGGCAACATATTTTCCATTAAATTTTTTACAAAGACAATGTATATAATGTCCACCGGAAAAATAACCCGAGCGCCGATATTTTTTCTGGATAAATTTCGGCCTATACCAATTTTTTCCGAGATCGTGAATGTATTTATCGGCGTCGCGGCCAAATCGTGCCTTAATTTCATTCTTTGTTGTTGAGAATCTATTTTTGTCAATTTGAAGTTCTGTGAGTTTATTAACATACTCAAGCATCGTTATTAACGAAATGTCGCTGAGTAATCTTTCTGGATATCCTCCGCCAATGTCGGTGTGGCCGCCCGGCATCCAAATCTGGAAAAGCTTTTGCTTTGCGTCCGTCACCGAGTTCCATAAATACGGCACGAATTCGCTTCTAGTTTCATCTATTGAAAGGATATGAACCGCATGATCGACGCAAATTGGTAATTTCCGTTTTTTATCCATCACTTTAATTGTGTTTCCGCTAAATTTGTCTTCATTATAATAACCCAACACGCTATCAAAAACTCCACAGAAAGAGATTTTTGCTGGTAGGCAGTAATTTTCTTTAAAAGAATCTCTATCGGTCATCTCGTCGATTCCAGCCCAATCGTCATACATTTTATCAAAATACATTATCCTTGATGGTGCCAGCAATCCATATGTATCTATAAGATTGCAAATTATTTGTAATATATACGCTCCACGTGAAAATCCAAATAGATATATATAATCTCTTTCGCTGCCGTCATCTCCATCGTTGTAATTCATAGCGATATTTAGATAGGCTTGCTCAACAAGAGATCGTAGTCCAATTCCTTTCAATTTTTCTTTCGTACTCGATTTTTCTGCGGAAGCTATTCCTTTACAATAAAAGGCAACTTGTGCTTGGCGGTTTTTATTATGTGTTCTCAAGTATAAACTTATGTTGTATACATTTGAGTGGTAGGAATCTGTTCCGGGTCTATGGGCGGCTAGAGACGTCCCATCAACTAAAACCAGCCAATGTCGGGACGGCTCTTTGAACGTGTGCATAACCCGCCTGTTATCTTATTCCAGTCTATTGTAAAGGTAGCGGTGAACACGTTTTGTTTACAAGTTCCAAATTGTCGCGTTTACCTCATTCGTCCTTGCGTTCCATCCAGCTGATCAGCGGAAAAAGCGGGATGATCCATAGCAGGCCGAGCAGGGCGTAGCCGATGCCCTGCACGATGCCGCTCGCCTCCTGAAGCGGCCGGGACTGTGCCAGCGCCATGGCGACGAGGGCGTAAATCACCACGAATGCGATGATGAAAGCTGTGCCGAGAAGTTTTCGGGTGCGGCGTTTCATCGATGCTCCGGGTGCGACAGGCGGTCCGTGGACGGGGCGGGTACGTTGCGCGTAAATGGCATGTCCTCATCGCAAAAGTCGTTCAACTTTTGCGGGACATGCCCTATGTGTCCCGCAACCGTCGGATTGCCAAGCCCTTCGTTGGGCTGGACTTCAGGATACGTTCCCATGAGCCTCGCCGGCCTCGCCTCGCCCTCAGCCGCTGCGCAGAACAGCCGGATCGCCCGCGACATGCGTCCGATCCGCATCTGGCTCTGGAGCGTGGCGGCGCTGGTGTTCCTGATGGTCGTGGTGGGCGGCGCGACGCGCCTCACCGAATCCGGCCTCTCGATCACCGAATGGAAGCTGGTCACCGGCATCCTGCCGCCCCTGAGCGAGGCCGCATGGCTGGCGGAGTTCGAAGCGTACAAGAGGATCCCCCAGTACTCCGAACTGTTTCCGACCATGAGCCTGAGCGAGTTCAAGTTCATCTTCTTCTGGGAGTGGGGCCACCGCCTGCTGGGACGGTTGATCGGCGTCGCCTTCGCGGGTCCGTATGTCTGGTTCTGGGCGCGGGGCTACCTGACCACAAGGATGAAATGGCAGTTCGGGGCCGTACTGGCGCTCGGCGGCCTGCAGGGCGCGGTCGGCTGGTGGATGGTGACGTCGGGCCTCGCGGGCAGGGTTGAGGTCGCGCCCGAGCGGCTGGCCGTTCATCTGCTTCTGGCGTCAATTACCTTCACAGCGCTGGTCTGGCTGGCGGTCGGGCTCAGGCCGAAGGCGGCCGAGGCCGCGCCGGGACGCCTGCGGGTCATGTCGAAAGCGCTGGTCGGGTTGACGCTGTTCCAGATCGGCCTCGGGGGTCTGGTCGCCGGATCGCGGGCCGGGCTGACCTACAACACATGGCCGCTCATGGACGGGCGGTTCATCCCGCCCTCCGAACATCTGTTCGACATGGAGCCGCTCTGGCTCAATTTTCTGGAGAACATCACGACGATCCAGTTCGATCATCGGATCGGGGCCTATGTGCTTCTGGCGCTCGCCATCTGGCACTGGATCGACGCGCGCCGCACGGCGCCCGGATCGGCCGCCTATCGTCGCGCCGCCACCGTGGCTGGTCTGGTGATCGTGCAGGCGGGACTCGGGATCGCGACGCTTCTGCTGGCAGAGGGAAAGATCCCGCTCTGGCCCGCCCTGCTGCATCAGGCTGTCGCCATGTTCGTCCTCGGTATGGCGGTCGTTCACGCCCGACGGCTCTCCGAACCGGGCCGGCCCGCTCAGCGATAAACCAGAACCGGAATCTTCGAATGGGTCAGAACCTTCTGGGTCTGGCTGCCGAGAACGACGGCTGACATGCCGGCGCGGCCATGCGAGGCCATGACGATGAGATCGCAGCCGCGCGCCTCGGCGGCCTCGATGATGGCCTCGTGCACATGGTCGCTGCCGACCGCGATCGTCTGGCAGGGCACTCCGGCCGCACTCGCCTTGCGCTCGACGCTCTCCAGCGCAATCCGGGATTGCTTCTGCGCCTGAACGTCGAACTCGGCGCTCTTCGAGAAGCCTGTGTCGAACATGTAATGCGGAAACATCGGCGCGACCGTGAGGCCGGTGATTTTCGCCGACAGGCTCTTTGCCAGAGCCACGCCATTTTCGACAGCCTTCTCGGCCAGTTCTGAGCCGTCGGTGGCGATGAGAATTGACTTGAACATGCTTCGCTCCAGTGCGGCTGGTGAATGCTGGAGCGAACAATGAATGTGAAACGCGAAGTCCGACATGCGCCAAATCAAGATCGCCGGGCTGTTCGGGCGAACGCCAAAACATGAGTCGCCAGAATCGGTTGGGCGGGGATGTGAAGAAAATGAATCCAGTCGTTGAGAAACTGATTCAACTTGCTGGCTGAGATTTTGATTCAGGTTGAACCGGGCAGGGCGGGTTCACAAACTGATTCAGGTCGGCCGCCGAAGCCGTATCGGCGCTTCAGCCTTGTTCAACCTGACTGAACTTCATTGAAAATTGGTGAGCGACATCGGGCGCGCAAAAGCCCCGGCGCAGGGCCGGGGCTTCTGGCAGGATTGCAGGGATCAGGCGACGGAGGCGAGCGCCTGATCGAGATCCGCAATGAGGTCGGCTGCGTCCTCGATGCCGACCGACAGGCGGACAACGTCTGGGCCTGCGCCGGCAGCTGTCTTCTGTTCGTCGGTGAGCTGGCGGTGCGTGGTCGAGGCCGGGTGGATGACCAGCGAGCGCGTGTCGCCGACGTTGGCCAGATGCGAGAAGAGCTTCAGGTTCTTCACCAGCGCGATGCCGGCGTCATAGCCGCCCTTGAGGCCGAAGGTGAAGACCGCGCCGGCGCCTTTGGGACAGTACTTCTTTGCCAGATTGTAATAGCGGTCGCCCGGCAGGCCCGCATAGCTGACCCACTTTACCTTGTCGTGGTTCGACAGGTGCTGGGCCACGGCGAGCGCGTTCTCGGAATGGCGCTGCATGCGCAGCGGCAATGTCTCGATGCCGGTGAGGAACAGGAAGGCGTTGAAGGGCGCCATCGAGGGGCCGAGATCACGCAGCCCCAGAACCCGGCAGGCGATCGCGAAGGCGAAGTTCCCGAAGGTCTGGCCGAGCACCATGCCGTTATATTCGGGCCGGGGGGACGACAGCATCGGATAGCGCGTGTCGGCCATCCAGTCGAAGGAGCCGCCGTCGACGATCAGGCCGCCGATGGAATTTCCGTGGCCGCCCAGAAACTTCGTCGCCGAATGGACCACGATATCCGCGCCGTAGTCGATCGGCCGCATGAGGTACGGGGTCGCCAGCGTGTTGTCGACGATCAGCGGCACACGGGCGCGGCGCGCGATCTTCGCAATCGCCTCGATGTCGCAGATGATGCCGCCCGGGTTGGCGATGGACTCGATGAAGATCGCCTTGGTGCGGGGCGAGATGGCGGCCTCGATGCTGGCCAGATCGTCCGGGTCCGCCCATTTAGGCGTCCAGCCGAAGTTCTTGTAGGAATGGTTGAACTGGTTGATCGAGCCGCCGTAGAGCTTGTTCGAGGCGACGAATTCGTCGCCCGGCTGCATCAACGTATGGAAGGTCAGGAATTCCGCCGCATGGCCGGAGGCGACCGCCAGCGCCGCCGAGCCGCCTTCCAGCGCCGCCACCCGCTCTTCCAGAACGCCGTTCGTCGGGTTGGTGATGCGCGTATAGATATTGCCGAAGGCCTGCAGGCCGAACAGCGAGGCGGCGTGATCGACATCCTCGAACACATAGGAAGCGGTCTGGTAAATCGGGGTGATGCGCGCCTTGGTGGCCGGGTCGGGCGCGGCCCCGGCATGGACCGCGAGGGTCGAAAAGCCTGGAGCCTTGGGGGTCTGGTCGGTCACGGACGTTCCTTTCCTGATTCAACTGATCGATTTTGCCGCCTGAAATCGCGGGACAATTGTCCTTGATAAGGCTGTCTTGCGATTGACGGGGGAGCTTATTCTCTTTCTAGCTCCGGGTCGAAGCCGGGCCTGCCGTCTTCTCCCCTGACGGACAACCCATGACAGAAGCTATCTCCCTGCCGGCCGATGCAGAAGCCCTGCGAAAGGCAAAGGCGAATGTGGTGCGCCTCGCCGCCGCCGGAGCTTTTGCGGGAGCGAATTCGACGGTCATCATCGCGACCGCCTCCATTGCCGGGTCCATGTTCGCGAGCGACCCGGCCTATGCGACCGTTCCGATCTCGGTTTTCGTCGTGGGAAGCGCGATCGCCACATTGCCACAGGGCTGGGTGGCGCGTCACAAGGGCCGGCGTGTTGCGTTCATGATCGGCACAGGCTGCGGGGCGCTGGCGGGACTCACAGGCAGTCTGGCCATGTACCGCGGGTCATTTCTGCTGCTGTGCGTCGCGACCTTTCTGGCCGGCCTCTATCAGGCCGTGGCGGCGTCTTACCGCTTTGCGGCCACCGACGGGGCGCCTGCGCACTTTCGGCCTAAAGCCATCTCCTGGGTGATGGCCGGCGGCGTTTTCGCGGCCTTTCTGGGCCCGCAACTCGTCCAGTGGACGATGAACATCTGGCAGCCCTATCTGTTTGCCGCGAGCTATCTGGCGCAGGCCGTCATCGCGATTATCGCCATGATCGTCCTGTGGGGCGTCGATCTGCCAAAGCCGACTGCCGCCTCGCTCAAGGCCGGGCGGCCGCTGATGGAGATCGTTTCCAAGCCGGGCTTCATAACAGCAGCGCTCTGCGGCGTGGTGGCCTACGGGTTGATGAATCTCGTGATGACCTCCGCGCCGCTCGCCATGAAGATGTGCGGGCTGACGCTGGAGGACTCCAATCTGGGCATCCAGTGGCATGTGCTGGCCATGTTCGGGCCGAGCTTCTTCACCGGGTCGCTGATCGCCCGGTTCGGAGCCAAGCAGATCGTGGCCGTGGGTATGGTCCTTCTCGCCCTGGCGGCAGTCGTCGGTCTGGCGGGACTGACGGTCTGGCACTTCTGGGTCGGGCTGGTCCTGCTGGGCGTCGGCTGGAACTTCGGCTTCGTGGGAGCTTCCGCCATGGTGGTCGAGACCCATCGGCCCGAGGAACGCAACAAGGTGCAGGCCTTCAATGATTTCGTGGTGTTCGGGATCATGGCGGCGGGGTCATTCTCATCCGGCCATCTGCTGTCGGCGGCCGGCTGGGACGCCGTGAATCACGTGGTGTTTCCGCCCGTCGTGGTGGCGCTCGCAGCGCTTTATCTCGGCTGGCGGCGCGACAGGCGCACAGTTGAAGCACGAGTCGTCTAAAGCCCACTGGACAAAACAGGTTAAAGACGTCTAAAGCGCGGGTCTCTCGATTGCCCGTGCGGTTTCTTTCTGGCATGAGGGGGCGAAATTGCGGCAACCGGGCCTTTCGGGCCCGCCGCAAGGGGCATCGCCGGTACATCCGGACAATCGGTCACTGAAGAACGAGAACGAGGGCGGACCTCCATGACTTCTATTTGGCTCATCATATTGGGCGGGCTGCTGTCCGTAGTATACGGGGCAGTAACAGCTTCCAGCCTGATGAAGGCGGACGCGGGTTCGCAGCGCATGCAGGAAATTGCAGGCGCGGTTGCGGAAGGCGCGCAGGCTTACCTGAACCGCCAGTACATCACCATCGGCATTGTGGGCATCGCGATCTTCGTGCTGGTCACCTGGCTGCTCGGCATTTCGGTCGGCATCGGCTTCGTGATCGGCGCAGTGCTTTCGGGCGCTGCGGGCTATATCGGCATGAACGTGTCGGTCCGCGCCAACGTCCGCACGGCTCAGGCTGCGACCCAGTCCCTGGCCGGCGGCCTCGACATCGCCTTCAAGGCGGGCGCCATCACCGGCATGCTGGTGGCTGGCCTCGCGCTGCTCGGCGTGGCCGTCTATTACATGATCCTCACCGGTCCGATGGGCCTCGCCCCCAATTCGCGCGTCGTCATCGACTCGCTGGTGGCTCTGGGCTTCGGGGCTTCGCTGATCTCGATCTTCGCGCGTCTGGGCGGCGGCATCTTCACCAAGGGCGCTGACGTCGGCGCCGACCTCGTCGGCAAGGTCGAGGCCGGCATCCCGGAAGATGATCCGCGCAACCCGGCGACCATCGCCGACAACGTGGGCGACAACGTCGGCGACTGCGCCGGCATGGCGGCCGACCTCTTCGAGACCTATGCGGTGACTGTCGTCGCCACCATGGTGCTCGCGGCGATCTTCTTCGCCGGCAAGCCGGTGCTCGAAGCCTCGATGCTCTACCCGCTGGCGATCTGCTCGATCTGCATCGTGACGTCGATCGCCGGCACCTACTTCGTGAAGCTCGGTTCCGACAACTCGATCATGGGCGCGCTCTACAAGGGCCTGATCGCAACCGGCCTGCTCTCTGTCGTGGGTCTGGGTCTGGCGACTCACTTCATGGTCGGCTGGGGCGTGTTCGGCGAAGTGGCCGGCAAGACCATCACGGGCACGAACCTGTTCATCTGCGGCGTGATCGGCCTCGTGGTGACTGCGGCGATCGTCTACATCACCGAGTACTACACCGCGACCGGCAAGCGTCCGGTCGTGTCGATCGCCCAGGCTTCGGTCACGGGTCACGGCACGAACGTCATCCAGGGCCTGGCCGTCTCGCTGGAGTCGACTGCGCTTCCGGCGATGGTGATCGTCGGCGGCATCATCTCGACGTTCCAGCTCGCGGGTCTCTACGGCACGGCGATCGCCGTCACCACCATGCTGGGCATCGCCGGCATGATCGTGGCGCTCGACGCTTTCGGTCCCGTGACTGACAACGCCGGCGGCATCGCCGAAATGGCCGGCCTTCCCAAGGAAGTCCGCCACTCGACCGACGCGCTCGACGCGGTCGGCAACACCACCAAGGCCGTCACCAAGGGCTACGCGATCGGCTCTGCCGGTCTGGGCGCGCTGGTGCTGTTCGCGGCCTACACGAACGACCTGCAGGCCTTCATTGATCAGGGCCTCCCGTACTTCAAGGATGTCGGCAAGGTCTCGTTCGACCTGTCGAACCCCTACGTGGTCGCGGGCCTGATCTTCGGCGGTCTCATCCCGTACCTCTTCGGCGGTATCGCGATGACGGCCGTCGGTCGCGCAGCCGGCGCGGTGGTGGAAGAAGTCCGCCGCCAGTTCAAGGAAATGCCGGGCATCATGCAGGGCACCCAGCGTCCGGATTACGGCCGCGCGGTGGACATGCTGACCAAGGCGGCGATCAAGGAAATGATCATCCCGTCGCTGCTGCCGGTTCTGGCTCCGCTCGTCGCCTACTTCGGCGTGCTGGCGATCTCGGGCTCCAAGGCCAACGCCTTCGCGGCGCTCGGCGCATCGCTGCTCGGCGTGATCGTCAACGGCCTGTTCGTCGCGATCTCGATGACCTCGGGCGGCGGCGCATGGGACAACGCCAAGAAGTCCTTTGAAGACGGTTTCGTCGACAAGGACGGCGTGAAGCACCTCAAGGGTTCGGAAGCCCACAAGGCTTCGGTGACCGGCGACACCGTCGGCGACCCCTACAAGGACACTGCCGGCCCGGCCGTGAACCCGGCCATCAAGATCACCAACATCGTGGCCCTGCTGCTGCTGGCGATTCTCGCCCACGGCTGATCGGCTCCAACGACACGGTTCAGGAAGGGCGGGAGCAATCCCGCCCTTTTCGATTCAGGGCCATTATGTGAATTGACAAGTTCATATGTGAACGATTTCATCTCCGCCCATCGGGATGGAGGAGACCATGCGTTTTTCCGGAATTGTTTTGGCAACCGTGATGGCGGCGGGACTCGCGCCGGGCGCGCAGGCTGCGGACGAGATTCTCGGCAACTGGCAGCGGGAGGACGGCACGTCCCGCATCCGCATGGCGGCCTGCGGATCAGCCGTGTGCGGCGTGGTGACCTGGCTGAAGAATCCGAATTCGCCCTCGAAGGTCGGCCAGCGCGTCTTCTACGACATGAAGCCGAGCGGCGATGGCTGGAGCGGGCAGGCGTTCAATCCGGAAGACGGCAAGACCTATACGGGCAAGGTGTCCGTTTCAGGCAGCACGATGACAACGGCCGGTTGCGTGTTCGGCGGGCTGATCTGCAAGTCGGTGACGTGGACGCGCATGTAGACGCGCACTTTCTGGCCGGTTCCCGGGTTCGCGCTGCGCGCGCCCCGAGGACGACAGCAAAGATCAGAAGCGCAGCAGGCCCTGCAGGGCGTTCTTCACGAAAGACGGTTCGCTGCCGGCAGTCGGGGTGGTGCGGCTGACGAAGTCGAAGACCTTGCCGTCCTGCATTCCGTAATTCGCCACGCGCTCGACGCGCTTGTTCTTGTTGAAATAGACGGCCAGCACGCGCTGGTCGGTCACCGCTTGCGCGCTATAGGCGAGCTGGCGATTGGTCATCTGGCTGATGTAGTACCAGGCGTCTCCGCCCACCGTCGAGGTGGTGGAGGGGGTTCCGAGGACCACCAGAACCTGTTCGGCCGAGGAACCGGGCTTGACCTGTTCGAGCGCCTTGTCGTCGATCTGGTAGCCGCGCGGCACCTCGCCGTCATAGCCAAGGCAGCCGGACAGGCCGATCGCCACGACGGCGACGCCGAGCCATTTCGATCCCCGCACCAGATTCCGCATCCCGGTCGACCGCCGCATCGCGAGACTCCAACTTGTCCGCATACAGGGCGGACACCAAATCCGGATCATCGCGCTTGTTTTCGCTTGCGTCCGGATGCTGCGATGCCTAACCCCCGGTCGCATGAAAAGCAAGACAGCCGCACCCGCGAGCAAAAGGACGCGCGCATGATCTTCGGCCTCTTCCGCCGTCCAGCGAAGGACCCCGTCATTGACCGGCTTCACGGCGAGATCATGGCGGCGGCCCGCCAACCTGCGCTTTTCGTCGATTTCGGCGTCGCCGATACGGTCGAAGGGCGCTTCGAGGCCGTCGCGCTTATGGCCAGCATCGTGCTGCGCCGGTTGATGATGCTTCCCGCGCCGGGGCCGGAGCTGGCGCAACAGCTCACGGATGACATTTTCGCCCGCTTCGACATTGCGCTGCGCGAGATCGGGGTGGCCGATGCGGGAGTCGCCAAACGGATGAAGACGATGGCGCAAGGCTTTCTGGGCCGCGCCGCCGCCTACCGGACCGCGCTCGAATCTTCGGATCAAGCCGAGCTGACCGCCGCCATCGCACGCAACGTGCATGGCGGCGAGCCCAGCCATGCGGCCGCGCTCGCTGCCTATGCGCGGCAATGCGCCGGCGCGCTGGAAGCTTGCGGGCTGGAGCACTATCTCAAGGGTCCGCTGCCGATTCCGGCGGCCCAGTCGTCCGGGAGTTCGTGATGGTCGGCAAATCCGCAGGTTCGGGCGATTTTTCCAGGGGGCAGGGGCCGTTTTCCCGCCTTTTCGTTGCGGACGACATCCAGCGCGACCGGTCCGTCATGCTCGACCTCGTGGCGACGCCGGCTGAATGCGAGGCGGTGGCGCGCGAGCTTGGCCTTGAGGCTGTCCGTTCGCTCAGGGGCAAGCTGACGGTGCTGCGGCAGGCGCGGGGCGTCCTGCAAGTCGAGGGCGAGGTCCAGGCCGATATCGAGCAGATCTGCGTGGTGACGCTGGAGCCCTTCGACAGCAAGGTCGTCGAACCCGTGTCGATCAAGTTCGCCCCGGAAGCCGCGCCCGGCGCGCCGCCCCGCAAGGTGGATGTGGCGGAGGCCGTGGAGGTTTCCATGGATGACGATCCGCCCGATCCGATCATCAACGGCCGCGTCGATCTGGGAGCCGTGGTGGTCGAGTTTCTGTCGCTCGCGCTTGATCCTTATCCGCGCAAGCCCGGCGTCGCGTTCGAGACCGGGGTTGTGGCAGAGGAAGAACCGGTTGCGGAGTCGCCCTTTGCGGCGCTCGCCGGGCTGAAACGTCCCGAGGGGCGCTGACGAACGTCGCAGGCCAGATACTTATAATGATCGGGAAGAGAGCGGTGCCGCCATTGCGTTCCGGTTTCAAAACGCTATTGTCCGCCAGCTTTTGCATTGCGGGGAACGTCGACGCGCCTTTTGGCCCAGCGTGCGGCCCGTAGAGGAGCGCCCGCGCTGATGGCAAGTCCGATCCGTATTTCTCTCGACGCCATGGGGGGCGATCATGGCCCTTCTGTCGTTGTGCCCGGAGCGGCGCTGGCGCTGGACCGCAGGCCCGACATTGAATTCCTGTTCTATGGCGACGAGCCGACAATCCGTCCGTTGCTGGACCAGCACCCCAAGCTGGCGGCGCGCTCCAAGCTCGTCCATACGGCCGTTGCCGTACAGATGGACGACAAGCCCAGCCAGGCCTTGCGCAAAGGACGGCGGGTTTCGTCCATGTGGCAGGCGATCGAGGCCGTGAAGCGGAACGAGGCGGATGTCGCGGTTTCGGCTGGCAACACCGGCGCCCTGATGGCCATGTCGAAATTCTGCCTGAACACCATGGCCCCCATCGACCGTCCGGCCATCGCGTGCCTTTGGCCGACCGTGCGGGGCGAATCCATCGTGCTCGATGTCGGCGCGTCGATTGGCGCGGATGCGCAGCATCTGGTCGATCTGGCCATCATGGGCGCGGCAATGGCCCGCATTGTCCTTGGCGTCGAGCGTCCGACCGTAGGCCTGCTCAATGTCGGCGTCGAAGAGATCAAGGGCATCGAGGAAGTGAAGGCGGCTGGCCGCATCCTGCGCGAGGCGAACCTTCCGGCTCTCGACTATCACGGCTTCGTCGAGGGCGACGATCTCGGCAAGGGAACCACGGATGTGGTGGTGACCGAAGGTTTTACGGGCAACATCGCCCTGAAGACCGCCGAGGGCACAGCCAAGCAGGTCGCAACCTATCTGCGCGAAGCCATGGCGAGCAGCTTCATGTCGAAGCTCGGATATTTTCTGGCGCGCGGAGCCTTCAATGTCCTGCGCAAGAAGATGGACCCGCGACGCGCCAACGGCGGCGTGTTTCTGGGTCTCGACGGCATCGTGATCAAAAGTCACGGCGGCGCCGACCCCGTGGGCTTTTGCGGCGCCATCGAAATAGCCTATCAGATGGCGCAGCACGATCTGCGTGCGCGCATCCGGGAAAGCATTTCCCAAAGTCAGGACGGCAGACTGGCGGCCGCCGCCGCTGCCGCATCACCCTAGTTGTTTCGTCCGGAACCCTGAAGTGACCACATCTTCCAAACGCCTGCGCTCGGTCGTCACCGGAATCGGCTCCTGTCTGCCGGAGCGTTGCGTGACGAACGCCGATCTCGAAAAGATCGTGGATACGTCCGACGACTGGATCGTCCAGCGCACCGGCATCCGGCAGCGCCATATCGCGGCCGAGGGCGAAACCACCTCGATGCTGGCCACGAAGGCCGCCAAGGCAGCGATGGACAATGCCGGCGTCGGCCCGGCCGACATCGACCTCATCATTCTGGCGACCGCCACGCCTGACTACACGTTTCCGGCGACCGCCACACAGGTGCAGGCCGCGCTCGGCATCCATCAGGGCGTCGCTTTCGACCTGCAGGCAGTCTGTTCGGGCTTCGTGTTCGGGGTGTCGACCGCCGACAAGTTCCTGACCACCGGTTCCGCCAAGCGGGCCCTGGTGATCGGCGCCGAGACCTTCTCGCGCATTCTCGACTGGAACGACCGCACCACCTGCGTGCTGTTCGGCGACGGGGCAGGGGCCATCGTGCTTGAAGCGCAGGAAGGCGAGGGAACGACCGCCGACCGGGGCGTGCTCACATCGCACCTGCGCTCGGACGGACGTCACCGCGAGAAGCTCTATGTGGACGGCGGTCCGTCATCGACCCAGACGGTCGGCCATCTACGCATGTCCGGTCGCGAAGTTTTCCGCCATGCGGTCGGCATGGTGACGGATGTCATGCGCGACGCCTTCGAGGCGACCGGGCTGACCGCGAAGGATCTCGACTGGTTCGTGCCGCATCAGGCCAATATGCGGATCATCGACGCCTCGGCGGAAAAACTGGGCATTCCGCCGCAGACCATCATCAAGACTGTCGACCGTCACGGGAATACTTCGGCGGCTTCGATTCCCCTGGCGCTGGCGGCGGCTTGCGCGGACGGGAAAATCAAGCGAGGCGATCTGGTTATGATCGAAGCGATGGGTGGCGGGTTTACTTGGGGATCAGCTATCATTAGATGGTAAACGGCGAATCGTTCCACGCGGCTTTTGACGATGGAGGATGGTTCTCCCGGCAGTATATGCCGACTGCAATTTGATAATTATTTTGGAACTCTTCGATGGAAAAGCCTGCAAGGTTGCTGCGCCCCTCCAAAACCGTGACTCGACTGGAATTGACCGAAGCTGTTGTCAAGCAGGTCGGTCTCTCGCGCGCCGAATCCGCCGCGATGGTCGAGACTGTGCTGGACGAAATCTGCGATGCGCTGGAGCGCGGCGAGAACGTAAAACTATCCAGTTTCGGAAGCTTTCTGGTGCGCTCGAAGGGCGAGCGCGTCGGGCGCAATCCGAAGACCGGCGTAGAAGTGCCGATCACGCCGCGCCGCGTGATGGTATTCAAGCCGTCCAACGTCCTGAAGGCCCGCATCAACGGGCTTTCGGCAGACGAGGAAGATTGAGTTTCCCGCACCCTCGTTCGGCGGAGTAAACTCCCGGGCGATGCGATTCTTCGGCCTTTGCGACGGGCCGGGAAAGGTGCGGAGCAATGGACAAGAGTCCCGACGCTTTTCGAACGATCAGCGAGGCGGCGACAGACCTCGACGTGCCGCAGCATGTGCTGCGGTTCTGGGAAACGCGGTTCACCCAGATCAAGCCCATGAAGAGGGGCGGCGGGCGGCGCTACTACCGTCCCGACGATATCGAGCTTCTCCAGGCCATCCGGCATCTCCTTTACGGCGAAGGCTACACGATCAAGGGCGTCCAGCGCCTGCTGAAGGGGCAGGGCCTGAAGGCCGTGATCGGGCTGGCGTCGGGCGCGCCCTTGCCGCGCCCGTCAGCGCCGCGTCCCGAAGCTGCGCTTCCCGCCGCAGCGCAGCCGCGATTTGCGCCCGAGCCGGAAGAGGCAGACGAGGATGTGCCGGAACCGGTCGCCGCGCCGGTCGAGACGATCTCGCCCGACGGCGTTGAGCAATTGCGCGCGGCCCTCACGGATGTGTCCGAATGCCTGCGGATTCTCGCCGCCGCGAATCCGTGAGCGGAAAGCGGGAAAACCGTCAAAACCGCGCCGCATCGGTTGCGTCTCCACCCCCCGTTCTCTATAAGAGCCGCCAGTCGGAGTGTAGCGCAGCCCGGTTAGCGCACTAGTCTGGGGGACTAGGGGTCGTGGGTTCGAATCCCGCCACTCCGACCATTCTTCATTGAAACTCTGAAATGGTTAGGGGCACGTGCGACGCGCGGGCCCGCAGGCGTGTGCGCCCGTTGAGGAACATTTGCTCCGGGTTGAAGTTGATGGATTGTTCAGCCTTCGCTTGAGGCTCGGCGTCTTCAATCATGTTTCGGGACACATCATGCCTTCAGACAGGGGACCGCATTTCGCCTCGGCCCATCCGGACCCGCGCGTAGCCTTGCATTCGAAGGACGCCGGGATGGGGCCTGCCGGACGGCGGAGCAGGGCTGCGGCGCCGTCGATGGAGCGTTACGCCCGCAAGCATCGCGGGCCTTCGCTCCTGCAGCTTGGCGCAGGACTGGCGTTTGGATTTCTTGTCGGCGCGTGTTTGCGGAATCCGTCGCGCTGAACGGTCGTGTACGTGTCAGCCCTCAGGTCGCGCCATCGGATCGCGCCCGCGGAACAGCTCTGCAACCAGCCGTCTGAGCCACACGGCTCCCGGATCCTGATGGCTGCGTCTGTGCCAGAGTTGCTGGAGAGGGATGCGTGGAGCGTCGAAAGGCGGCGGCACGAAGCGCAGGCCGCCGAGGCGCGAGAAGATGCGACCGAGGCCATAGGGCACGGTGGCGATCATGTCGGACCGGGCGACAAGCAGCGGCACGGTCATGAAGTGCGGGGAACGCAGCACGGAACGCCGATGCAATCCGAGCGATCTTAATCGCCGTTCTAAAACTTCCTGACTGCGCCCTTCCTGTTCGATGACGGCATGATCGGCGGCGAGGAAATCGTCCAGCGTCATTGTTTGCGCCCCGCCGCCCCAATCGGATCGAACCAGACATACGAAACCCTGTTCGAACAGCGTCTGGGTGAAGAGATTGTCGCCCTCCAGCCCGAGCAGAAACCCCAGCGCCAGATCAACCGATCCGTCCGCCAGTCCCTTGCGCAATTCGGCGGGGGGCAAATACACGGACCGGACGGACAGCCCCGGCCCGCGTTCGCGCAGGGCGGTCATCAGATCGGGCAGGAACGTCAGTTCGCCAAGGTCCGACAGGTTGAGGGTGAAGCATCGCCCGGACTGTGCCGGATCGAAGGGGGCTGCAGCCACGATCTCCGAGCGCACCGAGGTCATCACCTTTGTCACCGGCTCCAGCAGGCGCTGCGCCGCCGGGGTCGGCTCCATCCGGGCGCCTTGCCGGACAAACAGTTCGTCCTCGAAATGCGCTCGCAACCGCCTCAGGGCGAGGCTGACGCTGGGCTGGGTCACGCCCAAAGCGCGGGCGGCGCCCGAGACGCTGCGCTGGGCGAATAGCGCTTCCAACACGGGCAGGAGATTGAGGTCCAGTCTATCCATTTCAAAGCCATATAGTGTCTATAAATACTATATCTGATGCTTATGGTTTTGGCTCAACCTAATTTGCACTCGCGTCCGCGCTGAACGGTGGACCAACCCCACGGGAGCGACATGACCAAATCCGTCCCCACCCAACCCGCCTGGCCCCGCAATGCGTGGTACGTCGCCTGTACGCCCGACGAACTCGGCGACAAGCCGCTCGGTCGAAAGATCTGCGACGAGTCCATGGTCTTCTATCGGGGTGAGGACGGGAAAGTGGCGGCGCTGGAGGATTTCTGCCCGCACCGGGGCGCGCCCCTGTCGCTCGGCTTCGTGCGCGATGGCGCACTGGTCTGCGGCTATCATGGGCTTGTCATGGGCTGCACCGGACGTGCCCACAGCATGCCGGGTCAGCGCGTGCAGGGGTTCCCGTCGATCCGGGCCTTTCCGGCGATCGAGCGCTACGGTTTTGTCTGGGTGTGGCCGGGCGATGCGGAACTCGCCGATCCGGCGAAGCTGCATCCGCTGCCCTGGGCCGAGAGCGACGAGTGGGCTTACGGCGGCGGCCTGTTTCACATCGCCTGCGATTATCGGTTGATGATCGACAATCTGATGGACCTCACTCACGAGACCTATGTGCACGCCAGCAGCATCGGGCAGCGCGAGATCGACGAGGCGCCTGTCGCCACGCGGGTGGAAGGCGATGATGTCGTCACCAGCCGGACCATGCAGTCGGTTCAGGCGCCGCCATTCTGGCGCATGGCGTTGCGCCATGCGGGATTGCCGGACGATCAACCCGTTGACCGCTGGCAGATTTGCCGCTTCAGCCTGCCGAGCCATGTGATGATCGAGGTCGGCGTCGCCCTGGAGGGAAGGGGCGGCTATGAGGCGGACCCCTCCGCGAAGGCGTCCAGCATCGTGGTCGATTTCATCACGCCCGAGACCGAACATAGCCACTGGTATTTCTGGGGCATGGCGCGGCAGTTCGCAGTGAATGATCCCGCCGTCACGGCGTCCGTGCGCGAAGGCCAGGGAAAGATCTTCAGCGAAGATCTTGCGATGCTGGAGCAGCAGCAGGTGAACCTGTTGCGCTATCCGGACAGGCGTTTGCTGAAGCTGAACATCGACGCCGGCAGTGTCCGAGCGCGCATGATGATCGACCGTGCGATTGCGGCCGAAACGGCGACCGCGAGGGTGGCGGCGGAATAATTCATTTCCGTTTCAGGCTGACGTGAAGCGCCTGCGCAACAATCCGGGTTGCGCAGGAGCGTCTCATTCGATCATGCCTTGCGCGGGATCATCAGGGCGTCGGCGATGACGGCGCCCTGACCGGCGGGACCGACGATGACCGGATTGATGTCGATGGCCTGAAACTGGCCGTTCGTTGCGGCGACCATTTCGCTGAAGCGCACGATCATCTCCGCCAGCGCATCGACATCTCGCGCGGGCGATCCGCGAAACTCTTCGAGCAGGGCCTTGCCGCGCAGTTCACCCAGCATGTCGACGGCCTCGCTCCTGTTGACCGGCGGGAAGCGCAGGGACACGTCCTTCAGGACTTCGACGAATATGCCGCCGAGCCCGACGATGATGCAGGGGCCGAGCTGCTCGTCGTGGTTCATTCCGAGAATGACTTCGAGGCCTTTCGGGACCATCTGCTGAACCAGAACGCCGTCAAGGGCAGCGCCGGGCTGCGCGCGCCTGGCGTTGGCGATGATCTCGTCGAACGCGGCTTTCGCCTGCTCGGCAGACATGATGTTGAGCTTCACGCCGCCCGCTTCCGACTTGTGCGGTATGTCGGGCGACTGAATCTTGAGCGCGACCGGATAGCCGATGTCTTCGGCGAGGCGGGCCGCCATGCCGGAGTCCGTCGCAAGCGCCTCGCGCGTGACGGAAAGCCCGTGCTGCGCGAGCAATTGCTTGCTTTCAAATTCGGTCAGCGAATGTCGTCCGGCGGCGTGGGAAATCGTGACAGGCGTAGCCGACGTGCTGCGCGCAGTCTGGCGGCTGTTGCGGAACTTGCCATAGGCGATCAGGCGGCTGATGGCCCTTTGACCGTTTTCGAGATCCTCCAGGATCGGATAATCAGCGAGCTCCGGCGCGAAGGCCCGGAATGGCTGCGCCGTATAGGAGACCGTCGATGAAAACAGCATCGGCTTGGCGGCCTCGTTCGAGCGGCGCGCGAGCGTTGCGATAAGTTTGCGATCCCGGTCGGTGGGCGTCAGACGGAACGAAATGGCGACCAGATCGACCTCGTCATCGGCGAGCAGCGCATCCAGAGCGCGATCCAGATTTCCTTCATCGGAAAGCTGCGGCCATCCTGTCGTGTCGATCGGGTTGTTGAGCGCGTGCGGGATCTTGAAGATTTCGCGAAGCGACTTGTCAGTCTCGGGAGACAGGGCCGGAAAGCGCAGGCCGGCCGCCTCGCCGATGTCGGCGATGAGGCCCGTGGTTCCGCCTGAAATGGTCAGCATCACGCATCGGCCGCCCGTGGGGGCCTTGGCTGAGGCCATCAGCATCGAGGTCTCCATGAGGTCGTCGATGCTGGCGGCCTGCGCGACGCCGTTCTGCCGGAACAGGGCCGCGAAGGCGGCGTCCTGTCCGGCGAGAGTGCCGGTATGCGCGAAGGTGGCGCGCTTTCCTGCGTCACTGCGTCCCAGCTTCAAAATCACGATCGGCTTCTTGGGCGAGACGCGCTCGATCGCCTGCCGGAATTTCTGTCCGTCCGTCACGCCTTCCATGATGCAGGCGATGACGCGCGTGGCCGGATCGTCGCCGAGGAACTCGATGTAGTCGTGCAGACCGACAACGGCGTGATTGCCGCCGGAGATGAGATAATTCAGTCCACCGCCGCGCTCGTTGACGTAACTTGCGGCCGCGTTGAGCAATCCGCCGCTCTGCGAAATGATGGAAATGCCGCCGGGCCGCGCGCCGGGCGGCAGGTCCGTGTAGGTATTTGCAACGCTGTAGACGAAGCTTGTGAGGCCCAGACAATTCGGTCCGGCGATGGCCATGTCGTATTGCGCAGCGATAGCCAGCAGGCGGCTGTGACGCACCGCGCCCTCGCTGGCGCGCGAGTCGCCGAAACCGTTCGCGACCACGACTGCGGCCTTGACGCCCAGCGCTCCGGCTTCTTCAAGAACAGGAAGCACACGATCCGCCGGCACCAGAATGACCACGCAATCGGGCGTCTGCGGAAGCGCCCCAAGGCTCTTGTAACAGGCGAGTTCCTCGATCTCTTCATAATTGGGATTGACCGGATAGATCGCCCCCTTGAAGCCGATCCGGCGCGCGTTCTGGATGACGGCGCGGCCCATGCGGGTGCGCGGCGAGGCGCCCACGATGGCGATTGATCCGGGTTGCAGCAGTTTTTCGATGGAGCTTGTGCTGGGCATGACGGCGCTATGCTTTCAAATCTGGTACGCGCGCGGCGCAGGAAGTCGTTGCGGACATGAGGCGGAAGCCGGAGGCCCGGATCGCGGGCGCATCGATGCAATGCTGACGATCAACTGACATTCCCCCCTTGTGCAGCTCCTGGCTGCGCAATCTTGACCTTTGGGCTCGCCTTGTATGTGCGACGAAACCGGGGCAGATTGTAGCAAGCCGAAGGGCAACAGTTCAATCAGGGATGCGGAACCCGTTTCGCGGCATGTGAATGCTGCGCATAAGCCGGGAGCATCGGGAGGAAGCGGATGAAGAAGCTCGCAGCAATCGTGTTGGCGTGTGGCCTCGCAGCAGCGTTTCCGGCGCAGGCGCAGGATACGAATTTCGCCGGCAAGGTCATCAAGATCGTGGTGAGCGGCGGCGGCGGATACGAGGCCTATGCGCGGCTGATGGCCCGCTACATGCCTGCTTATCTTCCCGGCAAGCCCAGCATCATCGTGCAGGAAATGCCCGGAGGCGGCGGCATCCGGGCAGCCAGCTATCTTTACAATATCGCGCCGCGCGACGGCACCGTGATCGGCGCCGTGCATGGATCGGTTCTGACGTCGCCGCAATTGTCGCCCACGGTGGTGGACTTCGACGTGACGAAGTTCAACTGGATCGGCAACGCATCGAGCGACACCTATATCGGCTATGTCACCAGGAATTCGCCGGTACAGAGTCTGGAAGAAGCCAAGACACGCGAAGTCGTGCTTGGCGGCACAAGCCTTGGCAGCACCGGCATTGATCTTCCGCTCATCGGCCAGAAGCTGTTCGGGCTGAAGTTCAAGATCATTCCCGGCTATCGCACCAGCGACGAGACAAAACTCGCCATGGAGCGTGGGGAGATTCACGGCACCGGCGGCACCACCTGGGGATCGCTGAAGGCCACGGACATGCTGGAACGCAACTTTGTGAAGGTGATCTTCCAGCATGGCGCGACGCCGCATCCCGAATTGAAGGACGTCCCGCTCTTCAGCGATCTGGCGAAGAACGACACAGAACGCCAGATTCTCGATTTCATGCGTGTGCGCGGCGAAATCGCGCGTCCCTATCTGGCGCCGCCCGGCATTGCGCCCGCGCAACTTGCGCTGTTCCGCGAAGCCTTCATGAAGGTCGTGACGGATCAGGGATTCAAGGACGATGTGACGCGCATGAGGCTTGAATTCGATTCGCCGATCGACGGCGCTGCGCTTGCCAAGGTCGTCGAGCGCGCCGCCAGCACGCCGCCGGCCGTGGTGAAGCAGATCGAGGATATTCTGGCGACGTTCAACGGCAAGTAGTCCGGTCCGAACCCGCAAGCCGGCGCGTCGGCAGCTTTGACATTGCGCGCCGGACTCGCTCATGTGTCCCGCGTATTTTGTCGAGGGACGATATGGGTGGAGCGGGCGCGGAGGCGTGGATTGCGGGCGGGCTTTGCGTGCAGGATGACAGTGCGGTCGCGCTGGACATCGAAATTCGCAACGGCTGTATCGCGGCCCTGCATCCGCCCGGCGCGCCCTGTCCGCCCGGACTGCAGGCGGTTGACGCCCGCCGCCGGCTCGTCGTTCCGGGTCTGGTAAACGCGCATGTCCATTCGCCCGACAGCCTGATCCGCGGCTCTGCGCCGGAACTGCCGCTGGAATTGTGGTCGCTTCATTCGGCGGCCGGTCGCGTAGAGCGGACCGTCGAGGAAACGATCCTCGCCGTGCGGCTGACGGCGGCGGAGCTTTTGCGCGCGGGCGTGACCAGCGTGGTCGATCACATCCGGTTCGATCCGGCCCTGAGGCCCGATCTGCTCGACGCGGTTGCGCGCGCATGGCGCGACACAGGCATGCGCGTCGTGATCGCGCCGGTGCTTGCCGACAGGCCGCCCGCAGAGACTTTGCCGTTGATCGACGAGGATTTCTGTCCGTCGGGCAGGCCCCCGAGCGGCTACGGGCGCGGCGCGATGCTGCACTGGCGCGAGCAGATTGCGCTTGTCGAAGAGTTCGCGGCGCGCTGGCACGAAATCGACGGACGCATCCAGGTGGCTGCTGCGCCGTCCGGGCCGCAACGGTGCACGGACGACCTGCTGCGCGCGGCCGGCGATCTGTCCATGCGGCGCGGGCTTCTGCTGCATATGCATGTGCTCGAAACCCGCGCGCAACGCGCCATGGCTTTTCAGCTTTACGGGCGCGGCATGATCGCGCATCTCGCGGATCTGGGATTGCTGACGCCGCGCACGCATCTCGTCCATGCGATCTGGCTGGAAGACGGCGACCTCGACATTATCGCGCGTTCGGGGGCCAGCGTGGTCCACAATCCGGTGTCGAATGCGAAACTCGGAAGCGGCTTTTGCGCCGTTCCGGAGATGGTTGCGCGTGGAATCCGGGTGGCTCTCGGCACGGACAGCGCCTGCTGCAACGACAGCGGCGATCTGCTGGAAACCGCGAAATGGACGGCGCTCCTACACAATTTCAACGAACGCGATCCGGCGCGCTGGATCGGCCCGCACAGAGCCTTCGGCATGGCGACCCGGCAGGGAGCGGATGTGCTTGGTCTGGCCGGTCGCGCCGGGCGAATCGAACCCGGTCTTGAAGCGGACCTTGCGCTGTTCCCGCTCGACCATCCGGCGTTTGCGCCGCTGATCGACCCTGTGCGCCAGCTGGTTCTGTCAGCGGGGCGTGTCGCGCCCGAAGCCGTATTCGTGCAGGGCAGGGCGGTGGTGCAAAATGGACGTTGCACGCAGATCGACGAGGCCACGATGATGCAGGAGGCGCAGGTTGCGGCCGAGCGACGGCTGGGGGCCAATGCGGCGACTTATGCGGCGGCGAGCGATCTCGTCGAACCCATTCGGCGCATGTATGCGCGTCTCGAAAGCAGCGAGGGCGCATGAGCGGCTGGAAGAAGCCAGAGACCGTCTTCCAGCACCTGTTGCGCGAGGAAGACGCCATCGGTCTCGACGCGCGCGACCTGATCCGGGAAGCCTCGGCCGCGAAGGCGAAAGCCTATCTGGCGATGGGCGGCGGATTTTCCTGCTGGTACCCGACGAAGCTGAGATCGCAGCGGATCAATCCGCACATGCGCGGAGACTTTCTGGGCGAGGTCAGCGAGGCGGCGCGCGCGTCCGGTCTGCGCCTCATCGCGCGCGTCGATCTGTCGAAAGGTCGGCCCGAATGGATCGAGCGCGATCCGGACTGGTTCGTGCGCGGTCCAGACGGGGCTCCGAGCCTCGTCTGGGAAATGCCCGCGACCTGCCCGACAGGACCATTCTGGCAGGAAGAAGCGTTCGGCATCGTCGGCGAGATGATGAAGACCTATCGACCGGACGGGCTGTTCTTCAACTATCTCTATGTGCCGCGCTGTTATTGCGCCCGTTGCGCGTCCGGCGTGCGGGCTGCGACCGGCGCTGATGTTCCGGAACCCGGAACGCGAAGTCCGGCCTATGAACAATGGAGACGCGCCTTTCTGGCCGGTTTCTTCGGGCGTCTCGGCGCCCATGCGCGGTCGTTCCGGCCTGATGTGACGCTCATCCCGTATCATCATGTCCGCGACGGCTGGGACGCGCCCGCGATGGCGGCGGTCTCCGACGTGGTCTCCTCGCAGATTTCCAATCCGGTCGTGGTCAATCCGGTCGACCCGCAGCCCCAATGGGCGCATTGGGCGGCGGAGGAAGCCATGCTGGCGCGCGGTCTGAAGCCGGACGCCGCGCCGCTGCTGGTGCAGACGGCGAGCGGCTTCTTCGCCAGCCGCCAGACCGCCATGCCGCCGCACCGGATGCTGCGCAACATGGCCGAGGCCAATGCGTTCGGCGCATCGGTCATGGTGGCGGTGAGCGGGCGTCTGGGGGGCGATGACCCGCGCGCGGTTCCGGCCATCCGGGCCTTCGGCGAACTGGCGACAGCGACCGCGCCCTGGCTGGAAGGAGCGCAGTCGGTCGCCAAGATCGCGGTGCTGCGCTCGCAGGCGACGCTAGACTACGGACCGGACAACGGCCGGCTGGCCGGGCGGGCAGACGGTTGGGGTCATGTGGGCGAGGCGCGCGGACTCTATTCAGCCCTGATGCGGCTGCGCTATCCGGCCGACATTCTGCCGGCCGAGGCGCTCGGGCGCGACACATTGGGGCGCTACGCCGCTGTGATCGCGCCGGCCGTCTCGTGCCTCTCCGACGAGATCGCGGGCCGTCTCGACGATTACGTGGCGTCGGGCGGCGCGCTGATCGCCACCGGCGACTTCGGCGCCTGCAGCGAGATCGGCCAGCGCCGCGAACGGCCCGTCTGCGCCGCCCTTCCGGCGCTGCCCGGTGAAGTGAGACCGCTGGCCGGCGCCTATTTCGAAGCAGATCGCCGCTCCCTGTCGGAACGGCTCGGCGGCGCGCCGCATCTGGGGGCGGAAGGCCGTTTGTGGATGCCGAAGCTGGGGCAGGAGGGCTGGACCGCAGGTCTGCGGGTCGTCGGTCCTTTCCGCAACAATGCGCCGGAATTTGCGATGGTGCGCGGACCCGGAACCGATCCGGGGCTGCTGGAGCGCCGTCACCTCATGGGGCAGGCGATCTGGCTGCCGTGGCTTCCCGGAGCCGCCTTCGGGCTTTACGGAGTGGACGACCACGCGCTTGTGCTGGCCGATGTGCTCGAACCCATTTTGGGTCCGCCGCCGATCCGGACCGACGCGCCCGCCGCTGTTTCCTTCAGCCTGACCCGCAATCCGAAGGGCTGGCTGCTGCACATTTTCAACGATTCCTCGGTGCAGGGCCGGCCGGTCACCTCGTCCGTTCCGCTGGCCGGTTTCGACGTGGCGGTCGACTGTCCGGCTTCCGGCGCACGGGATGTTGTGAGCGGTGAGCCGTTCCCGATTGCGCACGAAACGGGCAGGTGTAATCTCCGGCTCGAGAGGCTGGAGACCTACCGCTGCATCGCGCTGGTGAACGATCGGCAAGCTTGAGTGCAAGAAAATCGGCACGAAACGTGCTTCGTCGCATCGAACAGGAGGGGAATATGGACCGTAGAGAATTCGTTCAGACGCTTGCAGTGCTGGGTTCGGGCCTGACGGTTGCGCCCGGCCAGATGGCGTTCGCCCAGGCCGCGAAGGACACGATCGTCATCGCCCAGAGCGGCGATGCGCTGACCATGGATCCGGCGAAGCATTCGCATTATCCGACCGCCAATGTGGCTTTTGCCATCTTCGATCCGCTGATCACCCGCGGCGCTGACGGTACGTTCAAGCCGGCGCTGGCCCTGTCCTGGTCGAACCCCGACCCGCTGACGTGGGAATTCAAGCTGCGGCCCGGCGTGAAATTCCACGACGGCACGCCAATGACCTCGGAAGACGTGAAATTCACCTTCGAGCGCGCGCTCGATCCGAATTTCAAGGCGCCCTATTTCTCGCGCATCTCGGCCATCAAGAAGGTGGAGGCGCCGGACGCGCTGACTGTGCGCTTCAAGACCGAAGCGCCGTTTCCGACCATGCTCTTTTCGCTCTACGAGGCGGCGTTCCCGGCGCTCATCGTTCCGTCGGCCTATGTGAAGGCCAACGGCGATGCGCTCGCCAGCAAGCCCGTCGGCACCGGCCCGTACAAGTTCGTCGAATGGCGCAAGGACGACCGCATCGTGCTGGAAGCGAACCCGGACTATTGGGGCGGCGCGCCGAAGATCAAGACTGTGATCTGGCGTCCGATCCGCGAAGTCCGCACGCGCATCGCCGAATTGCGC
The DNA here is from genome assembly GCA_947475995.1 of Beijerinckiaceae bacterium. Taxonomy (GTDB): domain Bacteria; phylum Pseudomonadota; class Alphaproteobacteria; order Rhizobiales; family Beijerinckiaceae; genus Terripilifer. The sequence continues at coordinate 53,110 of CANJNI010000010.1, read as the reverse complement.
TCGGGCGGAGTGGACGTGATCGGCGACGTGCCGCCGGAAGACATTCAGGGGCTGGAACGCGGCGGGGCGCGCGTCGCGGCCGTGGCGAGCGACATTCTCTACTTCTTCCACTTCGACACGCTGAAGGACTCGCCGCTCAAGGACAAGCGCGTCCGTCAGGCGATCAATTACGCCATCGACGTGGATGCGATCCACAAGGCCATCATGGGCGGCCTCGGCAACAAGATCAGCATGGTGCTGCCGAAGGAAGCGTTCGGCTATGACGAGAGCGTCGGCGGTTATCCGTTCGATCCTGCCAAGGCGAAGCAGCTTCTGACCGAAGCCGGTTATCCGAACGGGTTCACCATCCCGCTCGTGTCGCGTCAGGGCCGGTACCTGAAGGACAAGGAGGTCATGGAAGCCTCCATCGGATATCTGGCGCGGGTCGGCATCAAGGTCGAAGCGAAATATCTGGAGCCCGGCGTGTGGGCGCAGGTGTCGGAGAAGAAGGGCCGCGAGGGCCTGATCTTCGGCGGCTGGAGCGGCCTTGATCCTGATCTGGTCTGGTATCCGCTGCTCTACACGGGCGAATACCAGTCGTATTATTCGAACAAGGAACTCGACGTTCTGCTCGCCAAGGGGCGCTCGACCATCGACCCGAAGGAGCGTCTGGCGATCTACAAGCAGGCCGCACAGATCATGAAGGAAGATGCGCCGAACGTGCCGATGCTGCAGCCGCCGCTGGTCTATGCGCTGAACGCCAAGCTCGACTGGACGCCGCGCATCGACTCGATCATCGACCTGCGGGCGGCTTCGTTCAAGTGAGGCTCTGAACGTGGCAGCATTCATCGCCGGGCGCGTTCTCTACGCGCTCGGCGTCGTATTCGGCGTGTCGGTTGCGGTCTTCTTTCTGGTCCGCATCGGCGGCGATCCTTCAGCCCTTTTTCTCCCGCCCGAAACATCGGTGGCGGAGATTGCGCGTTTTCGCACGCTGATGGGCTTCGACCGTCCTCTTCTGGTGCAGTACTGGGATTTCATCACGGACGCCCTGCAGGGCGATTTCGGCCGCTCGCTGCGCTATCAGCAGCCTGCCATGCAGCTTGTTCTGGAACGTGTGCCGGCGACGCTGGAACTCTCCGGCGCCGCCCTGCTGTTGTCGCTGGTGATAGCCGTGCCGCTGGCGATCCTCGGCGCGGTGCATCGCGGTTCTATCTTTGACCGGCTGGGCCTGCTGGTGTCGCTGTTCGGCCAGAGCTTTCCGGCGTTCTGGCTGGCGATCATGCTGATCCTGCTGTTCTCGGAAGTGTGGCCTGTGCTGCCGCCGTCCGGGCGAGGCGGCCTGCGCAATCTGGTGCTTCCCGCGACAGCGCTTGCTGCCTATTCGACGGCGATCATCACGCGCCTGCTGCGATCGAGCCTGATCGAGGTGCTGAGCTCCGATTATGTGCGCACTGCGCGCGGCAAGGGGCTGTCCGAAACCGCCATCGTGTACGGCCATGCGCTGCGCAATGCGGCGATCCCGACTCTCACCGTGATCGGCCTGCAGGTGGGCGCACTGCTCGGCGGCGCGGTGATCACCGAGGAGATTTTCGCCTATCCGGGAATCGGCCGCCTGGCGATCCAGTCGATCACCAACCGGGATTTCACCGTGGTGCAGGCCTTCGTGGTGCTGACCGCCGTGCTGATCGTCTCGATCAACCTGACGCTGGATCTCGTCTATGCGGCGCTCGATCCGCGACTGCGGAGACGACATTGAGCGCGCTCGCCTTTCTGCGTCGCTTCTGCCGAAGCTGGATCGCCGCGACCGGTCTGGCGGTGGTCGTGCTGGTGGTCTTCGTGGCCGTTTTCGCGCCCTATCTGATGCCGTTCAATCCCGACGCACAGGACATCATCCTGCGCCTGAGGCCGCCGGGTTCGAATTTCGGCGAAGGCGTTCATCTGCTCGGCACAGATGCGCTGGGACGCGATGTGCTGAGCCGCCTGATGATCTCGGCGCGCGTGTCCCTGCTGATCGGCTTTGCGTCAGTGGTCGTGTCCGGGGCGATCGGCGTCACGCTCGGGCTGGTCATGGGTTACGATGATCGCTGGCTGGGCCGCGGCCTCATGGCGCTGACCGACATTCAGCTCGCCGTGCCGTTTCTGGTGCTGGCGCTTGCGGTGGTGGCCGTGCTGGGGCCGAGCCTCATCAACCTCATCATGGTGCTCGGCGTCACCAACTGGGTGCAATATGCGCGCGTCGTGCGCGCCGAAAGCCTCGTGCTGAAGAACCGCGAATTTGTTCATGCGGCCCGCGCGCTCGGGGCTTCGACGATCCGCATCCTCTGGCGGCATCTGCTGCCGAACGTCATGTCGTCCGTCATCGTCATTTCGAGCCTGCAGGTCGCCAAGATGATCCTGCTCGAAAGCTCGCTGAGCTTTCTGGGCCTCGGCGTGCCGGCCTCCATTCCCACATGGGGCGTGATGATTGCGGATGGCCGCAATTACGTCGCGAATGCATGGTGGGTGGCGGCGACGCCGGGCATTGCAATATTTCTGACTGTGATCGGCATCAATCTGGTCGGCGACCGGCTGCGCGATCTTCTTGATCCCAAACTTCGACAGGTGGAGACCTGACATGGCGATTCCGTTTCAGCGAAACGGCGATACGATCACCGAACCTGCGCGCAGCCTGAAAGTCGCGCGAGAAGTCGACGTGCTGGTGGTGGGCGGCGGAACGTCCGGATGCAGCGCCGCTGTTGCGGCGGCGCGGCGCGGGGCGCGCGTCCTGCTGGTGGACCGTTATGGATTTCTCGGCGGCACCGCGACCGCCGCGATGGTGGGCTGCTTCTGCGGCGTCTACACATGCGGACCTGACTCCACGCATCAATTGCTGGTCGGCGGCATTCCGCACGAAATCATGCAGCGCCTCATCGCGGAAGGCACGGGCTACAAATATCGCCATCGCTTTCAGGTGGATCACGAGGCCTTCAAGATCCTTCTCGAACAGATGCTCGAAAAGGCTGGCGTCGAACTGCTGCTGCATACGCTGGCGGTCGAGGCGATCATCCAGGACGGAATCATTCGCGGCGTCGTGGTGGAGCACAAGGGCGGACGCGAGGTCATTCTGGCGGGGCGCATCATTGATGCTTCGGGCGACGGCGATGTGGCCGCGCTGGCAGGCGCTCCTTACGAGATCGGCGATGCGGACGGCAATCTTCAGGCGCCCACGATGGTCTTCGACATGGGAAATGTGGATGTCGAACGCGCCATGGCGTTTCCCGAAAGCGAAATACGCCGGCTGCTGATCGAGACAACTGCGAGCGGCGAATTCAGCTTCCCGCGCGTCAGCGGCTCTTTTTCGCCGATCCCGCAGCCCGGCAAGGTGCATGTGAACATGAGCCGCGTGGCGGGAGTCGATGGCGTCGATCCGTGGAGCCTGACGGAAGGAACGCTCGAAGGCCGCCGTCAGGTCGAGGCCTTTTCGCGCTTCCTGCTGAAATATATTCCGGGTTTCGAGAAGGCGCGGGTGGACGCTGTCGCCTCGCAACTCGGCGTGCGCGAAACGCGCCGCATCATGGGCGGGCATGTGCTGACCCGCGAGGATGTGCTTGGCGCACGCAAGTTCGAGGATGCGATATGCCGATCGTCCTGGCCGATCGAGGATCATGCGCCTGGCAAGGAAACCATCCGTCTGCATCTGGAAGGCGACGATTTCTATCAGGTCCCTTACGGCTGTCTTATCCCGCAGGACATTGATGGACTGATCATCACGGGCCGCTGCGTTTCGGCGACGCATGACGGGCAAGCTTCGGTGCGCGTCATGGGGCCGGGCATGGCGATGGGCGAAGCTGCCGGCGCTGCTGCGGTGATGAGCCTGCGAACATCGGTGCTGCCCCGCAAGGTCGATGTGAATAAGCTGCGCGGCGATCTCGTCGGGTCCGGCGCGCTGATATGAGGCGCGCATGACACAGACGCCGCTTCTGGAGGTTGAAAATCTCGCCGTCGAATTCCAGACGGAGCGCGGCGTGCTGCGCGCCGTGGATGGCGTGTCGCTTCAACTTCAGGCTGGCGAAACGCTCGGCATCGTGGGCGAAAGCGGTTCGGGCAAGAGCGTGACCGCCCTGTCGATCATGCGCCTCATCGGCCATCCGGCGGGGCGCGTGGCGGGCGGCTCGATCCGGTATGACGGGAAGGACTTGCTGGCGCTGTCGGAAAATGAAATGCGCCGTATTCGCGGCAACCGGATCGCCATGATCTATCAGGAGCCGATGACATCGCTCAACCCGGTGCACAAGGTTGGCGAGCAGATCGCGGAAGTTGTGCGGTTGCACAAGGGCGCGAGCGGCGCAGACGCGCATCGCGAGGCTGTCGATCTGCTCCGTGCGGTCGGAATTGCGCTGCCGGAGAAACGCGCCCAGTCCTATCCGCATGAATTGTCCGGCGGGATGCGCCAGCGCGTCATGATCGCCATGGCGCTTGCGTGCAATCCGCAGATTCTGCTGGCCGACGAGCCGACGACGGCGCTCGACGTGACGATTCAGGCGCAGATTCTACACCTCGTGCGCCGCCTTAAAAGCGAACGCGGCACGGCTGTTCTTCTGATCACGCACGATCTGGGCGTCGTGGCGGAGACCTGCGACCGCGTGAACGTGATGTATGCGGGCAGGGTGGTTGAGTCAGGCGACGTATTCTCGATCTTCGAAAATCCGCTCCACCCCTACACGGAAGGATTGCTGGCCTCCATTCCGCGCGTGGACGAGGCGCGCGATGAATTGCGCGCGATCGACGGGGTGGTTCCGAACCTGCTCGCCTTGCCGCCCGGATGCCGGTTTGCGCCGCGCTGTCCCTATGCGGCCGAGATATGCGGTCAGGTCGATCCAGCTCTTGTGCGCCTCGCGCCGGGACGAAGCGCGGCCTGTCATTTCGCAGCCGAGAGGATGCGCGCATGAGCGAGCCGCTTCTCGCAGTCCGCGATCTCGTCAAGCAATATCCGGTTCAGGGCGAGTTTGCATTTACGCGCACGCGCCGCGTTGTTCATGCGGTGGACGGCGTGTCGTTCGACCTGCGGGCAGGCGAGACGCTCGGGGTCGTCGGTGAAAGCGGATGCGGCAAGTCTACGCTCGGGCGCGCCGTGCTGATGCTGGAGCCGCCCACGTCCGGCACGGTGCTGTTCAACGGACGTGACGTGACCCGCATGGGCGCATCCGAACTTCGCGCTTTGCGAAGCGACATGCAGATCATCTTTCAGGACCCGTATGGCTCGCTCAATCCGCGGATGCGGATCAGTGAAATCCTGTCGGAGCCTTTTGAAATTCATGGCCCGCCATCTTCGGCGACGGTCAGGGAGCGCATCGCCGAGCTGTTGTCGGCCGTCGGCCTTACGCCGCTTCATGCCGAGCGTTTTCCGCACGAGCTTTCGGGCGGCCAGCGACAAAGGGTCGGCATTGCGCGCGCGCTGGCGCTCAACCCGCGACTGATCGTGTGCGACGAGCCGGTTTCCGCGCTGGACGTGTCCGTGCAGGCGCAGGTGCTGAATCTCCTGAAGGACCTTCAGCGGCAGCACGATCTTGCATATCTCTTCATCGCGCACGGACTGGCTGCAGTGCGCCACGTGTCCGACCGTGTGGCCGTGATGTATCTGGGCCGCATCGTCGAACTGGCGGATGCGACGAGCCTGTTCGCGCGGCCCGCGCACCCGTATACACAGGCGCTGCTGGCCGCTAATCCGAAGCCAGATCCGCGCAAGCGCAGCGAGAGCGCGCCTGTGGAGGGTGAAATGCCGTCGCCGGTTGATCCGCCGTCGGGTTGTCGTTTTCACACGCGCTGCCGTTTCGCTGCTTCGCTGGGCGGTCGCTGCAGCGCCGAGACGCCGCTGCTGAAAGAAGTCGCGCCCGGCCAGTTCGCCGCCTGCCATTTGCACGACCGGGGTCACGCCTCATGAAGACGCTGCTGAAGAATGCCTTCGTGGTGACGGTGAATGAAACGTTCGCCTGTTATCCCGACGGCGCCGTTCTGGTCGACGGTCCGCGCATTTCCTATGTGGGCCCTGCCGCACAGGCGCCGCACCACGCCGACATTGTTGTGCGCGACATGCGCGGCGCGGTCATCATGCCCGGCATGGTGAACACCCACACGCATGGCGGCCTGTGCCTGCATCGGGGCGCTTGCGACGAGGGCGACCTTTTCGAATGGGCGGCGGCGCTTGCGCCGACGACGTCGAACATTCCGCCGCAAGGCCTGAAAGATGGATGCACGCTGGCGATTCTCGAAATGGTGCGTGGCGGCATCACGACCGCCTGCGATTGTGCGCGCCACGGGACTGCGCTCTTCTCTGAAGTCGCCAGCAAGATCGGGATGCGCTCGCTCTCCGGCGCGATGGCGAATTCGCCGGCCTTGCGAAAGGCCGGCGTTCCCAACTGGCCGGCGATGATCGGCGAGACTGAAGAAGCGATGGCGGCGCGCGACGGCGATGGCCTGTCGAGCTTTTATCTGGGCGCGCACAGTCCATATAATTGCACGCCGGACCTTCTCGTCGATGTGAAGCGCGCCGCAAATGAGCGCGGACTGCCCTTCGTGATTCACGCCGCCGAGAATTTCAAGGAAACCGAGATGGTGCTGGAGCGCTATGGCAGGCGGCCAATCCAGCATCTTGCGCATCTGGACATTCTCGACAGCAGCACGGTTCTGGCGCACTGCGTGCAGGTTGACGATGCGGACATGGAGTCCATTGCATCGTCCGGCGCGACCGTCGCGCATAATCCGGTCAGCAATGGCAAGCTCGCATCCGGCATTGCGCCGGTGACGGAGATGCGCCGCCGCTGCATTCCGGTCGGGCTCGGAACGGACAGCAACATTTCCAACAATGCGCTCAACCTGTTCCAGGAAATGAAAGTCGCCGTTCTGCTGCAGCGGCTGGCGGCCCAGAATGGCTATGCGATGAGCGCGCGCGACGCGATCGTTATGGCGACGCGCGAGGGCGCTGCTGCGCTGGGCATGGGCGACGTCACCGGCAGCCTCGAAGCCGGGAAGCGCGCAGATCTCGTGGCGCTCGATCTCTATCATCCGCTTGGGCTCACCGAAGAGCGCGTCATATCCGACATCGTCTTCGCCGCAGGACCGCAGCACGTGCGGATGGTGATGATCGACGGACGCACCGTCTTCGAGGACGGGCGCTTCACGCGCGTCGATGAGGCCGCTATCCGAGAGGAGTGGAACATGCGCTACGGCGCGCAATCGGCAGGATCAACGATATGAGAACGCCCATCGGGTTGATTTCCAGCGCAGCGTCAGAACGCGTCCTGGCCGATCGCCGCCGCGAGCAGGTGCCGACTCCGTTTGGGTCGGTCGAGATACTGATCGGGAAAATCGGCGGCCATGACGCGGCGGTGTTGCTGCGCTACGGCGAGAAGATGACGCTGCCGAGCCACAAGATCAACTATCGCGCCAACATATGGGCTTTGCGCGAGCTCGGTGTGACGCGCATCATTTCGCAGAATGCGATCGGTTCGGTGAACCCGGCGATCAGGCCCGGCGATATCGTGATTTCGGACGACTTCCTCGACAAGACCAGGACGCGGCCCAATTCGCTGTTTGACGACAGCGAGGCATGGGTGCGGGTCGACATGACGAACCCGTTCTGTCCGCAGACCCGGGCGGCATTGATCCGCGCCGCAACCGCGCGCTCCAATCGGGTGATCGAGCGTGGCGTTTTTGTCTGCACCGAAGGTCCGCGCTTCGAGACGCCGGCGGAAATTCGGGCGTTGCAGATGGAAGGCGGCGACATTGTCGGCACGCCGCTCGTTCCAGAGGTTGTGTTCGCCCGCGAGGCCGAAATGTGCTTCGCGTCGATTGCGCCGGTGATCAACTTTGGGGCCGGCATGGCGCCGGCAGTGATCCATACCGGACCCGGCAGCATGAACGACATGTATTACACCGACGGGCTTCACACGCTCATCGAGGACATCATCATCGACACGGCAAAGCTGCTGGTGGATGAAGCGCGGACCTGCGGCTGCGGACGCGCGTTACGCGGAGGCTTTCACGGAACGCGCCCGGAATGGCTCAAGCATTGCAGCCTGGACGAAGGCGCCTAACGGCGCTCTTTTCTTCGCGGCCCGGTAGATTTACGCAGTTTCAGCCTGGCCGCATCGCAGATGAATGATTGCGCCTGACTGCTTTACGTCCGACCGAACCTCTGCCAGAGTCCCCCAAACTGTGGCGGAGGAAGACGTTGGAGGACATTTGCGGACGCATTGCGCATTGGGCGCAGGAACGGCGGTGGGACGCCATGGCGGCCCCGTCTCGCGAGCGCATCCGCAATCTGTTCATTGACACGCTGGGCTGCGCCTTTGCGGGACGCCCGCACCCTGCGGTGGCTCAGTCCACAACGGTGGCGCGCGCATTGTGGAACGGCCATGAGGCGACAGGGCTCGGCAGCGGGCAGACGTTCGGTCTGCTCGGCGCGATGCTGGACAGCGGAGCTGCGATCCGCGCGCTCGACCTCAACGATTTTTACTGGGGGCCCGGGCTCGGCGGGCATCCGAGCGATATTTTCGCGACCGCTCTGGCGGTGGCCGAAAGCCGGGATCTCTCGCTAGCCGACATGCTCGCCGCCGTGGCGACCGGATACGAGTTCTACACGCGGCTGATGGATCTGATGCGCGCCGGCGATCCGCCCTGGCCGTGGGATCACACATCAGCATGCGCGCCCTGCGCAACGTTGATCGCCGCGCAATTGCTAAAGCCCACAGAGGAGCAACTGGCGCAGGCGCTCGCCATCAGCCTGGCGCGTGCGCCGGTGTTTTCGGCTCTGCGCGCCGGAAAGATTTCTTCGGTGAAAGCCGCCGCGCCAGCACTCGGGCAGGCGGACGGCGTCATCGCTCTTCAGCTTTCGATGGCCGGGATGACCGGTCCTCGCGGCGCGGTCGACGGACCGCGTGGACTCGAAGCGATCATCGTTGAAGGCTCCAGTCTCGATCATCTGCTGCCCGGGGAAGGCGATGTCGAGCGCGTGATGGACATCACCGTGAAGCGCTTTCCATGCATGGGCACCGGGCAGGCGGCCACGGCGGTGGCTGTGGCGTTGCACGAACAGCTGGGGCCTCGCATCGCGGATATCGAGGCGATCACGCTTCAGGTGTCGAACAGCGGCATCGTGCGGCGTCAGACTGCCGATGTGTATCGACGACCCGACCGCCGGGAGACGGCCGATCACAGTTTTTATGCGATTTTCGGAATCGCGCTGGTGGATGGCAAGCTGTCGCCGGACCAATTTGCCGCGCGCCGGTGGGAGAGTCCCGAAGTGGCGCGGGTCATTGACAGCCTCACGCTCATTCCGGACTTGCCTGGCGAGGCCGAAGGCATCTTCCCGGCGCGGGGCCATGCGCGGATGCGCGACGGAACGGTCGTGACGATCGACATGCCTTATGCGCCGGGTCACAGGCTCAATGCTTTGAGCGATGCGCAATTCGACGCAAAGTTTCACGCATTCTCAGAGCCGGTGATCGGGGAGAGGCGTGCAAGCGAAATCCTGCGGCTTTGCCGCAGTCCTGTGGAACAGATTCGTGTTCGGGATATTCTGCGCGCCTGCGCAGAGCCGAACTAAAAAAGGGGGAGGAACCATGTTCAATCGCTTTCTGCTGACGGCCCTGTCGGCGGCCGCCATCGCATTCGCTCCGGCCGCTGCTCAGGCGCAGGGCGCGCGAGGCAACCAGATCACCATCATCGTGGGCAGCGGGCCGGGCGGTACGATGGACACGAACGCGCGTCAGATCGCGCAATATCTGGGTCGCCATTTGCCGGGTCAGCCGACCGTGGTGGTGCAGAACATGCCGGGCGGCAGCGGCATGCACGCCACCAACTATATTTACGAAGTGGCGAAGCCGGACGCGAAGACGCTCTACTACGGCATCTGGTTTCCGATTGCGCAGATCCTGAAACTGCCGGAACTCAAGGCGCAATATGACAAGATGGGCATCATCGGCGCAGGCGCGGACACGCGCGGCATCGTGGTCCGTCGCGATGTGACGCCGCGCATCGACAAACCGGCCGACATCGTGAAGGTTCCAAATCTCGTCGTCGGCGGCACCAGCCTCAACGGCGCACAGGACATGCTGAACCGCATGAGCCTCGACCTTCTCGGCGCGAACTACAAGATGGTCAGCGGTTATGGCAATGGGGCGGAATCGTTTCTCGCGCTGGTGCGCAGCGAAATCGACGTGCTGAACAATTCCTATGCGACCATCGTGCGCCGGTCCGGCCCGGAAATCCGCGCCGGCAAACTGATGCCGGGCTATTATTTCTGCACGATGGATGACAAGGGCGAGATCCAGCGCGCTGACTTCATCAAGGATACGCCCTGCCTGATTGATCTTTACAAGGAAATCCACGGCAAGCTGCCGAGCGGGGACCTGTTCGACACGCTGAACTTCTACACGAACATGGTGGCCAACATGATCTACATTCTGGCGACGCCGCCGGGCGTTGCGCCGGACCAGTTGCAGATCCTGCGGGATGCCTATGCGAAGGCTGTCGCGGAGCCGGAATTCGTCGACTTCTACATGAAGGCGACAGGCTTCGGACCCGAACTGGCGACGCTGGACGACGCCAAGCGGATCATGGGATCGGTTGCGACGGTGCGTCCGCATGAAGTTGCGACGCTTCGCAAGTACTACGACACCGGCAAGTAGGAATCGACATGGGGGGGCATGCCGAACATCCGCAGCCGACGTTTGAACGCACGCTTTGCGAATATATAGCGACATCGCTTGATCGTCCGTTGCCTGTAGAGGTGGATGAGCGCGCGAAGCTGCATATTCTCGATACGCTGGCGGCGATCGTCTCGGGTTCGCGCCTGCTGCCCGGGCAGCACGCGATCTCCTATGTGGCCTCGCAAGGCGGCACGCCCGAAGCGCTGGTCATGGGCAGTTCGATCATGACGAGCGCGGTAAATGCCGCGCTCGCCAATGGCATGTCCGCGCACGCAGATGAAACCGATGATTCAAGCGCGGCCGGCGCGATGCATCCCGGATGCATCGTGCTGCCAGCGTCTTTCGCTGCGGCTCAAAAATGGAAGCGCAGCGGGCGCGACCTGATGCGCTCCACGGCGCTCGGATATGATCTGGCGGTGCGCTTCGCGCTCGCTCTGGGCGCATACAAATTTCACAATGCCGGCCATGCGGTGCCGGGTTTCTGCGGCGTGTTTGCGGCTGCGGGCGCTGCGGCTGCACTGGCGGGACTCGATGTGCGCCGGACGGGCGCGGCGCTCTCCTATGCGGCGCAGCAGGCCTCGGGGCTGAGCAGTTGGCGGCGCGACGCCGATCATATCGAGAAGGCGTTCGTGTTCGGCGGCATGCCGGCGCGCAACGGTGCGGCTGCGGTCACGATGGTCGCATCAGGCATGACCGGCGTCGTCGATGTGTTTTCAGGCAAGCCGAATTTTCTAGGTACGTTCAGCGTCGTCGGCGCAGAACCGGCGTCGCTCATCGAAGGACTGGGAACGGATTTCCAGATCGCCAGAACGACGATCAAGAAATGGTGCGTGGGCTCGCCCGTGCAACCGGCGCTCGATGCTGTCGAGGCCTTGATGCCGCAGGGGTTGCGGGCCGCTAACCTGAAGCGCCTGCGCATCCATCTGCCGACCACGGCCCTGACAATTGTCGACAAGACGACGATGCCGGATCTCAACATCCGCAATCTCGTTGGTGCGCTTCTGGCGAACGGGCGGCTGACCTTCGACATGATTCACGACCATGCGCAACTCATGCATCCGGACGTGCTGGCGATCGCGGCGCGCATCGATGTCATCGGCAGCGAGGAGCTCGAAGCGCTTCGGCCACAGCGTCAGGCCATTGTCGAGGCTGATCTGACGGATGGACGCGTCCTGCAGAAGCGCGTCTATTCAGTGCGCGGCACCATCGAGAATCCGATGGAGGGCTCAGAAGTTCGCGCAAAGGCGCTGGACCTGCTGGGACCGGTGCTTTCTCATGCGCGAGCGACGCAACTGATCGAAATTGTCGATCGGCTGGAAAGCCAGCCATCGCTCGATGCGCTTGCGGACCTTCTGTGTGTTCGCTGACGCACAGAGAGCCGTGTAAATCTCAGTATTCGAACTCGAAGCCTATGCCGATGGATGATTTACCGTCCATGCTGGTCTCGGCCTGCGCCCGAACGCCCCTGAAAAGATCAATTCCGACGTTGACAGAAGACTCTTCCGGCTTCGCGCCAGTCTTCACGCCGACGCTGACATTGCTGGTCAGATAGCGCGATGCGCCCACCTTCGGACCGCTTGGGCCGGAGACGTCGATATCGAGCGCGTCAACGCCGAGAGCGCGGCGCATTTTTTCGAATGCGTCGATTCCAGAGCCCGCACCGGAGAATTGTGCAATGGCTGTCGCGAGCTGGACGGCCTGAACGGGGGTGAGCGATGCGGCTGCCTTCCTGAAGAGCAGGCGCGCCAGCACTTCATCCTGCGGCAATTCTGGCGACGACGAAAACGAGAACGAGGGCGCGTCCGCTGCGCCTGTCACGTTGACCGATGCGGTGACGTCGCCGGCGGCGGTCTCGGCCGCAAAGTCGAGTTCAGGTACGATGCCGCCGACAAACGAGAGCTTGCCGCGCGTCATGGCGATGCGCTGCGTGAGCATGTCGAGCTTGCCGCGACGCAGATCGAAGCTGCCGACCACTACGGGCTGTTGGGTGGTTCCCTTCAGGGCGAGGTCGCCGGCGAATTCAGCATCGATGCCGCGTCCGCGCACGAAGATCCGGCTCGGCGCCGATATCGTGAGGTCGAGCGTTGCATCGAACGGAGCCTTCCTTCCCGAGGACGCAGCTTTCTTCTGCTTCTGCTTCTGTTCAAGGTCGAGCATCTGGCGTGCGAAGCCGCGGGCGTCGATATGCGTTGTCCCGGGGATCGGCTTGAGATTTGCCGGCAAGCGCTCCGGAATGGCGACGTCGACCGCCTGAAGCACGATCTTGCCGGCGACTTTCGGGGAACGCGCGAGAGCGCCGGAAATCTCCACGTCCATATCGGCCACTGCGGTCACGGTATCGGAGCCGACGAGTTGCGCATTGCGTGTCGTCAACCGGAACTGTCCGGGGAAATCGTTTTCCGGAACGAGCGACAGGCGTCCGCTCAATCCGATCTTGCCGCCGTTCTTCGTTTCAGCCGAGAAGGAGGTCACATCAATCTCGCGGCCTTTGGCGTCAAGGCGCGCACGGATGTTGCGAATGGAAACGCCCATGAGCGGATCGTCGAACGCTCCTTCGGCGAGAGACACATTTCCATCGAGGGCAGGCGAGGCGGTTTGGCCCGCCACGCGCAGATCGAGTTGGGCGCGTCCTTTCAGGCTTTGACCGTTGGCGGACAGCATCGTGTTGGCAAGGGCTGCGTCGATGACGCCCTTTATGGCCAGATCCATGGCACCCTCCGGATCGAGCGGCGCAGAACCCGTGATGGAGATCCGGCTCTTCGGTCCGACGGCCATATCGGCGTCAATGCTTGTGCGCCCGCCGCTCAGTCGGCCGCGCCCGTTCAGGCTGACCGGAGGCGCGCCGAGCGAACGGGTTTCGGCGGAGGCAAATTTCGAGACATTCAGTTTCCAGTCGCCTGCGGGCGTTGCGGCCGTGCCGGTGATGCGGGCTTCTGCATCAACCGTTCCGTCTAGTTTCAAGGCCGGGTCCACGAACGCCGCAGTGGAAAGAGGAACCGCGCGCAAGCGCGCAACAAGATCCAGCGAGTTCCCGATGGCGCCGTCGATCTCGATGCGACCCGCGCCTGTCGAAACAGAGACATTCTTCACGTCGAGGCCACCACCGCCGAACGCAATTGTAGCAAGCCGCGTGATCGCAAGTTGCTGCGCGCCCTTTCTGGCGGACAGAGACGATATCGTCAGGACCGAACGGTCGCCCGGAATCAATTCGCCACGGCCCTGGATGGTGAAGCCGCGCGCAACGAGCGCAAGATCGAGCGCCGCGCCCGCACCGGAGGGCTTTGCGGTGATCCGCGCGGAAGGAATGAGTTCCTGCCCTACCTTTGCATTGTCGATGTTGATGTTGCCGTCCAGCGCAGGCCGCCGCAGAACGTCACGCGCCGAGAAGCGCGCATCGAGCCGGTCAATCGAAGCCATCGGAGTCCGCACCCCTTCGGCTTTCGCGACAAGAGTCACATTTTGCGCGCCGGCGGCGACCTCAAGCATCAGGTGCGCGTCGAGTTTGCCGGCCAGTCTGCTCATGGCGAAGGCGGAGAGATCGTTGAGGTCGGGCGTGACGATCTTGATGGAGCCGGTAGCCAATCGGTTCTGATCGAGCGCGAGCGACCCTTGCAGGGAGCTTCGTCCAACGGCGACGTTGAGATCGTCGACACTGATCAGTCCTGACTCATGTTTGATGTTGACGCGGCCTGTGGCGGTCTTTCCGTCAACTGTTCCGTCGAGATGTATCGTGGCTTTAGCGGCGCCGAATACATCTGCGGCGTCGGCCCGTAACGTCAATGCGGGGATTGCCTTGTCGGCCGCCTTTGCGCTTTCAATCTGCAGCGACAATTTTCCAGTGGCGCTCTTCAGCGGGCCATCGAGCGATGCAGAAAGTTTGGCTTGACCCTCCAGACGCTCGTCAGCGGCGTCGAGTTCGGGAAAGTCCGCCAGCAGCTTCAGCGAGACATCGTCAGCCGTGAAGTGGCCATCCAGATTGATCGTTGCATGTTCGCCCGCGAGGACGAAGCGGTTGAAGGACATTTTCGGCTGCGAGAATGCGACATCGCCTGACAGCGACAGTTTGGAGCCTGCGAGCCCGTCGATTGCGGCGAAGCCGGTTTGGGGCGAAGCAACGCTTCCGGAGACTTTTGCGTCGATGCGGCGCTGTGCAGGCGAACCCGAGAGTTCGGTTTCCACCGACAGCGCTCCGCGCAGATCGCGCCCGGCCATTTTCGATAAGGCTGCGAGGTTCGGCGCCGAGAGCGACAAGCGTCCCGCGAGTTCACGCATTCCGGCCTTGCCGATAAAGCTTGCTTCGCCGGCCTTGATCGCAATGCGCGCTGCGGTCACATCGGCCTGACCCGAGAGATCGACCCGGGCTCGCAGCGTTGCTGACAGTGCGGGGCCGATGGCATCGGCGTAAGCCTTGTCGGTCCACGCCAGCCGCTCTCCGGTCGCGTCCAGTTCGACGGCGATGCGCGGGTCGCGCGTTGCAACGCCGTCCGGCGTTGCGCGCGCCACGAGTAGGACGCTTCCGAACTGTCCGGCCGGGGTGGATATGTCTTCGCCGTCAAGCTGGAAGGAGACGTCTGGACGCAACAGAGTTCCGGCAGCGCGAAAGGCGCCGTCCAGCGTCTTCGCGCGAAAGGTTTTGTCGGCCAATGCGCCCGTCTGTTTGAGCGATCCCGTAAAATCCAGTTGGCCGTCCTTGAGCAACGATCCGCTGACGCCGAGTTGCAGCACTTGCCCGGACATATCGAGCCGGTGAACGTCGACTGCGCCATTATCGTCAAGGCGCGCCAGTGCGGTGACGCGCGTCACGCCGGGAAATGCCGCATTAGCCGACGGTGGCAGCAGGGCGGGAATCGAAGCGTCCAGTTGAAGGGCGAGATTTCGTGAATCTCCGTCACGCGAAATCCGCAATTCGCCCGTCGCATCAAGCGAGGAGCCGCCTTTCGCGGTCAAGCGTGCGTTGAAGTCATCGGGTCCGCCGCCGGACTTCAAATCCAATTCGAGCGCCGGAAGATTTTCGATGGAGGCGAGGCGCGCAATCAGCCCGCCTTCAGGTTCGGAGACATGCAGATCGAGTCTTGCGTCCGCGAGGCGCGCGGGAATTCGTGCATCGAGTTGAACCGAGCCCGGCGCATCGGAGCGTTCGATAACGAGCTTCACGGCTGCGCCGCCGTCGGCGAGCGTCGCGACCCCGCGCGCATTGAAATGCGCCGTCACGCCCATGACGGGCTCGGCGATCTCCATTTTCGCAACAGAGAATTCGTTCAGTTGCAAATCGACCGGCAGGCGTGGAATCAAGGGCTGATCGTTTGCTGAGTCCTGCGGCGATTTCGGCGGCGCGCGCAGCAGCGACACATGATCCACCTGAAGCCTGTCGATCCGGGCGACGCCGCGCAGAAGCGCGAGGCGCGACCAGTCAATCGCAATGTGGTCGATGCGCAGCCACACGCCCTTCGCGTCGCCGAGCGTCACATCCCGGATGGCGATGCGCGACGACAGGGGATTCTCGATCGCGCCGATGTTGATCGTCATCTCGGTCGAGGACGCAGCAGACGATATCTGCCGAGCCAACCAGTCTGATCCTGTTTCGCTGTTCAGCCAGATGAGGCCCGATGCCGCCGAAACAGGAAGCGTCAGACCGAGCAAAGTCTTGCGTGCGCGCGGCTTCATCAGAACGCCTCCCCGATTCCGATCGTCACTGCGAAATGCGCTGCACCTTTGGGCGGATTGAGCGGCGTGGCGAGGTCGATCCGCACCGGTCCGATCCCGGTGTAGTAGCGAAGTCCGAGCCCCACGGAGGCGCGTGTCGGAGCGCGGAAATCGGGCCATGACTGGTTGAAGGCCTGCCCGACATCAACAAAAGGAACGATGCCGATCGAGTCTGTGACCTTCACGCGCGCTTCGAGTGAACCTTCGAAGAGGCTGCGGCCGCCCACATAGGCGCCGGTGGGCCCGACCGGGCTGAGCGAACGATAGGCATAGCCGCGCACCGAACCTCCGCCGCCCGCGAAGAAACGCAGGCTCGCAGGCACGTTCTGAATTGTCTGCCCGGCGATGGAGCCGGCCGCGACGCGACCCGCGATGATGTAGCGCGCTTCGTCATCCAAAGCCTTGTAGGCTGAAACCTGCGCCTTCGAGACGATCATGCCGACGCCCTGCGGCAGCACGTTGAAGTAGGGAGTCGTGGTTGCTGTCGCCCGGATGCCCTGCGTGGGCGCGAGCTGATTGTCGGTCGAGTCGTAAGCTGCCGAGACAGGCAGGCCGATCAGCGAATAATTATGGCCGCCAAAAACGTCGTCCCAGTGACCGCGCTCGGCCAGCACGCCGCCCTGAATCGAAAACCGGTCTGAAAAGCGATGGCGGATCTGGGCCGATATATTTCCATATTCGGCCTGATAGAAATCGTTCTTTTCGCGCATGAGCGCGGCGTCGAGCAGAAGGTCGTTGCGGGTTCCGCCGAGCGCGGGCTTGATGAAGCTCGCCTTTAGCCCGCCGATCACGTCGTTCAGCTGGGGGGATTTCAGGGTTCCGCCTACGCCGGGCGCGAAGCCGGCGATCGCGTCGACACGCAGGCGCTCGGCGCCGCCGAACAGGTTTCGATCGACCCAGTAGGCGCGAATTGAAGGGCCGTCGGTCGTCGAGTATTGTGCGGATGCTCCCACCGCATGCGGCTTTCGATCGCTGATCGTCACGAGCAGCGGCAGGTTGCCTTTTGCATCCAGCCTTTCGCCATCCTCGACGCGCACGGAGCCGATTGCCTCGATGCGGCTGATGGATTTCCGCATGGCGGCAAGCTTTTCGGGCGAATAGTCCTCGCCTTCGTCGACATACATGTACGAGCGGATGATCTGTTCATGGATGCCGGGCGGCGTATTGATGTTGACCAGCCCGATGCCGGCGCGCGGGCCCGGATCAACCGTCACGGATGCATCGACTGCGCGGGCGTCATGATCGACCGTCGCGGAGGTATTGCGGATTTTCGCAAGCGGATAAGACTTGCCGCGCAGCTCGTCGAGCCATTGCGTCTGAAGCGACACCAGCGTTGAGGCGCGGGCAGGCGCGTCGTCGTCATATTCGAACGCGCGTTTCGAAAACAATGTGCGGTCAACCGGCTTGCCGGTGCGCGCGTCGTAAACGCTGACGCGCCGCAGTGGGTAGGGCGTTCCGGGCGTCACGGTTATCCGAACCGGAACCACGTCGCGGTCGCGGAGCTTTTCGGCTGCGCTTGCGGCTGCTTCGAGGCCGGAACCATCAGGACCAACCGTGACGCCCGCGATCACGACCTTGACCGAGCCGTCATAGTAGCCGCTCGCCTGAAGAGCGCCTGACAAGCGCT
Organism: Beijerinckiaceae bacterium; assembly: GCA_947475995.1. Classification (GTDB taxonomy): domain Bacteria; phylum Pseudomonadota; class Alphaproteobacteria; order Rhizobiales; family Beijerinckiaceae; genus Terripilifer. Next base: position 35,113 of record CANJNI010000010.1, on the reverse strand, counting down.
GGAAATCTCCCGTGACGCGCTGGGCCAGCGACATGCCGTTGGGCGGCGGTTCCTGCCGGAGTTTCCAGGCATTGGATGAATCGCGCATGAGCGCGCCGAGATCCTTGACGGCGTCGAGCCCTTCGAAAGCCACGCTGTAGGAGAGGGCGCTGGCGCTGGGGGGCGGAGGCGCGGGTTCGGACGAGCCGAACAGGCCAAAAAAATCAAACGCATGCGCGGCCGGAGCGCAAACGAGAATCGCACAGGCCGCCAAAGCGGTACGCAGAACCGGATGAGTATGAATGAACACGGGATGCCCGAGCCAGATGCAATATCGAGCTCCATGAAACCGGAACGCCGTTTAAGATTTGTTGAGGTTAACGAACTGACTCCCGTTATGGTTAACGCTTGGTGAACAGGCTTGCGCCCGGAAGGGCGCCGAATGCCGAAAACTCATTGAGCGCCGCCGACTTTTGATGGCGGCATGACAAGCCCGCCGTGCTCAAGTATGCACCTGTCAAAAGCCCGGCGCGTGCCGGAGCCGCATTTCAGACCGGGACGACCATGGCCGACGCTTTCATCTGCGATTTCATCCGCACTCCCATCGGGCGCTATGCGGGCGCGCTGGCCAACGTTCGTCCGGACGATCTGGCGGCTGTTCCGCTGAAGGCGCTGCTGGCTCGCAATCCGGGGCTCGATGCGGCGGCGATCGAGGAAGTCTGGTTCGGCTGCGCCAATCAGGCGGGCGAGGACAATCGCAACGTGGCGCGCATGGCGCTGCTGCTGGCGGGCATCCCGCAAGGCGTTCCGGGCGTGACGGTGAACCGGCTCTGCGCCTCCGGCCTCGAAGCCGTCGCGACGGCCGCACGCGCCATCAAGGCCGGCGAGATGGACCTGGCCATAGCGGGCGGCGTCGAGAGCATGACCCGCGCTCCGTTTGTGATGCCCAAGGCCGACGCGGCTTTCTCCCGCGCCAACGAGGTGCATGACACGACCATCGGCTGGCGTTTCGTGAATCCGAAGATGCATCAGGCCTACGGGACGGATTCCATGCCCGAGACCGCCGAGAATGTCGCCGCTGATTACAGGATCGAGCGCGAGGCGCAGGACGCATTTGCGTTCCGGTCCCAATCCCGCGCCGCTGCCGCGCAGGAGAATGGCCGTCTGGCGGCCGAGATCATTCCCGTCCAGACGCCTGCCGGTCGCGGCAAGTTCGAGGAGGTATCGAAGGATGAACATCCGCGCGCAACCAGCCTTGAGGCGCTGCAGAAACTTCGCCCGTTTGTGAAGGCGGACGGTTCGATCACCGCCGGCAATGCGTCGGGCGTCAACGACGGCGCGGCGGCCCTGATCGTGGCTTCACGGGCGGCGGCGGAGAAATACGGCCTGAAGCCCATCGCCCGTGTGGTTGGGGCTGCGTCGGCGGGCGTTGCCCCGCGCATCATGGGCTATGGGCCTGTGCCGGCCATCGAGAAGCTGCTGGGCCGGAACGGCGTCAGCGTCAAGGATCTGGCCGTGATGGAACTGAACGAGGCCTTCGCCGCACAAGTGCTGGCCTGCACCCGCGCGCTGGGGATTGCGGACGACGATGCGCGCGTCAATCCGAACGGCGGGGCGATCGCGCTCGGGCATCCGCTCGGCATGTCCGGGGCACGCATCGCCGGCACAGCGGCGCTGGAACTCTCCCGCACGGGCGGGCGCTTTGCGCTTGCCTCCATGTGTGTGGGCGTCGGGCAGGGCGGGGCGCTACTGCTGGAGAAGGTCTGACCCATTGGACGCATGACCTTCAGCGCGGCCTGTCATATATCTGTCATCCGGCTTTCATAAAACCGCATCCGGCAACGTCTATCCGGATCGCAAGTCCGGATGAAGTCCATCACCTCGATGGCAGGCGATGAAGGGGCAGACCAATGAGCGAACACATCGTCCGGGCCTATGACAAGGATCTTGAGGCGCTTGAGCACAAGATCTCCGAGATGGGCGGAATTGCCGAAAAGCTCATGGCGGATGCGCTTGAGGCGCTGACGACCTTTAATCTGGAACTCGCCCGCTCGGTCGTGGCGGGCGACACCCGACTCGACGCTCTTCAACGCGCCGTCGAGGAGCAAGCTGTTCTGACCATCGCGCGGCGCCAGCCGATGGCGGTCGATCTTCGCCAGACCATTGCGGTGATCCGCATCGCGGGCGAACTGGAGCGCATTGGCGATCTGGCCAAGAATATTTCGAAGCGCGCGATCAAGATCGCGTCCGAGCAGCGCGTGCAACGGCCCATGGTCGGGCTGAAACATATGGGCGATCTGGCCTGTGCGCAGTTGAAGGATGTGCTCGACGCCTATGCGCATCGCGACGTTGAAAAGGCCATGAACGTCTGGCGGCGCGACACGGATATTGACGCGCTGGAAGATTCCGTCTTTCGCGACCTGCTGACCTTCATGCTCGAAGACCCGCGCAACATATCCTTCTGCGCGCATCTGCTGTTCTGTTCGAAGAATATAGAGCGCGCGGGCGACCATTCGACGAATATAGCCGAGACGGTCTATTATCTCGTGACGGGAACAAACCTGCCGACCGATCGGCCGAAGGGCCCGGGCCATCCGGTGCAGGTATAGCGCGCCGGGGGGAAACATGGGCCTGAACCGGTCAGCCTATTTCTCCGCTCCACGGCGAGGCGTCGCACCACCGGCGTCTGTTCTTCCGGATGGGGGACGCAGCAGCAAGCCGCAGACCGCGCCGCGCATTCTGGTGGTGGAGGATGAAGCGGCCCTGTCGGTGCTGCTGACCTACAATCTGGAATCCGAAGGCTATCAGGTCGAGGCCGTCGAGCGCGGCGATGAGGCTGAACTCAAACTCAAGGAAGATCTGCCGGATCTCGTCATCCTTGACTGGATGCTGCCCGGACTTTCCGGCCTCGAGCTCTGCCGCAGGCTGCGTGCGCGAGATGCGACGAGATCGATTCCGATCATCATGCTGACCGCGCGCGGCGAGGAGAGCGAGCGCGTGCGAGGCCTAGCGACGGGCGCCGACGATTATGTCGTGAAGCCGTTTTCGGTTCCGGAACTGATGGCGCGCGTTCGGGCTGTGTTGCGCCGTGCGAAGCCGGAACGCATCGCATCCGTACTGGGCCAGGGCGACATCAGCCTGGACCGCGACACCAAGCGCGTGCATCGCGCCGGCCGGGAAGTGCATCTGGGTCCAACCGAGTTCCGGCTGCTTGAATATCTCATCGAGCGGCCGGGTCGCGTATTCTCGCGCGCACAGCTTCTCGACATGGTCTGGGGTTCGGAGACGGAGATCGACGAGCGCACCGTTGATGTTCACATCGGGCGACTTCGGAAAGTTCTGTCACGCGACAACGAGCGGGACCCGCTGCGAACCGTACGTGGATCAGGCTATTCATTCGACGAGACATTCGGCAAATAGCAACAAAAAAGCCCCGGATGCACCGGGGCTTTTCTGCATTCTGGTTTGCTTAGTAGCGCGCGACGACGCCAGAGGTCGACGGTCCGCCGAACATGTAGCTGATCTTGGCGAGCAGCACGCGATCGGTTTCACGGAAGCGCACGTTGGTTCCGGCGGCAGTCGAGTTGAAGCTGCCGAAATCATAGTACTTGTACTGCAGGCCTGCGACCCAGTTGTTGGTCAGGGCGTAGTCGATGCCCACGCCAACCGTCCAGCCGGTGCGCGAATGGCTGCCGAAGTTAGCCGGAGGGGCTCCGACAGGCTGCGTCAGCTTGAAGTTCGTGAATGCGATACCGCCCGTTCCGTAGATGAGGGCGCGATCGACCGCGAAGCCGAGCTTCAGGTTGATGTCGCCGAGCCAATCCTGGCGCGTGCGGCAAACAGTGCCGGCGAATGTGGAGCACTGTGCGCTGCCGGACATGTCCGAATAGTCGAGCATGCCTTCGACACCGGCGACGAGAGAACCCATCTGCCAGTTGAAGCCGACCTGCGCGCCGCCGACGAAGCCGTCGGCATCGGCCCGGAAGGTCGCGAACACCGGCGGAGCGGAGGGCGACCAGCGGCTGTTGTTCCAGCCATAACCACCGTTCAGACCGGCATAGAAGCCGGACCATGAGAAGGCGACAGCGACGGGCGCAAGGACCGGCGCGGGGGCAGCCACACGGGACGGCAGATCGGCCGCCATTGCGGTGACGCTGGTCGCCATCGCGACGGCGCCCAGCGAAGACGCGATGAAATTCTTCATTACAAAACCTCTCAGTAAGTTCCTCACGAGCAAGGAACCAACGAGACGGAAAGCAGTTCCGGCTGCCACGCCTTTGCAGCGCGCTTGTAAAACGCCGTTGCAGGAATGCAACAAAATGGCGGTCACGCTTTAGTTTCTCCTGCTCTCGTTCTGCATGCAGAGGACAAAACAAAACGCTGCCGTAAATTCCGACCTGTTTTCGGGTCGCCCGCCTTCAATATTCCACATTGCATCCCCGGTTGCGGAATTTCCCCGGAGCCGGATTCAAATTCGAAAAGGGAGCCACCTATGAATAAGATTCTCGTTGTATCCGCTCTTGCGCTCACGCTCGGCGCATGTTCGGCGCGCGATGATCGCGTCCTCACCGGCGCGGCCGTGGGTGGCGCGGCAGGCGCAGTTGTCGGCGGCGTCGCCACCGGCACTGCGGGCGGTGCGCTTGCGGGCGGCGCCATCGGCGCAGTCGGCGGCGCCGTCATTGCGGACGCGACTCGTCCGCGTGGCTGTTACGTGACGCGGAGCGGCCGGACCGTTTGCCGTCGCTGATGATCAGGCTTTACTCGTGAGGAGGGGAAGCCAATGAGTCTCGGCACCATACTGCTGATCATTCTCGTTCTACTGCTGATCGGCGCGCTCCCGACCTGGCCTTACAGTTCGGGTTGGGGATACTTTCCAAGCGGAGGTCTCGGCCTGCTGCTGCTGATCATCATCGTTCTGCTCCTGATGGGCCGAATATAGCTGCACTGTCAGAACTGAAGAAAAGGGAAGCGCTGCGGCGCTTCCCTTTTTGTATTCAGGACAAAAAAAGACCGGGGCCGAGGCCCCGGTGAAGTCGAGGGGAGGAAACGCCCGAGAGGGCGCTCTCCGGCAGTGCCGGAAAGCTATGCCCGTTCGAGGGCATGCATATCAACGAGCGCTGAATGGGCTTGTTCCGTCAATTGATGCCCGGAAGAGTCCAGGCCTTTCCGGCAGTCGCAGTGCTGACGTCCGGTACGTCGAAAGCAAAGCGGTAGACGTCGCTGCGCGTCTCGTGCACCAAGCCGCCCCACTTGCGTTCGATGACGGCCTGAAACAGCCGCGATCCAAATCCGCGTTCGGTGCGATGGCGCGTCGGGGTCGATTCCTCCCAAACAAAGCTGAAGAGATCCGCCGCGTCCGGGCCCGCCAGCAAGGTCCAGTCTACCCGGATCGCGCCTTCCTGCGAGCCGAGTACGCCGAAGCGGCGCGAGTTCGATGCGATCTCGTGAAGGATCAAGCCAAGGTCAAAGCAAAGATCAGCAGGGAGCAATATGTCAGCGCCATGCAATTTCAGGCGGGGGAGCCAGGGCCGAAGAATATTTTCAGCGAAATATGCAAGGCGCGTGGTGGTCCATCCACCGTCTGCCACAAGATGGTTGGCGCGGCCAAGCACCGCGAGACGTTCGGTGAACTGTGCTCGCTCCGGGCTGGTTGACGGATCGCGCGCAAGGGTCTGGTTCGCGATGGAGCTCACCACCTGCAACATGTTGCCGGCGCGATGAACCAGTTCACGAATGAGCAATGACTGCTGAACAGCGGACGCATTATGCCTGACGCTGTTGGCGATGACATTGGCGATGGACACGAGAAAATCGATATCCGCTTCGTCGAAGCTGCGAAGTTCTCGAGAGAAGACGCCGAACACGCCGAACGGCTGTGCGCCATGTCCGGGAATGATGACGCTCATTCCGCTGCGGACATGATGCTCGTGCAGCATGGGGGGGCAGGCAAATCGAGTTTCGGCGAGAAGATCCTCAACGATGACAGGACCATCATTGATGAGCGTGAAGCCGGCCTGCGACGTGAGGGCAATCTCGAATGTGGACTGTCCGACGAGTCCCTCGCGCCAGCCAACGCCGGCCTTGAAAAACATGGAGCCGTCATGTGGCGAAAGCTGAAGAATTTTCGCGAGCGGAACGTCGAGAATTTCCACAGCAGTTTCCGCTGCGCGCTGCACGATCCGATCGATATCGCTTTCACCGAGCGCATACGTGCCGAAGCGTGCGATTCCCGTCTGCTGCCGGAGACGCCGTTGCAATTCACCCTCGCTCGCCATGCGCGCGGATGCATCGACCGAGATGCCGACCAGCTCTATGGCGCCATCCGCCAGGCGTTGGAGACTGCCGCTGGCCTCGATCCAGCGCGCCGGTTCCTCGGCGCGGCTCGTGGCCTTGTAGGTTTCGCAGAATGAATTATTGCGCCGCAGGCTCGCTTCAACCGCGCGGCGGAACGCCGCGACTTGCTCGGGATCAATGTCCGGGCAGTACTGTAGAACCGTCTCGACGACGTGAGGCACCGCAGGCGTCGCTACGGCGCCGTCAGTAGTCTGGAAAAAATGCTTCCAGACTCGTCCGCCGTTTTTCTGATCCGCCCGGATAGCTTCGCTGTTGCGAAGGAATTCCATGGCTCCTCCTGCCCATCTGGCTCGAATGACACCGGATGATTATTGCTGCTCTGTCGCCTCGGCGTTAACCGACAACGCATGCGCATGTAGAGCGAATCGACGTCATTTAAACAAGACATGCTTAAAATGGAATCAATTTTTAAAGCGTTGCAGCAAGGTTTTGCCGCGCTTGCGCATAAGCCGCACCGTCTCGACCGGAACCGCACGGGCCTGCTCACGTTAGCATGGCGTATCCTTCACGGGAGGTTGAAAATGGGTCGCGGAATACTCTTGTGGCTGCTGGGCGTGCCGATTCCGATCATCCTGCTCCTCGCTTTCCTCTTTCGCTAGGAGGGGCGCATGAGCTTGAGCGACATACGACATGCGCCGGACCCCGCAGCACATACGCGCGATGGGGACGCAACAGCATGGGGAGCCATCGTGGCGGGCGCTATCACCATGGTGGCAGTCTCGCTTGTCCTGACCGTGCTGGCGTCTGCTCTGGGGTTGACCATCGTGTCGCCATGGAGCGGCTCGGGCGCGAGCGTCACGACCTTTGCGGTGAGCACAGGTGTGGCGGTGGTGGCGATCCAATGGATCGCTTCGGCGCTTGGGGGCTATGTGGCGGGACGGCTGCGCACGCGCAGCATCGTCCATACCGATGAAGTCTATTTTCGTGACACGGCCCATGGCTTTCTGGCATGGGCGCTGGCGACCATTCTGGTTGCAAGCGTTTTGACCAGCGCGGTGACGGGCATCGCCAGCGGCGTCGGTTCGGCCGTGACAAGCGTCACGGGTGGAGCTGCGCAGGGCGCCGCCCAGGGCGCTGGCAACCGCGCGGGCTCGTCACAGGGCGACAGTGCGGCAAATCCGTCGGCCTATTTCGTTGACATGCTGTTTCGACGTGGAGCGGCGGGGACGACATCGGCGACCGCTGACGTGGCGGCGTCGAATGCCGAGGCTGGGCGCATACTGGCGGCCGGCGCTGTCAACGGCACAATCCCCGATGAAGACAAGGCCTACCTGGCGCAACTCGTGGCCTCGCGTACGGGCATGAGCGAAGCTGAATCGCGCCAGCGCGTGGATCAGGTTCTGACTCGCGTCGACAATGCCAAGACGCAGGCGAAAGAAGCTGCCGACAAGGCCCGAAAGGCCGGGGCCACAACGGCTTTCATGCTCGTGTTGTCGCTCGTCGTCGGCGCCTTCATCTCGAGTGTGGGCAGCGCCTACGGCGGCCACCACAGGGACGAAATCTAACCCGCCCCGGTCCGGCGCAAAATGCGCCGGATGGGGCCAACACAGGAGCTGAATATGAATTGGGATCAGATCAAGGGAAACTGGAAGCAGTTGAAGGGCAAGGCCCAGAAGGAATGGGGAAAGCTCACCGACGACGACATGCAGGTGATCGAAGGCGAGCAGACGCAGCTCGTCGGACGTGTCCAGGAACGGTACGGCTATTCGAAGGAGCAGGCGGAGAAGGCCGTAACCGACTGGTACGACCGCAACCGCTAAGCAGGTCCGATTCACTCATCACGCCGGCGGCGCAAAGCGTCGCCGGCCTTTCCTTGGAGGCACATATGAGCAACGTCGATAATATGAAATCTTCGACAGTCGATATTTCCGGCGACCTCGCCACGCTGCGCGACGATGTGGCGAAGCTCGCGACGTCGATGACGCAGCTTGTCCAGCAGCAGGCGAGTTCCGCGACCGATACGATCACGCGCGCCACGCATGACGCCCGCGATCGTCTGTCTGGAACCATGTCGGATGCACAGCAGAAGCTGCAGAGTGCAGGCGGTGAGCTTGAAAGCTATGTGGAGCGCAACCCCGGCATTGCACTGGCGGTTGCCTTCGGCCTGGGCGTTACGTTCGGACTGATGAACCGGTCACGCTAAAGCTTCCGGACGGAACGTGGCGGCGCCCGCGTCGGAAGCGACGCGGGCTTTTTTATGCCGCTTCGTCCGTGGTCGAACGGCCATTGCAGTCCGCAATGAAAGCTGCAGCAAATTCGCCCGACTGCAGCGCAGCAGCATTGGTGACCATGCAGTTGACGTTCGCCGGAAGCGCATTGATCTGCTGCGGACTGGCGTGCTCGGCGTCAACGATCAGCAGACACGCGGGGCTCGCGTCATTGACGATCCACCGGACAGCTTCGAAGTCGTCGACACAGACATATCGGGTCGCACCGGAGGCCTGCATCAATGCTTCGACGGGCGCCACCGGAAGTTGCTTGCCCACAATGATCGTCAACATAGCGACTCCGTGCATTGAAACCGGATGTTAACACTTGCACCATGCCGAGGTTCCCGCTGCCGCAATTAGGCGGCAATGCCGCTCGGAAAATACCGCTCGGTAGGGGAACTTTCCGTCCCCTTCCCCGTTTTCTCTCAGGCTCCAGTCACCCCCAAGGGGAGTCTCGGGCTCAGCTACAGGAGAATGACTAATGGGAACACCGGAGAGGGAGATTCAATGGGACCTGTCGCAGTTGTCGCTGTGGCGGGAAAAGGCCGCCAACAATGTGGCCGCATTGACGCCACGGCAACGTCAGATCATGGATCTCGTTCTTGAGGGACACCCCAGCAAGAATATCGCTGCGGATCTCGGCATCAGCCAGCGAACAGTTGAAAAGCATCGCGCGGCCATAATGAAGCGCACGGGGTCAAAATCGCTTCCGGCCCTGGCGCGTCTTGCATTGTTTGCTGCGTGGAGTTCGATCGATCTGTCGATGATTCAGAACGCGAACTCTTCCGGTTCGATGGGCGCAGGTGCGCGATAGCATCTGCTTTTCGGGGTCAAAAAACGCGGGCCTTTCGGCCCGCGTTTTCGCTTCAGGCTGCGCGGCGTGAGGCGCGACGATCGAAGAAAAGGGCCTGACTGATCGCGGCCTTGACGACTTCGGTTCCGAGCGGCTTTGCAATGAGGAAAGCCGGTTCCGGACGGTCCCCGGTCAGCAGGCGCTCGGGGAATGCAGTGATGAAAATGACCGGGACTTCATAGCTGCCGAGGATCTGGTTCACGGCGTCAAGGCCGGAGCTGCCGTCCGCGAGTTGAACGTCCGCCAGAACGAGTCCAGGTCGCGTGGCGTCCGCAATCTTGACAGCTTCCTTGTGCGTTCGCGCAATTCCGACCACACGATGACCGAGATCCTTGACCAGGGATTCAATGTCGAGCGCGATGACAGGCTCGTCCTCGATGATCAGAACATCGGTGGCGACCTGCATGGCGATTTCGCGTCCCGCTGCGTCGATCAGATCGTCGATCTCGCTCTCTTCAACCTGAAGGATCTGCGAAACCTCGCGCGGAGAGAAACCTTCGACGGTGCGAAGCAGGAAGGCCTGACGCGATAGCGGCGTGAGCAAATTCAGGTTCCGCTGCGCGGCCGCAATGACGTCGGGAGAGTCTGCGACGCCGTTCAACGGCACAGAGGACCAGAGCTTCACGAATGTGCGGTAAAGTCCGATGCGCGCCGGGACGTCGCGAGGAAAGGACGAAGGATCCGCCACAAGCGCTTCCAGCGTGGAGATCACATAAGCATCGCCTCCCGGCTGGGAGCCCGACAGGGTGCGCGCAAAACGACGAAGATAAGGTAGATGCGGCGCGATTTCCTGGGCAACGGACATGCGTTCTGCTCCTTAAAAGCATAGTTGTGGCAGCACATTGCGCGCGCGCGACTTGGTCGGTCAAGCAACCGAAAAAGATATTTTCGCAAGCGGAACTAATGAGGCCGATGAACGTTATTGACGCATCGGCCAAGTTTTCACGTTCGCATCGACGTGATGGATCGCTCCGGCAGTGAGGAAGTTTTCATCGTGCAAATCGGTCTCGGGGACTCGCGCGTCGTAACTGCGGACGATGCGGCGGATGATATCAACGCGGAAATTCCTGTTCAGCTTGACTATGCGGTGCAGGAGGTCATCGGCTCAGCCTTGAAGGATTACTGCAACGATATCATCAAATCGCCGGTGCCGGACAAGTTTCTTTCGCTGCTTGCGAAACTGGAGGCCGAGGAGCGCAAAAAAGGTCAATCGAAATGACGGACCGATCGCAAGGTGATCTCCTCGTCGCTGAAATTCCGTTCCTGCGCGCCTATGCGGTGTCGTTGACCAGTTCGGTGACGACGGCCGATGATCTGGTGCAGGAAACCCTCGTCAAGGCATGGGCGAATTTCGGTTCTTTCCAGCAGGGCACCAATCTGCGCGGTTGGCTCGTGACGATTTTGCGCAACAGCTTCTATTCAAGCTATCGCAAGATGAAACGTGAAGTGCCTGATCCAAACGGCGCCTACGCCAAGACATTGTCAGTTGGCGCCGAGCAGGGCAGCCGGCTGCAGCTCAACGAGTTCAGGGAAGCGCTGGAGAAATTGTCGCCGGAGCATCGCGAGGTGCTGGTGATGATCGGCATTGCCGAAATGTCCTACGAAGAAGCTGCGGAGATCTGCGGTGTGCCGACCGGCACGATTAAGAGCAGGCTCAATCGCGCGCGCGCCAAGCTCGCAGAACTACTTTCGCTCAACGGTGTGCAGGATATTGGGCCGGACCCAGTGAATACAGGCGTTCTGATCCGCGCTCCCTCTCGCGTGTCTTGAGTATTTTCCGGAAGACTGGAACGCAGCCGCTGCCTCAACGTTCTTTTCCCAGTGTCCGTGCGCAACTTGCGATGTGGACCCTAGCAGGCTTGTTGCAACCGCTGCGAGCTTTGGGAAACAGAGAGGCTGATATGAAAAACGCACTCACAATTCTCGGTGTTGTTTCGGTTCTGGCGCTTCCGGGCGTGGCGTTTGCGCAGGGTGGCGGCGCGGCCGCCGGCGCAGCGACTGGCGCTGTAGGCGGCGCGATCGTCGGCGGTCCGGTCGGGGCTGCGGTGGGGGCAGTAGGCGGGGCCATCGTCGGCGGCATTGCGGATGCTGATCGCCGCGAATTCCGCACCTATGTGGAAACGCAGCGCGTTGAGCCCTACCGGATGAACGGCGACATTGTCGTCGGCGCAACGCTGCCCACGTCGGGCGTGAAATATTACGAAGTTCCGGCTCGCTTCAAGGTGCAGAACTATCGCTACACCGTGGTGAACGGCAAGACCGTGCTGGTCGACCCGCGTTCGCATCGCGTCGTCGAGATCATCGAGTAACCGTCTGCAACAAACGTTGAGGAAATGGCCGGTCCCCTGGACCGGCCATTTTCTTTTAGCGGGCTTTGTTCGGACGCTCCGAGGCGCGTCGCAACGCATCCGCGAAGGCGTTTCCGGTGGGCTCTGACGGGCGCGGAGCTGACTGGAAGTGTTTCTGCGCTGGCGGGGGTTGACGCTTGTCGCCTTGCTGCGCACGACCCGTCTCAGGATCGTCGAGACGCATCGTGAGCGCGATGCGCTGGCGTGATCTGTCGACCTCCATCACTTTGACTTTCACGATGTCGCCCGGCTTCACGACGCTGCGCGGGTCCTTGACGAATGTGGTCGACAACGCCGACACATGCACCAGGCCGTCCTGATGGACGCCGATGTCGACGAAAGCCCCGAACGCCGCGACATTCGTCACGACGCCTTCGAGAATCATGCCGGGGCGCAGATCCTCAAGTTTTTCGACGCCTTCCTTGAAGATTGCAGTCTTGAAGGCCGGTCGCGGGTCGCGGCCCGGCTTCTCAAGTTCCTTGAGAATGTCGCTGACGGTTGGCACGCCGAATTTGTCGTCGACGAAGTCCCTGGCTTTCAGGGTTCCCAGAATGCGCGTGTTGCCGATCAATGTGGTGATGTCGGATTTCGTGCGGTCCAGAATTCGTCTGACTACCGGATAGGCTTCCGGGTGTACGCCGGAGCGGTCGAGCGGCTGCTCGCCGCTGTTGATGCGCAGAAAGCCGGCTGCCAGCTCGAAAGCCTTCGCGCCGAGCCGCGGAACATTCTTGAGGGCGTCGCGCGACGGAAACGGACCGTTTGTGTCGCGATGGGTGACGATGGACTGGGCAAGCGAATCCCCGACGCCGGAGACGCGCGCGAGTAATTTCGCGGATGCGGTGTTCACGTCGACGCCCACGGCGTTCACGCAGTCTTCCACCACGGCTTCGAGCGAGCGTCCGAGCTTCTGTTCGGCGATGTCGTGCTGATACTGTCCGACGCCGATGGATTTCGGATCGACCTTCACAAGTTCCGCGAGCGGGTCCTGCAAGCGTCTGGCGATGGAGACGGCGCCGCGCAGGGTGACGTCGAGTTCGGGCAATTCCTGCGACGCATAGGCGGAGGCTGAATAGACCGAAGCGCCGGCTTCCGAGACCATCACCTTCGTGAGCTTCAGTTGCGGGAAGCGCGCGATGAGGTCCGCGGCGAGTTTGTCGGTTTCGCGCGAGGCGGTTCCATTGCCGATGGCGATGAGTTCGACCTTGTGACGCAGCGCCATGGCGGCGAGGACCGAAATGCTCTCGTCCCAACGACGCTGCGGTTCGTGCGGGAATATGGCTGTGGTGTCGACCACCTTGCCGGTAGCGTCGACCACCGCAACCTTCACGCCCGTGCGGAATCCGGGGTCCAGCCCCATGGCGGCGCGCGTTCCGGCCGGGGCGGCGAGTAGGAGATCGCGCAGATTGGCCGCGAAGATGCGGACTGCTTCGTCTTCTGCATTGGTCCACAGCCGCATGCGCAGATCGATGCCCAGATGCACCTCGATCTTGGTGCGCCACGACCAGCGCACCGTTTCCATCAGCCACTTGTCGCCGGGCCGTCCGCGATCGGCAACGCCGAAGCGCGCCGCGATGGCGAATTCGTAAGGCCCCGGAGCCCGCACGGTCGGGTCGGCGGCGGGGTCCGGCACCAGTTTCAGGTCAAGCACTTCCTCGCGTTCGCCTCGCCACAGCGCCAGAATGCGATGCGACGGGAGTTTGGTGAGCGGTTCGGAGAAATCGAAGTAATCGGAAAACTTCGCGCCGGACGTCTGCTTGCCGTCGCGGACCTTTGAGACGAGCTGGCCCCGCGTCCAGAAATCCTCGCGCAGGCGGCCGATCAGTTCGGCGTCCTCGGCGAAGCGTTCCACCAATATGGCGCGCGCACCTTCGAGCGCTTCTTCCGCTGTCGCTACGGCCTCGGGTTTCACATAGGCGGCTGCCTGCGTCCTGGGATCAAGGTCCGGCTGCGCCATCAGGGCATTCGCCAGCGGCTCAAGGCCGTTCTCCTTCGCGATCTGCGCCTTGGTGCGGCGTTTCTGCTTGAAGGGAAGATAAATGTCTTCAAGCCGCGCCTTCGTATCGGCTTCCATCACGCGCTTTTCGACGTCGGCGTCGAGCTTGCCCTGTTCGCGGATCGACTCGAGGATGGCCTTGCGGCGTTCCTCCATCTCGCGCAGGTAGCGAAGTCGCTCTTCAAGCGTGCGCAATTGCGTATCGTCCAGCGCGCCCGTCACTTCCTTGCGGTAGCGGGCGATGAACGGCACGGTCGCGCCTCCGTCGAGCAGTTCGACAGTCGCGATGACCTGTCGTTCCGCGACGTTGAGTTCCTCGGCGATGCGCTGGTTGATGGATTTCATTTCACCCGACTCAAATGCTGATTGCGGACGAGCGTTCTAGGGGTGCGGGACTGGCGGGTCAAAGCGGCCTGTGGACAGAATTCGGTGGAAAAACCGCTGATTTTGTTAGCACTCTGCGCAAATGGCGTAGCCGGGTCCATGGTGCTAGAACGTGCCTGAAATGGAGGCTCCATGGCGAAGCCGGGCGAAAGCCGCAGCAGCGGTGGGACAGCAATCGACCGGGATGCAAAGGCGCTCTACGAGCGGTCTGTGGCGACCTATCGGTCCGGCGAGTTCGACAGCGCCCTTCGCTATTGCGAGGCGACCCTGACCCGGCAGCGGACATACGGGGCCGCGTGGAATCTCAAGGGCGTGATTCTCAACAACCTGAACCGGCCGCGCGATGCTGTCGCCTGTCTGGAGCAGGGCGCGCGACTCATGCCGCAATCGGCCAGTCCGTGGGTCAATATGGCCAAGGCGCGGCTCGCGCTGGCCGAGCCCGAGCTTTGCCTGCAAGCCGCCGGCCGGGCGTTGAAACTTGAGCCCGGAAACCTCGAAGCTGCGCTGTTCGTCGCGCGCGCCCGCGACCGCATGGGCGAACACGAGGCGGCCCTGACGGTTCTGGATCGCATCCTTGCCATGACGCCGAAGTCGGTTGATGCGCTCACGCTCAAGGCACGGGTGCTCACGTTGCTGGGGCGCACGGACGAAGGCGTCGGCGTTCTGGAGCGCGCCATAGATCTCGCGCCTGAGGATGACGGGTTGCGGCTCAACCGCGCTTCATTGCTATTGCGCCTGAACCGGCGCGAGGAAGCGCTTGCGGCTGCGGAAAACATGCTGGCCGCGAAGCCCGATCATGCGGGCGCACTGCGCTTCATGGCCGATTTTCATTTCTACCAGAAGGAAGATCGCCACACGGCGAACGAGTTTTACCGCCGGTCGCTGGCGGCGCAGTTCGATCTGCGGACCGCCGCAAACCTTTGTTTCAGCCTGATCAATACGCGCGGGGCTGACGAAGCGAAGTGGATCGACGAAGCGCAGGCGCTCGCCGCACGGTGTTTCGACGCCTATGGGTTCGATCCGCAGAATGCGAAATCCTTTTCGTCCGTCTTTGAAAGAACCTGCGACTTCGCGCATCTGGAGAAATTCGATTTCGGCGTTTGCGCCGAATACTGGGCCACGAACGACATTCCGGGCGGGCTGCACAGTCTCCTGTCACACGTGAAGACGCGACAGGACCGGCTCGATCTTCTCGCCCAGCATCGCCGCTGGGGGGAGAGCATCGTCAAGCGCGCATCGAGCACGCCGGTGGCGATGCCGCCCCGGCGCACCAGGCCGAAAGTGCGTGTCGGCATCATGTCGTCCGATCTGCGCGATCATCCGGTGACCTATTTCTGCTTGCCGATCTTTGAACATTACGATCGCGAGCGGATCGAGCTTTACGCCTATTCGTTCTATCCGCGCGACCCCGATCGTGTGCAGCAGCACCTGTCTACGATCTCGACCTCCTTCAAGGTCATCAACGGCGGCAATGATCGCTCCGTCGCGGAGCAGATGGCGGGGGATGACCTCGATGTTCTTTTCGAGCTTGGGGGATCGACGCATCTGAACAGGCCCTCGGTTCTGGCGCGGCGCGTTGCGCCCGTGCAGGCGAGCTGGCTCGGCTATCCGCATTCGATCGGCTTGCCGACGATCGATTATCTGCTGGTTGATCCCTATCTGAAGCCGGCCTCCGATCTGATGATCGAGAAGCCTTTCGAGATGCCGGCAAGCTGGATCTGCCTGAGCCGTCTGGGCTTCACCGACGCCGTGCAACCGGCCAAGGAGCCGCCCGTAGTGCGCAATGGTTTCATCACCTACGGCACTGCGAACAATCCGATGAAATATTCGCAAAAGCTGCTGGCGTTGTGGGCCAGAACCATGATGGCGACGCCGGGGTCGCGTTTCGTTTTCGTCCGCCCGGAAGGGGCGGTTGAGTCCTTTCGTCGCAATGTCACCGCGGAATTTGCCAAACATGGCGTAGAGGCGGAGCGAATTCTGTTTCGTCCGGTGCGCGGCGCCCATCTGCCGTTCTACGGCGAGATGGACATCTCGCTCGATTGCGCTCCACAGACAGGCGGCACGACGACCTGCGAGAGCCTCTGGATGGGCGTTCCGGTCGTCACGCTGGTGGGCGAGGCCTTTTTCGAACGCATCAGCTTCAGCAACAATTCGAATGTCGGGCTGGGCGACCTGTGCGCGCATTCCGAGGAGGCCTTCGTGGCGACTGCGGCGGAACTGGCGGCAGACGTGTCGCGGCTGCGTTTTCTTCGCAAGAACCTGCGCAGCATCATCCGGCGTTCTCCGCTGGGCGACACGAAGCGTTGGGTGCGGGACTGGGAAGACCGGATCGTGCAGATTGCGCGCAGGTGATTTGCGCTTGCGCGCCGCGCCGGTTGGTTCCACAAAAGGCAGACAGGCTGATCAATTGGGGGAACGATGGCGGACGAAATCCTGACCGCACGGCGCGGCGAAATTCTGGACATCACGCTGAGCAATCCCGAACGCGGCAATGCGGCGTCGGACGGAATGGTCACGCGGCTCGGAGACATTCTGGAAGCCGAAACCGAGGCGCGCGTCGTCATTCTGCGCGGCGCGGGCGATGATTTCTGCATGGGGCGCGCTTCCCCGCCGCCCCCTCAGACTCCGCCCGATGCACATCAGTTGCGCAAGATGCACGACATTGTGTTTCGCTGTTATTCGGCTGTGCGCAAGACGCAGGCGCCTGTAGTGTCCGTCGTGAAGGGCAGGGCCTACGGGTTCGGTTGCGCGCTGGCCTCCGTCGCCGACATGACGATTGCGGCTGACGATGCGACGTTTCAGGTTCCCGAATTCGCGCACAACATCATGCCCACGATGGTGATGTCATCGCTGGTTGACCGGCTTTCGGTAAAGGCCCTGATGTATATGGTCTATACGTCGAAGGTCATCAGCGCCGAACGCGCCATGACTCTCGGGCTGGTCAATGACGTCGCCCCGAAGGATCAGGTCGAAGGCCTGGTGGACGCCTTGTGCGCCAGCATCCTGAAAGCCTCGCGCCCCGCCGTGTTGGGCGTCAAGGAATATGCGCTCAGCGCGCAGGCGATCGACACCAACAAGGCCGTGAATTACGCGCGCAGCATTCATGCGCTGGTGAACACGTCGTCGGATCTGCGGGCGAATTTCAAGAAGGGGTGAGGCTGACCTTTAGCGTCCCCCGTCATTGCGAGCGGGCCGCAGGCGCGCGAAGCAATCCATCGTGGTGTGCTGGATTGCCTCGCTTCGCTCGCAATGACGGTTTGGTCGCTTCAACCCAACCCTTTTGCCTTCGCCTCCTCGATCAGCTTCAGCAGCCGGGGCGGCGACATGGGCAGCGATGAGGGCCGGATGCCGATACATGCGCCGACCGAATTGGCGATGGCGGCCATTGCGGGCGTAAGCGGCACTTCGCCGACGCCCCGCAATCCGTAAGGATGCTTCGGGTTCGCGACTTCTACAATCACGGTGTCGATCATCGGCACGTCGGACGCGACCGGCATGCGATAATCGAGGAAGGCCGGATTCTGCAGCTTGCCGTCTGCGCCGTAGATATATTCTTCGTTCAGCGCCCAGCCGATGCCCTGCACGGCTGCGCCCTGGAACTGGCCTTCGACTTGAAGCGGGCTGATGGCCTTTCCGGCGTCCTCAACAATCGTGTAGCGCTTGATGCTGACGAGACCGGTTTCCTTGTCGACTTCCGAGTCAACGATGTGGACCGCAAAGCCCGGACCTGCGCCGGTGACGTTCATCTCCGAATGGCCGCAGATCGCCCCCATCGTGTAGGTGGTCTTTGCCGCAATGTCCTTCATCGACAGGGGCGGGAAGTCGCCGACGTTGGAGCTGGCGGGACGGCAATGACCGTCCTCGAACACCACGCCTTCTTCGGGCACGTTCCACATCTTGGCTGCGCGGCGGCAGAGTTCGGCAATGATCTTGCGGGCTGAGTCCACCACGATCATGCCGCTCGAATAGGTCGTGCGGCTGCCGGCCGTGACGCGGTTGTAGCCAAGCGAATTCGTATCCGCGAGCTGCGAGCGAACGCGATCCACCGGAATGCCGAACTCTTCGGCCGCCATCATCGACATGGACATGCGCGATCCAGCGACGTCAGCCGTGCCGAGGATGATGTTGACGGTGCCGTCCGGCGCCAGCGCCATCGAGCCCGTCGTCTCGCCGCCGCGATTGAACCAGAAACCGCAGGCGATGCCGCGGCCCTGACCCTTCGGGACCGGCGACTTGTAATGATCGCAGGCCTTGGCGGCCTTCAGCGTTTCCACAAAGCCGATCTTGGTGAAGGTCTCGCCATAGATGGTCTTGTGGCCTTCGACGATGGCGTTCTTCAGCCGGAAGTCGAGCGGGTCCATGCCGACCTTGCGGGCCATCTCGTCGATGAGACCTTCGACGCCGAACACGACTTGGGGCACACAGGGCGCGCGGAAGGATGACACCTTGGGACGGTTAGAGACGACTTCAAAGGAGACTGTCTTGACGTTCTCGATCTCGTAGCGCGTCAGCATCGCCTGCGGGGCATTGGTGAAGGCAGAGCCGGAGTAGGGGCCGGTCTGGAACACGAGTTCCGCATCGACGGCCACGATGGTGCCGTCCTTCTTGCAACCCATGCGGAGCTTCGACGCGGTGCCGGAGACCGGACCTGTGCCGCGCAGAACTTCGATGCGCGTCAGCGTCATCTTCACAGGCGCCTTGGCTTTCTTCGACAGGACGATCGAGACGGGCTCTGCGTAAAATGTCGTCTTGCCGCCGAAGCCGCCGCCGAGTTCCGACTGCTGGATGCGGATTTTCGAGGAATCCCATTTGAGGATTTCGGTGAGGCGGTCGCGATAGACCCACGGCGCTTGCGTGCAGCACCACAGATCCACCTGTCCGTCATCGGAGACGCTCGCGATGCAGGATTGCGGCTCGATATAGCCCTGATGCATGGGCTTAGTGTCGTAGGAGCCTTCTACGATCAAGTCCGCCTGCGCGAAGCCCTTCTCGATGTCGCCCTTGGAGAGTTCGAGGCGCTCGACGACGTTGGTCTTCTTCTCGGCGGCCGGACCCTTGGCGCCCTTGGTGCGCATGTAATCGTGCAGGATCGGCGCATCGTCGCGCATGGCTTCGAGCGGATCGATGACGTGCGGCAGCACTTCATATTCGACCTCGATGAGCTTGAGCGCCTTCTTGGCGATGCTCTCGCTGGTCGCTGCTACAGCCGCGACCGGATGGCCTTCCCAATAGACTTTCTCGCGCGCCATCACGAGGCGGGTCATGTCGCCGCCGCCGGTGCCGGCCTTGATTTCGGGGAAGTCGTCGCGGGTGACGACGGCCTTCACGCCCGGAAGCTTTTCGGCTTTGGAAATGTCGATCCTTTTGAGGATCGCGTGCGGGTGAGGACTGCGCAGGAACTTCCCGACCAGCATGCCGGGAAGGAAGGCGTCGGCGGCGAATTTCGCGCGGCCAGTCACCTTGTCGAAGCCGTCGTGCTTCACCGGCGATGTGCCGACGATCTTGTATTGCTTGTCCGGATTGTAGCCGGGCTTTTCGAGAATCGTCGTCATGTTCAGGCCCCTCTCATTTCAGCAGCCGCCGTCAGGACGGAGCGAATGACCTTGTCGTAGCCGGTGCAGCGGCAGAGATTGCCGGCGAGCCAGTAGCGGACTTCGGTTTCTGTGGGATCGGGATTGCGCTCCAGCAGCGCGCGCGCGGCGATCAGGATGCCGGGCGTGCAGATGCCGCATTGCAGGCCGTTCAGTTCTAGAAACTTGCGCTGCAGCGGGTGCAGTTCATCGTCCGCCGCCATGCCCTCGATGGTGTCGATCTTCTTGCCTTCGGCCTCGACGGCCAGCATCAGGCACGAGCAGACGAGCGTTCCATCCACCATGACGGAACATGCGCCGCAGTCGCCGGTCGCGCAGCCTTCCTTGGTGCCGGTAAGCATGAGTTCGTCGCGCAGGACGTCGAGCACGGTCTGCTGCGTTTCGCAGAGGAACTCGTATTCATCGCCGTTGACGGTGGTGGTGACGTGATGCTTCCTGCTCATGCGATGTGCCTCGCGCGTTCGAGCGCCTGCTGGGCCACGCGCCTTGCCAGAACAGCGGCGACCTTGATGCGGAATTCCTTCGTGCCGCGCTTGTCGTCGATGGGACGGCAGGCGGCGCTGGCGGCGGCGGCCAGCTTTTCGAGCGCCGCTTCATCGACCTTCGTGCCGATCAATGCCTGGGCGCATTCGTCGCTGACGACGACGGTTGGGCCGACAGCGCCGAGCGCCACGCGGGCTGCAGTGCAGACGCCGGCGCCATCCAGCGTCAGATTCACCGCAACGCCCACCACCGCAATGTCCATTTCGGTCCGGGGCGTGAAGCGCTGATAGGCGCCGCCCGAATTACGCGGCAGAGCGGGGAGGAAGAAGGACTCGATGATCTCGTCCTTCGCCAGCGAGGTCTTGCCGGGAGCAACCGGAATCTGTTCGACCGGCACGTCGCGCGATCCGTTCGGTCCGGTGACGCGCGCAATCGCGCCTGCCGTGATCATGGGCGGCACGCTGTCCGCGCCGGGCGAGGCGTTGCAGAGATTGCCCGCCACGGTGGCGCGGCCCTTGACCTGGATCGAGCCGATGAGCTTCACGCCTTCGATGATGCCCGGATGGGTTGCGCACAGCGCCGCGTGATCCATCATCTTCATCGCGCTGACGGCCGCGCCGATGCGGAAGCCGCCGTTTTCGGCCGTGATTGTGTGCAGGCCGGGGATCTTCTTGATGTCGATCAGCAGTTCGGGCTCGATCAGATCGGTTTCCATCTGGACGATCACATCCGTGCCGCCTGCGAGAATCCGTGTCGGCCCCCCGGCTGCGGCCAGCATTCTGACGGCGTCCGCCAGACTGCCGGGAGCCTCATAGCGAAGATCGGGCATTTCCACTCCTTCGTTCCTTTATGCGCCTATCATGGCGCGAAATTTCGTCCCCGCCAACAGGCTTGGCTGGACCTAGTCGTCAGCCCGGACGGCCTTGCTGCTGAAGCGCGGGCGACCGAGAATGAGTGCGATCGAGACCGTGACGCCCGAGACGAGGCCGATGATGCTTCCCAGCGCTGCAAGCTGCGAATAAGTGCCGTTGTCGAACAGGGCGAGGATCAGGTAGCCGATCACCGGATTGCGCGGCCCCGCCAGAATCGCCGCAGCGTTCAGTTCGCCCACCACGAGTGTGAAGATCAGCGCCCAGCCCGCCGCAAGGCCCGGCAGGATCAGCGGCAATTGCACGGTCCAGAAGGTGCGGCCCGGCCGCGCGCCGAAGATGCGCGATGCTTCCACAAGCTGATTGCCGACCTGCTGCACCGCGGATTCAGCCGCGATGGACGCCTGCGGAATATAGACCGCCAGATAGCAGATGAAGATGATCAGCCATGTGCCGTTGAGGAAGAACGGTGCGAAGCCGAAGGCCACCAGCACGCCTACGGCGAAGACGATATGGGGAATCGCCGAGGGCACCTTGGTGAGGACGCCGAGCCATTTCTCGCGCGCGCCGCCGACATTTTTTCCGACGATGGACAGGATGCCGGCGATCAGCACGACCACAGTGGTCGTCAGAACCGCAAGCCATGCGCTGTTGACGATGGCGGCGCGCGATTGCCGGTCCGACCAGAACTCGAAGAAATTCGCGAAGGACAGCTGATCGAACACGATGGTCGAGCGCCAGAATGGCTGAAGCGACACGATGAACAGCGCCACCAGCGGCAGTACGGAGGTCAGCAGCACATAGAGGAGCAGCAGAATGCGGGCTGGCCAGCGCCAGCCGCCCAGCGAGATGAGGTTGGGCCGTATGCCCATGCCGCCAATCTGGGCGTGTCCGGTGCTGGATGCTATGCGCCGCTGCGCCAGCCACAACAGGCCGATGACGAAGATCATCACCACGCCGAGCACAACCGCCTGGCCGATCTTGGGCGGATAGGTCGCGTGCAGCAGGCGGTAGATATAGACGGACAAGACGTCGATGCGCGCCGCCGTGCCGAGCAGGGCGGGGATCGAATAGAGCCCGAAGGACGAGATGATCGTCAGAAGGGCCGAGGAGCCGACCGCGTGCCGGATGGCCGGGACCGAAATGCTCAGGAAGCACTTGAGCCGTCCCTTGCCGAAGATGCGCGCAGCCTCCTCCAGCGAAGGATCGAGCGATCCGAAAGCGGCGGCGGCCACCACATAGACATGCGGGACCGAGAACAGCACATAGAGGAGGATCAGCCCGCCCCAGCTCTGAACCGCCAGCGACGAGGGATCAATCGAGAGCCCGATCGACCGGAAGAAGCCCTGCATGGGCGCGGCAAGAAATCCGGCGCGCGGATCGGCCAGAAACAGCCAGCCGATGGTCATCGCCACAGGCGGCAGCAGCAGCGGGATCACCGGCAGGAGACGCGACAGCGCCCCCCAGCGGGCGTCGGTGCGTTCCACCAGCCAGGCGAAGAAAATTCCGAGCGGGACGGAAATGACCGTGTTGACGAAGGCGATGATGAGTGTGTTGCGCACCGCCGTCAGCAATTCGGGTTGCGCCAGCGTCGTCGCCCAGAGCGCGAAATCCGGTTTCCAGTTCGGCAAAAGCGCACGCTGGAGAATGACGCCCAGCGGGAAGAAGATGGCGGCGAAAACGAAGAGCGCCAGAAGGACAACGATGATCGAAACCGCGCGGTAGCGCGGCGTCTCGACCTTGACGCCCGATACCGCAGCGTCCGTCATGCGGGGAGCCATTGCAGGCTGCCCGGTTCGAAGATCACATCGACTGCGCCGCCCGCCACCGGCGGCGAGCGATGCGACACGGCTTCGAAAAGCCACGCCATCACTTCCGCGCCCGGCAGTTCGATGCGGACCTCGCAGCGCGCGCCGAGGAACACGACTTCGCGAACCTTGCCGCGCACGCGCGGGGCCGGATCCGCTACGGGCGCCCCGGGCGCGCCGATGTTCACGCGCTCGGGGCGGATGGCCAGATGACCCTTCTGGCCGACCTGCATGGAGGCTGTCGCGCCGATGATCTCGAATGTCCCGAAGTCGGTTCTGGCATGGGCCACATGCGGTCCCACGCCGACGAGTTCGGCGGGCCAGAAATTCACTTCGCCCACGAAGCCCGCAACGTAAAGGCTGTTGGGCCTTTCGTAGACTTCGCGGCCCGTGCCGAGCTGCCTGATGTTTCCCGCGTCCATCACGGCCAGCGTGTCGGCGAGTTCCATCGCCTCTTCCTGATCGTGCGTGACATAGATGCCGGAGAATTTGGTTTCCTGCTTCAGGTCGCGCAATTGCTGGCGCAAACGGCGGCGCACCTTGGCGTCGACGTTCGACAGAGGTTCGTCGAACAGGATCACCGACGGTTTGCCGATGAGCGCACGCGCAAGCGCCACGCGCTGCTGCTGGCCGCCGCTGAGTTCGCTCGGGAAGCGCTCCTCGAAACCCGCAACCCCCAGCTTGGTCAGCACGTCATGCACGCGCGCCTTGATGTCGCCGCGCGCCGACGGCTCCAGCGAGGTCAGCGGGTAGGACACGTTCTGGAACACTGTCATGTGCGGCCAGAGCGCATAGGACTGGAACATCATGCCCAGATGCCGGTCCTCGGGCGGCAGCGCCTTCTTCTGCGAGGAAGAAAAGACGAGCTTACCGTCGATGGAAATCTCGCCGAGGTCAGGCGTTTCGAGACCCGCCACCGAGCGCAGAAGCGTGGTCTTGCCGCAACCGCTCGGGCCCAGCAGAACCACGAGTTCGCCCGCGCCGACGTCAAGATCGACATGGTCGACGCCGACGACGCTGCGTCCGCGCGTGCGATAGACCTTGCGCAGGCCGCGGATCTGGACGGCGGTGCGCTTGGGAGCGCCCGCCGCGTTCGATGAATTCGTCATAAGACCTGCTGGTTCAATTGGCCGAGAGACCGAGATCGCGCACGAGCTGCTTCTTGCGCTCTTCGGTGAGGATGTAGGAGACGGGCTGAGGGTCCTTGAGACCGATGCAGCCATACTTGCGGTCCGGATCGGCCACCACCGCCACCGTTCCGTTCTTGCAGGCCGCCTTTATGCCGTTCTCCGACACGATCCAGTCGATGAAGAGGCGCGCGGCGTTGGGGTGCGGCGCGCCCGTCAGGGCGGTGATGACGCGCTCGGACACGAGCGTCGGCTCGGTGATGGCGAAGACAGCCACCGGAGCTTTCTTCTCGATCAGCGCCGCCGAGAAGTCCGGGAAGGTCGGGAAATTGATCGCGAAGGCGCCTGCGCCGATCATCTGGGCGCCCGACGCGCCGCTCGCCGTCAGGGTCGCGTTGAGCGAGGCGATCTTGCGCAGGAAGTCCGCGCCCTTGGCCTTTTCCAGCCCGTCGAGCCAGCCGAAATAATTGTCGGCCACGCGCGGATCGGTGAGGAGGATCTTGCCCTTCCATTTCGGATCGACGAGGTCCGCGTAGGTCTTCGGATGCTGACCGACCGGAATCTGGTCTGTGTTGTAGGCCATGTAGAAATTGTCGGCGGTCCAGCTGATGTAGTTGGCGCTGACCCAGCGGCCCGGCCAGTTGGCGAGGCTGGGCGCATAATCCTTCGTCATCTTCACGAACCAGTCCGGATGGTCGATGAAAGGCACGGTGGTCGAGACGCTGATGATGTCCGCCTGCACGTCCTTGCCCTCGATCTCGGCGCTCATGCGCTGGATCAGCGGGATTGTGGTGAGGCGCAGGTGCGAGCCCTGAATGCCGAATTCAGCTTCAAAGGCTGACAGGATCGTTTTCGACTGCGTTTCGCCCGAGGACGAATAAAGCATCAGCTTGCCTTCGGCCTTGGCGGCCTTGACGAGCGCATCGCGGCTGATCGGCGCTTGCGCTGCGGCGGCTGTGGCGAAGCCGGCCACCAGCGTGGCGGACAGAAGGGCCTTGAGGGCAGGACGAATGGTCATGGAAATCTCCGGTGTTGGAGGTCTGTGTCGGGTCAGAGGCCGAGGAGTTTCAGCAATTGCGCACGGCGTTCCGGGGTCGTCTGCCAAGGCAGGGGCTGCGGGTTCGTGAGGGCCACGCAACCGAGCTTGCCGGTCTCGTCGCCGGGCGTCGAGACCGGGAGCGCGGCGCAGAGCGCCTTCACGGCGTTTTCAGACAGGACCCAGTCGAGAAACAGGCGCGCGGTTTTCGGATGCGGGGCCTTGGCGACGGCCGCCAGGCTCGTCTGGCTCGCCAGCACCGGATCTTCCATGACGCGGTAGGAGATCGGGGCCTTCTTCTCGATGAGCGGCGCCGAGAAGGACGAATAGGCCGGGAAGTTCACATGGCTGGAGCCGGCCGCCACGAGCTGCGCCCCGGATGCGCCGCTCTGCGTGAGCTTGATGTCCTGCGCGCCGAGCTTCTGGATGAAGGATGCCCCGTAGCGTTTCTCCAGCATGTCGACCCAGCCCAGATAGGTGTCCGAAATGCGCGGATCGGTGAGGAGAATCTTGCCCTTCCACTTCGGGTCGGCCAGATCGCCCCATGATTTCGGAATGTCGGCTTCCTTCACCAGATCGGTGTTGAACTGCACGACAGAGCCGCTGGTCTGCACTGTCACCGACGTGGCGGAAACCCAGCGCGCAGGCCAGCGGGCGACGTTCGGGACTTCCTTCGCGTCGAGTTTCACGAACCATTCGGGATGAAGTTCGAAGACTTGCGGCGAGGAGTCGAGGAAGGCGTCGGCGTCATTCGAATTGCCGTCGTTGGCGGCCGAAAAGCGCTGGATCAGCGGCGTGCTGACGAGGCGCAGGAAATCGCCCTTGATGCCGTAATCCTTCTCGAATCCGTTGAGGAGGGCCTTGATCTGCGCCTCGCTGATGGAGGCGTAGAGCATGAATCCGCCCTCGGCCTTGGCGGCCGCTATGGCGGCGTCGCTGGCCCGGACGCCTTGGGCCTGCGCCAGCCCGGCCGATGACGCCAGAAGCGCCGCAGCGGCAAGCGCGCGGATCGTCATGGAATTCTTCATCTCGTTCCCTCCCGAGGGCCCCATTTCGGGGGTAACCAATCTTTTCGTCAAGCGGCGGACGATTGTTGGGTCCTGCCGTCGGAAAGCCAAGCTCGCAATCAGCTCGCCTTGCGCTTCACGGCCTCCCGATAGGCCCACTTGTAGGCGTCGATGCGGGCATAGACCATCGGGTCGACCGGGCGGCGCTGGAAGGCGTCGAGCCAGTGACGCAGCAGCAGTCGCTTTTTCGTCGCCGAATTCTGGAATTCCGTGCGCCGGTGCAGGAACAGGAAATTGTGCCAGAGCATCATCTCGCCCGGCTCCAGCATGAAGCTGAGATGCATGTCCTCCCGGTTCGCGAGCGACATGAAGAGATCCAGCCCTTCGGCCAGTTTCGGCGGCAGGGGCTCGCCGCGTTTTTTCGCGGCCTCGCGCATGAAGCTGGCTGCGATCATGCAACTGACCACGCCGTTGATGTTGGAGAAGACCGGAATTTTCTCCTCCGTCACTGGCTTGTCGGTGAATTTCACTTCCGGGATGGCGTAGTAATAGCCCTCATAGAGCGCGTCGAGCAGGTCTGGCCGCGTACGCTGGATCTCGTTGTGAATGGCGAGCGTGCTGACGATGCCGCTCATGCCGCCGCTCTCAGCCTGACGGATGCACATCAGCCCGATATGCTCGGGCGAATCCGTGTGCCAGGAGAGTTCGCCCGAACTGCGATAGCCGCGCTTCACCGGGTTGGTCTCGTCGTCCTCCACATAGCCGATGCGGTCGCCCGAGGCGCTCTGCACATTGGCGATGCCGAGGTGCGTGCCGACGCCCCACCAGATGCGCTCCATGTCCTGTTCGGAATAGCGATCCGGCGTGACGCCCACGACGATGATCGCGCCGCGGCCGTTCTCGACCGTATCTCGGATGTCGGTCAGCAGCGGCGTGGTGCGCGGATCGTTGAACTCCTCGCGGGTGACGTCCTGAATGTCCTTCTGGGCGGTCTTCTTGATGAGCGCGTCGAAGCCCGCCAGTTCATCGGGGGTGAGACGACGGACGAGGTCGTCCTTGCCGTGCGGCATGGACCGCGCGGTCCAGACGGCCGGGTGATCAATTTGCTGGCGATAGACAGGCGTCATGGTCGCTCCTTGCCTTGTATGGCCAAGCCGGTCGGCGTTTCCCCTTGCTGATTGGGCAGTAGAGGAACCAAACGACGGTTTCAAGGCGGCGATTTGTCAGGGCCGCACGGCGGTCCTGACTGCATGGCCGTTACGCTCCGGCGGCGAGAGCCTCCTTCAACGCCTGCCGGCGCGATGCGCTGTACATGTTGGAATAGTCGCGCCGCCCGAGCCAGCCCTGTTCGATTTCCATGCAAACGAAGGTGGGGCCGTCGATGGTCAGCCAGTTCGCGATGTTTTTCTCAAAATCCGCCACGGTCTTGCAGGTCGCTACGTTGGGGATGCCTGCGCCGCGCGCGATGGTTTCGAAATCGACGCCCGTGTTGGGGATCGGATGGCCGCCGTTCGCCTCGTAGGTGTTGTTCTTGAAGACGAAATGCACAAGGTTCTTCGGCGCGACCTTGCCGATGGTGACGAGTGTGCCAAGATTCATCAGCAGGCCGCCGTCGCCATCGAGCACGACGATCTTGCGCTCCGGCCGCGCCAGCGCGAGGCCCAGTCCATGCGACGAACCGAGCCCCATCGCTCCGACCGCGAAATAGTTCAGCGGCCGTTCGGTGATCGAGGCCCAGTCGAAGCCGGTCGAATAAGTGCCCACCACGATCTCGTTGGTGATGTGGCGCTTGAGAACCTGCAACGCCTCCATGCGATCCATGCGGCTCATGCGGGCTTGCCTCCGATCAGAATGGCGACGGGACGGGAGGTCGCGTAGGCTTCCTCGATGGCTGGCGCGATGAGCGGAACGTCGGCGTCGGTCTCGATCAGGATGCGCCTGATGCCCATGACGTCGAGCAGCGGCTCAAGAATGCGCACACCGTAACGTTTGGACTGTTGCGGCGCGACGCCCGGCTCCTTGCCGAGCAGGCCGATCATCATCACCATCGGCTGCTTGTGCTCGACAGCCACCGCCCGGATCGCGTTGCTGGCGTACATGAAGCCCGTGTATTGAATCAGGATCAGGGATCGCTTGTCGCCGTACTGAAGCCCCGCCGCGATGCCGAGCGTCTCGTCTTCCTTGCAGACACGGATCAGCTTGAGGTCGTCCGCGCCCGCGATGGGTTTCAGCAGGCCGAGGCTCGTGTGGAGATCGGGAACCGACAGCACGTAGTCGATTTTCGCAGCCCGAACGGCGGCCAGTATCTTTTCGCCATGCAGGGCAGGGGGCGGAGCGGCGGGTTTGGGCCCGGCGTCGTCCATGAGCGGTTTCTCCCGAATGTTTGTCTTGCGCACATTAGCGGCTGGCCGTGGCCGGAAGCAAGAACGCCGCCCCCGGAGGGGGCGGCAGTCCTGTCGATGACGTCCTTTGCCTTACTGGCAGAAGTAGCGCACGCCGTCGCGGCCGAGGAAGGTTCCGCTGCGCGGATCGAACGAGCGGTACTTGCGCGAGCAGTAGTCGTACCAGGCCTGGCTGCGCTGCTGCGGGGAATAGGTCACCGGCGCTTCGTAGGCCGGATAGGCCTGCGGCGGATAATAGTTCGGGTCGTAGCGGGGATCGTAGCGCGGATCGTAACCGGGCTCGTAATAGGTCCGCGGGCCGATCGTGTTCGGCCGTGACTGCGAGGCGATGATGCCGCCCGCGATGATGCCCAGAACGCCCGCCGCAACGGCGGCTCCGGCAGCGTTGTTGCCGCCGCCGCGACGGCGCGGGGCGGGAGCAGGCCGGACCGGAACGACCTGGGCCGGACGGGCGCGCTTGGTGTTCAGAAAGGCCTGCGTCTTCACGACCGGCAGGTCGACGACCGGCATGGCCGCAAGCGCATGCAGAAAGGGCAGCGCCGCCACTGTGCCCTGTCCGGCGACCAGAACCGCCGAGGCCGTGAGGGTGGCGATGAGGGCTGTGCGCAATGAACGCATTTGAAATCCTCCCGTTACGAGCGCCCCCGGCGGGGCGTCTGCGGCGGACCATAGAACGGTTCCGCTTGAATCCAAAATGGCCGGGTCAGCCCGTGATGGCGTCGATTTCCTTCATTTCTTCGGCCGTCAGCTTCCAGGAGGCTGCCTTGATATTGGCCTCGATCTGCTCGGGTTTCGTCGCGCCCGCGATGACGCTCGACACGCAGGGGCGGCAGGCCAGCCAGCTGAAGGCGAGTTCCAGCAGGGTCTTGCCGCGTTTTTCGGCAAAGGCCTGAAGGGCGACCACCTTGTTCCAGTTGGCGTCGGTCCAGTAGCGGGTCAGGAAGTTGCCGCCATTGGCGAAGCGCGTCCCGGCCGGGGCCGCCTCGCCATGCTTGTACTTGCCGGTCAGCAGGCCGCTGGCGAGCGGAAAATAGGGGAGCAAGCCGACCCCATAGGCCGCCATGGCGGGCAGCAGCTCCTGTTCTATATCGCGGACCAGCAGGCTGTATTCGTCCTGGCACGAGACAAAGCCCGCGAGACCCTGCGACTTCGAAATCCAGCGCGATTCCACCACCTGCCAGGCGGCATGGTTGGACACGCCGATATAGCGGACCTTCCCTTGCCGGACGAGGTCGTCCAGCCCCCGGAGCGTCTCCTCAAGCGGCGTGCGCGGGTCGGGCTTGTGGAACTGGTAGAGGTCGATCCAGTCGGTCTTGAGGCGCTTCAGGCTGGCTTCCACGGCGAGCATCATGTAGCGGCGCGAGCCGCCGCGCATGTAGTCGCCCGCTCCCATCGGGGAGCCGAACTTCGAGGCCAGAACGATGTCCTTACGGCGCGCGCCGAGCGCCTCGCCCAGCGTGATCTCCGAGCCGCCTTCCTTGCCGTAGGAATCGGACGTGTCGAACAGGGTGATGCCGCAATCGAGCGCACGATGCACGACAGCCTTGGTGGCCGCGAGGTCTATGCGCCCGCCGAAATTGTTGCAGCCGAGGCCGACGGTCGAGACAAGCAGGCCGGAGGGGCCGAGATTGCGCAGTTCCATTCGACGTACTCCGAAGATTTTCACGCATGAGACAGCGTCGGCTGATCTTTAGCAAGCAGCGCTTGAAGGCGCGACGGGCCTGCGCCAGATTCGAACGCGGAGGGCGCAATGGCAATCACTACCGATCCGGCCGATGGCTTCGTCCAGCTCGCGGCGCTTCTGCGCGTCTGCGACAGCGCCGTCGCATTCACCGGAGCAGGCGTTTCCACCGAGGCGGGCATTCCGGATTTCCGTTCGCCGGACAGCGCGTGGAAGCGCAATCGTCCCGTGGCTTTCGCAGACTTCATGGCTGACGCATCGCATCGCGCCAAGTCATGGCGGCGAAAGTTCGCGATGGACGACATCTATAGCGGCGCGCAGCCGGCGCGCGGGCATCTGGCTCTGGCGCGACTTGTCCACAGCCAAAAAGTCGATGCGGTGATCACGCAGAACATCGACGGCCTGCACCAGGCCGCGGGCCTCGATGAGGATCGGGTGATCGAATTGCATGGCAACGGCACTTATGCGCGCTGCCTATCTTGCGCCAGCGCTACGACCTTGCGCCGATCCGCGCTTCATTCGAGCGGACGGGCCTTGCGCCGGAATGTTCCTGCGGGGGCTTCGTCAAGGGCGCAACGATCGCGTTCGGACAGGCGATGCCGCAGGAGCCCATGCGACAGGCGCGAAAGCTGTCGATGAACTGCGATCTCTTCATCGCCATCGGGACTTCGCTGGTGGTTTATCCGGCTGCCGGCTTTCCCATCATGGCCAAGGAATCCGGGGCCAAATTGGTGATCCTGAACCGCGATCCGACGCCGCTCGATCAAGCCGCCGACCTCATCATCCGCGCCGATATCGGAGATACGCTGGGGCCTTTCCTGCATGAAGCAGGGCTGAACTAGAGCGCGGTAAGCGGCTGAGCCGGCGCGATTCCGGCCGTCATCCACAAACTTGTCCAAGAAACGGCTTTGCCGAAGCGGGCCGAATGCTATCTTATGTCAACGATTCATCGTGCGGGCTGGTGATTCGGATGTTTCCGAAGGCGGAAGCAGGCGCTGTGCAGCGCAAGAGAATTTTGGGGGCCATTCCTTTGGGCAGCAAGGATCATTCTTCACCGGTCCTGGAAGGTTACATCGCTTCAAGCGCTGCCGAGGACCGTCCACTCGACCTCATTGAATTGTCGGGTCGGATCAAGTGGTTCGACGTAGCCAAGGGCTATGGTTTCATCGTTCCGGATGATGGCGGCGCCGACGTGCTTCTGCATGTCACGGTTTTGCGCCGGGACGGTTTCCAGACCGCTCCGGAGGGCGCGCGCGTCGTCTGCGAAGCGCAGCGCCGCGCGAAGGGGCTGCAGGTCTTCCGCGTCACCGCCATGGACGAGTCGACCGCCGTGCATCCGGCGCAGCTTCAGGCGCCCCGCACCCACGTGCAGGTGACGCCGTCCGGCGGATTCGAGATCGTCATCGTGAAATGGTTCAATCGTGTGCGCGGCTTCGGCTTTGTGACGCGCGGCGAGGGAACGGAAGACATCTTCGTCCATATGGAGACGCTGCGCCGCTTCGGCATCACGGACCTCAAGCCCGGCGACAGCCTGCTCATTCGTTTCGGAGATGGTCCCAAGGGGCTTATGGCGGCGGAAGTCCGCCCGCTGGGCGCTTCGCTGCCCTCGTCGCACTGATCCGCTCAGTCCTGCGGCGGTCCGGCGAAGGCGCGTTGAAATTCAGCCAATTGCCGTTCTGCTGCTTCCCGTGTCGACAGCGGCCTCGAGGTCATTGGACTTCCTGACTTTGTCCGGATGACAGCGTACCAATCGTTCGGTCCTTCGGAATTCTGCTGTTCCTTGACCTCGAACGCCGCGATGTCGTCGGCGTGGACACGGCGGCTGGTTTTTCCCCAAACGTTGCGCGTTTCCAGTTCGATCGAGCCTATTTCGAAACGCAACACTGCTGACGACCCAGCCAGCCCGGCCCACACAAAGTTCGCCCCGACCGACATTCCGCCCACCAGGATGAATGCGAAGAACGGGGTGGTCAGATTCAGCGGCCAGACGTCACGCCACAGCTCATAGGGCGCGATGAAGAGTGCGAAAGCCCCCGCGCATGTCGCGATGACCCGCGCAATCAGGGGATAAGGCAGCAAATAGGTTTTTCCGTCAGGCTCCATGCGGCCATGATGCGGCGGCGGTCTTGCTGAAGCGTTGCCGTGCGGCGGAGTTCAGCTTCGGCAGGTTCTGGCGTTCGGACCGGAACGGGGCTATTTTGATCTGGATTTCGGGACACGCGGGCGAAACATGAAGTTTCCAGGTCATCGGCGGGCTGTCGCAGCATTTATTCTGGCGCTCGCAGCGGGCGGGATCGCAGGCGGGACGACCCTCCCGTCGCGCGCCCTCGCGCAGGCGCCCGCCCAGCCGGCCGAGAGCGCTCTGGAGGGCCTGACGATCGTCACATCTTCCGGCCCGCACAAGTTTCAGGTCGAGGTCATGCGCACCGACGAGGAGCGCGCGCGTGGACTGATGTTCCGCCGCTTCATGCCGGCCGATCGGGGAATGCTCTTTGATTTCAAGCGTGAAGAGCAGGTCGCCATGTGGATGAAGAATACCTACATCCCCCTCGACATGCTGTTCATCGACCGCTCCGGGAAGATCGTGAACATTGCCCGCAATGCCGAACCTCTCTCCGAGCGCATCATTCCGTCCGGGGCCCCGACCTATGCGGTGCTTGAGCTCAACGGTGGCGTGGCCCAGAAGCTCGGCATGAAGGCCGGCGACATGGTTCAGCATCCTCTTTTTTCCAAATGAGGACGGAACGGCGCGCCTGTAAACGTAAACACAAATAATTCAGCATTTTATAAAAAAAGCCGCTGCCGAATCGCGCCGCTGCGCGTTGCATGGCCTGCAGGGTAGTGTGGTCCGGACCTGCGGCATTCGAGGTGAGAAATGGCGTCAAGTTCCGACGTTGCCGTTCTGGTCGTGGATGACGATCCCTTCGTGCTCATGCTTGCCGCCGAAATGGTGGCGGACGCAGGTTTCGAGGTTGTTGAAGCGCGCAACGCGGATGAAGCGCTGCATATTCTGGAAAACCGCGCCGACATTCGCATCATCTTCACCGATGTCGACATGCCGGGCTCCATGGACGGGCTGCGGCTCGTCCGCGCCGTCCGCGATCGCTGGCCGCCCGTCAAGATCATCGTCGCATCCGGCTATACGACCGTGCAGGCGAAAGACCTTCCGGAAGGCGGGTTATTCTTCCAGAAGCCATATCTGTCGCGCGATATCGCGCAGGCGCTGCACAAGCTGGCCGCCTGAAGGTTGCGAATGCGCGTGCGGGTGTGTGGTATCGCCCGCACCTTCGCTACGCAGGCATAGCGGCTCTTCGTGCTGAACCGGCTGTCGCCCAAATGCTCTCGCGACATCACCAGATTCCCGGTTTCCTCAGGAGCCGTGTTGCGGCTTCATGCGGAAGCTTGCGAACTTGGTCGTTTCTTCGTCTGCCTTGGACGTCGCCGGAAATATCGCAGCATCATGGCGCGGCCTGATCGCATTGTCTTATTGTCTACGGATAGCTTTCCTTGCGTTTGTTCCCCGATGGGCGACTTCCGTCTCTTGATCGCCGCTCTCGGGACCCTAGCTTCGGGTGCCTTAAGAACCGGCCTTACTTGGCCGGGCGCTTCAAGGGAGACTCTCATGCGTAAATCTCGCTTGCTTGCCGCAACGGTTCTGGCGACGCCGCTGTTTGTGCAGGCGATGGGTGCGGCTTTATCGCAACAAGCCCAGCAACAGCAACCTCAGCAGTCGCAACAGTCGCAGAAGCCGCAACAACAAAATGCTGCTGCGGATGTTTTGAAAAACATCAAACCTGTCACCGACGACATGTTGAAGAATCCGCCGGCTGGCGACTGGCTCATGTGGCGACGCACGTACAACGGATGGGGTTACAGTCCGCTTGACCAGATCAACAAGAGCAATGTCAAAAACCTCGGCGTAGCGTGGACATGGTCGCTCACTGCCGGCGCTACTGAAGCGACGCCTATCGTGCACGATGGCGTTCTTTACATCAACAATTATGCCGACAAGGTGCAAGCTCTCAACGCGGCAACAGGCGATCTCATCTGGGAGTACAATCGCAATCTGCCCCAGCGACTTGCGGCGGCGGGCGGCAATCCGCTCTCCAAACGCAACATGGCGATCTATGAAGACAAACTGATCTTTGCGACGTCCGATGTTCATCTGCTGGCGCTGGATTTAAAGACCGGCAAGATTGTCTGGGACCACACCACCGACAATTGGGAAAATGGCTGGCGCTATACGGGTGGGCCCTTCGTGGCGGGCGGCAAGATATTGCAGGGCATGACGGGCTGCGGCAATGCGCAACCTGGTGGCTGCTACATTACCGCACATGATCCCAAAAACGGGAATGAGGTGTGGCGCTTCTATACGATTGCGCGACCCAACGAGCCAGGAGGCGATACATGGAATGGACTTCCGCTGGAAAGCCGCTTCGGGGCGTCGGCGTGGAACTCGGGCTCATATGATCCTGAAACAAACACTGTCTTCTGGGGCGTCGGCCAGCCCTATCCGTGGATTTCAGAAATGCGCGGCACTTTTCCGCCGAAGGCGGGACAGAAAACCAACGCGCTCTATTCGGATTCCACGCTTGCGCTTGATGTCAATACCGGCAAGCTGAAATGGCATTATCAGCACTTGCAGGACGATACCTGGGATCTCGATTACGCCTATGAGCGAATTCTCGTCGACATCCCGATTGATGGACAGACCCGCAAGGCGATGGTGACGGTCGGCAAGCCCGGGATCATCGAGGTGCTGGATCGCACGAATGGAAACTGGTTCTGGGGTCGCGATACAGTCTACCAGAACGTTGTGAAGTCGATCGATCCCAAGACGTGTTGATTTCCACTGAGAACTGACCCGGTAAGGCGGGATTTTTCCATCGAGATTTGACCCATGTTCGAACCTCTTCCCCGCGAGTTGAGCGGGGGGCAATGGAGTGATCAGCATGGAGTTGTTGAGCGTCATCAGACGCTGGCGGCAT
>CANJNI010000009.1 GCA_947475995.1 Beijerinckiaceae bacterium | reverse complement strand
CCCAGCGAGGCCCTTTTGGGGCTTCTTGCAAATTTGGACACTATGACATCGGCAGAGCGCAGTGCCCTGCGCGAGTGGGT
Organism: Beijerinckiaceae bacterium; assembly: GCA_947475995.1. Lineage (GTDB taxonomy): Bacteria > Pseudomonadota > Alphaproteobacteria > Rhizobiales > Beijerinckiaceae > Terripilifer. Next base: position 114,621 of record CANJNI010000009.1, on the reverse strand, counting down.
CTCTGGGCATCAAGCTAATTCGCGTGAACCTTGGGGACCAAATTGGGGACCAATAAGACAATGTGGGGGAATCTGATCTATAAAACAAGAACTTAATTAAGCGCGCTGGCGGAGAGGGAGTCCGCCGGACTACGGTTCGCCGCTGTTTGCCCTAATTTGAATCTTTGATTTTAAATCAATGAATATTGGGGTTTTCGTTCAATCACGTTCGTTGCCGTCCGCCTGTAGCCGTGATATGAGTTAGGGCAAATGTTAGGGCAAGCCGATTGCCTAACAGCCAAGCTCAAGGTTCGGTCATGGCGCAGCGGACAGCGAACAAGCTCACGGCGAAAGCGGTCAACGCATTGAACAAGCCGGGCCGCTATTCTGACGGCGCTGGGCTTTATCTGTCGGTACGCCCCGGCGGATCGCGCCAATGGGTTTTCCTGTTCCGCGACAAGGGCCGCCTCCGGGAAATGGGGTTCGGATCGGTCGACATGGTGTCGCTCGCTCGCGCGCGCGTGCTGGTCGCGGACGCCCGGAAGCAAATCAGCGACGGGATTGATCCGATTGAGGCGCGGCGCATTGCAGAGGCGAACGCGGACGGCGTTCCGACATTCGGGGCCTTTGCATCCGAACTGGTCGATACAATTGAATCCGGTTTCTCTAATGCCAAGCATCGCCAGCAATGGCGGAACACTCTGACGACATATTGCAAGCCGATCTGGTCGACGCCTCTGGACAAGATCGAAACTGACGGCGTTCTAAAATGCCTGACGCCGATCTGGTCGACGAAGCCGGAAACGGCGAACCGGGTTCGCGGGCGCATTGAACGAGTGCTGAACGCCGCCAAGGCCAAGGGTCATCGGTCGGGCGAAAACCCTGCCGTCTGGCGCGGTCATCTGGACGCGACGCTGCCCCGCCCTGACAAAAATCGGCGCGGTCATCATGCGGCGCTGCCCTACATGGAAATGTCGACCTTCATCGCCTCGTTGCGGGAGCGCGACGCGCTGGCGGCGCTGGCGCTGGAATTCTGTGTCCTGACGGCCACGCGGACGAGCGAAACGATTGAAGCGGAATGGTCGGAATTCGATCTGGAAGCCGGTATCTGGACGATCCCTGCCCCGCGCATGAAGGGCAAGAGAGAACACCGGGTTCCGCTGTCGTCGCGGGCGCTGGAAATTCTGCGGGGCCTGTCGGAAACACGTTCCGGCCAGTACGTTTTTCCCGGCCAAAAGCCGGGCCGTCCCCTGTCGAACATGGCGATGTTGATGGTTCTCCGGCGTATGGGGTTCAAGGGCAAGCTGACGGCGCACGGGTTCCGGTCATCGTTCAGCGATTGGGCTTCGGAAGTGAGTCCGTTCAGCGCGGAAACGCGCGAAACGGCGCTAGCGCACGTCATCAAAAATAAGGCGGAGGCGGCATACCGGCGCGGTGACGCACTGGAAAAGCGGCGGGCCATGATGGAGGCATGGGCGCAATGGTGCGAGCCGAAAAACCAAAGCACCGTCGTTCATATTCGTCGTTCCGTGTAGGGCTGCGAAATGACCTTATCCGAACAGGATCGCATTCGTTGCTATCTCTTGCTCACCGGCTGGGTATCCACTGATCGTAGCGGGCTGCCCGGTGTGCAATATTTGAAATTAGCTGAAGAGGATGAGGCGCGTGCGCTGTTAGCGAGATGGCTTCGAAGCGATGCGCCATTGACGCGTCAATTGAGAGAAGAGCTTGCGCAGGTATTTGAACCCGCGAGCCGAGACCAAAACGCTCCAATGCCTGCAAGCGACCGGATCGTTCGGTTTCATAAGCGTCGAGCTGGGGCAAACAGGAATAATTTGGCCAGCAGTTCGATTGCGGATTTTGTACATGAAAGAATTCTTGAGGGAACGAGCGTCACTGAGGCAATTGCGGTTGCCGCAGAAAAATATGATCGCCACGAGGATACGATAAAAATCTTTTGGAGACGGCATCGAAAGGTGTTTGCCATTTTGGACAAAATGTCCGGCATTAAGCGCAAAAAGGGAACGAAATAGGCGAATTCATTCACCTGACATCGGGCGATTCGTGCGCATAATGGCGAACCATCTCAACCAATGGAGATGGTTCCATGAATTCCACAAGCCTCAACCCCGACCGGCCCCGCGCTTATCGCGTCGGTGATTTCTGCCGCCTCTACGGCGTCGGGCGGACGAGCGTTTACAAGATGCTCAAGCAAGGCAAGTTGCCGTCCGTCACGATTGGCGGGCGACGGGTTATCCCTGCTGACGCAGCCGAATCCCTGCTGACGGGAGGCCGCAAATGAGCCTCCCGGATAAACGAAGCCCGGCCCCCACTCTGGCAAGCGCGGACCGGGCGAAACGTCATTGGAACGCGGATACTCTTACCACAAACGCAATCCAATCGGAAGACTACGCCGCGCTGGTCATCGCCCGGCGCTTGCATGTGCCTGTCCATGTCGCGCGCGTCGTGGTGACGCTGGCGAGCCTTGGCGGGAGGCTCGCATGAGGTTCTCCGGCGCTCTACTCGAAGCCGTTCAGGAATGCCGCCCGGCGCGTCCTGATTTCTTTCTCCGCCAAGGCGTTCATCCCTGCGCACTGGAAAGCGATCCGGCCCCGCATGTCGGGTTCCCGGTTCTCGCCTCCCGTGTGGCGATCACTGGCGCGCATCGGTTCGAATTCGAATCCCTGTTGCAAGGCGACGCGGACTTTCAACATGCGCTGGTCATCCCGGCGCGCGACGAATTCGGCGGCGTGGTCGATCTCGTCGCGTGGGTTCCGGGCCGCGCTGGTCTGGCGTCGTGGTCGGGTCGTGTTTGCTTGCTGGGCGAACATTGGGCGCACTCGTCGCGGCTGGGCGAGCCGTTGCATGTGTTCCCGAACGCGCTGGAATGGCTCAAGGCGGGCCGCCGTGGCGTCGTGGTCATAGAACCGCATAAGGCGGCGATCCTACTGCATGGCGTGACGTTGCTGGTCGACGATCCGGCATTCGGATTTGAACTGCGCAATCTGCTGTCCATCGCGCCGAACATCGTGGTCCGCGCCAATGCACTGCGGAGGGCGGCATGAACGAATATGTCCCCCTGCCCGACGATCCGGTGAACTTGTTGTTGAAAACAACGCAGAACAATGGAACCGCGTGGCCCCAGCCGAAGCCGCTGCCTTCCGGACTGTTGCCCGTCGATCAGTTTGATCTGGCTTTCCTGCCTGACGTGCTGGGCGCATGGCTGGGCGACATTTCCTACCGGCTGCAATGTCCGCTGGATTTCGTTGCCATCCCGGCGCTCGTTGCTGCGGGTTCGGTTATTGGTCGCAAAGTAGGCATTCGTCCACAATCCCGCACAAGCTGGATCGAAGCCCCGAACCTTTGGGGCTGCATTGTCGGACGGCCCGGCGCGATGAAGTCACCCGCTTTGAACGAGGCGCTGCGGCCCCTGCAACGTCTGGAAACAGCGGCTCGCGCCGATCATCAATCCGCGATGACTCGACACGCGCTCGAGGTCGAAGCCTTCAAGATCCATAAAGACGAGCACGGCAAGAAGCTGCGACAGTTCGTCCAGAAAGGCGGGAATGACTTTTCCGCCTTCGCAAATCTTCTCGAGCCTGAAGCCCCGAAGGCGAAACGCTACATTGTCGGCGACACGACATATGAAGCACTCGTTGAAATCATAGGCGCGAATCCGAATGGCGTTCTGGCGCATCGCGATGAACTGGTTGCGCTGCTCCGGACGCTGGATAGGGAAGACAATGCGGCGGCGCGCGGGTTCTTTCTGACTGCTTGGAACGGAACCAGCGGCTATTCGGTCGACCGGATCACGCGCACAGGCGCACATCTTGATGCGGTTTGCCTGTCTCTGATTGGATCGACACAGCCAGGACGAATTGCGGAATACGTCCGGCGCGCAACGAGCGGCGGCGCTGGTGACGATGGCTTGTTGCAGCGGTTCGGTCTGGTGGTATGGCCTGATCAATCGCCCGAATGGCGGGAAGTCGACAAATTTCCCGATACGCAAGCTCGAGATGCAGCGTTCAGGTGTTTCGACCGGCTGAATAATCTGGAAGCGGACAGCGTGAACGCTGAACGGGATGAATTCGAATCCCTGCCGTATCTGCGGTTCGCGCCGGAAGCTGCGGGATTGTTCTCTGAATGGAGGGCCGATCTGGAATCGCTTCTCCGGTCGGACTTGCATCCGGCGCTGGAAAGCCATTTCGCGAAGTATCGGAAACTGGTTCCGGGGCTGGCGCTTATCAATCATCTCGCGGACGGAGGCTGCGGCCCCGTATCGGAGCCTGCATTGCTGCGGGCGTTGGCAATGTCGCAATACCTCATGACACATGCGCGACGGGTTTACGGAGCCGGAACTGAAAGCGAGGTCGCTGTCGCCAAGGCGATCCTGACGCGCATCCGCAAGGCCGAACTGAAAGACGGCTTTTCCGCTCGCGACATTTACCGGTCAGGCTGGGCGGGTCTTTCGGAACGTGACGCGGTTCTGTCCAGTCTGTCGCTCCTCGAGGATTTGGACTGGATCGTCCAAGAGGTTCAGCCGACCAGCGGGCGGGCGCGGACAGTGTACCGGATCAACCCTCGAATGGAGGGCAAGTGATGCGGGACTATCTCTCCGCCCTGAAAGCTCGCGATCCTGAAAAGCGGGTCCCTACGGTACCGACAGAACCGACAAAAGCCCCTTCTGTCGGCTTTGTCGGTAGGGACAGGACCCCTTTTCCGGAACCGAAGCCGCCCGGACCAGTCAGTTCGGAAAGCCGATTCCGATCAATGGGTTTTCGCTCATTGCTGGACGAGGAACGCTACGAGGAACGGGCCGCCATCCTCGAATATGAAGCCGGATGGCCTAGAGGCTGGGCGGAGTATTTCGCCCGGCAGATCGTCAACGGTCCGCCCGGCGACTTTTCGCCTGTCCGCTGGCAACAGGCTCTGGACGGCGCGCTGATGTTTGCGGATGAATGGGTTCACAAAGCCATTGCGGCGGGTTGGACGCCGCAAGACGTGTTCGGGCTACATCCGACGCACCCGGCGGCGCGTCTGGATCACCGGGGCGTTGGGTGGCTGCTGGGCGACGGTTCGCGCGTCGTGGCGCTGGACGCAAAGGGCGCGGACATCAAGACGCCGCCCGGCGGGCATAGCCGCTTCCTCAGGAGGATTCAATGAACGCTACGCTATCCATCTGCTGAAAAAGCTCTTCCGCGTTGGGCGTTCGGGCTTTTCACTGAGGTAAATGGAGGCGCTTGAAATGTCGGTTGAGGTTGAGTCGGACCGCCAGCGAGGCGGCATGCTTGAGGCGTCGATTTCGGCCATCAAATTGATGCTTGAAATCTCCAACGATCCACTATGCACCGCCCATAGTCTCACAAGCGCCGTTTCCTCAATTCCAACCCATCCATGAAATAACTCAGGCGCACAAAACAGCTTGCCGGAAACTTCATCAGGCAAATTATCCATCTTTCGAACCGCCGCTTCGGAAAGAACGGTCAGATCACATCTGCTTAATGGATTGTTCTCTCTGTCCATTAGTGGAGAATTATCCAGTCGACATTTTAGGTCGAGGCGAAGTCCAGTTGACAGTCCTGTTTGGACGGAACGGCGCACGCGTTCGACCGCAAAGTTTAATGGGTGCGCGTGAATTCCGGTCATGCAAACCTAATTGTTGGCGAAGTCCGATACCATCGGCGACATGCTGCGAGGAGAACATTATCGCCCGTATGATCGAAATCAGGAAGCGGCGAGCCGTCCATATTCAAGCCGCCTGCACCGGGAAGTTAATCGGCCTCAGTCTTCTCGCCCATCCAGAGTCTAAAGCAGGCGAAGGCACAAGCGCCGGATATGAAGCCGCCCAACGAGGCGTCATGTGAAATGTTGCTTGCCAGAAGCCCCCCAGCCAACGAAGCGGAGATAAGTCCCGTAACCCAGATTCCGATTTTCCTACCCATCAGGTTGCCTCCGGGCTGTCCTGCCGTTTCCCTTTCGCCACTATGGTCAGCGCGTCATCCGGCAATGGCCTTTGCAGGGCGCAAGCCTCCGACCACGAGGCGCGCATCCAAACGTCCCGCTCCTCGTCCGTCGTCAGAATAACCGGCATGGCCTTGGGATGTATCGGCGCAACGACCTCATTCGGGTAGCACGTCAGGAACGCATACAGGTCCGCCGTCACCGGCCCCTCTTTCGCCTTCCGGGTCGATTGCCATTGCGGGGCGAATATCCCGGCGAACGCCGCAAGCGGCCTCTCCGGCGACAGGGCGAACCAGACAGGGACTTTCTTTCCCTCCGGCGTCGTCTCGTATTCTGAAAAGCTGGTCCACGGTACGAGGCAACGGGACTCTGGCCCGAGCCATCGCCGCCAGTGGGGCGACTTGACGTTGCGGACGTTGGTCACGCCCGGATCGCTCGTCTTCCCCTTCAGGGCGAATACAGGGGACGGCATCCCCCAGCGCATGTTGACCAACTCGCGCTCGCCATCGGCTGCGGTCCTGACCACGGGTGCGGAATAGTCCGGGAAAATGCCGGGCTGCGGCGGGAGATTGCCGACCGTCGATCTCGTCGCCCGGAATAGCCGGATGATGGCTTCGACGTTGCTGGTCATCGAATACAGGTTGCACATCGGCAGATTGCATCCGATGGCGAAAAGTCCGTCAATCACCTCTCAGGGTCGGCGATTGCAATGCGGTTCTTGAGCTCTTGGCGCGCCGATTTTTGCAAGCAACTTTTGCAAGAATTTCTGCCCGCGAATTCAGTGCCTTAGAAATCTTGCAAAAGTCCAGACTTTTGCAAGGCGCAATGACCGCTTACTGAGGAACTGCGGGCGAGGCCCGTGACGGGTCACAAACGCCGCTTATGACCCAAAGCGGCCATAGGAGCGCTTCCGCCAGCCAGCGGGAAATTCATGATAGAGGGCCTGCAAGATGCCTTCGCGAAACTTGCATTTTCACAGGCCTGTTTATTTGTTGAGTAAATTGCTTTTGTTCGCCCATCGCGTAATTGCATCAAGCGCCGTCGGACCCGGCCCTAAAAGCGCTTCTTGTTTGGTTGCATCCGCAATGAATTCTCCGGTTCTGAAGAACAGAAACATCCGCATCAGGTCATAGCCCAGTTCCGAAAACAGCTTGACCGGCCGCGCTATCACGCGAAACACAAACCACGGCACGACCCACAGAGTCAGGGGTTTTCCGGTCGCCTGCGTGATGAGATCGGCAATCTCCCGCTGGCTTCTGGCTCCATCGCTCCAGCCGACATCGATGGTCTGGTTGTCGATCGATTCGTTGGGATAGGTCGCGGCCTTTGCGAGGCATTCGGCGAGATCATCGGTCAGCACATAAGACCACTTGGTGGCCTTATCGCCGACCGCATAGAACCGCCCCGCCTTCACGCCATCGGCGATATAGTCCGGGCTCTGATCCAGAAATGCCGGCGCGCGTATGAATACGTAGGACAGGCCTGAGGCCTTGATCAGGTCTTCCGCCACCTTCTTGGCATGGAAATGCGGCACATCGGGCGCGGCGTCGCAGGCGACAATGCTAAGGAACACGAAGCGCTTTACGCCGGCGCGCGACGCGGCCTCGATTAGGTTCTTGTTGCCCTGAAAGTCCGCTTCGATGGTTTCTTTCATGTAGCCGTTGGCCGAGCTGACAACGACATCGACACCCGCGAGCGCGGCATCCAGCGAGGCCGGGTCCATCATGTCGCCGCGCACCCATTCCACCGTCGCGCCTGCACGCGCCGGCGCTCCCCGCCGCGACATGGCGCGCAAGGCTACGCCGTCGTACCGTTCCAGCTGTCGCAGGATTTTTCCGCCCAGAAAGCCGGTCGCCCCGACGACGAGAACTTTTCGAACGTCGCGTGGCGTGGATGCGATCATGGTATGCGTCATGACATAGCCTTGTTATTGCGCGCTTGAATCGGGGCTTCGGCGCGCCTGGGAGTCAACGCTGCACGGAACTCCTGAAGGGAGGCAGTCCGAACGGCGTGACGACTACGGCGATCAGCCAGATGACAGGGCCAGAGATCGTCGGAAGACTGGGCTCGATGACGCCCGACAGCAGCATGGCGAAAGTAAACGTCAGGTCGCAGATGCCGATAATTACCAGGCCGATCAGATAGCCCAGCCATGACGCCTGCTTCCAGATCAGCCACGCGACGAGAAGGCCGAGCACGCCGTAACCGCCGACATCGACGGTAAAATTGAGCAGCGTGTTCAGGTGGAGCTTGATCGTGACCGCGTCGGTGGGAATCTGCACCAGATTTCGCGGCGCATTCGTGCCGCCGGTCAGCATGGCCCAGAAGGAGGCGACATTTCCTCCGGCAAATTGATGGATGCCCTCGAAGCCGACCCAGATGTGAAGGATGGACCAAAGCAGAAACAGCCCCGCGCCGATTCTGGCGGCTGTTCCAACTGGAGATGCATTTGATGACATCATCTGTTCCTCGAATAGTTCGGTCGAATCAGCCATGGCTCAGAATCTCTTCGCCGAGGATCTTCATAATCTTCTGCCCCGCATCGCTGGCCCAGTTGCCGGCGAGTTCCGCGAGCAGCGCGTTCGTCGTCGTTAGCTCGACTCCGCCGCGCTCCATTTTCCGGAATGCCATCTCGTCGGTGAGGAGTGAGGGAGAACCGGAGGCGTCGACAACCGCTGTGACTGCGAATCCTTCGGCGGTAGCGCTGACGGCAGGCGGCGCAAGGCAAACGTCCGTGGTGATCCCCGCCATGATAAAATGGGTCCGGCCCGTCTTGCGGCAGGCATCAGCAAAGGCGTCGTCGTCCCAACAATTGACAACGCCTGGCCGCCTGACGCGGGCGGCAAAGGCCTCTGGGGCGATGGTCTCCAGCACGGGCATTAGCGGTCCCTGCTGTTGGTCCTCCATGCTCGAAGTAAATACGATGGGCATTCGCAAGGCGACCGCGACGCGCGCCAATGCGCGCGTGTTGGCCTCGATCAGGTCGCGGGAAATGGATTTCGCGAAGTTCAACGTGCCGATCTGATGATCGATCAGAATCATGGCAGCAGTGGCCGGGGTGAGCTTCGGAATGGCCATTTGAAGTCCTTTCGATTGCCGATGTGGCTTGAAATAATGACTTATTGCTTTGATATTGGCATTGATAGTCACGAAAATGAGCAACACTGATCCATTTTTGGAGCAATGATGGACGCCTTGAGCAACATGCATCTCTTCGTCGAGGTCGCCCGAGCAGGAGGATTTCGCGCCGCGGCGGAGCGGTTGAACATGGCAAATTCCACCTTGTCGCGCCGCATCGCCGACCTTGAACGCGATATCGGGCTGCGGCTTTTCAACCGGTCGACCCGCAGAGTCGAGTTGACCGAAGCGGGGCGGCTCTATTTCGAGCGCTGTCGCCGCATAATCGACGAGGCGCGGCTGGCGCACGAGGAGTTGACGGATATTGTCAATCAGCCGACCGGGCTGATCCGGGCTTCGGTTCCGGTTGACTTTGCGCTCGTCTATCTCAGCGAAATTCTCGCGGAGTTCGTGCGCATTTATCCCGGCATCCGCCTCGATCTGGACGTGACCCCGCGTCAAAGCGATTTGATCGCCGAGCCGGTCGACCTGACGATCCGTATCGGTGAGCCGAGAGAGCAGAACCTGATCGCCAGAAAGCTCGGCGCATCGGAAATGGCGCTCTACGCCGCCCCGGAGTTTCTGGCCGCCTTCGGCGCGCCGCATGCGCCGCGAGATTTGCTGAACTCCAATTGTCTAAGAATTGCGGAACGCCCTTGGAAGCTGGTCAACCGCGGTACCGGGGAGGAAGCGATCGTAGTGGCGGCGGGAAATTTTACAGCCAACAATATCGGCCTCCTTCGAAGAATGGCGCTACAAGGAATAGGTATCGGAGCGCTGCCACAAGAACTGGTAGAGGATGATGTCAAGGCGGGCCGCCTCTCGCCTGTCCTGTCGGATTGGAACTTACCGACCATCCCGATCCACGCACTGACTGAAACCAAACTGGTCCCCGCCAAAGTCCGTGTGTTCATCGATTTTTTGATCGAGAAATTGAGAGAAAAAAGGCGCTCTCCAAATTGACGGGCCGCGATAGAAAATTATCGCCTCGCCTGTGCCCTACTAAATCAATGCGTCCCTTAGTGCGACACTCTGGAGGAATTCTCCGCCTTTGGTCGTTTCGTGGCGCATTGCAGCCGCCAACCGCCCGCTGGAAAGGCCTTCGGCGGCGTCCGCTGTCAGGGGTATCGTGACCTTCGCAAGCGCGCCGCCTGCTGCCTTGCAAAAGTCCTGACTTTTGCAAGGCGTCCTAGCGACCGATGGCACTCGCGTTTGGAACCATCGTGGCCGCAATTCTGGCCGCGATGGGCGTCGATCCATTACTAAAGTAGTGAAAAATAGCGGACGCGGCTGATATTGCGACTGAATCCAATTTTCGGCCTTGTGCGCCGCCTGCCTTGACTCTCCCTCGCGAAATGTTCCTATTTCGTTCTAATTCAGATTGGGAGTGGAGTCGTGAGCGTCACTTATCATGTAGCTTTGCCATTCGTTCGGGACGAGGCCGGGGACGTGGTGGCAGGCGAGCCGCAGGAATGCCCGAATGCGGGCAAGGCGGCGCGCGTGGCGTCGTTTCTGGCGGCGGACCCAAAGAACTGCGGCGCGATTGCGTTCTCCCGCACCGGCGACCCGGCGCTAGGCGACTTTGAGGATGCCGTCATCATCAACAGCTTTGGGGAAGTCGATCCGCTGGCGCTGGGCGGCTGACGGTCCCATGAGTGTTGAAACCTTAGGGGAAGCCTTCCGGCTGGGCTGGAAGGTCACGGCGCGCTGTTCGCAAGGCAAAAGGGACGGGATGCGCAGCATTCCCGAATGCATCAACCGCTACGAACTCGACATGCCGACGCTGCTCTGGACGAGGGGTCCGAATTTCCCGCTCTCCCGGCTGGCGGAACGGATGATGTGCACCCGGTGCGGCTCGCGGCAGGTTTCAATCCTGTTTGATGTGCCCCGGCCTTCGGACGCCATCCGCATCGCCTGACCTTTCGGGACCAATACGCACGCGCGTGATGGACGAGGGCGAACCAGATCAACCACAGGCAAAAATGTGCGAATTTCGGAAGGCAGCAAATTCGGCTTTCATGGCCTAGCGCCAACCTGAATTAGGGCAAACGTTAGGGCAAGCTGCCAGATAAATCAGTAATATCCTAATTTATCAGTCATTTACAAGGCTTTGCTGGCGGAGAGGGAGGGATTCGAACCCCCGGTACGGTTGCCCGTACTTCGCATTTCGAGTGCGACGCATTCGACCACTCTGCCACCTCTCCGGGGTCGCGGCGCTTGTCCGCGTGGTCGGGCGTGCGGATAACACGGGGGGTGGCGCGGCACAAGCGCGGAGTGCGGCGGTGGGCGGAGTTCTGCGGTTCTGCTGTCGCCGGGAGGCCGGAAAGTGAGGCGCGGGGACCTCAATCGTCGTGGATCTGGCCGCCGTCGTAGCCGCAGGCGATGCGGGCGAGGCGGATGCGGCCTTCCCGGTCGTCTTTCCATCGCAAACCTGCTTCAGCGTCCGGCGCAGCCCCGCGCCGCATCAGTTCCTCCACCAGCGCGCCGTCAAGCTCCGGAAGCAGGGCCCACAGTCCGCGCGAAAGCTGGTTCGCCAGCGGGTGGTCCGGATGGAGGGCGTTCTGCGGCGCGCGGCCGATCTCGTACATGTGGGTGACTGCGTCCCACGGCGCGCGTTCGGCCGGCAGGCGCTCGAAGATTTCGGGATGCTCCTGAGCCACGTAGAAGCGGTTCAGCGTGTCGAAAAGCCGGAAGCGGTAGCCCTGCGCCAGCAGGTCAGTCTCCCATTCCTGCCAGACCGGTTCGCCCTTTCCGGGCGAGACCGCTTCGGCGACGATGACCTTCGGGCGATAGCGGGCCCAGTCGTTGCCCGCCAGCACGTCCGCCTCGGCGCCCTCGACGTAGATCTTGAGGAAGTCAATGTCCGTCACGCCGTGGCGGGCGCAAAGGTCGGCCAGCGTGAGCATGGGCATGGGGAACGCGCGATGCTCAGCCCCGAAGTCCCGCGCGCCTTCCGCGAAGGTCTTCACCGTGGTGGAAAAGCCGTGCAGGCGGTCAACCTGATAGAATTCTGCCTCGCCGGTGCGGCGGCCGACCAGCCCCTCATGCACGATGTCGTCCGGGCGCACAAAGCCGTAGAGGCGCGCAAGGTCCGCCTGGGGTTCGGCCACGATGCCCCTCCAGCCGCGCTCGTAGAACCAGAGCGAGACATTGTCGGCGACCGGATGGCCCGCGCCGACGTCGATGTAGAAGCCCGCCTGCTTGCCCCCCAGAGCCAGCCACAGGTGATAGTCTTCCATGTTCTGCGTGTAGGACAGCGGCATGCGTACTCCATCATCGCCGCCGCCGAGGCAACGCGGCCTTAGCTTCGCGAGGCGGCGGTGTTCTGGGCGACATTCAGCATTGTGGAATTGCGGACCACCACGATGCGTCTGATCTCGCCGCGAAGGAAGGCCTGCAGGAAGGCGTCGTAGTCCCTGATCGACACGCAGCCGTTGGAATCGCCGCGCGGTCCCAGCATGTAGGTATGGGCCAGAATGCCGTCGCGTCCATGCATCTTGCTGTTGTCCACCGGCAGAAGGCGGATGGCCCGCACGCCATGGAAGAGCGATTCACGCATCACAAGATTGTAGGTGTTGGGGGGCGTCGCCCCCTTCATGCGGCGATGCACGTGGTCCGGATCGTCCATGTACTGGCCGAGGCCCGAGTGGGCTTCGAGCCGCTTGCCGCTGGGAAGGATGACGGCCTTCGCCTCGATGTCATACACAGCCGTCTGCGTGCCGTGGAACGGATTGGGCGCAGCCTTGCGGGAGAAGACGCCGCCGATGCCTTCGTCGTCCGGCCGCGCATAGGCAAGGGCCGGACCTTCCGGCTTCTGCGTGTCGCCGAACAGTTTTTCGAAGAAGCTTTTAGGCTGTTCGGCAGGCTGCGAGGCCGCGACCTGCCGGGGCGCGGCCTTGGCGGCGCGCGGCGTGTAGGGGGCCTCGGCCTTGCGGGGGCGGAACGGATTGACGGGCGGCAGCACGTCGATGTCGGCCGGCTTCGGAGCGAGAGCGGCGGTCTGGATCGGCGATGATTTCGGGGCGGACGCTTCAGCCGCCGGCGCCGGTTCGGAACGGGCGATCGCGGGCGCGAGATCGGCGGCGGGAGGGGCAAAGATCATCGCCTGCATGGCCGCGTCGGCGCGCGGCGCATCGGCGCGCACGGCGATCTTGGGCGCCGGAGGCGGATCGCCAGCCGCAAGCCGGGTGGCCTCTTCCAACGTGAGGCGAGAACCAGCGAGGCCTATGACTCGCTTCTCGGCGCGGTTGAAATGGTTGGTCGCGCCCGCATTCATCAGCAGAAGCGCGCCGGCCAGCAGGGGGGCCAGAAGAATCTTCAGGGAGGTCGCGCCCGAGCGGCTGCTGCGGTCGATGATCCTCTGCAGGCGACGGTCGCCCGAACGCACACGATACTGACTCATGGACGCAAACGCTCTCGATGGCGCGCACGACTTTCCATCGCACGGGCGAACACATTCGGCGACGCACAGGGCTCTTTCGCGGCCGGTCCGAATTTCCCGGCTGCCACACAGGCACTTTGCGCAATCTTGGTTAATGATTTGCCAATTGGGGCGCGGTCGCGCTGAAAAGGCGTTTCTTTTCAGGCTTCGTGGTGAAATCGAGCGCCATGGGCGACGGCGCCGCCTGGCGGCGGTCCACCGCGCCGGTTCTGCGGCGCCGGATTGGTTCGCTACGCTCGCAATGGCGAATCCGGAACTTGCTCAGGCGACCACCGAGTCCGCAGGATCGACAGGCTCTCCGGCCTCGACCCTCAGGATGTTCTTGTAGATCTGCCGCAGCGATTTCTCGAACGTATCATTTGCCAGAGCTGCAATATGCGGCGTCGTGACGAGGTTCGGGAGATTCAGCAGCGGGCTGTCGGGCGGCAGAGGCTCCTCTGCGTAGACATCGGTCGCCGCGCCGCGAATGATGTTGTCCCGCAAGGCCCCGATGAGATCGTCCTCGACCACGATTCCGCCGCGCGCCATATTCACCAGAATGACGCTGCGCTTCATGGATTCGAGCGCACGGCGGTCAATCATGTCGCGCGTTTGCGGCGTCAGCGGACAATGCAGCGATACGACGTCGGATTCGGCCAGCAGTCGCGGAAGGTCGGCAAATTCAACGCCCAGTTCGGCTTCTTCCTGCGCGGCCAGTCGCGTCGGCTTGTGATAGAGAATGCGGCATTCAAAGCCTCGCAGCATGCGGGCCACTGCCTTGCCGATATGCCCGAATCCGACGAGGCCCACCGTCTTGCGGGTCAGCAGCATGCCTTCGCCGCCGCGCCGCACGCCCATCCAGTCGCCCGTCTGCAGCAGTGCATGCCCCGCCACGATGTTGCGCAGAAGCGCCAGCATCAGTCCGACGGTGGATTCCGCCACCGGCAGCGCGTTCGAGCCCGTCGTGCGTGCGACCTTCACGCCAAGATCGCGCGCCGCGTCGAGATCGAAATTGTCGACCCCCACGCCCCACTTGTGCAGCAGCTTCAACTTCTTCGCCGCGCGCAGAATGTCGGCAGTCACGGCTCTCTGGCCGGAAATCGCATAATCGGCGTCGGCAATGATCTGCTTCAGATGCTCGTCGTCGCGGGCGGTCGCGTGCGAAAGCTCAAAGCCCGGCGGAAGCATCGCGCGCATGCGGACGGCGCGTTCTTCGAGGATGGGATCGAGTACCACGATATGCGATGTCATTTGCAGCCTGTCATCCCTAGATCGAAAATCGTATGCCGGGCCGCGCGAGGCCTCCCGCGATGCCGATGGGAGTCCCGTCGGCGCGCCAGCAGGCTGCGCCGGTCAGGACGCCGTCATCGTCGATTGCAATTGCGTTCATCCCCCCCGCGATGCGGCGCACGCGCTGCACCCGATGGCCGCGCGCCTCCAGGGCCGCCGCTACATCATCCGGAATTGCAGGCTCCAGTTCGAGCGCGCCGCCTTCGGTCCAGATGCGCGGCGCTTCCACGGCCTCCTGCAAACTCATGCGATGATCAATGAGATTCAAAATGGCCTGCATGGCGGAGGGGAAAATGCGCAATGCGCCCGGCAGTCCGAGCGCAAACCGAAGCTTGCCGTCCCGGCGCACCATCATGGGGGCCATCGACGTAAAGACGCGCTTGCCGGGCGCGATCGACAGCGCGTTGCCCGGATGGGGATCAAAATTATACATGTAGTTGTTGAGCGTCATGCCCGTGCCGGGAACCATGACGCAGGCGCCGAACACGCCATTGATGGTCTGGGTGCTGGCGACCACGTTTCCTTCTTGATCGGCCACTGTCACATGCGTGGTGTTGCGCGAGTCGGGGATCTGGAGTTGCGACGTCCACGCCTGCGCGCGATCGGTCTTTATCCGCGCACGCAGTCCAGCTGCATATTGGGGGTCGATGATCCGGTCGACCTGCACGTCGACGAAATCCGGATCAGCCGTCGAGACCGCGCGATCCGCGAAGGCGATTTTCAGAACTTCGGCAAGCAGATGAATCGTATCCGGCGTCGCAAAGCCCGATGCGGCAATGTCGAAGCCCTCCAGAATGTTCAGCATCTGGACGATGTGAACGCCTGCGGAGGCGGGAGGCGGCGGGCCGACTATTTCATGGCCCCGGTAGGTTCCGACGATGGGGGCGCGCTCGCGGACCATGTAACTCGTCAGATCATCCTGCGTGATGAGGCCGCCGCAGCGGCGCATGTGGTCGGCAATCGCCCCGCCAAGCGCTCCGCCATAAACGGCTGATGCGCCTTCGCGGGCGATCATCTTCAGAGAGTCAGCGAATTCGGCCTGAACCAGCAGCGAGCCGGGCCGGATCGGCGCGCCGTCGGGCAGGAAGAGCCGTGCGAGATTGATGTCCGCCGCGAGATCCCTTGCGGTGTCCGAAACGCAGTCGGCCAGGTAATGAGTGATCCTGAATCCCCTTTCCGCGTGGCGGATCGCGGGTCGCATCACATCTTCAAGCGGCATGGAGCCGAAGCGCCGCAAGGCCTCGCACCATCCGGCAAGCGCAGCCGGAACCGCGACCGAGAGCGGCCCGACATCATTGGCGCGATCCACGGTTGCCCGCGAAGGCGGCTTCGTTCCCGGAACAACGCGGAACATGTCAGGCGTCGCGGCGGCCGGGGCCGTGCTGAGGCTGTCGAGAATCGTGTGCCGCCCGTCGGCCGTGCGGATATGGGCCACGCCTCCGCCCAATATGCCGACCAGCATGGGCTCGACGACCGACAGGGCAAACAGGGAGGCCACCGCTGCGTCGACAGCATTGCCGCCGGCCAGCAGGATTTCGACCCCCGCGCCCGACGCGAGGGGATGATTGGTCACCACCATGCCGCGTGAGGCGACGGCAGGGCGCTTCTCGCAGGAAAAAGGGAAAGACATCGGCTGCTCTTGCTTTCAGCCGAGCGCGCCGGAGCCCACAAGGCCGGAATCACCATGCACCACAAAGCGCGACAGGCGCAAACACAATGCTGGTTCTGCTCCCCATACCGTGAGTCCAGAGGACTGGCGCAGCCCCTCCCGAAGGCCTATTCTGGCGGCAATCTAAAAGCTCCGGCCTCAAGGGGACATGGTTTGCTGCGCAGGTTGCTCGCGCTGGGATGGGCGCTGTTCGGAATATTGCTGCTCGGGGAGTCTGCGGTCGCGCAGATGGGCGATCCCGCACGTCCGCTGAAGGAGCGCGTCACGCCCGAGATTCTGGCCCATGTCTTTCCGCACGCATCACGGGTCGTGGAGCTCAATGATGGCGGTCCGGCCGCCATGGCCGCCTATGCGGGCGAGGAACTGAAAGGCTACGTCTATTCCACCTATGACGTGCTGCGGGCGCCCGGCTACTCATCGACGCCGTTCGACGCCATCGTGGGCGTCAGCCTCGACGGCAAGGTGACAGGCGCGCAGGTGATCTATCACCTCGAGCCCTACCTGCTGAACGACGTGCGGCGCACCAACCTGCTCGAACAGTTTCTGGACAGCCTGCGGGGACGGGACGCCAAGCTCGGTGCGGGCGGCGGCCTCGATCCAGATTACGTGGCCGGAGCGACCATCTCGGCCCGCGCCATGCGGAACGCCATCCAGGAAGGCGCGGGCATTGTGCTTCGCTACCGCACCGGGGCGAAGATCATCACCGAACCTACGGTCGATCTCCTCAGCTTCCGGCCCATGACGATCGCCGAACTGATGGCGAGCAAGTCCATCGTCAACGTCGTCGTCCGCAACGCCGATGTGGTGGAGGCCATGAAGAAGGCGGGCCTTGAAGGCATGCCGCTCGATGTGCCCATGCGGGGCGGGCCGGACGTCGTCTATCTCGACTTCAAGGCGGCTTATGCGATGCCGCCCATGATCGGTCGCAACACGGGCGGTCAGGCGGGTTATCACCAATTGACGGACGGGCAGCCGGAGGGAACCCATGCGGTGATCCTCGGCTCCAACGGCACCTACGATCACCTTGGCACGCGGTTCAACAATCTCTCGCACGGCTTCCGGCTGGAGCGCATCGCCATCGTGCAGGGCGGCAAGAGCTTCGAGTTCCGCAAGACGGATATGATCAACACCGCCTATGTGATGGGGCGGGCGGCCAATATTCTGGTTCTGCCGAAGGACAGCGGCTTCGATCCGCTCAAGCCCTGGCGGGCGGATATTTTCGCCTTTACGCGCCAGCGCGACGGAACGCTGCACAAGTTCCTGCTGACCAGCGTCGACTATCAGCTTCCCGCACAGCATATCCTGCTGCCGGAGCCGGAGGCCAAGCCGGCCTGGATGGAAGCATGGGCGGCGAGCCGCACCAATGTGGCGATCCTCGCCGCAGCGCTGACGATCCTGACGCTCATCCTGGCTTTCCAGTCGAAACTCTCGCGCTCGCGGAGCGCGCATCGCTGGGTGCGTATGGGGTTCCTGCTGTTCACACTGGTCTGGCTCGGCTGGACGGCAAGCGCGCAGCTCTCCATCGTCAATGTCATCAATTACCTGAAAGGGCCGTTTGAAGGACTGGGCCTTGCATTCTACCTCGCCGAGCCGCTGATCTTCATGATTTCGATCTATACGGCGATTTCGCTGCTGCTCCTTGGGCGCGGCGTATTCTGCGGCTGGCTTTGCCCCTTCGGGGCCTTGCAGGAATTGCTGGCGAACCTGTCGCGCTTCCTCAAGCTGCCGCAATGGAACCCCTCCGAAAAGCTTCAGCGGACGCTGTGGATCGGCAAATATGTCTCGCTGTCGCTGGTGGTGGGCCTCGCCTTTGCGGCGCCCGGCGCAGGCGCGGTGGCGGCGGAAATCGAACCGTTCAAGACCGCCATTACGGCGATGTTCGTACGGGGCTGGCCTTTCGTGATCTATGCGCTCGGGCTTCTGGCGATCGGGCTTTTCACCGAGCGCGCCTTCTGCCGCTTCCTGTGCCCGCTCGGCGGCGCGCTGGCGCTGCTCGACCGGTTGCATCTGCTCGATCTGCTCAAGCGCCGCCCCGAATGCGGCAGCCCCTGCCATCTCTGCGAGCGATCCTGCCCGGTCCGGGCCATCGAACGCTCGGGCAAGATCATCATGGCCGAGTGCTTCCAGTGCCTCGATTGTCAGGTGGAATATTACGACGACAAGCGCTGCCCGCCGCTTTCCAAGCAGCGCAAGCTGAAGCTGCGCGGCGCGGGGCCGGTTCGGCCGATCATCACGCGGCCGTCCGGGCTCGCGCCCGTGACGAGCCGCACGCAGATGCCGTAACGATTGCGATCAGCGCAACGCCCGGGCGATGCGCGCCAGGGCGGCGCTGCGCCCCACCGGGTCCTCGATGCCGCGCGCGGCCTCGACGCCAGCCTTCGAATCCACCGCCGCGCGTTCCGCCGCAATGCGGACCTGCGTTTCCGAACGCCGGTAAGGGTTCGACATGTTTCGCGTCGTCTCGAACGCCGCGCGCACGTCGCCGGACTTCGCCTGCAAGACCGCAATCTGTTCGAGCGCATCAGAGCGAGCGCGATCGTCGGTGAGCGAAAGGGCGGTCTTTACAGCATCGGCGAAATCGCCACGGCGCGCCTGGGCCGCCGCAACAACCACCATGGCGCGCATGGCGCCATTGAAGCTGCGCACCTTGGCGACGGTGGCCAGACCCGCAGCAAGATCGCCTTTCTCGACCTGCGCGCCCGCAACGGCCGCGAGCGCCGACACGTCCGCATAAGTGCGCTCGATGTTTTCGGCCAGCTCAAGCGCGGGTCCGAACTGCCCGGCCTTCGCCTGAGCAGCCGCGACGGCAATCAGCGCGCCAACGTCGCCATAGGCCGCCTCGATGTCGCTGGCGGTCGTCATCGCGCCCTCGATATTGCCGGATTCGGCCTGCGCCACTGCAGCAGCAGCCATTGCGCGCGAACGCGCGCTCATGTCGGCGATCTCTCGCGCGCTGTCGAGCGCCGCGCCCGCTTCCGTGCGCGCCTGCAGGCCGATGATGGCGATCATGGCTTCATAGTACCAGTAATCGTCGACGACGGTTTCCGAGAAGCGATGCACGTCCTTCTTGCGGGCCTCCGGCAGCCAGAAGTCGCTCTTGATCTTGCGCGCCGTATCAAACGCGCCTGCGATGTCGCCGCCCTGCGCCTGAGCAATGGCCACTGCGGCCTGCGCCTCCGAGCGCCGCGTGAAATCCTCGATGGCGTCCGTGGCCCGCATCGCGCCCGCGATGTCCTTCCGGTTCGCCAGCGCGACCGCGACGGACTGGATGGCGGCGTGGGCAGCGGATTGCTCGCGCGTGTCCTGGATGCTGCCGGCTGTCGCCTGCGCGGCCGAAAGATCGCCGGCCCTGGCCTGCGCATCGGCCACAAGCACAAGCGCCTCGTGGCGAATACGTTCGTCCGGTATGCCGCGCGCCGCCGCCAGCGCGTCCGCCACCGCGCCGGACGCCGCCTGCGCGCCCACGACCGCATAGAGCGCTTCGCTGCGATCGCGCGGGGCGGCGATCTTCTCCGCGACGCCCAGCGCTTCCCGAATGAGGCATGTGCGCAGGTCGCTGCTGCAGGCGTCCTGCGCCAGCACACTGACCGGCGTCAGAATGGAAAACGACAGAAGCGCGGCGCGCAGAATTTTCATCAATTCACTCCCGATGCGGCGGCAGGCCGCGAGGTTTTACCGATGATACCCAATGGCCGGGCTTCGGCCAACGGCCAGCAGGCGTCTTGTTGCGCGGGCGGGGGAATTCCGCCATCTTCGCCGCAACAGGAAGGCGAGGAAAACCGGATGAGCGGAGCCGAAGGCACGCAGACCAGCCCGATTCACGCCTTTCCGCTCACCCAGAAGCTGGCGTCCTTCGTCGTCGAGACAGCGTTCGGGGATATTCCGGCCACTGCGCTCGAGCACGGACGGCAATTGATCCTCGACACACTCGGGGTCTCACTGCTCGCGTCACGGCACCGGATCGGAGAATTGATCCGCAGTCATGCGTCGATGCTGGGCGGACACCGCCGCACCGCCAGCGTCCTCGGTCCGGGGAATCTTCGGGTCGATACGGTTTGGGCTGCGCAGGCCAATGGCACACTCGCCAACGCGCTCGACTATGATAGCGGCGGCCATCTGCCGACCCATATCCTGCCCGCCATTCTGGCGATTGCGGAGGAGCGCCGCCTGAGCGGAGCCGATGTGCTGGGCGCATTTGTGCTCGCTTATGAAGCCTCGGCGAGGCTTACCAAGGTGATCGACGCCAAACGCGCGCAGCAACAGGGTCCGACCTATCGGGGCTGGTGGCATGTCGGGCTGATCGCACCCGTTGCGGCTTGCCTGGCAGCCTGCCGGCTGCTCGGCGCCAACGTGAGCGAAACACGTTGCGCCATGGGCGTGGCGACAGCTAGTTCCGCAGGATTTCGGCGCAACATGGGAACGATGACCAAGGCGCTGCACTCGGGCAATGGCGCGCGCGGCGGGATCGAAGCCGCGATGCTGGCCATGCAGGGCTTTACGGGCGACCCCGAAATGATCGAAGGCGAACTCGGCTTCGCGTCGGCCATCGCGTTCGAGGATGAGCGCGATCCTGCGCCGGTGATGGAAAAACTCGGCGCGCCCTACGTGCTGGAAAAGCCGCCGGGCGTGAAGCGCTATCCGGCGGTCACGCCGTCGCACGGAGTCATTTCGGCCGCCATCGAACTGGCGCGCACGAAACGGTTCGATCCGGGCGAGATCATATCGGTCGAGGCGGACTACAGGACCTTCTCGTTGACACGGCAGACAGCGGAGAACGAGGAGGAGGCGGGCTTTTGCGCGCCCTTCCTGATCGCTTCAGCACTTGTCCACGGCGAATTTGGACCCTCACAAATCGCAGGCGGCGCGATTGACGATCAGCACGTGCAAGCCCTGTCGCGGAAGGTGAAGCAGATCCCGAAAACCGAGGGCGAGGGCAACATCGTCATCGTTCGGTTGGCCAATGCCGAAACGATCAGCGCACGTGCGCGCGGATCGCGCGCATTCGAGCAGGACTTCATCGAGGCAAAATTCCGCGCCTGTGCGCTCCATGCAGGAATGCAGGAGACTGCGGTCGCCGAAATGGTTGATATAGTGGGCGCGCTCGACCAGAAAGAGGATCTGGCGCGCCTGATGCGACTGGCGCGCGGCGCCTGAAGGAAGCAGGGATGAAACAGCAAACCATACTGCCCGTGCGGGCCGATCAGGCGCCCGATCCGATGATTCCGATCCCGGTTCCGCCGCAACCGGCCTTCACTGAAAGTATCGCGGACATCGGCGATGCGAAGATCTGGTACACCGACACGGGCGGGGCTGGCGTTCCGGTCGTGATGGTTCACCCCGCATCGGGCAGCGGTCTCGTCTGGCTCTACCAGCGCCCTGCCCTGCATGCGGCGGGCTATCGGGTGATTACATGGTCGCGGCGCGGATGCCACGGCTCCTCACCGGTCGACCTGCAGAATCCCGGCATAGCCTCCCATGATCTTCTCAAGCTGGCGAACCACCTCGGGCTCGGGGCCTTTCACCTGGTGTGCTGCGCGGCAGGCGGACGCGTCGGCACCGATTTCGGTTTCTCGCATCCCGATCGCGTGCGCAGCATCGTAGTGGCGAGCAACTCGTTCGGAGTGAGCGACGGAATCATCGCCGAGACGGCCGCGCGCATCCGGCCCGAGGGATGGGACGAGTGGCCCTGGTGGTTCCGTGAACTGGGTCCGTCTTACAGGGCGGCCAATCCGGAGGGCACCAAGCTCTGGATCGATCTTGAGCATCAGGGGGCGGCGCCCGACGGCCATCGCCAGAAGACCGCGCATATCGCGACCGAGGCCATGCTGGCGGGATTCAAGCCGCCGACGCTTCTGATGACCGGCGACGCGGACACGTCGACGCCCCCCGCCACGCTGCGTCTCATGGCGGCGCGCATTCCAGGCAGCGAGATCTGCGTTCTGCCGGAATGCGGCCATTCGGCCTATTGGGAGCGGCCGGACCTGTTCAACGCCGCAGTGCTCGACTTTATCGGTCGGCACTGACCCGGTTGCTCGGGTCGGCACTGACCCGATTACGCGCAAGAAAGCCGAGCAGCGCCCGATTGAAAACATCGGGCGTTTCCCAATAGGGGGAATGACCGGCTTCTGGAACGATCACGAGTTCCGCCTGCGGAATGTGCTTGGCCACCATGCGCATCAGCGAAGGAGGCGTGGAAGAATCCGCGTCGCCGGTGAGCAGCAGGACGGGACGCCCGATCCGTTCCAGCGTCTCGCCGTCAATGCGGTTCGCCATCGTCTGCTGAACGCCCTTGTGCTTCGTGCTTTCTTCCTGAAGCGCGATCCAGTCTTCAACGCCCTTCGGGTTGGCCACCACATAGGACGTTGAAAACTCCCGGAACCACCGTGGCAGGGCGTTCCATTGCGGCGGGCGGGCGCGTTCGGCTGCATCCCGGATGGGACCTTTGCGGATGCCCGCGTAATTGCTGGATACCGTCAGCGACAGGACCTGCTGCGGATTGGACAGGGCGTGGTCGGCGGCGATGCTGCCGCCGCCGCCGGAACTCACCAGATGCACCTGTCCCAGTTGCAACGCATCGATGAGATCGCGCAGATCGTCCGCCGCACAACCCGGGTCCGCCGGGTCGGCTGCGTCGGACTTGAAGTAGCCGCGCCGCGCGTAGCAGATGACCCGGTAACCCGCTTCGACCAGCGCCGGAATCTGGTAGCCCCAGAGACGCGGATCGCCCGATGCGGCGGGATGAAGGAAAATGACCGCATCGCCCTGCCCGCCCGTATCGGCGCACCAAAGGCGCGTGCGTGCTGTGGCGACCAGATGCTGACGCATCGGCGGCTGGTCCGGATAGGGCGCAGGCTTGAGGGGATCAGGGAGATCGGGGCGCGGATTCATGTCTGTCCTGCATCTTGTTCGCGGCAGCATCGCATGGAGTTGCGCGTTTCGCCACGGCCCTTGTGAGAGGCCGCGCAGCATGGGAAAGTGCACGCAATCAATCAATGGGGAAACGCCATGGCCGGACAGGATCACATATTGCGTCGCTCGATTCAGATGCTGGCTGTCGGGACAGCCTTGCTGACCGGAATCTCCGGCGCGTTCGCGCAGGATGCGGAAGCCGAGTTCTACAAGGGCAAGAATGTGCGGGTGATCGTCCCCACCCCGACGGGCGGCCTTTACGACGGCTTTTCGCGTCTTATTGCGCGGCACATGAGCAAGCACATCCCCGGCCAGCCCACGCTTGTCGTCCAGAACATGGGCGGCGCGGCAGGGCTTGTGGCGGCGAATTACATGGCGAATGTCGCGCCGCGCGACGGCACCGCCATCGCGGCCGCGCACGGCAGCACCATGACGGCCCCGCTTCTGTCGCCCGAAAACGCAAAGTTCGATCTCAAAAGCCTGTCGTGGCTCGGCAACATCACGCGCGATCCGTTCGTCGCATATGTGTGGCACACCGCGCCGGTGCAGTCGCTGGAAGACCTGAAGACCAAGGAAGGCATCTTCGGCGGCAACTCGGTCGGCTCTGCGTCGATTGACTACGCCATTGCGGCGAAGGCGCTGTTCGGCCTGAAGCTGAAGATCATCACCGGCTACGCCAATTCCAGCGACGTGAAACTCGCCATGGAGCGCGGCGAACTGCACGGCACCTTCGGCAATGGCTGGAGTTCGCTGAAGTCCGACGCACCCGAATGGATCGCCGAAAAGAAGGTGACGCTTCTGACGCAATTCGGACTCTCGCGCCATCCCGAGATGCCGGACGTTCCCATGTTCATCGATCTTGCGAAGAACGAGTCGGACCGGCAGGCGCTCGAATTGCTGCTGTCGCGGCAGGAATACAGCCGGCCCTATTATGCGCCCCCGCAGGTTCCGGCCGCGCGCCTCACGGTTCTGCGCCGCGCTTTTGACGCTACCGTGAAGGATGAGGCTTTTCTGGCGGATGCGGCGCGCATCCAGGCGCCGGTGGATGGTCCTGCGCGTGGCGAGGACGTCGAGAAGGCTGCGCATCGGCTGGCGGAGACTTCGCCCGCCGTGGTGAAGCGGGTGCTGGAGATGTTCGCGAATTTCAATGCAGGGAAGTAAGCGGGCGTCGGCTCCACGACGCCCGCTCACGGTCACTGGGCCAGCCAGGCTGTGGTCCCGGTGACGGTCGGAACGGCGATCTGGAAATATTGCGTGACCTGCATGTTGGCGCAACCAGCTGCAGACTGAACGAGCTTCACAGCACCGTTGAGGGTGAATTCGCCGACGACGATCTTCGAGCAGTTCCCGGGGCCAGCCATCACCTGTCCGGAGACGGTGAACTGCGCGTTGGGAAGGTACAGGACGCCGTCGAACGTGAAGGTCGTTCCCGAGCGCCAGTAGGTATCCGCGCCGGAATCAAGCGACGGGTTCTGGTATACCGCATGGCCCTTCCACGGATTGGAGGGATCGATGGAGGCGGACACCGCCCATGATCCGGCATTGGCGCCATTGCCCTTGGGCCAGCGAACGATGGGCTTGTTGTCGTCCTCGTAACCCTTGCTGGCCAGCACGAAGGTCATTCGGTTCGCGCGTACATCGGAATCGCCATCGATATCGATCCCGCCGTTTTCAACGATGACGACCGTGTCGCTGGTCGGCGCAGCGCCGGTCAGAGAGCTGTTCGTCGTGCCGACGAGTCGCAGGTTTCCGCAGATGTGCGCCTCGGCGTAACCGGCGCGCTGCACGATGATGGCGTTCTGGCTCGACGGCAACGCCCCGGAGGTGCTGGCAGTCCATGTCACGCCGCTCTGATTGGCGCCGCACAGGAACGAAATGTTGGACGATATCGAGCGGTAGATGTCAGCCACGTAGGGCTGGCGCGGATGCGGATCGGAACAGCCGACGATGTCGCCGACGGCCCAGCTCGTCGCATAGGTCGACGAGCCGTTGCACTTCATGCTCTTGTTGGAGCGCAGGCTGCAGCCGCGCAGGTTGACGCTCGGCGACCCGTTGAAGGTCATCGTATCCGTGCTGATGGTGAGCGCCTCGCCGAGCGAGAAGATGCAGGAATCGTCCAGCACTGCATCAGCGCCCGGGGTGGATGACGTTGCGGCTCGCGCCCTTGCGACGCGGCTAATATCGAGCGAAGGCACCACGCTCGACATGATCGAGGTCGGCATGGATGCAGCCACATTGACGGTGACGATGCCGGTGACGGGGTCCGTGCTGGCCTGCGTCGAATAGGTCAGCTCCGTCGTGCCCAGGACAGCCTCGACAATCCCGGCGGCGCGCGTGACGGCTTCGACGCCGGACAGGTGCGCGGAGCCGATGGCGGCCTGGTCCGCCGCTCCCTGCACCTTCGCCTGATAGGCGATGAGCCGGGAGTAATCGACGGCAGATCCGACCAGCATCAGCAAAGGAACGAAGGAAAGGCTGAAAGTGGCCGCCACGCTGCCGCTGACGTCGCGGCAAAAGTTAAGATTTCTGCGCAGTGACATTGGACCCCCTGCCCATCATTGCACCACGGTTAAAGCGTGGTTGACGCATTCGAGTAGCGAGACGGGGTCGGAAGGGTCAATTTATTCACGAAAGAACGGTTGACCCGCAGTCATCGCGGGCAGGCGAATTTGATGCGATGTTGAGTCGAATGCGACAGGGCCCGCGCAAAGCCTCAACAGCGGCGTACGAAACTGCTTTCGTTCGTTCAATCTGTCTGCAAACGGACCCCGCGCGCCTCTTAAACTTCAATGAAGCTTTGCGGGGCGTCCGGGTTAAAGGATCGAAAGGATTCTAGCCTGACTGGTCGTCCAGAACGACCTTCGGCTGGTCCGGGCGGCTGTCGGCCATGAACTGAGCCCGCGCCAGCGCGGCGAACTTGCCGTCGAGCGCCACGAGTTCCTCGAACGTCCCGGTCTCCACCACCTCGCCGTGATCGAACACCAGAATGCGGTCAGCGTTGCGAATGGTGGCGAGGCGGTGCGCGATCACGAATGTCGTGCGGCCCTGCGTGGCGGCTTCGAGCGCCTTCTGCAGCTGACGCTCCGTGGTGGCGTCGAGCGCGCTCGTGGCTTCGTCGAAGATCATGATGGGCGGATCTTTCAGCAGCGCGCGCGCAATCGACACGCGCTGGCGTTCGCCGCCGGAAAGCGAACGACCGCGTTCGCCGACAATGGTGGCGAGTCCATCGGGCTGGCGGGCGATGAAATCCTTCGCCTGCGCGCGCTCCACTGCGACGTCGATTTCTTCCTGCGTGGCGTCGGCCTTGCCGACGCGCAGGTTTTCCTCGATCGAGCGCGCGAAAAGCATCGGCTCCTGAAACACGACGCCGATATTCCGCCGCAGGGCCACGAGCTTCATGTTGCGGATGTCGACCCCGTCAATCAGCACGCGGCCTTCGTTCGGATCGAACACGCGATGCAGAAGGCCCAGAGTGGTGGACTTTCCAGAACCGGTGGCGCCCACGAGCGCGACCGTTTCGCCCGGCCTTACCTCGAAGCTCACTTCCTTCACCGCATTGCGGCGACTGTCGTAAGAAAAGGTCACGCGGTCGAAGGCCACGCGGCCCGTCAGGCGACCCGGATCGAGCGCGTCGGACTTGTCGGTGACCGTCGGGGTCGTGTCGGTGACTTCGAAAAACTCCTTCAGCTTCGGCACCAGCATCAACATCCAGTTGGCGAAGCCCACCGCCTGTTCGAGCTTGCCGATCAGCATGGTGGCGAAGCTCATGAAGGTGACGATCTCGCCGATGGTGGCGAGGCCCTGCAGATGCAGCCAGGTGCCGAGAATGAAAATGGAGGTCAGCGTGAGCGTGGCCGAAGCCCGCGTCGCCACAGCCGCCAAGGCCCACCAGGAGAGCACCGGCATCTGGGCGTTGAGCAGGGTGGCGCTGATCTGGCGCATTGCGGTCGCTTCGGACTCGATGCGCGTGAAGCTCTGGATGACAGGCACGTTGCCGAGCGCATCCGAGGCGCGTTCGGCGAGGTCAGTATTGTAGCGCTCGACCGCGCCTTGCAGCCCTTCGGTCTTTCGCAGGACGAAAACCGTCAGGAAACCGAACAGGAAGACGAGGATCATCAGCAGTCCGCCGAGCCGCCAGTTGAGAAACAGCGTCATGGGCAGGAGGATGAACAGGGCCACGAATGAGGCGCAGTTCTCGCGGAAGAAGTTGAGCCACAGGCCCGCCATGCCCCAGGTGCCGTCCAGCATGGTCTTCAGCAACCGGCCCGAATGGACCGAGGAATGGAAGCCAATCGGCAGGTGCAGCACATGCTCGAAATATTCGGCCATCACCACCAGCCGCCGACGATGCGACAGCCGGTCCGAATGCAGCGCCACCAGCACCGCAGCGAGAATCGTGAAAAGCCCGAAGCCGACCCAGGCCCCGATCAGCAGTACGAGCCGGTCCCAGTCCACCCCCTGCCCGCTCGTTTGCGACTGGGTCAGCAGATCGATAATTCGTCCAAACAGCACCGGCTCGGCGAATTGCGCCACCGCGAGCGCAAGATTGGCCACGACCAGAACCGCAGCCAGCGGGGCTTCAGAGCCGAGCTTCTTCAAAACCCGGATGTAGAGGTTCAAAATCGACATGGAATTCGGGGAATTTATCGCCCCGCCCTGATATTTTAGTCTAGCCCCGGTTTTCTTCCCCGGCATGCCCGGTATAGTTCAGGCAGGGTCCGGGCTCCAAGGGTTTTTGAACGCCCACAGAGTCGCATAGGGTCCCGCGCCGGTGGCGTGCAGGCATAATTTTTGCTGCCTGCCCGGGATCGGCCCATAACAATTCCAGACCGGTGGTGAGATGAGCAAAGTCTATCCTGACGCGCGCGCGGCGCTGGCCGACCTGATCCGCGACGGCATGACCATCATGTGCGGCGGCTTCGGGCTGTCAGGCATTCCCGAATCTCTCGTTTTAGCCCTGCGGGACACGGGCGTCCGCGATCTGACTGTGGTCTCCAACAATGCGGGCGTCGACGGCAAGCACCTCGGCCTGTTGCTCGAAACGCGCCAGATCAAGAAGATGATCTCGTCCTATGTGGGCGAGAACAAGATTTTCGCCCAGCAATATCTGTCCGGGGAACTGGAGCTGGAATTCAACCCGCAGGGCACGCTGGCCGAGCGAATCCGCGCCGGGGGGGCGGGTATTCCGGCCTTCTTCACTAAGACCGGCGTCGGCACCGTGATCGCCGACGGCAAGGAAGTTCGCGAGTTCGACGGGCATAAATACGTCATGGAGCGGGGGCTCTTCGCCGACATCTCCCTCGTCCACGCCTGGAAGGCCGACACGGAAGGCAATCTGGTGTTCCGCAAGACGGCCCGCAACTTCAACCCCATGATGGCGACCGCCGCAAAGGTCACCATTGCGGAAGTGGAACATCTGGTTCCGGCCGGCGAGATCGACGGCGACCACGTCCATACGCCCGGCATCTATGTGAAGCGCATCGTGCATGTGCCGAACCCGGTCAAATATATCGAGAACCGCACCGTCCGGCCGCGTCCGGCCGCCTGATCCGAAGGAGACACACATGGCCTGGACACGCGAACAGATGGCGGCCCGCGCGGCGAAGGAATTGCGCGACGGCTTCTACGTCAACCTCGGCATCGGGATTCCGACGCTGGTGTCGAACTACATTCCGGCTGGCGTCAACGTTCAGCTGCAGAGCGAGAACGGCATGATGGGCATGGGGCCGTTCCCGTACGAGGGCGACGAGGACGCCGACCTGATCAACGCAGGCAAGCAGACTGTCACCGAACTGCCGTCGACCTCCTATTTCTCCAGCGCCGATTCCTTTGCGATGATCCGCGGCGGGCACATCGACCTGTCGATCCTCGGCGCCATGCAGGTGGCCGAGAACGGCGACCTCGCCAACTGGATGATCCCCGGCAAGATGGTGAAGGGCATGGGCGGCGCGATGGACCTCGTGGCGGGCGTCAAGAAGGTCGTCATCGTCATGGAGCACAGCGCCAAGGACGGGCCGAAGCTGCTGCACCGCTGCACCCTGCCGCTCACCGGCGCGGCGGTCTGCGACATGGTGATCACCGATCTGGCTGTCTTTTCCATCGACAAGGAAGGCGGCACGGGCATGACACTGATCGAACTCGCCGACGGCGTGACGCTGGATGAAGTGAAACAGAAGACGGAAGCCAGCTTCAAGGTTGCGAATGACCTGAAGGCGGCGGCCTAGAAAGCCCTCCGGGCGATTCCTTCTCGACTAGCCGGGAGGGGTCGTCGGGGGCGCACGCTCCGCTTTTCGCTTGATGGCGGTAGTCCGTGTCTCGGATTGCGATCCTCGATGGCTGAGGAAAAAAATCGCTTTTTTCCCACACACACTTGTTCCCTCACGGCCCTTGAACATTCCCCGCACATGCGGGCATTCTGGCTGCATCCGTCCAACGGGAGGCAGGTAAGCATGGCGTTCTATCGCGGGATGATCACCGAGGTGGTCGAGTTCAAGGGCCATAACGGCGACAAGGGCGAGGCTTATTACGCACGCCCGCAGGGCGACGGGCCGTTCCCGGCCGCGATCCTGATCCACCATATGCCCGGCTGGGACGACTGGATCATGGAAGCGACCCGCAAGCTCGCCCATCACGGCATCATCGGGATCGCCCCGAACCTCTACTTCCGCGAGCCGGGCAAGAACCCGGACGATCAGGCTGCGACCTCGCGCGCGGCGGGCGGCGTCAGCGACGACCAGATGGTCGGCGACATGGAGGGCGCGCTGGCGTTCCTGCGGGCGCAGAAGCAGTGCAACGGGAAGGTCGGCATCATGGGCTTCTGCTCGGGCGGCCGCCACGCCTTCATCGCGGCGGGACGCATTCCGTCGCTCAACGCCATCGTGGATTGCTGGGGCGGCAGCGTGATCGTCGATGCCAAGGAGCTGACCCCGAAGCGGCCGGTCAATCCGATCGACTATGCGAAGGACATCAACTGCCCGATCCTCGGCATCTTCGGCAATGACGACAAGAACCCCGATCCCGAGCAGGTGAACAAGACCGAAGAGGTGCTGAAGAAGCTCGGCAAGTCTTATGAATTCCACCGTTACGACGGCGCGGGCCACGGGTTCTTCGCCTCGGAACGCCCGAATTACCGGCTCGAACAGGCCATCGACGGCTGGAAGAAGGTCTATGGCTTCTTCCACAAGCATCTCGACTAGGAGGCGCACAATGTGCACCTACATCATCGAGAAGACCGAGTTGAGCGGCTCCGCCAAGGGTCCGAACGGGTGGATGACCATCGACTCGGCGAATGTCTATTTCGACCATCCGTTCCACGCGCCGCTCGACCATTCGCTGAACATTGATTTCGTCAATGCGCGCGAGGGAACGGGAGATCGCGTGGCGGTCGAGATCAGCAAGGAATCGGCGCTGAAACTCGTGGACGCCATCATGGCGGCGATCAAGCAGGGGGAAGCGGCGCACGCCTGAGCACGGCTTCGCCCTCGTGCTTCGAGACGGCCCTTCGGGCCTCCTCAGCATGAGGGCTCCTCTCAACAGAACGCCCTAATCCCGAGGAGCCGCGCAGCGGCGCCTGAAGGACGAGGGCGCTTTAACTCAAGGCGCCTTGCCCGAGCCGAACACCTGGCGACCGAGCGCGATCCACTTCTCGTAATTCTGCAGATAGTTCGGATCGTCTCCCAGGTAATAGATCTTGCTTGGGCGCTGCGCTCCCGGCAGATCCTTGCGGGCTGACGTGTAGCCGAGCTTTTGCAGGATTTTCTGTCCATCCTGCGACAGGACGAAATCCACAAACAACATCGCGGCGAATGGATGCGGGGCGCGACTGACGATGACAGCGCCGTCGTTGGTCGGATACACGCCCGACAGCGCCCGCCAGGCGATCGGCGCATTGCTGGCCTCGCGGCTGTTGGCGACATGCGAATTGTAGATGGCCGGGGACAGGGCCACCTCGCCGGAGATGATGAGGTTCGCCACCGCGCGGGCCGACACTTCATAAATGCGGATGTTCTGCTGGCCGAGCTTGCGCAGGTAGGCTTCGTCCTTTTCCTTCAGCACAGCGCCGATCCAGTTGGCAAGGGTGGTGGTGCCCGGCATGGCCATCTTGCCCTTCCACTTCGGGTCGAGCAGATCGTCGAGCGTCTTCGGCGCGTCGGCTTCGGACACCAGATTGGTGTTGTATCCGAGGCTCAGATAGCTTTCGTAATCAATGACCCAGTGATTGTTCTTCTCGACGACTGCGGGATCGAACGCGGCGACCTCGGGAGAATAATACGGCTGCAACACGCCCGCTGCGAGAAGCGGGTGCAGGCCGGTCGTGTTCAGCTGGAGCGCATCGGCGTTGAATGCCCCGGCGTTGTATTCTTCCAGCAGGCGGCGCGTGATGAGCGAGGAATCCTGTTTCAGCGCCTCCATCTTGATGAAGGGATATTTCTCCCCGAACGCCTTGTAGACCGGGTCGGCCTGGGTGCCGGTGGCGTAAATCAGGATCTTGCCTTCCCGGCGCGCGCCTTCCTCGAAAATCTTCTGCCGGTCCGGCCCCTTGTACTGGGCGATTTCGGCGACGGTTTTGGGCTGGGCGAAGGCGCAGGTGGCGACGAGGGCCAGAGCGCTGGCGAGCAATCCCGTCCTGATGGTCGAAAGCATGGCGTTTCCCTTCGGGCTGTTTGCAGCAGTCTAGCGGTTTCGCGCCGCGATGCGAAGGGTGGACTTCCGGCCCGCGAGCCTTACCTGTGCGGGTACCGGAGCGCCCATGTCCACACGCGATGACGAAGCCAACCGACTGTCCGCCCGCGCGGCCCGCTATGCGCGCGTGGGAGTGAATGTCGGCGGCGTTGCGGCCCGGATGGCGGGCGCGCGTTTGCTGGGCGCGACGAGCGCCGACAATGCGGCGGCGCTGGGACGGGCGCTCGGCGGGCTGAAAGGCCCGCTGATGAAGGTTGCGCAATTGATGGCGACCATCCCGGACGTGCTGCCGCCCGAATATGCGGAGGAATTGCAGAAGCTCCAGTCGAACGCTCCGCCCATGGGGGCGGCCTTCGTGCGCCGCCGCATGCAGGCGGAGCTTGGTCCCGAGTGGCAGAAGCGCTTTGCGTCTTTCGACCTGCATCCGGCGGCGGCGGCCTCGCTCGGGCAGGTGCATCGCGCCACATCGCTGGAGGGAGCGCAGCTTGCCTGCAAGCTGCAATATCCGGACATGAAGTCGGCGGTCGAGGCGGACCTGTCGCAACTCAACGTCCTGTTCTCCCTGCACCGCCGCCTCGATCCGGCCATCGACACCAGCGAAATCGCCCAGGAAGTCGGCGAGCGCGTACGCGAGGAACTCGATTACAAGCGCGAGGCGAAACATGCCGGGCTTTACGCGCATGTGCTGGCGCACGAACCGGATATTCGCGTACCGGGCGTCCACCCGGATCTGTCGACCGGTCGCCTGCTGACGATGGACTGGCTGGATGGCCGCAAGCTGCTTGAGTTCAAGGACCGCGATCAGGAAACCCGCAACCGCATCGCGGTGGCGATGTTCAAGGCATGGTGGCGCCCGTTCAGCCGCTACGGGATCATTCACGGCGATCCGCATCTGGGCAATTACACGGTGTTCGAAGAGAGCGGCGCACAGGGGATCAACCTGCTTGATTACGGCTGCGTGCGCATTTTCCCGGCGCGGTTCGTGGGCGGCGTGGTGGATCTTTACGAGGGGCTGCGGCACGACGATCAGGCGCGCATCGTCCACGCCTACGAGACATGGGGCTTCAAGAATCTCCGCAAGGATCTGATCGAGATTTTGAACATCTGGGCGAAGTTCATCTACGGCCCGCTGCTCGAAGACCGTGTGCGTTCGATCGCCGACGGAGTTGCGCCATCGAAATATGGGCGGCGCGAAGCCTTTCTGGTCCACAAGGCCCTGAAGGAGAAAGGCCCCGTGCGGGTGCCGCGCGAGTTCGTCTTCATGGATCGGGCCGCCATCGGGCTGGGCGGTGTTTTCCTGCATCTCGACGCAAGGCTGAATTTCTTCCGGATGTTCAACGAGGCGATCGGAGCGGAGTTCAGCGCGGAGGAAGTTGCGCTGCGTCAGGAGAGCGCCCTGATCCGCGCGGGATTGAGGCCCACACCGCAGGCCTGATCAGGGATCACATCCCGGCGAAGCTGTATCGACGGCTCAGCAGCCGCAGGCCCGCCGCCAGCACCAGCATTACGGCGATCATCAGCACCCCGATAGCCGCGACCTGCACAGCCTGTCCCTCGCCCCAGAGACTCCAGATCGTGATGGCGAGCACCTCGTTCTTCGCGCCTTCCAGCAGGATGAGCGGTTGGCTCGCCATGCGGACGGACTGGAGGATGCTCCACAGACCGAGGCCCAGAAAGGCCGGCAACAGCAACGGCGCAAAAATCCGCCGCATCACCTGAAAGGCCGATGCGCCGCTGACCTGTGCGGCTTCCTCGATATCCTTGTGAATCTGCATCAGCGCCGCCGACATCGCGCGCGTGCCATAGGCGAGGAAGCCTATTGTGAAGACGATGCAGACCGACCAGATTCCGCCGAACAGGGATGCGCCCATCTGGTCAATCGCCAGAAATACCCACAGCATCGCGAGGCCCGTCACGATGCCGGGAATCGCATGGGGCAGGAACACCAGCATGTCGATGATCCTGCGGCCCCAGAAGCGGCTGCGAACGATCACCATCGAGATCAGAAAGGACGCCACCACGGTCGCCACACAGGTGACGAGCGCCAGTTGCAGCGTGTTGCCCAGCACCACCGGCATGGACCGCATCGAGAAGATCGCCCGGTAATTGTCCAGCGTGGCGCGCGACAGGGACGCGACCGAAGGCGTCTGCAGGAACGGCATGAAGGACGTGTAGAGCAGCACGAGCGCAGGCAGCACCAGAGCGAGCAGCAGGTAGATCACCACGAGGCTGAGGACGAGCCACCGCCAGCGCCCCAGCCGTTGCAGACGCGGGCGATAGCCCTTTCCGGCCACGGTGCTGTAGCGGCCCGAGCGGCTCAGGACGCGCGCATAGGCGAAACTCGCCGCAAAGGCGACGAGAAGATAGAACGTCGCCAGCGCATTCGCCTCGCCGTAATTCGGCAGGAAGCTGCTGGAGTGAAGCACGGCATAAATCTTGGTGCTGAACACCAGCACGCCGCTGGGCAGGCCCAGGATGCCGGGAATCTCGAACACCTCAAGCGCCGTGATGCCCTGATAGATCGCGATGGCCGCGAGTCCGGGCAGCAGAAGCCGCGCGGTGATGCGCCAAAATGTTTGCGCCGGAGACGCGCCCGACATGGCGGCGGCTTCTTCCAGCGCCGGGTCCATGTTGCGCAGCAACGGCGAGAGCATCAGAAATCCCGCCGGCACCAGCCGGAAACTTTCCACGAACACCATGCCGCCCAGACTGTAGATGTCGAAGGGCGGGTTTTCCAATCCGAACAGGCCCATGAGGGTCTTGTTGAAGAAGCCGATCTTGGGGCTCATCAGCAGAACCCACGCCATGGCCTGCAACATGCCCGGCATGGCGAGCGTCATCGGCACGGCGGCGTAGATGAGGACCTTGCCGGGCATGTCGGTTCGCTCGACGAGCCATGCGAGCATTCCGGCGATGGTCACAGCGACTGTCGTGCTGCCGATCACATACCAGAACGTATTGCCGAAGACCGCCCAGGTGCCCGGATCGCTCCAGACCTGCTGATGATTTTTCAGCGTCAGCGTTTCAAGAGTGAACTGGCTGGGAGAGCGCGCGGTCGAAAAGCTGCCCAGAACCAGAAAAAGCATCGGGACAAAAACCGCGGCCGCAATCGCCACCAGAAGCAGCGTGCGCCACGGATCAATCCGCGACCAGTTCAGACGGCGGAAAGCAGGCGCACTCGCCCCCGGCGCAAGACGTTGCGTCACGGCGCTCATGCGAGACTGTACTCCCCTTTGGCGGCGCTGCGGGCTGTCGCTTTATTCGGCCGGCGCGTCAGCCGCGACCTTGCGGCCGGGCGCTGCAGCGTCCGTGTCGGCGAAGTTCTTTTGGGCGTCGAACGAGATGCTGACGTTCTGCGACGGATCGCGCAGCAGGCCGAATGGGTCCTTGCCGGCCTCGATGGCTTCAACGGACTCCAGCAGCATCTTGCGCATCATGACGATGCCCCGATCGGACGAGGCGAGAAACTCGCGGGTGCGGTCTGTGATGACGCCCTGACTTTCCTGCGCGGCGCGGTCCTGATCGTGCGAGTGCAGACGCCACCAGCCGTCATCCACCTTCTGGTAGACGCCCGGCTTCACGTCCTTCTCGTAGCCTTCGGTTTTCAGCGTTCCCGGCTGGCCGTCCTGCGTCTTCACCGCCTTGACGTAATAGGTGATGGTGTTCTGGTCATCGACCGGCACGCGCAGATGCAGATAGTGCGAGGGCTGCTCGCCGATGCGCGCATTGAAGCGCCGCGTGTGCGAGGGGAAGATGAAGTGGCTGACGTTTTCCAGCCTGCCCGGATACCGGCTCGTCTGACGGAACCCGTACCAGCGAAGATCCCAGCCTGCGGCCTCCGGGCGCTTGAGAGCCATGGACGGATAGACCGGCGCGTGCAGCGACATGCTGTGATAAACGTCCACGGCATTTTCGGCGCGCTGCAGCCAGTTGCAATATTCCCAGCCGCCCGAAACGGTGCGATCTGCATCTTCCCAAACCAGCAAATCATAGGCCGGCAGCAGGGGCGCCGGATCGGGCCCGAGATAGGCGAAGACGAGGCCGCCCATCTCCTGCGTCCGGTAGGACTTCACCTTCACTTCAAGGTGCAACTTGCTGTCGGCAGGCTCCGCAGGCATTTCGAGGCACTGGCCCGTCGTGTCGAAGAGCCAGCCGTGATAGCAGCAACGGATGCCGGCTTCCTCGACGCGCCCGTGTTCGAGCGATGCCAGACGGTGCGGACAGGCGCGATCCAGAAGGGCGGTCTTGCCCGCGCCGTCGCGGAACAGAATCAGGTCCTCGCCCAGCAGGCGGACCGGAACCGGGATCTTCTGGACGTCCTGTGTAAAGCCCACGGGCCACCAGTAGCGGCGCATCAGCGCCCCCATGCGTGTGCCGGGGCCGACGCGGGTGAGTAGTTCGTTGCGCTCCGCCTGCATGGGGATTCCTCCGCGATGCGCCGCTCAAGGGGGCGCTGTTGGGGCTATTTGCGACATGCCGCCCGCCGGAGTCAAACACTGGCGGCGGCGGTTCCCAAGTGGCCAAGCGGTTGGTATTCTGCCGAAAAGGGAGAGAAACAGTGCTGACAAACAAAATAGCCGCCGGGGCCGTATCGGCGATCGCCTTCACGGCATTTTTCGCCATGCAGGCGGGCGCAGCCGAGTTGCCGAAATCCACACAGGCCTTGCTGGAACAGCTCAAGGTTTCTGCCGACATCCTGAACGGGCTCGACGACGAACTCGCAGTGCCGCCCGCCTGGCTGGAGGGGGCCAAGAAGAACAACACGCTGAAGATCACCGGCTCGGACGAGCCGCCGCTTCAGGAAGCCCTGATGAAGCCCTTCGCCGAACGCTATCCGTTCATCAAGGTCGAGTTCACGCGCGGCGCGGCAAACGAGCGCGTCGTCCGTCCGCTCATGGCCTTCGCGCAGGGACGCTATCTGACTGACGTGGCGCAAAGCATGAATGGTTCGCTGTCGGAATTTCAGCGGCTCAATGCGGCGGAGAATCTGTCGAACCTTCCCGCCTACAAGACAGCCGTGCCGGGTGCGCACGATCCGACTGCGCTGGCCATCGCGTTCCGGTCGCGGCCCTATTGCATGTCCTACAATACGAACCTGCTCAAGAAAGAGCAGTTGCCCAAGACATGGAAGGAATTGCCGGAGACCGCCATTCTGGCGAATGGCCGCATCGGGGCGGTGCAATTGCCGCATCTGTGGATGATGCCGCTCTGGCACAGCTATGGCGAACAATGGGCGGTCAAGTTCATCGACGATTTCTTCGTCAAGCTGAAACCGCAGATCAGGCCCGAGGGTCTGAATGCCGCCATGAATCTGGTCGGCGCGGGAGAGAATTACGTGTCGCTGCCAGCCTATCCGGAGCAGATCAAGGCGCTGCAAGCGAAGGGGACTCCCATCGGCTGGCATTGCCCCGACATGGTGCCGCTCGAAATGTCAAAGCTCTCCGTGTTTCGCGGCGGGCCGGGCATCGACGCCGCGCGGATCTACGTGAACTGGCTGCTGTCGAAAGAAGGACAGCTTTCGCAGGCGGCTGTGTTCGGCACTATGCCGGTGCACAAGGATCTGCAGCGCAAGGAGTTCTTCACCCTGCCGGACGAGATGGCCGGCAAGCCCTTCGTGTCCTACGACGATCAGTCGACCGTCGACAAATTTCTCGTCATCTGGAACAAATACGCGACGAACAATCGCAAGCTCTGATCAGATGAGAACGTCCGGTCGCACCACGTAGCGACCGGACGCTGTTTGCTCAACAATGATCGGCACGCCATAGAGGCGCGACAGGAGTTCTGCGCTCAACACGGATTGAGGCGGCCCGCTCGTGAGCGCCCCGCCCCGCTCCAGAACGATCACCTGATCGGCGCTGTCGAAGGCATTTTCCGGCTCGTGGGTCGCCATGATGATCGACAATCCGCTGCGGGCCATGCTTTTGATCATCTCCAGCACACGCGCGCGGTTTGCCAGATCGAGGCTAGCGGTCGGCTCGTCCATCACGATGATTTTCGCCGACTGGGCGAGCGCGCGCGCCACATAGGCAAGCTGCCGCTGACCGCCGGAAATGCGTGAGGAGTCGCGATCCGCCAGATCCGCAATGCCAAGGCGCATCATGGCCTGCCGGGCGATGCGAAAATCAACATCGCCGGGCTGCGCGAACATGCCAAGATGCGCTGTGCGGCCCATGACGACGAGATCGAGGACCGAATAGGAAAACTCCACCGCCTGCCCCTGTGGCACATAGGCGATCACCCGCGCAATCTCGTCGCGGCGCATGGCGGCGAGCGGCCTGCCCAGCAAGTCTACCTCGCCCGCCTGCGCCGGAATCATGCCGAGCAGCGACTTGAACAGCGTCGTCTTGCCAACGCCGTTCGGCCCGAGCAGGCAGGTGACGCTTGCAGGCTCGATGACGAAGTCGAGGCCTTGCGCAACCACTTTTCCGGGATATCCGATGGCGAGAGCGCGGGCGCGCAGGAGCGTCATGCGGCTCTCCGCCGGTAGCGCGCCAGCAGCCAGACAAAGATCGGCCCGCCGATGACAGCGGTGAGAACCCCGAGCGGAATCTCGACCCGCGCGGCCGTGCGGGCGATTGTATCGACCGCCACCATGAAAGCCGCGCCCAGAAGCAGCGAGGCGGGCAGCAGGCGATCGAAGCGCGGCCCGACCAGCAAGCGCGCCATATGCGGGGCCATGAGGCCCACCCAGCCTATGACGCCAGAGATCGCCACCGCGCTGGCGGTGATCAGCGTCGTGGCCGCAATCACCACAAGGCGCATGCGGCGCACATCAACGCCGAGCGACAATGCTTCATCCTCGCCCATCGACAATACGCCGATGCGCCAGCGCAAAAGCACAAGAGGAATAATGCCCAAAACGATCACCGGCGCGGCGACAGCCAGATCTCCCGCCTTGACGCCCGCGAGGCTGCCGAGCAGCCAGAAGGTCATCGCGGGCAACTGGTCGTAAGGATCGGCGAGAATCTTGGCGAGCGAAATGCCCGCGCCGGCCAGCGCGCTGATCACGATGCCCGACAGCACCAGCACCAGCGCGTCTCCGCCGCCCCGCATGGAGCGCGCAATAGCCCCGACGAGCAACACAGTCACAAGCCCGCCTGCAAACCCGCTCAACTGGATCGCCACGACAGGCAGCCCGAACAGGATGCCCAGAATGGCCCCGAGGCCCGCGCCGGTGGACACGCCCAGAATATCCGGCGAGACGAGCGGATTGCGGAACACGTTCTGGTAAGCGGCGCCGGCTGCGGCGAGCGCAGCGCCCACAAGCGCAGCCGCCAGGATGCGCGGCAGGCGGATCTGAAACAGCACGGTCTGGACCGGCCCCGCATCGACATCACCCATCAGGCGGGCGACGATTGTGGTCAGGACCGTCAGGGGCGGAATCCGAAAAGGGCCCACGCTCGCAGCGACGATGATCGCAGCAAGCAGCAAGGCGGTCAGTGCGAGTAGCGTCGATCCTGTCTTCAACGACGACCTAGTTTCCCGATTGATCGAGGAGCTTTGCCAGTTCCGGCCCGGACAGATCGACATGGTAGAAGAGACGGAAGAAGTTTTTCACCTGCTCCCCAAGACCCGCCTCGGCCGGCTGGTTGTAGAAGACATGGCCAAGCCAGACCAGCCCGAGCAGGCGGTTGACCGACGGCGGCGAGTCGATGGCGCCGAAAGGCCATGCGGGCGCAAGAAAGACGCGCTTGCGAGCTACGGCCGGAACAGCCTGCCAGAGCGGCTTCTGCGACAGGGACCGCATGAAGGCGCGGTCTATGGTGACAATCGTATCCGGGCTCCAGGCGATGATCTGCTCGGGGGAAGCCGTGATCAGGCCGCCCGCCTCCCGCAGGCCTTCGACGACATTGACGGCCCCGAGACGTTCGATGATTTCGGTGTTGATGGAGCCGCGCGTGCCGGTCTCCAGCCCTTCGGGTCCGCGCGCAAGATAGACGCGGGGCCGGCGGTCGGCCGGAGCGGCCTTCACGGTCGCGTCAACCTGCGCAAACAGGGCTTCCGCCGCCGCCGCCAGAGTTTCGCCGCGCTCCTTCACGCCGAGGATGTCGCCCATCAGGCGCAAGGCGGCAGGCGTGTTGGCGAAGCGCGCGTCGATCAGCACATAAGGTATGCCCGACTGCTGTTGTATGCGGTCGGCCAGAGACCTGTAGGTGTCGTTCAGCGTGCCGAAGTCGACGATCACATCGGGCCTGTCGACGAGCAGCTTTTCGAGATTGATCGTATCGCCGCGTCCGGTCAGGCGTCCCGCCTCGGGCAGGTCGCGCACCGCAGGCAGCATATATTGCTTCTCGGCCTCGGTCGGCTTTCGCGACCAGCCGATCAGGGTCTGTGGCGCGAGCATGTAAACCAGCGTGGAGGCAGGCGGGCCTGCGGGGAACACGCGCGCGACCCTGTCGGGCACAGTCACGGTGCGACCGGCAGAATCCGTGATGACGCGCGCCTGCAGCAGGCCGGGATACAGGCAGCCCGCCGCCACAAGCCCGATCAGACCCAGCATTCGCGCGCCGATGCGCATGACGCCCTCCCTTGCTGCCCACATCCCTAATCTCACCCGCCGCCATTGGTCCAGCGCGATAAACCGCGCCGCGCCAGACCGCTTTTCCCCGGCCGAGTTTCGCTATATAGACTGACTATATGACGAAGGGCAAACCATCCTCGCGCGCCATCGAGGCCAGCATCACGTTCGGCCGGGATGACGCGGCCAGCATCGGGCGCGACCGCATCCGCCTGCTGCAGACGGTCGCGCGGGCCGGGAGTATCACGGCAGGCGCAAAGGCAGCCGGCATTACCTACAAGGCAGCCTGGGACGCGCTGGACGCGATGGCGAACCTGTTCGGCCAGCCCCTGCTGGAAACGCGCGTCGGCGGACGGGCGGGCGGCGGAGCGCAACTCACCGCGACGGGCCTCAAGGTGATTGAGGCCTATGACAAGCTCGAAGCCGAGATGGCGCGCGCGCTGCGCTCGGTCGAGCCGGACCTCGCCGGCAGCGGCGTGAAGCCCATTGACCTGATGTCAGGCTTCTTCATGCGCACCAGCGCCCGCAATGCGCTGCGCGGAACCATCACCGGAATGGACAGCGGCGCGCTGGCCTGCGAAGTCGCCGTGGAGGTTTCACCCGAAACCACAATCTATGCGCTCGTGACCAAATCCAGCGTCGAGGAACTCGGTCTCTGTGTCGGCCGCTCGGCCATCGTACTGGTGAAAGCGCCCTTTGTGATGATCGCGCCGGGCGCAACGCCGCCGGCCGTATCGGCACGCAACTGCATTCGCGGAACGGTGCGGCGCTGCGAATTGTCAGGCGTCAACGCCGAAGTGGTTCTGGATATCGGCGGCGGCAAGACATTGGCTGCATCCATCACGGCGCGCAGCGTCGAAGCCCTTGAGCTTGCGGAGGGCAGGGCAGCCTGCGCGGTCTTCGACGCAGCCCATGTGATCATCGCGATAGACTAGGGAGTCATTGATGAAAGCAACGAATTGTATTCGCGCGGCCCTGGCGGGCCTGTGGCTGGCTTGGCTTGCGGGCGTCTCACACGCCGGGCAAACCCATGTGGCCGTTGCGGCCAACTTCACCGACGCCGCCAGGGAAATCGCTGCCGCCTTCAAGCAAAAGACCGGACATGATGCAGTGCTGAGTTTCGGTTCGTCCGGCCAGCTTCTCGCCCAGATCACTCAGGAAGCGCCGTTCCAGATCATGCTTTCGGCCGATGAAGAACGTCCGAAGAAACTCGTGGACGATGGCTTCGGGATTCCGGAAAGCCGCTTCACCTATGCGGTCGGCAAGCTGGTTCTGTGGAGCCGCGACCCGAAAACCGTGACGGGCGCCGATACGCTGAAGAACGGCAGGTTCCAGAAAGTCTCCATCGCTTCGCCAAGCGCTGCGCCCTATGGGGCGGCGGCCATCGAGTCGATGCGGGCGCTCGGACTTTACGATGCCCTAAAGCCGAAGATCGTCGAGGGCGCGAGCATCGCGCAGGCGTTCCAGTTCGTCGACACCGGCAATGCGGAGGTTGGCTTCATCGCGCTCTCGCAGCTCGCAGGCAACAATGGGGGCTCGCGATGGCTGGTGGACCAGACACTCTATACGCCAATCCGGCAGGACGCGGTGCTGCTGAAGAAAGGTGCGCAAAACCCCGCCGCGACAGCTTTCATGGCCTTCCTGAAAGGACCGGAAGCACGTGCGACCATCGAGAAATTCGGCTACGGTCTTGATGACAAGCGCTGAACGGGAGGGACCTTTTGTCGGCTGAACTCTGGCAGCCGATCCGGTTGACCATCGAACTCGCGGGACTGACCACTCTGATCCTGCTGATCATCGGGACGCCTGTCGCGTGGAAGCTGTCGCGCCATGATGCGTGGTGGAAACATGCGCTGATGGCGGTGGTCGCCATGCCGCTGGTGCTGCCCCCCACCGTGCTGGGCTTTTATCTTCTTCTGCTGCTGGGCCCGTCCGGACCCGGCGGCGCGCTGGCGAGCCTGTGGGGCGCACGCACGATGGCGTTTTCCTTCACGGGCTTGCTGATCGGCTCCGTGATCTTTTCCCTGCCCTTCGTGGTGCAGCCCATCCACAACGCTTTCCGGGCGATGGGCGACAGGCCGATGGAAGTCGCCGCGACCTTGCGGGCCTCTCCGGTGCGGGCCTTCTGGACTGTCGCGGTTCCGCTGGCGC
Organism: Beijerinckiaceae bacterium; assembly: GCA_947475995.1. GTDB lineage: Bacteria > Pseudomonadota > Alphaproteobacteria > Rhizobiales > Beijerinckiaceae > Terripilifer. The sequence goes on along the minus strand of CANJNI010000009.1, from coordinate 71,922 downwards.
GACCGGGCTTCCTGACCGCCGCCATGCTGGGCTTCGCGCATACGGTGGGTGAATTCGGCGTCGTGCTGATGATCGGCGGCAACATTCCGGGCCAGACGAAAGTGCTCTCCATCGCGATCTATGATTTCGTCGAAACATCTCGCTGGCGCGAAGCCAATATTCTGGCAGCCGGCATGGTGGCATTCGCTTTCGGCGTCATCCTCGCGATGAACATGCTGGAGCACCGCATGGCGCGCGACAACGCATGAGCGCGATGGACATCATCTCCTGCCGCTTCACCGGCACGTTCGGCGGCTTCGGGCTCGATGCGGCGTTCGAGACGCCCGCGCAGGGCGTCACGGCCCTGTTCGGTCCTTCCGGCTGCGGCAAGACCTCGGTGCTGCGCTGCATTGCGGGCTTGCAGAAAGTTCACGATGGATATTGCCGCATCGGCGCATCGCTCTGGCAGGACGGGGCGAATTTTCTGCCGACGTGGAAGCGGCCCGTCGGTTATGTCTTTCAGGAAGCCAGCCTGTTTCCGCATCTGTCGGTGAAGCAGAACCTTTTGTACGGAGCGCCGCGTGGCGGCGAACGCGCCGTCCATTTCGATGAAGTGACCGAATTGCTCGGCGTCACGCGGCTGATCGATCGCATGCCGCGTCATCTGTCTGGCGGCGAACGGCAGCGCGTCGCCATCGGTCGCGCGCTTCTGTCTGAACCGCGACTGCTGCTGATGGACGAACCGCTGGCGGCGCTCGACCGAGAGACCAAGGATGAAATCCTGCCGTTCCTCGACCGCTTGCACGACAGGCTCTCGATGCCGATCATCTATGTCAGCCATGACATCAGCGAGGTCGAGCGCTTCGCAGATCGCATCGTGCTCATGCGGCAAGGCCGGGTGATCGCCAACGGGGCGCTTGCGGACGTGATGAGCAATCCGGATCTGCCGCTTGCGCGGGCGCGCGAAGCCTCGGTGGTCATGGAGGCCGAAGTGACGGGCTATGACGCCGCCTACGGCCTTGCGCGCCTGCGCGTCGCCGGTGGGGAAATTCTCGCGCCTTCTGCCCCGCTTGAGCCGCAGCAGCGCCGCCGCATCCGCATCGGCGCGGGCGATGTGAGCCTCGCGCTCGAACATGCGCATCAGACCACGATCCTCAACATCCTGTCCGCCCGTATCGCTTCCGCCACGCAATTGCCGACCGGCGACATGCTGGCTGTGCTGCATCTGGGCGAGAGCGGCGAAGGCGCCGCCCTTCTGGCGCGCGTCACACGGCGTTCCTGGGAGACGCTGCAATTGCGCGTCGGGCTTGCGGTCTTCGCGCAGGTCAAGGGCGTCTCGATGGCCCTCAAATAGGCCCTCGCCACGCCATCGCCGCACCCCATATAAAGATGCACACCATTCGCAGGCGGATCATGACGGCCATCAATCAGACGCGCTTTCCGTTCGATAATTCCTACGCGCGCCTTCCGGAGGATTTTTTCGCGCCGGTCCCGCCGGGGACCGTGGCCTCGCCGCGACTGATCAGGTTCAACGAGAGCCTGGCGGTCGAACTCGGGCTGCCGCATCTGGGCGACGCCGAAAAGACGGCCATCTTTTCCGGCAATGAGCTTCCGGGCGGCGCGCAGCCCATCGCGATGGCCTATTCGGGCCACCAGTTCGGGCATTTCTCGCCGGAGCTTGGCGATGGCCGTGCGATCCTTCTTGGCGAAATCGTCGATCGCAACGGGCGGCGGCGCGATGTGCAACTGAAAGGCTCCGGGCCCACGCCCTTCTCGCGGCGCGGCGACGGACGCGCGGCGCTTGGACCCGTGATGCGCGAATATCTCGTCAGCGAAGCTTTCCACGCGCTCGGCGTTCCTGCAACGCGCGCGCTCGCGGCTGTGACGACCGGCGAGCGCGTCTATCGCGAGGTGGCTCTGCCGGGCGCTGTGCTGACGCGCGTTGCCTCAAGCCATATCCGGGTTGGGACGTTTCAGTATTTCGCTGCGCGGCGCGACCGTGAAGCCATCATGCGTCTCGTCGAATATGTCATCGACCGGCATTATCCCGATGCGCGGCAAGCTGAACGTCCGGCGCGCGCGCTCTATGAAAACGTGGTTGCCCGGCAGGCGCAACTTGTGGCGCGCTGGATGCAGATCGGGTTCATTCACGGCGTGATGAACACCGACAACATGTCGGTTTCGGGCGAGACTATCGACTTCGGTCCCTGCGCGTTCATGGATCATTACGATCCGGCCATGGTGTTCAGCTCCATCGACACGGGCGGGCGCTACGCCTATTCAAACCAGCCCATCGTGGCGCAATGGAATCTCGCGCGGCTGGTGGAAACGCTGATGTTCCTGTTCGATCCGGACGCCGACAAGGCGCTGGAGATGGCGAAGGAGTCGCTGGCTGCCTTCAAGGACATCTATCAAACTGCGTGGCTCGATGGATTCCGGCGCAAGCTCGGCCTGTTCGGCGCGGAAGATGATGATGCCGGGCTTGTCCAGACATTTCTGGATACGCTTGCGGCGACGAAATCTGACTTCACGATTGCGTTCCGGGCGCTTGCTTCAGCACTTGAATCGCCGCCCGCCGAAAATCCCCTTGGGGCCGCGGCCTTTTCGGATTGGCGTGCGCGTTGGGCGCAGCGGTTGTCTCGCCAGCCGCAATCGAAGACGGACGTCGCCGCCCTGTTGCGCGCCAGCAATCCGGCTTTCATACCGCGCAATCATCGCATCGAGCAGGCCATCGAGGCAGCGATTGATCGCGACGACTTCACGCGCTTTCATGAGATGCTGGCGGTGCTGTCACGTCCTTATGACGATCAGCCGCAATACGAGCTTTATGCCCGTCCGCCCCAACACGAAGAACGTGTGTTGCAGACCTTCTGCGGCACCTAGCTTTTCAGCACCACGCAAGCGCCGCCAGCGCGTGAAATTCGGGCGCATAGAGCGCTGGCGTCCGCACGGGTCGCGGCAGGTGCGCGCACACGATAGAACGGTCGCGCGCCCCTGCTTCGCAATCGCGAACCGATGATCATCGGTTCGGTTTCGCCAAGGATCGCTGCGTAACGGGCGCGCGCCCTCATGTAGGACGCAAGCGCGACTGATTTTGAGAAGTTTCCCGAAAGCTGCACGCCCCACGGGGCGAAAATGCTGGAGGCCGCGAGCCGCATCGGCCCGCTGCGGCGAATGTCCCCGGCGACGGTCAGGCAGTTCGGACGATCGGGGGATTCGATCTCGCCGGTTGCTTTTGCGGCCGCTTTCTCGTCGGTCCAATCCTCCGCCGCATGGCCGGTGATGCGCACCACATAGTCGCGCGTCTCGCCCGGCAGATAGCCGCCGCTGTTGAGCCATCCATTCACGCGCCCCGCGCCGGCGTTGTAGGCCGCAGCCGCCAGCCCCCAATTGCCGAAACGCTGCTTCAGATCGGACAGCAACTCGGCCGCCTTTGGAATGGCGGCTTCGGGATCGAACGGGTCCGCAAGGCCCCGCTGCGCCGCAGTGCCGGGCATGAATTGCGCAATGCCCTGCGCGCCTGCGGGGCTCACCACATGCGACCGGAAGCTGCTTTCCTGCCAGATGAGCCGCGTCAAAAAATGCGCCGGCACCCGATGCGTTGCGGCGGCGCGCTCGATCATTCTGCAAACCGTGACGGCGACAGGCTCTTCGGCGCCGTCCTGCGCGAGCGCGGAACAGCAACAAAAAAGCAGGCCCGCTTGCGCGAGAGCCTGCCGATGAAAATTTTGGTTCGCATGAACCGAATGTAGGGCGTTGCGCGCAGGCGACTACCTGATTTCGCGCACCGCTCCCTTGGCGGCGCTGGTCGCCAGCATCGCGTAGGCCTTCAGGGCCGTGCTGACCTTGCGCTTGCGAGGCGCAACCGGCTTCCAGGCGTCCTTGCCCTTCTGGTCCATTGCGGCGCGACGGCGCACGAGTTCTTCGTCGCTCACCGCGAGCTTGATGCTGCGGTTGGGAATGTCGATTTCGATGCTGTCGTTTTCTTCAACCAGACCGATAGACCCGCCTTCAGCCGCTTCCGGCGAAACGTGGCCGATGGAAAGGCCCGAGGTGCCGCCGGAGAAACGCCCGTCAGTGATGAGCGCGCAGGCTTTGCCGAGGCCCTTCGATTTGATGTAGCTCGTCGGATACAGCATCTCCTGCATGCCGGGGCCGCCGCGCGGACCCTCGTAGCGGATCACCACAACGTCGCCGGCCTTGACCTTGCCGTTGAGAATGCCATCGACAGCCGCGTCCTGGCTTTCAAACACGCGCGCCGGACCGGTGAACTTCAGGATGGATTCATCGACGCCGGCCGTCTTCACGATGCAGCCGTCCAGCGCGATGTTGCCGGACAGGACCGCGAGGCCGCCGTCCTTGGAATAGGCGTGATCGGCGTTGCGAATGACGCCCGCTTCGCGGTCCGTGTCGAGCGATTCATAACGGCGCGACTGGCTGAACGCGACCTGCGTGGGCACGCCGCCCGGCGCGGCGCTGAAGAATTCACGCACGCTCTCGCTGTTCGTCACCGCAATGTCCCAGCGGGCGATGCCGGCGGCAAGCGTCGGGCTGTGAACAGTCGGGTTGTCGGAATTGAGCAGCCCGGCGCGGTCGAGTTCGCCGAGGATCGCCATGATGCCGCCGGCGCGATGCACGTCTTCCATGTGCACATTCGCCACGGAGGGCGCGACCTTGCACAGCACCGGCACGCGACGCGACAGGCGGTCGATGTCTTCCATCGTGAAGGGAATTTCGCCCTCATAGGCTGCGGCCAGAAGATGCAGCACTGTGTTGGTCGACCCGCCCATGCTGATGTCGAGCGTCATGGCGTTCTCGAACGCCTTGAAGTTCGCAATGTTGCGCGGCAATACCGACTCGTCGTTCTGCTCATAGTAGCGCTTGGCCAGATCGACGATCAGATGACCGGCTTCAACGAACAGCCGCTTGCGATCCGAATGGGTGGCGAGCGTCGAACCGTTGCCGGGCAGCGCGAGCCCCAGCGCTTCAGTGAGGCAGTTCATCGAATTGGCGGTGAACATGCCCGAGCAGGAGCCGCAGGTCGGACAGGCGGAGCGTTCAAGCGCCTGCACGTCCGCGTCCGACACCTTGTCGTCGGCGGCGGCCACCATGGCGTCGATGAGATCGACCTTCTTCAGCACGCCGTCGGCGATGAACTTGCCGGCTTCCATCGGACCGCCGGAAACGAACACGGCCGGGATGTTCAGCCGCATCGCGGCCATCAGCATTCCGGGCGTGATCTTGTCGCAGTTCGAGATGCACACGATGGCGTCCGCGCAATGCGCGTTGACCATGTATTCGACGCTGTCGGCGATCACCTCGCGTGACGGCAGGCTGTAGAGCATGCCGTCATGCCCCATCGCGATGCCATCATCGACCGCGATCGTGTTGAACTCCTTGGCGACGCCGCCGGCCTTTTCGATCTCGCGCGCCACAAGCTGGCCGAGATCCTTCAGGTGGACGTGGCCGGGCACGAACTGCGTGAAGGAATTGGCGACCGCAATGATCGGCTTGCCGAAGTCGCCGTCCTTCATGCCCGTCGCGCGCCAGAGGCCGCGCGCGCCGGCCATGTTGCGGCCGTGGGTGCTGGTGCGGGAGCGATAGGCGGGCATGGGAAACTCTCGTTTGACGTGGCTGGCACTAAGTGACGCCTGCGGCGTCAGGGGTCAAGCGGGTACGAACGGGGCGTCTTCACCCCTCATTTCGAGCGCAAACGATCTCCATATAGGCTGGATCACTATCGCCTGCGAGGCTCGGGTGCGGACAGGATTGCGGATCGCCGGGGTCGCCTCAGCCGTCGCGGCCATATTGGCCTTCGGGGCTGCCGGACCCGAAATCATGCGCCGGGCGGGCGATTCCGCCCAATGGCTGGCGGCGGCCGATGATCCTGTGGAACTCGCCGCGCGTGGCCTGCATGACCGCCTGCCCCCGGAGCGGCTCGAGGCCGAAATCGCCGCCGCCCTGGACGCAGATGACGTTGGCCTCGCGGAAAGCTTTCTGGCGCTCGCCGATCAGCAGGGAATGGCGGTTCGGCCCGCGCTGCGCGCCCGCTACGACGCCGCCACCACAGCCGGAAGTTCGTTGAGGCGCGGCGTCGGGGAATTCTATGCGGGTCTCGTGGCCGGAGACGGCGAGACCGGCGCGGGACTGGCGGGCGTCGTGGCGGGCGACCTTACAGGCGTCGGCGACGTGCGCGACCTGATCCGCGAGGGGCAAAAAATCGCCAAAGGAGAGGAGCCGGATCGGCTCACGCTGGGGCTAGCGGCGGCAGGACTGGCGCTGACAGGCGCGACCGTCGCCACCCTCGGCATCGCGCTCCCCGCCCGGGCGGGCGTCTCGACGCTGCGGGTGGCGGCGCGCTCGGGCCGCCTGTCGAAGCCGCTCGCTACGGAGGTCGCCCGGCTGACAGGCGAAGCGTTCGATCCGAGGGCCCTCGCGGCGGCGGCAGGAGCGGCGGGCAAATTCGAGATTACGGCGGCCAAGGCCGCGCTGGCCGGCGCGGTGCGTCCGGCATCGCTCGCACGACTGCGCGGGCTGGCGGAGGACGTCTCGACCATCGGACGCCGCGCGGGCGTGCGAGGCGCGCAGGAAGCGCTGGCGATTGCGGCCGATGCAGGCGATTTGCGCCGCATCGCGAAACTGTCCGAGGCGCGGGGTCTCGGGACGCGGGCGGTTCTGAAAGTGCTCGGTCGCGGAGCGATCGCGCTGGCGTCCGGCGCAGCCATTCTGGCCGGTTGGGTGATGGCGGGCGTCGGCTATGCGTGGGCGGCGCTGCTGATCGCCGTCGCGCTGGCGCGGCGTCTGGCGCGCCTCACGTGGTGGAGCGGGCGCATGTCCTGGCGGCTTGCCGGCGCGTTGCGAGCGGTCAGATATCGACCGCGCTGACATGGGCCGCAATGATGCGCCAGCCTTCCGGAAAGCGCGCCCATGTCTGGCTCTGGCGGGACGTCGGGCCGGTTCCGTCGGGCTTCCTGAAAAGCGCCCATGTGAGGCCGAAATCGCGCCCAAGCGTGGTGATCTGGATTCCCTCCAGTTTGCGCGGCGCGCCGCCACCCTTCCAGACGCCCGAGCGGAACGATGCGATTGCTTCGTGCCCGAACAGGTGTTCGCCGTTGCCGAAGCGCACGGTGTTGGGAGACTTCCAGAAGAAGGCGTTCAGGGCGTCGGTGTCGCCCGACTGGATGGCCACATTGTAGGCTTCGAAATTCGAGCGAACTTCGGCGACAACGTCCGGCAGGTTGATTTCGTGAGTCATGGAATGCCTCCGTTCAGGCGCGATGCGCGTCCCCGGAAGGCAAGCAATCTTTGCGCCGGGTGGGCGCAAGATGGAGTTTCTTGAGCGCGCTTTCCCCGGTGGAGGCCGGAGAAGAACGCGCGCCGTGCAATAGGGGCGCGCTTGCCCTTACGTCTTGTCGAGCCCGTACAGCGTGTGCAGCGTCCGCACCGCCAGTTCGGTATATTCGGCGTCGATCAGCACCGAGAACTTGATTTCGCTCGTCGTGATGGCGCGGATGTTGACGCCCTTTTCGGCCAGAGCCTTGAAGGCCCGGGCGGCGACGCCCGCGTGGCTGCGCATGCCGATGCCGATGGCCGAGACTTTCACCACATCGGTCGCGCCGTGCAGGTCGCCATAGCCGATCTCGGCCTTGGCGGCCTCGAGGATCGCCTTTGCGCGCTCATATTCGGCGGCCGGCACCGTGAAGGTGAGATCGGTGGTCTTGGCGTCGTCGCTGACCACCTGGATGATCATGTCGACATTGATGTTGGCGTCCGCCAGCGGAACGAAGATGGCCGCCGCCACGCCCGGCTTGTCGGCGACGCGGCGAAGGGTGATCTGCGCCTCGTCCTTCGAATAGGCGATGCCGGTGACGACCTGCTGTTCCACAATATCCTCCTCGTCACAGATAAGCGTGCCGGGCTTGGGGTCTGCGGGATCGTCAAAGGACGACCGCACGAATGTCTTGACCTTGTGCACCATGGCGAGTTCGACGGAGCGCACCTGCAGCACTTTTGCGCCGAGCGAGGCCATCTCCAGCATTTCTTCAAAGGCGACGCGATCCATGCGGCGCGCCTGCTTCACGATGCGCGGATCTGTCGTGTAGACGCCGTCGACGTCCGTGTAGATGTCGCAGCGGTCGGCCTTGATGGCGGCCGCGAGCGCAACCGCGCTGGTGTCGGAGCCGCCGCGCCCGAGCGTGGTCACGCGACCGCTCTCGGGATGAATGCCCTGAAAGCCCGCCATGACGGCGACTTCTTTCCGCTTTTCGAAGCCTTCGATCAGCTTCGAGCCGTCGATGCCCAGAATGCGGGCAGAGCCGTGCGCGTCATCGGTCGTGACCGGCAATTGCCAGCCCTGCCAGGAGCGGGCCGGAATGCCGATATTCTGAAGCGCGATGGCCAGCAGGCCGGCCGTGACCAGCTCGCCCGAGGCGACAACCGCGTCATATTCCTTCATGTCGTAAAGGATCGAGGCGTCCTTGCACCAGGCGACCAGCTCGTTGGTCTTGCCCGACATGGCGGAGACCACGACGGCGACTTCATGGCCGGCCTCCACCTCGCGGCGCACATGCTGCGCGACGTTGCGGATGCGATCCATATTGGCGACGGACGTGCCGCCGAATTTCAACACAAGACGGGCCATGGGGCGCGGAACGTCCAGATCTGAGGGTTGAGCCCGGAGCGGGCGCAGGCGGAAAACCACCGCCCTCGGGCGAGGGCGCCCCTAAATGACCGCGAGGCCCGCTGCTGTCAACGCTCGGCCGAGGTTGTGTAGGTTTCGGCAATCCTCTGGGCGATGGCTTCGCGCAATTTGCCGGCGATCGGCACCCCCAGCGCAAAACAAAGCTTCTCGTCATAGCCCTCGCAGCCGGTCTCGCCCCGGTTGGCGGATTGCAGGCCGACCAGCACAGGCTTGCCGGTCGCCAGATTGGCCAGATAGGCGCCGCCCGATGCCCCGATGCCGGTATCGCAATCGGTCTTGATCAGGGCCGGACCGCGGCCGTGATCGATGACGCGGCGGATCGCACAGGTTTCCGCAAGGCGCGTGGCGTTGGTCTGAACAGGGAAATTGATCTGCGGTCCGGTGGCGAGGACCACAGCCTCATCATCCTTCAGTCCCGCCCAGTCTTCCGGCGGCAGCGCAAAGGGCTCGATTCCCTGCACGGGCGTCTGCAGGCGCATGACAGCCCAGTCCTGCGGACTGTTGATCTCGATGGGCCCGTATCGAAAGTCCCCCGTGACGACCGAATTGATCTTGATCGGGTGAATCCGGGTGTAGCCGTCCTGATGCACCACAATGCCGCAGGCGGTGGTGGGCTTGCGATAGCCCGAGCGGTCAAACCACGCATGTGCGGCGGTCACCACAATATCGGGCGCGCCTACGATCAGCGCAGTGATGCGAATGTTGCGGCATTCGAGAACCTGCACGCCGGACAAGCGTTTCTTCACGGCGTCGGGCGCGAGGGACGGAAGGCCTGCGGCGAAATCCGCCAGCTGGAGCCGCTTTTCGACGCCTATGACGCCGGTCCACGGGCGAAGTTTAGCCACAACGACCGGTTCCGCCACAGCCGCATTCGACGCCAGTCCTGTTGCCAGCAGGGCGGCCGTCAGGGCAGTAAACAACAGCTCGCGTCTCATCCGCGCTCCTTGCGCCCGATTCGAGCAGGAGTAGCAACCATCATGCCCAAGTCAGCCTCGACAGTCGATCCCGCCGACGTCGCCCGGTTCACCCGTCTGGGGAACGAGTGGTGGAACCTTACAGGTTCTATGGCCCCGTTGCATAAACTCAATCCCGTGAGGATCGCTTTTATCCGCGACCGCATCCTGGCGCATTTTCCCGGCCCGGACGGGTCGCCGCGCGACGTGAGGCGCGGGAAGCCGCTTGCGGGCCTGTCTGTTCTGGACATCGGTTGCGGCGGCGGCATCCTGAGCGAGCCGATCGCCCGGCTCGGCGCAGCCGTCACCGGCATCGATCCGGGAGCCGACAATATCGGCGTCGCCAGCACCCATGCGGAACAAAGCGGCGTAGAGATCGACTACCGGGCAACGACTGCGGAAGAACTGGCCGCGACGGGCGCGCGCTTCGACGTCGTCATGGCCATGGAGGTCGTCGAGCACGTCACGGATGTGAAGGCTTTCGTGGGCACCGCCTGCGAGATGGTGAAGCCGGGCGGATTGTTCTTCGCCGCCACTCTCAATCGCACGCTCAAGAGCTTCGCGCTTGCGATCGTCGGCGCAGAATATGTGCTGCGCTGGGTTCCGAAGGGCACGCACCGCTGGGAGCAGTTCGTCACGCCCGCCGAACTGGCGGAGGCCATCGAAACTGCCGGGCTGGACGTGACGGATCGCAGCGGCGTCGTCTTCAACCCGCTGGCGAATGCCTGGCGCGCCAGCCGGGACATGGATGTGAACTACATGCTGGCGGCGGAAAAGCCGGTCCTGATGGCCGATCAGGCCTTCTAGCCACGCCCGACGCGGCCAAGGCCGGCCCGGGCGACCGTGTTGCCGGGATCGAGCACATTGGCGCGGTTGTAGTTTTCGGCCGCCTTCTGCCGGTCGCCCTTGCGCTCATAGGCGAGGCCGAGGCCCGCCCAGCCGTCCGGATTGCGGTTATCCACGTTCAGGGCGGCGTTGAAGTCCTCGATGGCCGCATCGTACTTGCCGAGTTCGGTCAGGCTCTGGGCGCGGGCCAGATAGGGGGCGGAGGCGAAAGGATCGCGATCGATCGCATTGTCGAAATCCGACACTGCGCGGGCATGATCGCCCTCGCGCTGGCGGATCAGGCCGCGAGAATGGAAGGCCTGCGCGTTTTCCGGGTTCAGGCGAATCGCGCGGTCGAGATCGGTCATGGCCTGTTGCAGATTGCCCTGCGCGCGCAGCAGGTTGGCCCGGCCGAGCCAGGCCGGGGCGTGGTTCGGATTCGCCTCGATGGCGCGGTTGAAGTCCGCCAGCGCGGCGTCGTTGCGGTTGATCTGCCGGTAGGCCAGCGCCCGGTTGGTCAGGGCCGAAACGGAGCCCGGATCGATCTGGATCGCCTTGGTGAAATCCGCGATGGCTTCCTGATAGCGGCCGATGCGCGCATAAGCGGCGCCGCGCGTGTTCAGGGCGCCTGAATCGCCCGGGTTGCGCTGCACGACTTCGGAAAGAGACTGGATGTTGACGCTGGCGTTGGCGTCCGGCGCCTCGACTTCGGCCACTGCGGGGCCACGCAGCGATCCGACGGCGGTTCCGCCGTCGCAACCCGCCAGAGCGAGCGCCGCGAGCGACACGCCGGTCAGGGCAGACGCAAAACGAAGTGGCCTACGGGCCGGGAACTCGGTCATCGACATCGTCCTGGTTTGACGCCGCCGACCGGGCCGCGTCCTCACTACAACAGGCGTCCGACCTCTAAGGGCCAGTCATTAGTGTTCGATTAACGATAAGCCTGCGGCCAACATTTCCGCCGACTTTTCCAAAAAACAATGGCGCCCGCACGGAAAAATCCGGGGCGCCCTTATTTTATGATCTGAACCGTAAGGGGTCCAGTAAACTGTTTTAGCGAGCCGGGGCGCCCATGACGGGCTTCGGCTTCATCGGCAGCAGGCCTTCGCGCTGCAGCTTCTTGCGGGCCAGCTTGCGCGCCCGGCGAATGGCTTCCGCGCGCTCGCGGGCCTTCTTCTCGGACGGCTTCTCATAATGGCCGCGGAGCTTCATCTCGCGGAAAATGCCCTCGCGCTGCATCTTCTTCTTGAGGGCCTTGAGGGCCTGATCGACGTTGTTGTCGCGGACGAGAACTTGCACTCGGTGATCCTGTCTTGACGGCCCTGCGGCCGGTTCGGATAAAAACATTCCATGACGCTTGCGGCGCGCCACACCGTGGAGCGGGCAATTAACAGAATCGTATGGGCCTGTCCAGCGAGCCTCCCGGGTCCTGTCGAAAAAGAGTCGAAAAACAGCGGGATGGCGCAATTCCCACGGCATGTGCGCGGGCGCACATCGGTCGGCCAGGCCGGGGCGTAGGGTCCTCTCATCGCCGAACGAGACGGCGACCGAACAGGAGAGAGCCCATGAACGCCATGATCAAGAAGTCCCTCACCGCCACGCTGGCCGCCGTCACCCTTGCGGCCACTTTCGCCAGCACCAGCACGCCGGCTGCGGCGCGCGGCGAGGGCGCCATTGCGGCAGGGATCATCGGCGGTCTGGCTCTCGGGGCCATGGCGGCCGGGGCCGCCAACGCCCAGCCGCGCTACTATGCGCCGCGCCGGGTCTACACGAATTGCTGGTACGAGCGCCGCGCCACCCTGAACCGCTGGGGCGACGTGGTCGGCTCCCGCCGCATCCGGGTCTGCGGCTGACCCTCTCCAGAGATCCTCCGGCTCTTCTGTAGCCGGGGTCTCTCCCCCCGGTTGCATTGAGAGCCCTCCGGACGTGCCCCCGTCCGGAGGGTTTTCGTTTGGCGCAAGGCCAGAAAAAAGCCCGGCCAAACTGGCCGGGCTTTTGATTGCTTCAGGCGCTCAGGCCTGCGGCTGGGGCTCCAGCCCGCCGTCGGGCTTGGGCCGCGGCTTGCCGGCGGACGGCACAGGCGAACTGCGGGCGGCCGGCGGCTCGTCGCCCGAGTCGCGCACCGGCGGGCGGCCATCCATGATGCCGATGATTTCCTCGCCGCTCAGCGTCTCGTATTCCAGCAGGCCCTTGGCCAGCAGTTCCAGCTGGTCGCGCCTGGTGGTGATGATGCGGGTGGCTTCCGACAGGCCCATCTCGACCAGACGGCGGACTTCCGAGTCGATCTTCTGCGAAGTCGCTTCGGAAATGTTCTGCTGGCGGCCCATCGAATAGCCGAGGAACACCTCTTCCTGGTTCTCGCCGTACATGACGGTGCCGAGTTCGTCCGAAAAGCCCCAGCGGGTCACCATCGCGCGGGCGAGCTTGGTCGCCTGCTCGATGTCCGACTGGGCGCCCGACGTGACCTTGTCCTTGCCGAAGATGACCTCTTCGGCCACGCGGCCGCCCATCAGCACCGCCAGACGCGACGTCATCTGCTCGTAGCTCATGGAGAGCTTGTCGCGCTCAGGCAACTGCATGACCATGCCGAGCGCACGACCGCGCGGAATGATGGTGGCCTTGTGGACGGGGTCGGTCGCCGGAACCGTCAGGGCCACGATCGCATGTCCGCCCTCGTGATAGGCCGTCAGCAGCTTCTCCTGCTCGGTCATGACGAGAGTGCGGCGCTCCGCGCCCATCATGATCTTGTCCTTGGCGTCCTCAAACTCGCTCATGGTGACGATGCGCTTGCCGCGCCGCGCCGCCATCAGGGCTGCTTCGTTGACGAGGTTCATCAGGTCAGCGCCCGAGAAGCCCGGCGTGCCGCGCGCGACCGTCTTCAGGTCGACGTCGGGAGCCAGCGGCACCTTGCGGACATGCACCTTCAGGATCTTCTCGCGACCGGTGACATCGGGATTCGGAACCACGATCTGGCGGTCGAAACGGCCCGGACGCAACAGGGCCGGGTCGAGCACGTCGGGACGGTTGGTGGCGGCGATCAGGATGATGCCTTCATTCGCCTCGAAGCCGTCCATCTCGACGAGCAACTGGTTGAGGGTCTGCTCACGCTCGTCATTGCCGCCGCCGAGGCCCGCGCCGCGATGACGGCCGACCGCGTCGATTTCGTCGATGAAGATGATGCAGGGAGCATTCTTTTTCGCCTGCTCGAACATGTCGCGGACACGGCTTGCGCCGACGCCGACGAACATTTCAACGAAGTCCGAGCCCGAGATCGTGAAGAACGGCACATTCGCTTCGCCGGCGATGGCGCGGGCCAGAAGCGTCTTGCCCGTGCCGGGAGGTCCGACGAGCAGAACGCCGCGCGGAATGCGCCCGCCCAGCCGCTGGAATTTCTGCGGGTCGCGCAGGAATTCGACGATTTCCTGCAAATCTTCCTTGGCCTCGTCGACGCCCGCGACATCCTCGAATGTCACCCGTCCATGCGCCTCGGTGAGCAGTTTGGCTTTCGACTTGCCAAACCCCATGGCCTTGCCGGCCCCGCCCTGCATCTGCCGCGACAGGAAGATCCACACGCCCAGGAAGGCGATCAGCGGCAGACCGTTGACCAGAAGGGTCACGAGCCACGAATTGCCGTCGGACGGCGGACGCGCCGAGATCGACACGTTCTTCTTGTAGAGGTTCTGCACCAGCGTCGGATCGTTCGGCGCATAGGTGGAGAAGGGGCGATTGTCGGTGAAGTGGCCGCTGATCTCGTGGCCGGCGATCGTGACTTCACGGACGCGGCCCTGATCGACCTCGTTCAGCAACTGGCTGAAGGTAATATCCTGTGTCTGCGCGCGCTGACCCGGATTCTGGAACAGCATCACCAGCGCTACGACGAGCAGGAAGATGATGACCCAGAGCGCGAAATTCCGGACGTTTGGATTCATTTTTATCCCTGACCAGGGTTTGGGGCGAAGCGGAACTTGCGCCGGAGTCTATCCCTGCAACCGTCAATCTAGGCGTCGCATCAGCCTTTGCCAAGGGAACGGGCCAAGGATCGTTACCGGTTGCAGGATATGAAACACCATGCAGGAGCAACCTAGGCGAAAAAGTGTTAATTTCCTTGCGGGGATTTGCGCCCGGGGGCGAGGCGCAACACGACCGCCCTTCCGGGACTGGCGGCCACCATCACATCCGCCAGCGTTGCCGCAAAGGGCTCGACGGCGTGCTGCGCCGCCAGGAACCGCGCCGTCAATCTTTCGAGTCTTTCGTAGCGCAAATGATCCGATTTCGACGACAGGGATGCGATTTCCTTGCCCAGAACGCGAAGCACGATCTCTTCGGGCTCGCCGGCCAGCCCGCGTGCATCGAGCATGATCCGATCCGGCGACGAAGGGAGCCGGTGGCGAGCGGCGGCCGCCCTGGCGATCGCCTCCAGGGCCTCGTCGGCTCGACGGGCGCGCTCCGACAGCCGCAGGAAAGTGGCGGGCCCCAGTCCGCGCGGCTCCAGTTCGACCAGCATCTGACGAACACGGATGCGGGCAAACCGGGGATTGTCGTTGGACGGATCGCGGAAGAACGGTTGCCCGAGCGCCTCGCAGACCGTCACCAGTTCCTCCTTGCTCCAGTCGAGAAAGGGACGGCCGTGGCGAAGCTCTCCCCGAAGGCCGGATTTGGCCATGCCGGCAAGGCCGCGCAGGCCCGAACCCCGTGTCAGCCGGAACAGGACCGTTTCGGCCTGATCGCCCGCATGGTGGGCGGTGAAGAGCGTGTCGCAACCGGCTGTGCGGGCATAATCCTCGAGCAGACCGTAGCGGGCGTCGCGCGCGCGCTCCTGCAGCCGGGCCTCGGGCTTTTCACCAGCCCAGTCGAGAACCGCGTGCGGGACATCGAGTTGCGCACACCAGTTGCCGACCTGGTGCGCCTCGTCGGCAGATTCCGGCCTCAATCGATGATCGACGGTCGCCGCCACGATGCGGGGACGGATGCGGGATTTCGACCATTCGTGCGCCAGACGCAGCAGGGCCATGGAATCGGGACCGCCCGATACGGCGATCAGGATCGCCCTGGCGTCGGAGAAAGCCCCCAGGTCTTTTTCCGCTCGCTGGAAAAAGACCTCCGGGATCAGCATTGCCCGCGCTTCTGCTCGCGTTCGACCGTGGTGCGCAGGGAGGCGGACAGGTTCGGATATTTGCGGGGCGCTTCCGCATAGGTGGCGCAGGCCTGTTCCTTGAGGCCGAGCTTGTCGAGCGAGAGCGCCAGCTTGACCATCGCCTCCGCGGCCCGGGAGGCTTTCGAATAGTCGGTCGAGACTTTCAGAAATTGCTCGGCTGCCTCGCGGTGGCGCCCGCGTCGGGCGAATGACTCGCCCAGATAAAAGACAGCCTCCGAAACCCGGCGGTCCTTCGGATATTTGCGCAGAAAATCCTCGAAGCCTGACCCGGCCGCCTCGTACTGGCCCGCCCGGTAGGAGGCCAGAGCAGCTTCATAGTCCCCCGCCGGCCCGGTGGGCGGCGGCAGAGCGGCGACCACGGCAGGCGGGTCGTTCGCGATCGGGCCCTGCGGGGTCGCCTGCGGGCGTTGCTGCGGACTGGAAGGGAGCAGGCGCGGAAGCGTCGGGAAACCCGGATCGACCGACGACGGGGGAGCGGCGGCGACCTGCCGCGAGGGTTGGGCCGGCGGCTGCATCGCGACGGAGCCGCGCGGCGCGCGAGGGCTGAGATCCAGCGGACCATCGCTCTCGAGCGGCACTTCCTCGTCGATCAGAATGTCTCCGGCAGGCGGCAAGGCGCCGCCCGGCAGGACGTTGATTCCGGCGGACTGACCCTGCCCGGGAACATCAAGCGTTCCCAGCCGGCGGGGAGCGCCCGGCGCGGCGGGCTCAAGCTCGGGGTCGAAGGCGTCGCCCCGGCGGGCGGTGCGAAGCGGCGGCGCAGACGGGTTGGCGGCCGGCGCCTCGATCACATCGCCGCGACGCTGCTGCGGAGGCGTGGCGGCCGGGCGCGGCGCGGGCTTGCCGGACAGTTCCTGAAAACGGAAGTCGACATCCTGCTGGAACTTGCGGAACTGGTCCTCCATACGGCGCATCTGGAACTGCATCTGCTCGATCTGGCCGTTCAGATTGCGCACCTGATTCTCCAGCCGGTCGATGCGGACCAGAAGCCCCGCGCTGTCGACGCCCTGCGCCTGCTGGAATGTGCCATCTCCGGGCACAACGGCCGGGGGCCGATTGAACAATTGCGCCTGCGCCGGCGCGCCAAGCCACATGAGGCCGAGCGCGAGCGCCGCGCCGAATTTAAAGCTGATCATCTGCAAGCCCAGTCCCGCATGCCGATACGATTATGGCCTCGTACCATATTGCGCCGCATTCGGCCAAAGTTTGGTGAGCTTGTGGCGCGAGCGCGGCGGCGTCCCCAAGAAAAAGCCGGCGCCGTGAGGCGCCGGGCTGAGTTTAGGGTCTTACATCACGAAGAAAGCGGGCGCGCCCGCCGGGTTTACGATGTGCCGCCCGACAGGACGGTCACAGCACGACGGTTTTGCGACCAGCACGAGATATCGTTGCAGACCGCAACCGGACGTTCCTTGCCAAACGAGATGGTCTTCATGCGGGCTGCGGAAATGCCGCGCGCCGCTAGATATTCCTTGGTGACTTCGGCGCGGCGGGCGCCGAGGGCGAAATTGTATTCGCGTGTGCCGCGCTCGTCGGCGTGGCCTTCGACGGTGAACGAATAGCGGCTGTACTGCTGCAGCCAGCGCGCCTGCTTGTCGAGCGTCGCCTGCGCGGTCGAAGTCAGCTCGGTCGAATCGGTCTCGAAGAAGACGCGATCGCCGACATTGACGACGAAATCCTGCGCGCTGCCGGGCGTGGCGGCGCCCGCGCCGGTTCCGGCGAGGCCCGCGCCATTGGCGCCGTTGGCGTCATCGGGGTTCTTCGAGCAGGCCGCCATCGCAAAGCCGACGCACAGAACTGCGGCGAACCTGACAACGCGCGCACTGGTGAAAAACGACATACCGGAACTCCTTACATACTCAACCCAGCCGGTGCGCCAGAAGTAGCGCCGCGATCCTTAATGGAAGGTTCCGTAAACCTTGATCGTGAGTGAATCCGTTCACTCAACTTCGCCCTAAAGGAGCGCATGGTTAGCGGCAGGTTAATGACAGGAGTATGGCGCAATCCCGTTTTGTGCGCGGCTGCCGGGTGATAGTCATGGCGCATGAAAGACGGGATTGAAGCCTATTTCAGCGCGCATTTCCGACTTGCGTCCGCCGCGCAGGACGAGGCCCTGAGGTATTACGCCGCGCAGCCCGGCAGCGGCCTTGCGCGTCTTGCGGAACTCACGGGCTCGGATGCGCCGCCCTACTGGGCCCATCTGTGGCCAGGCGGCGCTGCCTTGATCGAGTACCTCGCCGGCAATCCCTTGCTGGTCGCCGGGAAAAGCGTCCTTGATTTCGGCTGCGGATGCGGGCTGGCGGGCATCGCCGCAAGACGTCACGGCGCGCGCATGGTAATTTGTTACGATATTGAAGAGATTGCGTTGGCGGCGGCCCGGCTGAATGCGCAGCTCAATGACGTGTCGATCGCCACAAGCAGCGATCCGGACGATCCGGCATTCAGGAGCGTCGATCTCGTGCTGGCGGGCGATGTCTTTTACGATGCGGCTGTCGCGACGTCGTCGCTGCCATTCCTGCGCGCCTGCGCGGCGCGGGGGGCGGCCGTTTTAGTCGGAGATATCGGACGCGCCTATCTTCCGACAGAGGGATTATGCGAAATCGCGCGTTACGCCGTCCACGATGTCGGCGACAGCGCCTCTGCGCAACGCACTGCAGGCGTTTTTCATTTCAGGCCTGCCGAACAGGCCTGAAATGAATGATCTTGTTTATTGGAAAGCGCTCGACAAACAGCTTTCAGGCGTTCGTCTTGCGATCCACATAGACGACAGTCGCGGCGAAGATGGCGAATGCCGCAATCGCAGTCATCATCAAAAGCGTTTCGATCGGTCCCATAGCGTCCCCCGTTTGCAAAACTTAATGCAGCAAGGGAACAACCAGGAAGGGCTGCGTTCATTGACGTAAATCAATTCAAGCGCGGCTGCGGCGTTTGAGCGCGGTTCGCTTAGTCCTTGTCGCCCAGCGGGTGCAGATCGCGCACCATGTTTTTCAGGCGCTCGTCGAGAACGTGCGTATAGATCTGCGTGGTCGAAATATCCGCGTGGCCCAGCAATTCCTGCACGACGCGCAGATCCGCGCCGTTTTGCAGCAGATGGCTCGCGAAGGCGTGACGCAGCACATGCGGACTGATGCGCTGCGACGAAATGCCCGCCATTGCGGCGACGAGTTTCAGGTCGCGCGCGAAGGCCTGACGGGTCAGATGGCCGCTCTCACTATCGGCGGGGAAGAGCCAGGGGCCTGCCGCCAGATCCGGGTGGCGTTCTTCCAGCAGGTCCCGGTAGGCCCGCATGGCGCGGCGGGCCGGTTCCGACAGGGGCGTCAGCCGTTCGCGACCGCCCTTGCCGCGAATCATCAGGAGCGGATCGCCGGTGCGGGCCGCCGACAGGGGCAGGCTGACGAGCTCGGAGACGCGCAGGCCGGTCGCGTAAAGCACCTCCAGGAGGCAAAAGGTCCGGGCAGCGCGCAGTCGCTCGGGATAGGGGCGCGTGACGTCCCCAATCCCCTCCTGGGCGACCGACAGCAGCCGGTCGACCTCCTCGACGCCGAGAACCTTGGGCAGGGAACGTCCCTTCCGGGGCCCTTCGATCACGTCCGTCGGGTCGCGGGCAGCGAGGCCGTCGGCCAGCAGAAACTTGTGGAACTGGCGGACGCTGGAGAGTTTCCGGGCCGCCGAGGAGGCCGCGATTCCCCTGCCCTGCAGGTCGATCAGGAAAGCCTGAACGGTCGCAGTATCGGCACCTGCGGCTTGGGCGCCCTGCCCGGCGAGAAATTCCGCATAATCAGACAGGTCGCGACGGTAGGCGTCGAGCGTGTTTTTCGCCGCTCCCCGCTCGGCAGCCATCATGTCGAGGAAATCCTCGATCAGGCGGCCCGTGCCCTGCGCGACGCGGGCCATTCAGCGGTTCTGGTTCAGCTTTTGGGCCGGAATGGTCTGGGTCATCTCGCGCGGCGTCGGCTCGACAAATGTCACGAGCGCGAACATGCCGCCCCAGACGAGACCGGCCAGGACCCCGACAACAAGAAGGAATCGAAAAAGACTTGGCAATGACCTCTCCGCCGCCACGGAGCGTCTGTTCGATCACGCCGCAGGCGACTTTGCAACCGGATGCGGCTCCGGTGAAGCAGCGGCGTTTAATTTCGGCGCGGCCCCGTGTTATCAGGGGGCATGAACGAGACGGTCGATCCCACACTAACCGAGGCCTCCGGCGCGCCGCTGGAGGCTTCCGTCCCGCGCGGCGAAGCCCTGGAGCGGGCCGTGGTGCGCAAGCTCGCGGGCCGGTCGGTGGTGCTGGTCGGCATGATGGGCGCGGGCAAGACCTCCGTGGGCAAGCGGCTTTCGGTGCGTCTGGGTCTCGATTTCATCGACGCCGATGCGGCGATTGAAGCCGCCGCAGGCCTCACCATCCCGGAAATCTTCGCCCGTCATGGCGAGCCGCATTTTCGCGACGGCGAACGCCGCGTCATTTCCCGCCTGCTCGGGGAGCGCCAGCGCGTCCTGGCGACCGGCGGCGGCGCCTTCATGAACAAGGCGACGCGGGAGCGAATCGCCGAGACGAGCATCTCCGTCTGGCTGAAGGCCGACGCCGACGTGCTGCTGCGCCGGGTCCGCAAGCGCAGCAACCGGCCGATGCTCAATACGCCTGATCCCGAGGATACGCTGAAGCGCCTGATGGCCGAGCGCTACCCGATCTATGCGCTGGCGGACGTGACGGTCATCTCGCGCGACGGTCCGCATGAAGCGGTCGTGGATGCGATTCTCGACGAACTCGACCGCCTGCTGTCGGTCGGCCACGACATTGCGCCCGACACGATTGTCCCGGTGGAACTCGCCGAGCGGCGCTACGACATTCACATCGGCCACAATCTCCTGAGCCGGGCCGGCGAGTTCATTCGCACGCTCGATCCGCGCGCCAATTGCTTCATCATCACAGACCGGCATCTGGCGGACCTGCATCTGCGGGCGCTGGAAACAAGCCTCACGGAGTCCCAGATCCGCTATTCGCATTACGTGATCGAGCCCGGCGAAGCGTCGAAGTCCTACGATGTGTTCGCACAGGTCTGCGACGCGGTGATCGAAGCCCGCATGGAGCGCGGCGATCTCATCATTGCGCTGGGCGGCGGCGTCGTGGGCGACCTTGCGGGTTTCGTGGCGTCCTGCATCCGGCGCGGCATGCGTTTCGTGCAGATTCCCACCAGCGTTCTGGCCCAGGTGGACTCCTCCGTCGGCGGCAAGACGGCGATCAATTCCCCGCACGGCAAGAATCTGGTCGGGGCGTTTCATCAGCCCTCGCTGGTCCTGGCCGATACGGGCGTCCTGCAAACGCTCGATCCGCGCGAATTCCGCGCCGGTTACGCCGAGATCGCCAAATATGGCCTGATCGACGATGCGGCTTTCTTCGGCTGGCTCGAACAGAACTGGCGGTCGATCTTCGCCTTCGGGCCGGAACTCGCCGAAGCGATCCGCGTCTCCTGTCGTTCCAAGGCGGCGGTGGTGGCGCGCGACGAAACCGAGCAGGGCGACCGCGCGCTGCTTAATCTCGGCCACACATTCGGACATGCGCTTGAGGCGCTGAACAATTTCGACACGTCGCGGCTCGTGCACGGCGAGGGCGTCGCCATCGGGATGGCCTGCGCGTTCCGGTTCTCGGCGCGGCTCGGCCACGCCAGCGCTGGCGATGCGGCGCGGGTCGAGGCGCATCTGGCCGATGTCGGTCTGCCCACCCGCATCCGGCAAGTGCCGGGCCTTGAGGCGAGCGCCGAACAAATTCTCGATGCCATGTTCCAGGACAAGAAGGTGTCGCGCGGCGCGCTGACCTTCATTCTGGCGCGCGGCATCGGCCAGAGCTTCATCGCCAAGGGCGTCCCGGTCGAGGACGTGCGGGCGTTTCTGGCGGCCGAGCTTTCGAGCACCTAGTTAGGACCCATGGAAAATCTCGAGATCCACACCGATCCCTGGCTTGCGCTGGGCATTGTCATTTTTTGCATCGCCCTCTCGGCCATATTCTCCGCGGGCGAAACCGCCATGACAGGCGCATCGCGCGCCCGCATGCAGGCGCTCGACAGCGCCGGCGACGCCAATGCGGGGCGCGTCAACAAGCTGCTGGAAAACCGCGAGAAGCTCATCAGCACCATGCTGATCGGCAACAATGTGGTGAACATAGGCGCATCGGCCTTCGCCACAAGCGTGCTGGTCGGCCTGTTCGGACAGGAAGGGGTGATCTACGCCACCGTCACCATGTCGCTGATGGTGATCATCTTCGCCGAAGTTCTGCCGAAGACCATCGCGATCGTGGCTGCTGACCGCACCTCGCTGCTGCTGGCCGGCTTCATCACGCTGGTGATGAAAATCCTCGGACCGTTGTCGTCCACCGCCAACTGGCTTGTGCGAAAAATCCTGCGCCTCATGGGGTTCCGCTTCGACGAGGCGGGCGACATGGTGTCAGCGCACGAGGAATTGCGCGGGCAGGTCGATTTTCTGCACCGGGAGGGAAGCGTCGAGCGCGTCGACCGCGACATGTTCGGCGGACTGCTGGAACTCACCGAACTCACCGTGACGGACGTGATGGTCCACCGCACGAAGATGCGCACCATCGACGCCGATCTGCCTCAGGCAGAGATCGTGCGCGAAGTTCTGGCCTCGCCCTATACGCGCATTCCGTTCTGGCGCGGCCAGCCGGAAAACATCGTCGGCGTGCTGCACGCTAAGGATCTTCTGCGGGCGCTAGACACGGCCGGCACAGCCGCAAACGTCAAGCTCGACGCTATCATGCGGCCCGCATGGTTTGTGCCGGATACGACGACCCTTCGGGGCCAGTTGCAGTCGTTCCTGCAGCGCAAGGAGCACTTCGCGCTCGTGGTTGACGAATATGGCGAGGTGATGGGCCTCGTGACGCTGGAAGACATTCTGGAAGAAATCGTCGGCGACATTCGCGATGAACACGACATCGCCGTGCAGGGCCTGCGGCGCAATCAGGACGGCTCCATCACGGTGGACGGCGCCGCGCCCGTGCGCGACCTCAACCGCGCGATGGACTGGCGCCTGCCGGACGAGGAAGCCACCACGATTGCGGGTCTCGTCATCCACGAGGCGCGCATGATCCCGGAAGCCGGGCAGATGTTCACGTTCCACGGCTTCCGGTTCGAAATTCTTCGCAAGTTTCGCAACCGCATTACCGCCCTGCGCATTACGCCTGCGCCCAAGCCCACCGACGAGGAAGACGGCTGAGAAATACCGTCGGGTCTTTACGGAACGCCGATGCGCCCGAAAGCCGGGATCTTCAGCGCGGGCCGCCGGATGTCGAAACCCACCACAGCGCCGAGAATGTTGATCTCGAGGCCCTCGATCCAGCCCAGGGTCAGGCCCGCGTAGCCTCCCAGATTGAGCTTCGCTCCGAGTCCGCCCGCAGCCGGCGAGATCCAGCTTCCGTCAGCCGGAAAATCCTTGCCGATCGCGGTCGGCGGCAGAACCGCGTCGATCGCCGGAACGGCGCTCATCACGGTCGCCACAAACGTGTTGGAGTTCGGACCCGGCCAGGCGCGATAGTCGCCATGATGACGGAAAGTGTAGCCTTCGACCGCAGCTTCGATGGCGGGAATCATGGCCTCGGCGGCTTCCCCGTCGGCGGCGAAGACCGTGTCGGGCGTCTTGCCGAACCAGCGTCCGTCAGGCGCAAAGCGGTCGACCCAGATCGGGCTGCCCCAGGCGGTGTAATCGTAACGGCGGTAGGAGGAATCGCCGGCCTTCTTGGTGACGATCCAGCTATGACTGGCGACGACGCCGCGCCAGCTGACCGTCGGGGCGGAATAGATCCGCACGACGGCCTGACGGTGTTGCGCGGCCGGAGGCAGGAGACCGGCGCTGGAGCGATCAGCAGCCCGCCAGTCGAAACCGCTCCTGTTCCAGGCGTATAAAGTTGCTGACGTTGCGATGGGCGCAAAAACCAGCAGAACGAAACCCAGTACGATCCAACGCAAGGCAAACTCCCTATATCCGACGTCGAATATAGGAATGGAAACCCGAACGCGCGACCGCTTCACGCAGCATTTGACAGGAGCACATGCTCCATCGGTGCGCGGACCCGGCAAGCAAGGCCGTTGGGCTGATAGTCCAGCGTCACCACGCCGCGTATTTCCGAGGCAAGAACGCGGGCGATCATGCGCGAACCGAAGCCGGATGACGACGGTTCGGCCACGCGGGGACCGTCCCGCTCCACCCAGCACAGTCGAAACAGATTGTCGCCGGAGCCGTCGCCGATCTGCCAGCGGATGCGGACCGCGCCGTTTTCATCGTGAAGCGCGCCATATTTGGCCGCGTTGGTGCAAAGTTCGTGGATGGCCATTGCGAGCGCCCAGGCGGCCTTGGCGCGTATGCGAATATCCGGCCCCTCAATGTCGAAACGGCTCGGCGAACGGTCGAAAGGCCGCACGGCGTCGCTGACCACCTGCCGCAAATCGGCGACCTCCCAGTTTCCCATCAGCAGAATGCGATGCGCCGAGGCCAGAGCCTGCAGACGGCCGAAAAATCCTTCAAGCGCTTCGGGCGAGGCTGCGCCCTTGCGCAGCGTCTGGCTCGCAATCGCCTGCACGGTCGCCAGCACATTCTTCACCCGATGCTCCATCTCGTGCATCAGCAATTCGCGGCTTTCTTCGGCCTTCGCGCGCTCGAGCCTGCCCTGCGCCAGTTCGTCCATGAACTTGTCGATCGCCGCCCCTACGGCTTCGAGTTCGCCATTCTCGGCCTGCATGCCGGTGCGCGAGGAATCATCGCCGCGACGCCAGGCCTGAATGGTGGCGTTGAGTTTCCGGACAGGTTCGCGAATCAGCGAACGGCCCACAAAAGCGGCGGTCAGGAATGCGGCGACCGCGCCTGCGAGGACCATCAGGACGCCGTCGAGCGTTGCGGCGTTGATCGGCGCAAATGCATCGTCCCGGCCAAGCCCGGCGCTGATATAAAGACCCGAACCATTCGCCTTCGGGGGAAAATATCCCATGATGCGCCGCGTGCCATCCTGACTTGTGACTTCCATGGTGCCGGGACGGTCGGCGCCTACAAGACGCATAAAGTCCGCAGGAATCTTGGTGCCGACAAACCGCTCCGAAAGTGGCTCGCGCGCCAGAATCACGCCGTTCACGTCAGCAATGGTCAGAGCGTCATTGTTGGGAAACTGGCGCTGACGCAGAATGTCACGCAGCCATTCGAGATTCAGGCCGCCGGCCAGAACGCCTGTCACGTCTCCGGCGTCGTTGCGGATCGGCACCGCGAGCTGAAGCACGGCGGCGCCGCTGGTGAGCGTCTTTGTGTAGTTTCCGACAATGAACGGTTCGCCGGCCAGAGCGCGGACAAAATAGGCGCGCTCGCTGTAGCGTTGCGGCGTTTCCGGCATCGGCGCGCGGCAGCGCAGCACACCCTCGCGGTCGATGACCGAGATGGCCACAAACTGCGGGTTGTCGGCGCCAAGTCCGCGCAGATAGTCGATGCATTCATCGACCTCGAAATTCCGGACTGCCGGAACGCGCGCGACGGCCGTCATGAGACGTTCGGCGCCGGTCATGATCCGCTGAATTTCGAGCGCCGCCAGATTGCCGATCTGCAACGCGCGGGCGTGCACTTCCGCCTCACGGCTCTGCCGCAAGGAAATCACATTGGAAAGGAGAATCAGGATGGCTGGAGCGAGCGCCACGAGCACGAGCAAAAAAAGCCGTCCACGCAAGCCCAACTGCAACGCCGCATGCTTCAGCTTCATAAAATTTCCGCGAACAGACGCACGTTGCTTCATACTATAATTTTTCTGTCCGTCTATCGGTTCGCACTGAAATTTCTGAACTTGAGTATTCCGAAAACTTGGCCATTAATTCAATATATAATGGCGAATGGCCTGGTTTCATCTTTGCGGGGAGGCCGGAAAATGCCTATCAGGCGGGTTCGGAAAACGCCCGATCAAAAGGCGTGCATCGCACATTTTGGATGCTGGCTCGCGGAGCGTTGGGAAGCTAGACTTTTTGAACCGGCAAACCCGAGGGAGAGGCAAATGTCGAACGCAGTCATGAACAGGCGCGAAGTCATCGCAACCGGCGCAGCCGCTGCGGCTGTGGCGCTCTCGGGCGTCGCCGCGCAGGCGGCCGGACCCAAACTTTCATTGCGGCTGCTGGAGACCAGCGACCTGCACGTCAATGTCTATCCTTATGATTATTACCGGGACGGCGGCGACGACACATTCGGCCTCGCCAAGACCGCGACGCTCATCAAGCAGGCGCGCGCCGAGGCGAAGAACGCCATCCTGTTCGACAATGGCGACATCATCCAGGGTTCGCCGATGGGCGATTACATGGCCTACAAGAAAGGCCTCAAGGGAAATGTCCATCCGATCATCGCGGCCATGAACGGCATGGATTACGCCGGCTGCACGCTCGGCAACCACGAATTCAACTACGGTCTGGAATATCTCGATCTCGCGCTGCACGGCGCGAAGTTTCCGGCGACCTGCGCCAATGTCTTCAAGGCCGACGGATCGCCGCTGGTGAAGCCGTGGCTGGTGATCGAAAGAGATGTGGTTGATGAAGCCGGCGGCGCGCACAAGCTGCGTATCGGGGTGATCGGCTTCCTTCCGCCGCAGATCATGCAGTGGGACAAGGATCATCTGGCCGGCAAGGCAATGACGACCGATGTGGTGGAAGCCGCGCGCAGATATCTGCCCGAACTGAAGGCCCAGAAAGTCGATGTGGTCGTGGCCCTCTGCCACGGCGGCATCGCGCGTTCGGCCCCGGAAAAGGGCGAGGAGAACGCCGCGCGCGGACTCGCGACAGTCGCCGGCATCGACGCGATCTTCCTCGGCCATCAGCATCTCGTGTTCCCCGGCAAGGACTTTGCGGGGATCGATGGCGTCGACGCCGAGAAGGGCACGATCAACGGCGTTCCGGCCGTCATGCCCGGCTTCTGGGGCAGCCATGTCGGCGTGATCGACCTGACGCTCGAACAGGACAATGGCGCGTGGAAGGTGACAGGCCACAAGGTCGAGGCGCGCTCGATCTATGACCGCACGCCCGATCGCAAGATCGTCTCGAAGGCGGACGCCGATCCGGCGATTCTGGCCGCCGTCAAGGCCGACCATGAAGAGACGCTCGCCTATGTCCGCGCCCCGGTCGGCGAGAGTTCTGCGCCGATCAATTCCTATTTCGCGCTCGTGGCTGACGATCCATCCGTGCAAATCGTCTCGCAGGCGCAGACCTGGTATGTGGAGCAGATCGCCGGCACGATGCCCGAGCTCAAGGGCGTTGCGGTTCTCTCCGCCGCCGCGCCCTTCAAGGCGGGCGGGCGCAGCGGCCCGGATTATTATACGGACGTGAAGGCAGGCCCCATCGCGATCAAGGATGTGGCTGACCTCTATCTCTATCCGAACACAGTGCGGGCCGTGAAGATCGACGGCGCGACGGTGCGCGAATGGCTGGAGCGCTCGGCCGGCATGTTCAACCAGATCGATCCGGCAAAGACGACCGAGCAGGAACTCATCAATCCGGCGTTCCCGTCGTACAATTACGACGTGATCGACGGCGTCACCTACAAGATCGATCTCACCAAGCCCTCGCGCTACGACGGCAACGGCAAGCTCATCGCGCCCGACGCTCATCGCATCGTGGACCTTCGCTACAAGGGGCAACCCATTGACGAGAAGCAGGCCTTCATCGTCGCCACGAACAATTATCGTGCGGGCGGCGGCGGCAACTTCCCCGGTTGCGACGGCAAGACCATTGTGATCGAGGCGCCGGACACAAACCGCGACGTGCTTGTGCGCTACATCGTCGAGCAGAAGGTCATCAATCCGTCGGCTGACGCCAACTGGAACTTCGTTCCCTGGCCCGAAACGGCGAATGTGACGTTCGTGTCCGGCCCCGCAGCCGCAAAAGCCGCGATGCCTAAAGGCGTCAAGGTGACACCCGCCGGCGATGCGCCGGATGGTTTCGCCAAATACAAGCTTGCTGTCTGATTTAGCTCTTCCGATCATTCAAAACGCCCGGATTGCGGTTCGCCACAATCCGGGCGTTTTGCATTCAGCATCGCTTCATGCGCGATGGATCAGCATTCCCTTGTCGGCTGCAGCGGAACCTTATGCGGGGCCCGACGTTGCCGATACTGTGTGAAGCGTGAAGCTTCGGCTTTGTGCTTCAGGCTCAACCTGAAGGGAATAGGTCCATGAAAAACGTTATCGCGGCTGCGTTGCTCGGCTTCGGACTTCTGGCGGGGCCGTCAATCGCAAGCGCTGCGTCTGCCGAAAAGCCGATCCAGCTTGCGCAGGTCGA
The DNA here is from genome assembly GCA_947475995.1 of Beijerinckiaceae bacterium. GTDB lineage: Bacteria > Pseudomonadota > Alphaproteobacteria > Rhizobiales > Beijerinckiaceae > Terripilifer. The sequence goes on along the minus strand of CANJNI010000009.1, from coordinate 44,019 downwards.
CATGCGTATCGGTCCGAATGGAGTGAGGATCGAAACGGATCGCAATCGTCGCGTCGAGCGCGGCCGTTTTGAGCGTGACCGCCGCTGGGAACGCCGCCGCGCGCCGCGCTGCCACTACGAATCCATCCGCGAACGGACCCGCTTTGGCTGGCGCGTGCAGCGCGTTAGGGTCTGCCGCTAGTCAGCGCCAACGAAGCGCTCCCCGGCGAAAGCTGCGGGAGCGCTTTGTTTCAAGAATGCGCTCCGACCAGATTGTCTCAGCGCTCGCCGCCGAAACTCATCTTTCGGGCCACCCACCAGTAGAGACAAACGATGGGAATCATGAAGGCGAGCAGGATCAGGGTCAGCGCCGCGGCCTGACCAAAGCCGCTGGCCACCCACAAGCTCCAGACCACAACCGGCAAAGTCATGTTGTCGCGCGTCGTCAGGATCACAGCCAGCGTCAGTTCGCGGAACGTGATGAGCGCAATCCACAGCCATGCGTAGATCAGCGTCGGTCCCAGCAGCGGCGCCATGATGCGCCGCACCACTGTTCCGGTGGAGGCCCCGCTCATCTGTGCAGATTCTTCGAGGTCCTTGTGAATCTGGATCATCGAATTGTTGGTCATGCGCGTCGCATAGCTGAGACGGCCGACCACGAAGACGATCAGCAAGATCCAGATGGTGCCGAAGATCGGTGCGACGCCGCGCATCACATAGAGCGCAAAGAGCAGTACGCCGATTCCGAACACGATATTGGGAATGGCATGCGGCAGGAACGCGACGAAATCGAAGAGCGAGCGTCCCGGAAGCTTCGAGCGCAGCACCACCCATGAAAATGCCATGGCGCAGACGAGCGTCACGGTCGGGGTCAGGAAGACCAGAATCGTCGTGTTGGTCAGTCCCTCCAGCACAAGCTCCCACGGCAGCGCGTTGAAGTGTTTCAGCGTCACCATGCCGAGCGCCGCCATGGAGGGGGGCTGGAAGTAGGGTTGCAGGGAGGCCCATATGACGATCAGCAGCGGGACGAGCTTGCTGAGCAGAAAATAAGCCGCGAGAAAAAGCCAGGCCCACAGCTTGTACTTGCCAAGGTCCAGCAGGCGCGGACGATAGGCCTTGCCGGTGACGATCTGATAGCGATGCGCGCGCGATTGCAGACGCCCGTACCACCAGCTCAATCCACCTGCGAGCGCGATCACGAATGTCGAGAGCGCGGTGGCGGGACCATACTGGGGCAATCCGTCATCGGGCGACAGTTGCGTCACCATGAAGGTGCTGAAGGTGAAGATGCGGTTCGACCAGCCGATGATCGCCGGAACGTCAAAGGCCGCGAAACCGATCGTAAAGATATAGATCCCCGCCGCCAGAATTCCCGGCCATGCGAGCGGCAGGGTGACGCGCCGAATGTAGGTGCTGAAAGATGCGCCCGACATTTCGGCGGATTCTTCCAGCGACGGGTCCATGGCTCGAAACACCGCAGCCGTCATGATGAACGCGACCGGCGCGAGACTCAGACCCTCCACCCAGCCCATGCCGATCACGGACGTGATGTTGAAGACCGGAAAATCGAGGCCCAGCGCGCTCTTGAGCATGGAGTTCACGACCCCGATGCGCGGATGCATCAGGAAGAGCCAGCCCATCGCGGTGGCGAAGCCGGGCAACAGCAGGCCGATCGTCATGAATGTGTAGAGCAGCGGCTTGGCGGGCAGATTGGTGCGCTCCACCAGCCACGCGAAGGGCAGGCCGAAACTCAGCGAGACAAGCAGGGTGGTGAGCGCGAAACCGAGCGTATTGAGCAGCACCCTGTAAGCGAAAGGATCGCCAAAGACCTTGACGTAATGAACAAGCGAATAGGTGGCGGCGGGATCAATCGGGCGGCCCACCCGAAAGCTGAGCCAGAAGATGATGACGGGGAAACAGAGAATCAGCAGGCTAAGCGCGAATACGATGCCGAACATCACGAGCGCCGAGGCGTCGTAACTTTGCATCAGCGTGAAGCGGCGGGCGCGGGGCAACGTCAATCGGGCGGTCATGGAATGGGTGCTTGTCCCGTGCGCAATGAGCAAACGACCGCCGGGGATGCGGCGGTCGTCGGAGAATTCGGCTGGAGGCTTATTTGCCGCGCGTGAGAATGTCCTTCACGATGCGCTGCGTCTTGTTGCCGACTTCGTTGTTGATCTGCCAGTCGACGTCGGCGTTGACGAACTTTTTGCCCCACTCGCCTTCAAGCTTGCTGATGCGTTCGCCGGTTTTCGAGCCGGGCAGCAGGTGCACATCCATGCCGCCGCGCATCTTGCCGATATTCGCCTGACCTTCGGCGGATAGCAGATAGACGGTCAGAAGTTTGGCGGCGTTGGGGCGGGCGGCGTTCTTCGGAATCGCCAGATAGAAGAAGCTCACAATGGCGGTTTCGGGCGTGATGACATGCGTCATCGGCGCGCCGTCCGCGATGGCTTCCATGGTGGACGTGCCGCCGCAATCGGTCACCAGTGCGGCGAATTCGCCCGAGAGAAGGCGATCAATATCGCTGCAGCGCAGGAGGCCGCTGACCTGACCCGAAAAGGCCTTCGCCCATTCCACCGTCTTGTCAGGTCCCCACATGTCCTTCGAGGACAGCATTTCAAAGCCGGCGCCGTAGGAGGTCGTGGCGACCTTGCCTTTCCATTCCGGCTTCAGGAAGTCTTCAAGGGACTTCGGAATGTTCGGAGCAAACTTGTTGCTGACCGCAAAGCCCGTGTAGGCGGTCTGGATTTTGACGAAAGAGTCCTTCTCGACGATGTCCTTGGTGAAACGGTCCGGTGCGTAGTCGCTCCACTTCACCTTGTGGAAGAGATCGTATTGCAGCAGGTCCGCCATGTTGCGCGAAAAGCCGTAATAGACGTCGCTCGGAGACGGCAGGCCGTTCGTGTAGCGCATGGCGATTTCGTTGCCGACTTCCGGCATCGAACGGCCGGGCGCCCATTTCACCTTGACGGTCGAGCCGTAAAGCTTCGCCATCCGCTCTTCAAACAGCTTTGCGCCTTCGGGGCCGCCGAGCGTGTTGGAGCTCCAGGTCACGATGACCTCGCGCTCCTTGTTGGCGGCCGCCACAAGCTCCTTGAGCGCGGGCGTCATTTCCTGCGCGCACAGGGCGGTTGCGCCGAGGATGGAGAGACCGGCGGCAATCGCGCCGGCCAGCTTGTTCGAAGTCCTGGTCAAAATTCCCTCCCGGATTCAGATGGCCTTGTGGCCTTATGGGTTGTCGCCTGCGGATGCCTAATGGTTCGCCGACGCCAGCTGCACCTCGCGCGAATTGAAGTCGAGCAGCGATTCCTTCGGCCGCGTCCAGGCCTTCATCGGGCGGCCTTCGGCAAGCGACTGCATTTCGCGCGACCACAACCGGCGCAGGAGCACAATGCCGCGGTCCGACTGGCCGAGGCGCTCGTGCGAGCGGTCGACGATCTGGCCCTGACCGGCAAGCGCGACGCCGTCCTGAACCTGAAACAGGCCGGGATATTCCGGGTCGATGTCCTGCACGCGCATCTCGCAGTTCAGGATCTTCTCGATATAGACCTGCGGATCGGGGTCGAGATGGCGTTCCCGCTTCTGGAAGCCCTTGCCTTCGCCCAGATGCGCATTGACGATGAAGCTCATCATCAACTCGTCCGTCACCGGCACCCGCCACGCCAGATGCAGGTTCCAGGACCAGCGGCCCGGTCGGCCCGGGGTGAACACCATCATGGTGTTGGGCATGAAGATGTGGCCGGTCCGGCTGATGTTGTTGGAATCATCCGCGCGGCGTCCCTTGCGCAGGATGCCGTAATCGCTTTCCTCGACGCTGATCTCCGGCAGTTGATCGAGGCCGATGCTGGCCGTCGAGACGCGATGCACGAAATGCAGATGCACCTCGTCCAGATCGTTTTCGATGCGCTGGAAGAAATTGCACGGCACCGGATGGGCGTTGCAGAAGATCGTATCGCGCTTCTCGTCGACTTCCGGATAAAGCGGAAACTCGGGCGGTTCGCCGCCGCCGAAATAGACGAACACGAGGCCCAGATATTCGCGCACCGGATAGGCGGCGGCGCGGATCGCCTTCTTGTAGGTTTCAGGCTCGGCAGGCTGGTGCACGCATTCGCCCGTCGCGCCGGCGAACTTCCAGCCGTGATAGAAGCAGCGGATTGCGTCGTTCTCGACCCAGCCGAGCGACAGGCGCGTCATGCGGTGCGGACAGGCGTCCTGCACCACATAGGCCTTCTGATCCTCGCCACGGTAGACGGTGAAATATTCATTGAGAATCTGCACCCGCTTCGGCCGGCCAACCACGAGCGCGTCGGACTTGATGATCGGCTGCCAGAAACGCCGCAGGAATTTTCCCGCAAGCGAGTTGGGCCCGATATGGGCGTAGTCGCGATAATCCTCGGGCTTGTAGGCGATATTCATCGGGCGCTTGCTTCCTCTCGATGGCCGGCGTCATCTTGCGCCGTTCCAGTCAGATGAGGCTAAGCAGAGCGTGCGGCTTCGTCAATCAAGTCGCAGCGGATCGGGCGTTTGGCCGCGCCTTTATTCCGCTGCCTCGACCGCCACCTGGGCGACGCCGGCCCGGCGGAAACCCAGAACATCGGCGGCTCTGGCGGACACGTCGATGATGCGTCCCCGGATGAACGGGCCGCGATCGGTCACGGTCACGACCGTGGTGCGCTGGTTGGTCAGATTCGTGACTTTCAGCTTCGTCCCGAACGGAGCCGTGCGATGGGCCGCCGTCATGGCGTTGCGGTCGAAAATCGCCCCCGATGCGGTTCGGCCCGCATGGGAATAGTAGGAAGCCTTGCCGGTCGCAGTCGCTGCGTGAAGGCCCGTTGACGTCGCCGAGACCGCAAGGATCGTGAGAAGTTTCATCCCCTCGCGGGTCAATCGGCACGCCATACACAAACTCCGTTACATCTTGCGGAAGCCCAGCGGCTTGCCGCCCTCCTTCGGGTCCTTCTGCCAGGAACCATCGGCGGTGAGCTCAAACGTGGCCTTGTGGCCCTTGCGGGCGGTGAGGACCAGTTTGTTGCGTTCCAATTGCCATCCCATGGGCTCGAACACAACCACCCCCTGATCGCGGCAGGCAGGCGCGAGCTGGGCCTTCAGGGTGCCGCGCGGACCGCGTGCGGAGGATTCGAGCGTCAGCATGCAAAGCGTGTCCTTGTTGCCGTCGCGCAGGATCGCGTAGCGCCCCACCATGTCGGCCTGCTTCACCGGCGTATTCACGGCCGGGGCGATAACGGGCGCGTTGGGCTGTGCTGCGGCCGGGGCCGCCGCCGGGGCTTGACCGCGCGTCAGCGGCGCAGCCTGCGCGGTCGTGGCCGGCGCTGCGGGAAGCGGCTGCGGCTTCGGGGCCGCCGTGGCGGGTCTGTTGGCGGACGGGTTCTGGCGGAAACCGCCATCGGTCTGCGCCTGCGCGAGCTGATAGGTCTCGCCCTCGGGTCCGCGCGCCACAAAGAGATCCCTGCGCGAAGCCGCGAAACTCAAAACGGTTTCGCCGTCCCGATCTGCGAAGCCGACCTGTTCGCCCTCGATCTTCCACGCATCCACATTGGTCAGGATCGGCAAGGCGCGCCGGCAAACCGCCGGCAGGCCCAACGCCAGTCCCTGGTCGGCGGGCTCATCGCGCAATACGAGCGAACATCTGCGGTTGGTGTCGTCGAGCGACATGTCCCAGCCGCCCGCAACACGGGACGACTCGAGAGCCATCGCGGAGGGCGCCATCCATGCGCAAAACGCCAGCGACAGGACGCGCGCCGCGATGCGGCTTGGCGTGGATGCGGCGAAGGGCGAAAACATCGGGTCTAGCTCCGTGAAAAATGGACTAACGAATCTTTGCGAATCATCCCTGTTTTTCGGCCGGCGGCCAAGGGGTTTCGGCCACAGGCGTCAGGGGGCCCGCACCGGACGCCCATGAAACCAGATTGTCGACCACAAGCCGGTTCATCATGTCGCGAGTATGGCGTGATCCTGATCCCACATGCGGCAGCAAGACCGCATTGTCGAGAGCCAGAAGTTGCGGCGGCACATGCGGTTCGGCGGCGAAGACATCGAGGCCGGCCGCCAATATGCGACGCTCTTTCAGCGCCTTGATCAACGCCGCCTCGTCCACGACGCTGCCGCGCGCAATGTTGACCAGAACGCCGTCGGGGCCGAGCGCGTCGAGCACCTGCGCATTGACCAGATGGCGCGTTTCCGGCCCGCCCGGCGTCACAACCATCAGAATGTCGACCGCCTTCGCCATCTCGACGAGGGAGGCGAACCACGGATAAGGAGCATCGGCTTGTCTGCTGCGGCCGTGGTAGACGATCTTTACGCCAAAACCTTCGGCGCGCCGCGCGATGGCCTTGCCGATCCGCCCAAGTCCGATGACGCCCATCGTGCGACCGCGCAGCGAGGCGGTCAGCCGGAAGGGTTTGCGGGTCCAGCCTCCCTCGCGCAGATAGCGCTCCGCGGCGGGAAACTCCCGCACCGCATTGAGCAGAAGCCCCATGGCGGTATCGGCCGTCTCGTCGGTCAGAACGTCCGGGGTGTTGGTGACCACAATGCCGCGCGAGACCGCATGGCGCGCGTCGATATTGTCATAACCGACGCCAAGGTTCGCGATGATTTCGAGTTTCGGAAATCGCGACAGGAAAGCGACGTCGAGTTGCAGATGCGGGCTCTCGGCAAGAATTGCCGCGCCGGTCGCTATTGCCCGCAGATGCGGCGCAACAGCTTCAAGCATGCGCTCCGCATCCGTCGCATCAGCAAGGGAATGAACCGTGAAGCGCCGGTCAAGCTCCGCGCGCGCAAGCGCCGGGAGCCTGACGGCCATCAGGACATCCATGCCTATTGCTGCTCGATATTGGCGGCCTTGATGACCGCGCCCCATTTGGCGATATCGCCCGTCAGGCGCGCCGAAAGTGCTTCCGGAGTCGAAGCGACCGGGGTGATGCCGAGCTTGAGGAAGGCTGCGCGCAGATCGGGCTCCTGCAATACTTCGCCGATCGCCTTGTTGAGCGTCGCCAGCACCGGAGCCGGCACGCCCTTGGGGGCGAAGATGGCGTTCCAGGACGTCACATCAAAGCCCGGCACGCCGGACTCGGCCACGGTGGGCAGGTTCGGCGTCGTCTCGCCGCGCGAGGGGCCGGAGCTGGCAAGCGCCCGCAGCTTGTTGTCCGCGATGAGCGACTGCATGGCGGCGAAGGAATCGACCACGATGTGGACGTCCTTGTTCATCACGGCCAGCAGGATTTCGGGAGTCGCCCGGAACGGCACGATGCGGAAATCGATCTTGGCGCTCGACTTCAGCAATTCGCCCGTGAGATTCTGCGAGCTGCCCGCCGTCACGGTGCCGACGTTCAACACGCCGGGCTTCTCGCGGGCGAATGTCAGCACGTCCCCGAAGGTCTTGAACTGGCTGTCGGCAGCCGTTGCGAACAGGAAGTCGAACGCGCCGAGCGTCGAAACCGGCACGAATTCGTTCACCGGATCGAAGCGAAGGTTCTTGAACAGCGGGACGCTGATCGCTGTGCCGTTCGAGAAGAGCGCCAGGGTCTGACCGTCCGGCGCGGCCTGCAACACGGCGCGGGCCGCAGCCACGCCGCCGGCGCCCGGCGTATTTTCGATTACAAAGCGCTGGCCAAGCTTCGCCCCGAGCCTTTCGGCCACCAGACGTGCGGTCACGTCCGCCACGCCGCCCGCCGCGAAGGGAAGTACGAGTTTCACCGGCACTGTCGGCCAGGTCTGGGCGCGCGCAAGGCCTGAAAAACCGAACGGCGCTGCGGCCAGCAAGCCCGTGGCGGCGCGGCGAGTGAGGCCCTTCGAAGTCTTCTGGTCAGCGGTCATCGGTCCATCCTCTTTGTACGCCGTCTGCCGGGCGATGGCCGGAATGTGGCGCGAACAAAGCCCTCCCGCAAGGGCTGCACGCCTCATCCGTTCTCCCGAGACGCGGAATACCGGGTCAGCGACCAATGCACGTCGGGCGTCAGCTGCGCGCGTCCGTGGACGACCAGCTGTTGGGCGGCGCGCGCGCCGTCAGGAGCAGCAAAGAAAATGCTCTCCTCGACATCGATGACCAGATCGCCCGCTTCAAAAATCCACGGATCGCCGGATGGCGGCTCCATCAGGATGCCGCCGCCCTGCAGGCGCGACAGGCGCACCTGAGGATGAACATGGAAACGGATCGCGAATTCCGCATTGGTCCCCACGCCCCGCCGGCCCGAGGGCTTGAGAACATCTTCGCCAGCCAGGCGACGCCCGTCCTGCGTCAGCGTCAGACACCGGTGATGGAGCAAGCCGAAACGATTTTCATAGCCGTTGTGCGACATCCGCAGCGTCGTGGCGCCGGAGTCTTCCGCGCGGTCGACGCGAACGTCGGTTGGTCCTGAAACGATGAGACCCGCCAGCGTGCGCGCGCCTGTGCGGCTGGGTGCAATGCGGGCGGAATTTGTGTCCAGCACGACGAGCGTATTGTGCGCGGCGGTGGCGCGCGAGGCGAGCCTAAATGCGCCTCGCCCGGCCGGCGGCGCGCCGCAATTGACGAATAACCTGTGGCCCCCGGCTGAAACTTCAAATGACAGACATCCCGCATGGGCCTCACCCGACCATGCGAGCGGCGGCGGCTTTCCGGCATCCACGATCAGCACCGCATCGTCGCCCTCGACGCGCTGGTAGCCCGAAAGTGGCGCATTGGTCAGCGGCTGCGCGCGGGCGTCGTCATAGGCTAGCGCAGTCGCTATGCGATCGGGCGCCGTGACGCCCATTCCGTTGAACAAAGCCAGCGCGCCATCCTGATGGCGGAAGAGACGCAGCATGGGCATCATGCGGTCAATCGCCGTCACGAGCTGCGGGGGTGCGGCGACGCTGCGCGCCACAAAAGCCTGACGCAGTGGCAGCAGATCGAGCAGCAGTTCGACGATGGCCTGCGGACATCGTCCGATATGCCCGCCATCGGGAAGTATCTGACGACCGAGTTCCTCGACCAGCAGACGCACGGCCCGGCGCTGCAATTTCTCGAAACCATTGGCGCACAGGCCCAGTTGCGTCAGCGCCATCGCGACCGTCAGCCGGTCTTCCGGACTCGCCAGCCGGGGCAGGCTGCGCTGCAACACGCGCGCGTGCCAGCCGAGGCTTTTCATGAAGCGGCGATAAAAGGCGCGATCCGCGTTTTCGAGGATCAGCGGCGACTGGCTGAGCCAGGAGAGAATACGCCGCGCCGCCACGGCCGGGGCCCATGCGGGTCCGCTCTCGATCCGCCCGCGCGCCGCAATCCATTCGACCACCAGCGCCTTCGCATTGGCGCGCGCCAGCGGCGTGTCGGCGGCGCGCAGATGCCGCAGCCAGCCGAACCCGTGCAGGGCCGCTTCCCATTCGGGCGAGGGGGCCGCCAGTTCGAACGGCGACGAACCATGCGCATTGACGATGCGGGAGGCGAAATTGAAATAACCCGAATAGATGTCTTCCGCGATGGTAGGGTCGGTGGTGCGTATGTCCTGCGGGGCGATCAGCAGGCGGTCGGGCGATGCAAAACGCCAGCGGGACAAAAGCCCGACGGGTCCGGTGGCGACGCCGCGCAGTCTGCGCAAGGCGCCGCCGGCCAGAAAGCCGGTGACTCGCAAACGGTCCGCAACACCACTGGCAGCCAAAAGGCCGGTCTCCCCACGTCTCTTGCTAGCGCCGCTGGCTTCCGCTTCGGCTTCGGAACAGTGTGGCACAAATTGGCAGCAGGTCGAGTATCCGCCTGATCCGTTTAGACTTTATTAACCGTGAATTATGCGTCCCGCGACCGGCCCGGGGCAATCAGCCCCGGCGGCGCAGCCGGGCGGCGAAAAAGCCGTCCATTCCTGCGCTGCGCGGATCGGGGTCCGGCAGGTGCGACGGCAAGGTGCGGAGCTCCCCGGCCGGATTGATCCATTCGGGCTGCACGCCCGCCTCGCCCGCCTCGATAGGCCAGCGCTCGACATCGGGGTTCCGGCGCAGCAGTGCGGCGATCTGCTGTTCGCCCTCCTCCGGCTCCAGCGAACAGACGCAATAAACGAGCCTGCCGCCGGGAACGAGCAGTCGCGTCGCGCGGTCCAGCATTTTGGACTGCATCGAGGAAAGCGCCGTGAGATCCGTGGTCTTTTTCGACCAGGCGACGTCGGGATGGCGGCGGATCGTGCCGGTGGATGAGCAAGGCGCGTCGAGCAGCACCGCGTCAAAAGGCCCGCCCCCATAGGTGGTGGCGTCGCCGACCTGCATTTCGGCGTCGAGCCCGAGGCGAGCCAGATTGGCCGAAAGCCGCTTCAAACGTTCTGCCGAACGGTCGAGCGCCACAACCTGCGCGCCCGCAGCCGCGAGCTGGGCGGCCTTTCCGCCCGGAGCGGCGCATAGATCCACAATGCGTTCGCCCGATCGGGCGTGGAGCAGCCGCGCCGGGATGGCGGCGGACACGTCCTGCACCCACCATTGCCCTTCATCGAAGCCCGGCAATTCCGTCACCGGCGCATGGGATGAAATGCGGATCGAGCCTGTCGACAAAACCTTGCCGCCAAGCTTGTCGGCCCAGCCCGGCACATCGTCGCGCGCGGTGATGTCGAGGGTCGGCTCTGTCTGATGCGCAGCCGCGATGGCGCGAGCAGCCTCTTCGCCGTAGGTCCTGCGCCAGCGCGTCGCCAGCCAGGGCGGCGTGTCGATAAAGGGATCGTCGTTGTCCCGAAACTCCTCGACGCGGCGCGCGAGATTTCGCAGCACAGCATTGGTGAGCGCCGCAAAAGCAGCGGTCTTGGGATCGCGCCGCACCGAACGGACGGCCAGATCGACGGCCGCATGATCCGGGGCGTCGAGAAACAGGATCTGCGCCGCGCCGGTCACCAGAATCCATTCCAGCGCGCCGGCCTTCTTGGGCATTCCGTTTTCGAGCAATTTGCCCAGCGCTGACCGGATGGTGCCGAGACGACGCAGCGAAACCGTGGCGATGGAACGCGCCAGCGCCTTGTCGCGGGCGTCGAGGTCCACAGCCTTGCTGAGCGCGCCATCGGGCGCAAAGCGATCATCCAGCGCATTGGCCCCGGACATCACATCTGCAAGGGCGCTCGAAGCCACGAGACGCGCCGCCAGTCCCGGGACAACCTCGGGCTGTTCCACGCGAGGATCCTTGCTGCCGAAGCGGCGCTGCGGTGGCTTGCGGGTGTTCATCCGGGCCGCCTCGCGGCTGAATCAATTGCGTTCCACGGATCAATAAGCAATGGGAATATCCTGACGGCGACTGGTCCGTGGGTTAGCACGCGCGACGACTCGCGCCAACCACGATGCGAATTTCGCATATCGGGGCCAATGAACACAAATCAGTGCGCGGATTGTGATGCGGGCTCATTGAGGATGCGCTCGATCATGGCGGCGAGTTCGGATTGAAGAAAAGGCTTCGGCAAAAGCGGCAAGTCCGCCATTTTGTTTCCCGCCAGGCCCGCATAGCCGGTCGCCAGCATGATCCTGACATCCGGCCAGCCGGCGCGGACACGATGCGCGAGCTCCACACCGTCCATGGCCGGCATCAGATAGTCGCTGATCATCACGTCCGGCCTTGCGCCGCCGCCCAGAATGTCCAGCGCCTGCTGTCCCGAACCGGCTTCGATCACCTCATGCCCCATGTCGGACAACATGTCGGAGGTCGCAAAACGCACGATCGGATCATCGTCGACGACCAGAACCGTCACCGGACGGGCAAACGACGTCGTGTCGCCGTCCGTCATGGGTCGCAGGCCACTCTGCTCGCTGGCTACCGGCAGCCAGATTTCCGCACAGGTTCCCTGCCCGGGCGCACTCGTGAGCACAAGTCCGCCGCCTGATTGCGCCGCGAATCCATGCACCATGCTCAGACCAAGGCCCGTCCCCTTGCCGATCCCTTTCAGCGTGTAAAACGGCTCGACGGCATGTGCGAGAGTCTCGGCGTCCATTCCGGTTCCGGTGTCGCAGACCATGACGCGCACATAGCTGCCGTGCCTGAACTGGCCGCTGTGGTCGGGGCCGACGACCTTTTCGTCAAACTTGATCGTGAGGGTTCCGCCGTCCGGCATCGCGTCGCGCGCATTCACGACGAGGTTCAATATGGCGTGCTCGAACTGGTTGGGATCGACGCGCGCCGGCGACAGATCGCCATCCTTCCTGATGTCGAGCGAAATCTGGGGACCCAGGGATTGCAGGATGAAATCCCGCATTCCGTGAACCAGAGCCGGCGTATCCACCGCGCGTGGCTCAAGCACCTGACGCCGCGCGAAGGCGAGCAGGCGCAACACCAATGTCTTGGCGCGCTCCGCGCCCTGCAGCGCGGCGCGGATGAGACGTTCGGCAGAAGGGTCCGAACCGTAGCGACGGTTCAGCAGATCGAGACTGCCCACAATCGGCGTCAGCAGGTTGTTGAAGTCATGCGCGAAGCCGCCGGTGAGCTGGCCGATTGTCTCGAGCCGCTGCGCCTCGTGGAGCTTGCCGAGAATCTGTTCGCGCTCCGCAATGACGTCAACAATTCTCTGCTCGAGCGTTTCATTCAAACGTCGCAAGGCTTCCTCGGCGTCGTGCTGCGCGGACACGTCGGTGCTGGTGCCGAACCACCGGACCACCTCGCCCGCGTCGCTCTTCACCGGCAATGCCCGCGTGAGGAACGTCCGGAAACCGCCATCTGCTCCCTTCAAGGGAAAAATCATTTCGAACGGAAGAGCATTTTCGACGGAATGCCGCCAGCGCTCGCGCACCTCGCCCATCGTGCGCGGATCTTGAAGCCTGTCGAACAATTCCCGGTCAATCGCATCGGGCTTCATGCCGGTGTAGTCATACCATCGCTGATTGAACCAGACAGGGCGTCCTTCCGCATCGGTCATCCAGCAAAGCTGGGGGATTGCATTGACGACGGTGGAAAAGTTCTGCTCGCTTTCCTGCAGGGCGCGTTCGGCCCGGCGGAGATCGCGGCGCTCGAACGCTTCAGCCATTGCGCGGCGCACCACATCGGGCAAACGATGCAGGCGCTGCTTGACCACATAATCCGTCGCCCCGCGCTTGAGCGCCTCGACAGCAACCTCTTCACCGAGAGTGCCGGAGACGAAAATGAACGGCGTTTGCGGCGCAACTGACGACGCGATCTCCAACGCCCGTTCTCCGTCGAAATTCGGCAATTGATGGTCGGCGAGGATCATGTCGTAGTGGCCGGACCGCACGGCATCGAAGAAAGCTTCTTCGGTCCAGACGCGATCCACCAATGCGAGGATGCCGTCGCCCAGCAGAACTTCACGGACCAGTTCTCCGTCGAGTACGCTATCCTCGAGATGAAGAATGCGCGTCTGCGCAAACGAGGAGCGTTCGGCGTTCACTGAACCACTTTCTGGAATATCCGGGGCGGCGGTTCGTTGAGCACGGCCCAGAACATGCCGAGATCACGAATGGCCTCGAAAAACTGTTCGAAGCCGACGGGCTTCACCACAAAGGCATTGACGCCCAGGCTGTAGCTTCGCACGAGGTCCTGTTCCTCGCGCGACGACGTCAGCATGACGACGGGCGTCTGGCGCAGGGACGGATCGCCCTTGATGTGCTCCAGCACTTCCAGACCATCCACCTTCGGCAATTTGAGATCGAGCAGGACCACGGCCGGATCGCCGCTCGGGCGTCCTTCGAATCGACCGCGCGCATGGAGAAAGTCGAGAGCCTCCGCCCCGTCGCGCGCGATCACCACGGCGTTGGCCAGCTGGCATTGCTCCAGCGCGGCCAGCGTAAGCTCGATATCCTTCGGACTGTCCTCCACGAGCAAGATGGGTTTGAGATCAGCCATTGTGTCCTCGCAATCAGGCCGCGCATGACGCCGGCAGGGTGAAGAAGAATGTTGCGCCCTCCCCGGGCGCTGATTCCGCCCAGATGCGCCCGCCGTGCCGGTCGACAATGCGTTTCACATTGGCCAGCCCAATTCCTGTTCCCTCGAATTCCTCGACCCGGTGCAGGCGTTGAAACACGCCGAACAACTTGCCCACATAGGCCATGTCGAATCCCACCCCGTTATCGCCGACGCTGAACTGAATTTCCTCGGGCGACTTACGGCACCCGATCTCGATCACGGCGGGCTCGCGCTGGCGCGAAAACTTCAGGGCGTTCTCGATCAGGTTCTGCATGACGAGCCTGATCATCACCGGATCGGCCCGAATGCTCGTCAGCTCTTCGATGCGCCAATCGACCTTGTGGGCGTCCTGTTCCACCGTCAGACTTGCGATGACTTCGCGCACCAGAACATTCATGTCGACCGTGACGGGCGTGAGGGCGGTGCGGCCGATCTGCGAAAAGGACAAGAGATCGTCCACCAGGGTGCCGGCGGACAGGGCGGATTCGATGATCGTCGCAAGGTAACGCAGCCCGCGGTCGGACAGCTTTTCGCCTTCATATTTCTTCAGAAGCTGCGCATATCCGACGATATGCCGGAACGGCGCACGCAGATCGTGGCTGACCGAGTAGGAGAAGGCCTCAAGCTCCTTGTTGGTGCGCATCAGCCGCTCCGAGAGGACCGCGAGTTCCTCGGCCTTGCGCAGCACGATGTCGACAATCGCGGTGCGCAGATCGGCGGCCGCGTCAATTTCAGCGCGATGCCAGGGCTCGGAGGTCAACCGCACGGTCTCCTGCCAACTATTGAAAGACGCGCGCGGGTTCAGCTTTGGAGCGCCGTCAACCATAACCGGCTGCTTGCGCGGTTCGCCGCCCCATTCGACGGTATGGATGACCTCACGCCTGAACCACAGAACGAAACTTTCGTGGATCTGCGAGATCGAAATCGCCAGAAGGCCGCTGGCCTCATTCTTGAAAGAATCCGCCTGCGGCATCTGGTCGGCAAGGTGATGGGTGTGGAGGACGTCGCAGCCGGACCTTGCGAGCCAGGCGACGATCCGCATCACATCGTCCTCGGCCGGCGTCACGCCGCGCAACGTGCAAGACCCGGCCGCCACGACGGCGACTCCGGTCGCATTCGTCAGCGCCATCAGATCGGACGCATTTTCGATGAGGCCGAGAATGAAATGATCCGCAGCCGCCATGCTGGCGAGCAGGCGCGTCTGGATTTTCCGCAGTCCGTTGCGGCGCTCAGCCATCCGCGTGGTTTCGCGCGCGTCGATCTGCATCGACAGGATCTGGCCGATGAAGTCGCACGCCGTCCTCACATGATACGGCACGTTGACGGGCGAGCTGTTGTGGCAGGAGACAAGCCCCCACAAACGTCCATCCACCACGAGGGAAATGGACATGGACGCCATCGTGCCCATGTTGCGCATGTACTGGAGATGCACCGGGGACACGCTGCGAAGAGTTGCAAAGCCCAGATCCACCGGCTCGCCGGTCAAGGGGTTGAGTTCGGGTTCCAGCAGCGCAGGCTTGTAATTGGCGTCGACAATCAGGCGCAGACGGTTGCGGCGATAAAGTTCGCGGGCTTGCGGGGGTAAGTCGGAGGCTGGAAATCGCAGACCCAGATAGGACGGCAGCCGTTCGTTGCGGTCCTCGGCGACCACCTCGCCGTTCCAGTCCTTGTCGAACCGATAAACCATAACACGGTCAAGCTTCGCGATCCGGCGAACGTGCCGCGCAGTGAGCGCTGTGCATTGCTCGATCGTCACGAATCCTTCGAGCGCGTCGATGAATTCGCGGATATTCGGATAGATCGCGGAGAAATCTGCTCCATCGTCGTTGTGCGCGGCCTCGAACTCGACAATCCATGCGTCGCCGGAGCGATGCGCGTGGACGTGATGATGATAGGGGCTGATTCCCGCATGGCCGAGATAAACGGGCAGATCGGACTTCAGCCTCTCGGGTAAATTGTTGAAGAGATGGCCGAACTCCGGGGGAAGCAGATCGGGCAGCCGCTGCACGTCGGGCGGGCGCAGGTGAGCAAGGGTTTCATCGCCAATCGCAGCTTGCAGAATCCTGCCGGTCGCCGGATCAATTACAAACAGCGCGCCATGCGGCTGGATCGCGCCCGGAACCCTGATGGGTTCGCGCGCGCAAGCGTCTTCCGCGAGATCAAGGAGAGCGGCCGTTATTTCGGGCATCGCTCAAGTCCGTTACTGAAGACCTGAAACGCAAAGTCAGCGCCTGCTCCCAGGGCGTGGAGTTCGTCGGGCGTGTAGCGGCGCGCTTCGAGCGCCGCGCAGAACTCGCTCCAGAGGGCTTGGTCGGAATCATCCCCGTGAAAGAAACTGCGCCCCTGCCCGGTCGGCAGCAGGGAGTGCAGGGCCCGATCAATGACCCGTCCGCCAAGCGTCGAGCCCTGCACCGTATAGGCGCATCCGATGGCGAAAGCTTCGCCCCTTACGGATCCCAGTGCAGCAGTCTTTTGGGGTTCGATCCGGAGAGAGGCGAGATCCTCCTGCAAACGCGCCAGACGCCGCCGGTGCATTTCCGACAGCCGACGAAGGTCCAGAGCATCTGCGCCCGATTGCACCAGCAAAGCCATGCTCGAATGGAACGCAGCCAGCACGCTCAACAGATTGCAATATTGCCGCAGCGTCATCGTTCCATCGAGCAACGCCCCGAAGGGTTCGGCCCGATGGAGATCCCGGTGGATCGCGCCTGTTTCCCGGCGGAGGAAATTGCGGATGGAGGCTCGTCCCGCAGCAGGGACAGACACAGTTCCGGAAGTCGTGGTGAAAGAATGCATAGTCCCAGATGCGCTGCGCCGGACCATACGCATCCGGCTCAAACCAACATGCCGACGCTTGTTCCCAAGCGTCACCTCAGCAGATGAGTGCTGACCGGTTTAACGTAGCGACAGGTGCGAAGTTCCCCGCAGCAAAAGATTCGGTACTGAAATGAAAAGACCCGGCCGAGGCCGGGTCTGGGTTGATCAGTTGGGGCTGTTGCCGGAACTGCCGCTGCCTGCGCTCAGGCTTCCCGGGAAGCTCGCATAGCTTGGCGGCGGACCGCCAGCGCCGCCCTCGCCGTTATCTCCCACCGGGATGATGACCACGATGGGACCCTGCGCGTATTGCGTCTGCGCGGCGAGCGGCAACAGCGCAATTTCGGCCGCGATGAGTGCTGCACCCGCCTGATTGCCGGCGGCAAGCAGGTTGTTCCGGGCCAGCGCCAGCGCTCCGCCAATCGCCTGAAGTGCGACCGGCTGAAGATTCAGCGGCGCAATCGCTTCATCGAGAAATTGGGCATACGTCGGGTTCGCGGTCAGGAAAGCCGCCAACTCTGTCTGCAGCGCCGTTGGATTGTTCCGGTTCAGATTCACCAACTGCCGAATCCGAGCAGTGATGGCGCCGGCGGTGGGCTGCCGCGCCTGAGCCATCGCGAGGCCCGATTGTGAGAACAGCGGAGCTTGCGGCAAGCACAGCAGTCCCCCGACACCAAGCATAATGGCAAGCATAGCTTTTCTATTCATGAGTTCCTCCGCCAAAGGATTGCCTTTTTGTACGCTATTGTTTGCCATCTGCAATTGAAACAAGTCCTGCCAAGCTAATTATTTTGCGGCTACGCAGCCATAATTCCTGTTCAGCTCAAGTATATTGCTCAGCCGGTCACGAAAACTGTGCGGCCTCAGGCGAGGATCAGCCGCTTTCGGGGCGCTTGCGTTCGAGGGCCGGCTGCACCAAGGTCCATGCCGATAGCCCAGATGAACTTGTCCCGGATGTCCTCAGCTTTTTTGATTCCAGGGTCCTTCGCGGCGCGGGTTCTGCGCCTTGCGTCGGTTGCAGCCGCCTGCACGGTTCTGGCCGGGTGCTCGCCTGTGGAAACGGAATATTTCTGGCAGCGGGAGGAGGACGGCGCCGGCTTCGTGCTGCAATACCGCCTCGATCTGGGCAGGAAGCAGATCAGTTTCACCGAATTGCAATTGCCGGGTGAAGCCGGTGCCGCCCGGCCGAAAATCAAGCCCGTCCTCAATATCGACGATTGCCAGTTTTCAGATGCGCAGAACTGGAATTGCGAGGACCGGGGCTACGGGGATGAATCCATCTACATGATCAAGGGCGAGCTTCACTATAATTTCTTCAGCGAATATAGAAGATATACGGTTCGAAACGTGCTGATGGCGCGGCTGGAGCCGTGCTGGCGTCCGTCCTTCTCCTCCTGCGGGCGCGCCATCAAGAGTTTGTGGAGCGATGCGTCTTCCTGAGGATACGCCTGCGCCACGGATCGTGCGTTCCGGATTTTTCTGCCATGCCGCGCTACGTATTGAATCTGATGGGCGAAGGTCTCGTGATCGATATGCGGGCGGATTATTACGTGGATCTTCTCGAGGCCTATCAGGCGGCTCTCTACGGCAATTGGGAAACGCTGCGGTGCATGAGCGACGACGGGCGCGAAATCCCCGCCGACAGCGTCGATATCTATGACGAAAGAGGGCAGCTGATCCTGACCTTCTGGGTCAAGGACGCCTTTACGGCGCACTGAAGATGCAGACCTACTGGATGGACGAATCGCGCCCCGCCACCCGGCGGCGCTGAAGCTGCCGATGCTCCCGGCTACGCGCAGCCCTTGCGGTGCGGGCCTTCAGTTTGACCGGGCGCAGGGCGCGCGGTCCGGCCGCTTCGGAAGTTGTTGCGCTTCTTTCGAAGACCGGCCTGAAGGTTGTGCGGTCACGGCTCGCCATGGCGCAAACCGCCACGGCGCAAGCGATCGTTGCAATGACCAGAAATGCTTTCAAGGACCGTCTCGCTGCACATACGCCAGTGGTGCGTTAAGCGCAGGGCAGGCCCGATGTTCCGAACGAGAATGCCGCAGCGCCGGTGAGCGCTGCGGCATTTTGTTTTCGGTTAATGCTTAGTGGTTGTGCTGCCCCTCAAGACCGGCGCGCTGGCCTGCGCCCGGGCCGTTCAGCCCCGGCAGATCGCGCGCCTTCGCCTTCTGGGCGTCGTCAAGCGCGGCGGCCAAGTCCTTCGCGGCCGCATTCACCTTCGTGAACTGTTCACGAGCCTGATCGCGCTGGGACGTCATGAAAGCCTGACGCTCAGCCTGCGGCAACTGGCGAACAGCCTGTTTGTCCATCTTTTCGTGACCGGCCCGGAATTCATTCGCTTCCTTCACGGCCGCCGTATATTTCGACCAGGCAGCTTCCTGCTCGGGCTTGACGCCGATGCGGGTCTTCAGGTCATCGAGACGGGCGGGGTCGATCCCCGGTCCGTCCTGGCCCATGCGGCACTGGTCCGCGCCGGCATTGCCGCGAGAGCGGTCGCCCTCATGATCCATGCCGCCACGGCCCTGCCCGCGCCCGTCCGGGCCGCGTCCCTGACCTTCGCCACGGCCCTGCATCCCGCGGCCTTCCTGACCGCCCATGCCGTTCATGTGCTGGCCCCGGCCTTCCTGCATCATTCCCTGATGACCTTCGCCGCCACGACCGGCGTGTTCGCCATGACCCTGCTGGCCCCGGCCCTCGCCGCCGCGAGCGCCTTGCTCGCCACGGCCCTCATGGTTCATGCCGCCCATCCGGCCTTCGCCGCCACGGCCGCCCATGCGGTGATCCGAATTTTCTCCTCCGGACTTCTGGTGCATGCCCTGCATATCCATGCCGCGCATGCCCTCGGGGCCGCGACCCTGCGTCTGGGCCAGCGCATAACCGCCCGCCAGAAGAGCCAGGGCAGCCGCGCCGCCGAACAACCAAGCCTTGTTTTTCATGACCATCTCCAGATTTCCGAAGCAACTGTGCGTTCGTTGCTGAGACGCATCTGGGGGGCGCCGCGTCACGCAAGTTTTTCAAGCATCGGCAAGTTTGTAACAAAGTGTGGCGCAGGGCCCGGTTGACACATCCGGTGACAATTTTCCGCCCTCGCTCCGGCGAATTTTCGGTATGGTCGCTTCATGCAAAACGGCGCGCATATCCTGATTGTCGACGACCACCGCGAAATCCGCGAACTTGTGTCGCGCGCTCTCGTGAAAGAAGGGTTCCGGGTCAGCCAGGCGCAGGACGGGCGAACGATGCGGGCCGTGATGGCCGACAGCAAGATCGACCTCGTGCTGCTCGACCTGATGATGCCCGGCGAGGACGGCCTTTCGCTTTGCCGGGGCCTGAGGGCGGACTCGAACATTCCGATCATCATGCTCACCGCCAAGGGCGACGAGGTGGACCGCGTCATCGGCCTCGAAATGGGGGCCGAGGATTATATGCCCAAGCCCTTCGGCAGCCGCGAACTCGTGGCGCGCATCCGGGCGGTCCTGCGTCGCACGCAGGATGCGCCGTCCGCGCCCGCGCAAGCCGAAAAGCCGAAGCGCTATCGTTTCGATCAATGGCTTCTGGATGTCGGCGCCCGCGAACTACTGCGCAGCGACGGCGTCACGCTGCCGCTATCAACGGGCGAATATGACCTGCTGATCGCGCTGGTGGAGCGCCCGCAGCGTGTGCTCAATCGCGATCAATTGCTGGATCTGGCGCGCGGCCGCGCCGCCACCACCTTCGACCGCAGCATCGACACGCAGATCAGCCGCTTGCGCAAGAAGCTGGAGGCGGACCCGTCCGATCCGAAGATCATCAAGACCGTGTGGGGCGGCGGCTACACGTTCACGCCGGCGGTGACGCGCGAATGAAACGCTTTCTGCCGCAAAGCCTGTTCGGCCAGACCGTGCTGGTGCTCATCGCCGGACTGATGATCTCCATGATCGCAGGTTCGTGGATCTATTCGGCCGACCGCGAACAGGCCGTGCGGGCCGTGGGCGGTTTTGCGGCGGCCGAACGCATCGCCAATCTGTCGCATCTGGTGCGCGACGCGCCTGCGGACCTTCGGTCTCGGATCGTGGCCGGATTGAGCGACCGCAGTTTCACCGTGCGGCTTTCGCCGCGTCCGCTCGCGAGCGAGCGCGACGACGACGAGTCGGGCGTCTCTGTGGCGATCCGCAATTACATTGTGGACGAGCTCGGATTGACCTCCGGGCCGCAACCGCGCGTCGCCGCATCCGGCGGAGGCTACGGTCCCTTCGGGTTCGGACCGCAAATGATGCATCGCGGCCCGCCGGATCGCGAACGTGAGCGCGACCGCTTCGGTGCGCCCGGCGCGTTCCGCAGCCTGCGCGCCTCGGTTCCGCTGCCGGACGGGCAATGGCTCACCTTCGCGACCTCGCTGCCCGAGGCGGGCCTGTCGTTTTCGCGGCAGTTCATGCTGTCGATGGTCCTGATGGCGCTGACGATCTTCGCGGTCTCCGCCTGGGCGGTCCGGCGCGTCACTGCGCCGCTGGCGACTCTCGCGGGCGCGGCCGAGCGGCTCGGCCGCGACGTGAATGCTCCGCCATTGCCGGAGACAGGTTCGACCGAGACCCGGCTGGCCTCCCGCGCCTTCAACGAGATGCAGGTGCGCCTGCGCAATCTCATCGAGAATCGCACGCGCCTGCTGGCCGCCGTTTCGCACGATCTGCGCACGCCGCTGACGCTCCTGCGCCTGCGGGCGGAGGGAGTCGAAAATGCGCAGGAGCGCGAGCGCATGCTGGCCACCATCGCCGAAATGGACGCCATGGTCGGGGCGACGCTCAACTTCGCCCGCGACGAGGCGGTGAGCGAAGCCCGCAAGCCCACCGACATTGCGGCGCTGGCGCAAAGCATCGCGGATGACATGAGCGACGCCGGCATGGAGGTCGCAATGACCGCCAATGGCTCCGTGGTCTGTGACGCGCGCCCGCAGGCGCTGAAGCGCGCGCTGACCAATCTGGTGGAAAACGCCATCAAGTATGGGGCGCGAGCGCGCATCGCGGTGACGCAGACACCGTCCCATGTGGAAATTCAGGTCGATGACGATGGCCCCGGCATTCCGGAGGCGGAATTGCAGAAAGTGTTCGAGCCGTTCTATCGGCTTGAAGCTTCGCGCAATCAGGAGACCGGCGGCGTCGGCCTCGGCCTCGCCATCGCCCGATCGGCGGTGCAGGCGCATGGCGGCGAGCTGACGCTGGCGAACCGGCCTGATGGAGGGCTGAGGGCCACGATCCGTCTGGTGAAGTGAATTTCCCTACAGGCGCAAGGCCACATAATGCAGGCAGCCGTCGCGCGACGCATCGTCCGATGGTCCAACGTTGCGGCCGTCTTCGCCGAGCACTTCGATCACCCGGAAGCCCGCCTGCGCAAGCTGATCTACCTGGGCTGCGCGGTCGATGTAGTAGAAGACGCCCTGCCAGTTATGCGCCATGTCGTTGTAAAGCGCGTAGGACTCTTCCTCGACCCGAAGGTGTTCCATGCGGCGGTAATTGCGGCGCGCTCGCATGAAATGAAACAGTTCCGCCAGCGCACGGTCGGGTCGCTTCCGGCGCACCAGTTCTGGCGGCTTGCCGGCGAAGCCCGCGCGCCTGTTATGGGCGGACAACACAAAGGTCGCGCCCGGCTCGCACAATTGCGCGATGCGGGCGAGCGTCTTCAGACGATCCTGCGGCGACAGCGCATCCAGCACGCCCCACGCTGCGAAAATGAAATCGAACCGCTCGTCCGAGAGCTTTCCCAGTTCGCGCATGTCGAGTTCCAGCATGCGGGCGGCCGGATAGGTCTGGCGCGCCATGGCGATCATCTGCGGGGAAAGGTCGATGCCGGTATAATGGCCGGCAAACGGGAGCAGGAACTTTGTCGTGCGGCCGGAGCCGACCCCGATGTCGAGCACGCGCCTGTTCATGAAGGCGTCGCGATGGCGCAGCAGGATGATCGCCTCGACGGCGCCCAGCGTCTGCACGCTGTACCAGTCTGCTAGTTCAGCGCTGAAGAAAATGCGCGCGTTATGGTCTGTCAGATCGAAGGTCTCGCGGCGCATTGCGGTCGCTCCGGTGGCGGAGGCGATTGCATGCGCCTAAAATCGTTGTGGTTCAAAGACTTTTAACGTGCGTGGTTAAACGACGCGGAGCATTTGATTCAAATTTTATCGATTTTGCGCCGCGAGAATTTTCTTCGCAGCCTCGACGCCAGTGATCCATGCTCCGTGGACGGTGGAAAAATCGTGCGCCGAACAGGCCTCGCCAGCGAAGAACAATCTGTCTCCCGCAGGCGCGGCCAGCACCGCGCGCTTGTCCCAGTGTCCGGGCAGCGCGTGCGAATAGGAGCCGCCCGCGAAGGGATCGGAGGACCACATGCTCACCGCAAGCGGCTTCAGGCGATTGCAAATCCGGTCGCCGAGCGTTGCGGCCAGTTGGTCGATGGCGAAACGCCCGAACCCTTCGAGACCCTGCGCTTCAAGCTCGCGCGCCAGTCGCCCGCCGAAATAGGCTTCGATCAGCGGCCGTCCGAATGGACGTATGTGATAGCTTGCGGTCGCGGACGTTTCGCGCCTGCCGTAGAGGCGGCTGTCGGCTTCAAACTCTTCGGCGCCATCGAGCGAGAGGAACAGCTTGTTGTCATGCCCCAGCGGCAGATGAGCTGCAGCGTTGAGCTTGTCCGGCAGCGCAGGATCAAATTCGATCATTCCGGACGCGATCACATTCGTCGGCACGGTCACGATGACGGTGTCGGCGGCGAATGGGCCTTTCGTGGTTTCGACCCGCACTTGCGCGCCCGAATGGTCGATTCGAATGACCGGATGATCAAGAAAAACCGACAGCCCTTCGGAGATCTTTTCCATCAGCGCGCCGTAACCGCGTTCGACGCGCCAGTTCACTTCCGTGTCGTGATAATTGTCGAAATCCTTCACGGAGAGGCCGTCGAGCTCCGTGCCGTTCACATAGGCGGAGACCGCGTCGATCATCGGGTTCCAGCGGTTTCCCGGTTCAAGCAGCGTCGAGGCCGCCCGGTCCTGCGGATCGCGCGCCGCCGCTTCGACCCGCTCAAAAAAAGCGTCCATGGCCTTGCGAAACTCGCGCTGTTCGGAGCGCGGAAAATCCGGCTGATCATTGGCCTTCTGCCAGGGTGGCGTCGACCGGTCGATCTTGAAGCCGAGTCCCTGCGCCACCTCGACCAGGGGGTTGCGATCCGCCGAATGCAGCCAACCCGCGCCCATGTCGAGCGGCCAGCCGTGCTGCGCCGTAAAGGCGCGCCCGCCCACGCGGCTTCGAGCCTCCACAATCGCGACCCGCGCCCCGCCGTCGCGCAGCGTGCGCGCCGCCCCGAGCCCGGCCGCGCCAGCGCCGATCACCAGAACGTCGAACAAGAGATCTGTCATGCAACCGACATAGGCAGGGCGCGCGCCCTCGTCCAGCCGCCGTTCCGGGGGCCCACCTCAAGGGACCGGACTTTTCGCTTGTGGAATGGTTCATTCCTTAACAATATGACTGCCTGCGCGCCCGAGGCGCTGAGGGAGAGAAACATGGCTATTGGATTTCGCGGCGCCGTTGTGGCCGTCACATTGTCTTTGTCATTCGCGGCTGGCCCTGCGGCCCGGGCGGATGACTTCATCGGCGTCCTCACCGGCGGGACGTCGGGCGTCTATTATCCGATGGGTGTGGCGCTTTCGAACATCTTCAGCGCGAAGATTCCGGGGGCGCGCCCCAATGTGCAGGCCACCAAAGCTTCCGTGGAAAACCTGACGCTGCTCCAGCAGGGCAAGGGCGAACTCGCCTTCACGCTCGGCGACAGCCTGGCTTTCGCATGGGCGGGCGATGAGGAAGCCGGCTTCAAGGGCAAGCAGACGAAGCTGCGCGGCATCGGGGCGATTTATCCGAACTACATCCAGGTGGTCGCCACAAAGGCGAGCGGCATCAAGACGCTGGCGGACCTGAAGGGCAAGAGCCTTTCGGTCGGCGCGCCGAAGTCCGGGACGGAACTCAACACCCGCGCGATCCTGCAAGCAGCGGGCATGACCTACAAGGATCTCGGCAAGGTCGAATATCTGCCCTTCGCGGAGTCGGTGGACCTGATGAAAAATCGTCAGCTCGACGCCACGCTGCAGTCGGCAGGGCTCGGGGTCGCGGCGATCCGCGATCTGGCAAGCTCGGTGAAGATCGTGGTCGTTGAAATCCCCGCTTCCATCGTCGACAAGATCGGCGCGCCATACGTCAAGGGCGTCATTCCGAAGAACACTTATGGCGGCCAGACGGCTGATATCCAGACTGCGGCGGTGGTGAACTACCTCGTGACGTGCTCGGACCTGTCAGACAATCTGGCCTACCAGATGACGAAGCTGACCTACGAGTCGACCGCCGACCTCGTCGCAGCGCATTCTGCCGCCAAGGACATCGACGTCAGGAAGGCGCTCGACGGAATGCCGGTGCCGATGCATCCGGGCGCGGAGAAGTATTTCCGCGAGAAGGGCGTCATGAAATAGAGGCCGCGTCATCCCGGCCGCCGGTGGCGGTGCGGAACGAGCTTCCTGAATGCCGTTGTTGCGAGCGGGGCCCGGGGCCCCGCGAAGCAATCCACATGATGTGTGCCGGATTGCTTCGTCGCTGCGCTCCTCGCCATGACGCCTGCCTCGCGCGGCAATTTGAATCTGATCCCCATGACCGCCCAGACACAAACCGACGACGCACACACGCTCGCCCATGCGGCCCCGGCCGCAGCGATGGACGATCTTGAGCACGGCCTGCCGCCCGGATGGGGTCCGGGCCTGTGGGGCAAGGCTTTGTTCGTGGTCGCCTTTGTGTTTTCCTCATTTCAGCTTGTGACGTCCGTCTATGCCTTTCTGCCTGCACAGGCGTTGCGGGCCGTGCATGTCGGCTTTCTGGTGCTGGTGTCCTGCGCGCTGATTGCGAACCATCTGTTCGCCTCTGCTTACATGCGGCTCATCGGCTGGTCGCTGGGATTGGCGGGATTCGCGGTCGGCCTCTATCACTGGATTTTCTATTTCGACCTCGTCAATCGCGCGGGCGATCTGACGGCGCTCGACATGACGCTGGGCGTTGGCGGAATGGCGATCCTGTTCGGAGTGTCGTGGCGGCTCATGGGTCCGTCGCTGCCGCTGATCTGCCTCGGCTTCGTGGCTTACGGCCTGTTCGGCAATTATCTGCCGCGCCAGCTCGATCATCGCGGATACGGTTTCGACCAGATCGTCGAGCAATTGTCGTTCGGCACCGAAGGCATCTACTCGACCCCGACCGGAATTTCGGCGACTTATATTTTCCTCTTCATCCTGTTCGGTGCGTTTCTGGAACGCGCCGGGATGATTTCCCTGTTCAACGATGTGGCGCTGGGCCTTGTGGGCTGGGCGCGCGGCGGGGCGGCGAAAGTCGCGGTGATCTCGTCCGCACTCATGGGGACGATTTCAGGATCGGGCGTCGCCAATGTGGTGACGGTCGGACAATTCACGATCCCGCTGATGAAGAAGTTCGGCTACAAGCCGGCCTTTGCGGGGGGCGTGGAAGCCACGGCCTCGATGGGCGGACAGATCATGCCGCCCGTGATGGGCGCGGTGGCGTTCATCATGGCGGAAAACATCGGCGTGCCCTACGCGACCATCGTGAAGGCAGCGATCATTCCGGCGATCCTGTATTTCGGTTCGGCGTTCTGGATGGTTCATCTGGAGGCGGGCAAACATAATCTGCTCGGCATTCCGCGCGCGCAACTGCCGTCCTCGCTCGCAGCCATCAAGCGCCAATGGCATCTGGCCCTGCCGCTGGCGGTGCTGATCGTTCTTCTGATGGACGGCTTTACACCGCTGTTCTCCGGGTCCGTGGGCCTCGGCCTGACGGTCGTGATGATTCTGGGCGCCGCCGTCGCTCTCAACCTGTCGCCGGGCGCAATGCGCATCGTCTTCTGGGTCGTCACCGGATTGATTGCAGGCTCCCTGCTGAAGTTCGGCGTGCAGGTGCTGATCGGGCTCATCGGCGTGCTGATCCTTCTCTGCGCACTGACGCGCGGCGGGCGCGAAACGCTTGCGATCTGCCGCGACGTGCTGGCCGAGGGCGCGCGGCAGGCCCTGCCGGTGGGCCTTGCCTGCGCAATCGTCGGCACGGTGATCGGCGTATTGTCGCTCACCGGCACGGCGACCATCTTCGGAAACTACATCGTGTCCTTCGGGCAGGATTCGCTGTTCTTCTGCCTGCTGCTGGTGATGCTGACGTCGCTGGTTCTGGGCACCGGGCTGCCGACCATTCCGACCTACATCATCACGGCGTCGCTCGCCGCTCCGGCTTTGCTGAAGCTCGGCGTGCCGCTGATCGTCAGCCACATGTTCGTATTCTATTACGGCATCATCGCCGACCTCACTCCGCCTGTCGCGCTGGCGGCGCTCGCGGCCGCGCCCATCGCCAAGGCTTCGCCCGACGAGATCGGCTGGCAGGCCTCTCGGATTGCGCTTGCGGGGTTCCTGATCCCCTTCATGGGCGTTTACGACCCTTCGCTGATGCTGCAGGCGGGCGGCGCGATTGCGCGGGCCTATGGCTACTGGGTCGAAGTCATCTGGGTTTTCTTCAAGGCCTCGACGACGATCTACATCACCGGCATCGCGGCGATCGGCTACCTCTTCACTCGGACGAATGCAATTCAACGGCTGCTGGCGGTCGCGGGAATCATCTTCTTCATCGCGCCTTTCGACTGGAGCGACCATATGGCTTTCGCGGCCTGCGTGATCGTGACGGTCTGGAACTGGCTTGATTCCCAGCGCAGAGCAGCGCCGTGAGCCTGTGCCTCATCGCCGGCGCCGCCGTGACGCGCATTGCGGCGGCGAGCTTCACGCTGATGTGGATTCATTCGATTGAAAAGACCCGCTGGGAGGAAGACTGGCTCGTCGAAGGCGAGCGTCTGCGCATTGTCGAGGCGCGCATCGAACATATGGGAGCCGGGATGGAAATGCCCGCGGACGCCAGGTTCGATGGAGTCTGGTGGCGCTGGAAGCCCCCGATAGGGCCACTGCCCGAAGTGCTTCTGCGGCGCTCGGATTCGCAGCCGCAGGGCTGGAGACTGTGTACGGGAAGCGCTTGCCGCGCTGTCGCGGATTCGAGCGAGAATGCCGACGTGGTGGCGATGAAAGCCTGCGAGTAGCCGCGCGCATTGCGGCGCGCGGCTACCTCACGAAATTACTTTTTCGTCGTGTTGGTCATGTGGCCGTTCTGGCTGTTCGTATTGTTCTGCTGCCCGGGCGCAAACCGGGTGGCTCCCGGCGAAGTGGAATTCGTGCGGTTCTGCTGGCCCGAGGCGAATTCGGACTGGCCCGGTGTTTCTCCCGTCTGTTCCGGGGCGCGCGGTTCGAGGCTTTGCAAACGCCCTGTTTGGGCTAAGCTGGCCTCCATAAATCGAGGGAGGGGCCGTGCACGCGGCGCTGAATCAGTTCGGGCTGTGGCTTGCGCCGGGCCAGATCAACGCATGGGCGCGCGGCCTCGCGAACGGATGGCCGTGGCTCATTCCTATCTTGCAGGGCGTGCATATTCTGGCAGCCTGCGCGATCGTCGGCGCTGCTGGCGGACTTGGCTTCCGGGCGCTGAGGGGCGACAGCGCTTCATTGCTGCAAGACGCCGCCCGCAGGCTCCTGCCGTGGATATGGGGCGCGCTTGCAGTGCAACTCGCCACCGGCGCTTTCATGGTCGTGCATCGGCCCACGCGCGCGTTTGGAAGCCTGATGTTTCCCTACAAGATGATGCTGATCGCATGCGGCGTCGCCTTGATGCTGCTGCTCGCCCGCAGGGTGAAGGCCGAAGGGCGCGACCCTTCTCTGATCGGCGCCTTCGCCGCAGCGGCCTGGATCGGCGTCGTTCTGGCGGGCCGTCTCATCTCCTACATCCGGGCGGTCTGATGCTGAAGTCCGTCTGGACCGCGCTGGAAGACTGGTCTTTCAGCCAGCAGATGGTGGACGAGCCTTTCTGGTTTCCGGCCCTGGAAACGCTGCATGTCGGTGCGCTGACCATTCTGGTCGGGTCGATGATCTTCGTCGATCTGCGGCTGATGGGATTAGCCGGCATGCGCGAGACGATGCGCGGGCACCTGCGCATCCTGACGGTCGCATGGGCGGCGTTCATCGTTGCGGCGGTCAGCGGCGCGCTGATGTTCGCGCCTGCCGCCGTCCGTTATGCGGGCAATTCGGCATTCCAGTGGAAGATGCTGGCGCTGGTTTTGGCGGGCCTCAACATGCTGGCCTTCCACGCAGGCCCATGGCGCAGGATCGCGGAGTGGGATGCCGAAAGCGTTCCGGCCCGCGCGAAGATCGCAGGCGCGATCTCGCTGGCGCTGTGGATCGCGGTGGTGATTCTCGGCCGCTACGTGCCGTTCACCCAATAATTTTTGACGCCTTTGTCTTTTGTCCATGCTTAGAAATGAATTTGGAAATATTTGTAAATGTATCGGGAGATTGCATTAAATTTGTTGTTAGATTCCGCGTATGTTCGTCACTGTCGATAAATTTCAAGACATCGCAGATGTATTGTTCAAAAAGTTTTCTCGATCGGCCCGAGAAGACATCGTCGAAGTATATGGCGCAGCTTGCTTCAAGAAGATTCATAACGTCCGCAAATGTGTGCTGCTTTTTTGCAGTGTCTGAGGCCGAGACGTAACCTAGCCACGTTTGCCTAAAACTTTCATACAGACTTACCAACGTGGAACTTGAAGCAGCAAGTCTCGAACATCGTAACTGCCACCCCGCAAATAATAACGAAGCGATTGCAACGAATAACCCTGCAATCGTCAAATGGTCGCTGTTCATTTTTCAGAATTAGATCCATTAGTGTTTGACTGCGTTGGCTGTGACTGCGAGCCTCCATTGCCACCGCTTCCTCCAGATGTGGTTGTAGGATGCGTCAAATGGGATGTGGTAAAACTGTTCTTTGCTATGCCCAAGCTCTGCGGTCGGCTCTCGACACCGAGGGCAGGCAGTATTTTTCCCTCATTTTTTACAGGCATTTTTGACATGTATTCGTCCTCGAATCATGATTTTGAAGAACAAACATAGCACAACAGTTTCTTTTAGGCTTTTACTTCACGGAACAATCTACGCCTTCGCGGCCTGAATGGCCTTCCACACAGACAGCGGCGTCGCCGGCATGTCGATGTGCTTCACGCCGAGCGGGCGCAGCGCATCCACGATGGCGTTCATCACCGAAGTGAGCGAACCCGCGCAACCGGCCTCGCCGCAGCCCTTCACGCCGAGCGCATTGGTGGTCGCCCGCGTCGGGCTTTCCGCATAGGCGAAGCTCGGAACGTCGGAGGCGCGCGGCATCGCATAGTCCATGAACGAGCCGGTCGCGAGCTGTCCGTCCGAGCCGTAGACCGTGCGCTCCATGATGCATTCGCCGATGCCCTGCACGACGCCGCCGTGCAACTGGCCCTGCACCACAATCGGATTCACCACGACGCCGAAATCGCCCACCATCGAATATCTGGCGATCTCCACCATGCCGGTGTCAGGATCAACCTCGACCTCGCAGATATGGCAGCCGTTCGGATAGGTGGCGGGCTTGGCGCTCGACAGGTGGTCGACGTCGAGCGAAGTTTGCGCATCGTCCGGAAGCGCAACGCCGGAGCGAAGTTTCGCCGCCATGTCCATGATGGAAATCGAGCGATCCGTACCTGCGATGGAGAAGCGGCCCACTTCGAATTCGATGTCGGCTGGCGCTGCTTCCAGAAGGTGCGACGCGACGACCTTGCCCTTCTCGATCACCTTCTCGCTGGCTTCCACGATGGCAGTGCCGGAACACATGAGGGATTTTGAACCGCCCGTGCCGGTGCCGGCGCGAAGCTGATCCGAATCCACCTGCATCAGGCGGATCTTGTCGAACGGAACGCCGAGTTGCGTCGAGAGAACCTGCGCAAACGTCGTGCCGTGTCCCTGTCCGTGATCGTGTGAACCGGTGAAAAGCGTGACGCCGCCATCGGCGTCGAACGTGATCTTGCCGAGTTCGCCGTTGACCGGCGCGGTCACTTCGACGAACTGGCCGATGCCGAGACCGCGCAGTTTGCCGTTTGCTTCGCTCTGCGCCTTGCGGGTCTTGTATCCATCAAAGTCCGCAAGGTTCAGGGCCTTGGTGAGCATGGCCGGAAAGTCGCCGGAATCGTAGGTCGAACCGGACGGCACCTTGCGGGGCATTTCATTGGGCTGAATGTGGTTGCGACGCCGAAGCTCCACCGGGTCGATGCCCATCTCGACGGCGGCATTATCTATCAGCCGCTCCATGTAATAATTGCCTTCGGGGCGGCCCGCGCCGCGATAAGCCGTGATGGGCGCGGTGTTGGTAAAGACGGCCTTCGTGCTCACCTCGATCAGCGGCGTGCGATACGCGCCATTGACGTGCTTGACGATATTGAACGACGAGAACAGCGGCCCGATCTGGGTCATGTAGCCGCCCAGATTGCCGTAGCCAGTGCAGCGGATGGCGAGAAAATGCCCGTCCTTGTCGAGCGCCAGTTCGCACAGATGCTCCTGATCGCGGCCATGATGATCCGACAGGAAACTGCCCGAGCGCGAGTCCGTCCATTTCACCGGGCGACCGAGCGCGCGTGCGCCGTGCATGGCGCAGATATATTCGGCGAACATCGAACCCTTCATGCCGAAGGAACCGCCGACGTTGGTGGCGATGAAACGGATTTTCTCCTGCGGGACCTTCATCATCTCGGCCGCGCCGCCGCGCGAGCCGGTGACGCCCTGCGTGGGCGCCCAAAGCGTGAAGCGTTCGGTGTCCTTGTCATAGGCCGCCAGACAGGCGCGCGGCTCCATCGGGGCGATGGCGAGGCGCGGAATCGCGATCTGCATGCTCACGACATGAGCGGCTTGTGCAAAGGCCTCGTTCACCTTTTCGGTGTCGCCAAAATGGTAGTCGAGCGCGACATTGTTCGGCACATCTTCCAGCACCTGCGGCGCGCCGGGCTTGTCGGCGTCGCGGGCTTCCACCACAGCCGGAAGCTCATCGATATCCAGCCCCACGGCCTCGGCGGCTTCCTGCGCCTGTTCGGGCGTCTCGGCAATCACGCACGCAACGGGGTCGCCGACGAAGCTGACCTTTTTGGAGGCCAGGGCGAAACGCTTCGGCTTGGCGACCGGGGAGCCGTCGCGACTGGTCAGCGCCACCCGGAACGGAAACGGGCCGTAATCGGCCAGATCGGCCGCCGTATAGACAGCCAGTACGCCCGGCATGGCGCGGGCGGCGTCCGCGTCGATCGCCTTGAGGTAGCCGTGCGCCAAGGGGCTGCGCACCATGGCGGCATAGACCTGACCGGGCAGGCTCACGTCGTCCGTATAGGACCCCTGTCCCTGAACGAGCGTGGGATCTTCGGTGCGGAGCACCGGCTGGCCCACGCCGAACTTTTCGATGGCCATGCGCTCTTCATCGACATGCACGTTCATGCTGGGCTTCCTGTGAAGATGATCCCCTCGTGCTTCGAGACGCCCGCAAGCGGGCTCCTCAGCATGAGGGGGTCAGCGACGCGTCTAGCCCTCATGCTGAGGAGCGAGCGGAGCTCACGTCTCGAAGCACGGGGGCGGTTTCGGCGGTTACTCACGAACCGGTAACCCGACATCGGTCCCGGCTTCAAAAAATCAATGCATCGGGCGGGCCAAAGCCACGCCTCGATGCGGAGTTTCGGTCTCAGAAACGATAGAGGCGGGCCGGATTGTCGACCAGAAGCTTCTGCTGCTGGGCGGCGTCGGGGGCGACCAGCGGGATCAGATCGACGAGTTCGCCGTCATTCGGCATCACGGTCACGTTCGGGTGCGGCCAGTCGGTGCCCCACAGGACGCGGTCCGGGATCGTCTCGACCAGCTTGCGGCCGAACGGCACGGCGTCGTGGAACGGAGCCCCGGCGGCGGACGCGCGCTCGAAGCCGCACACCTTGACCCAGCACTTCTGGTCGCGCCGGGCGAGATCGAGCAGGGCGTTGAAGTTGGGCTGATCCAGTCCCTTCTCGGCCTTCACGGTGCCCATGTGGTCGATCACGTAATCGACCGGCAGGGCCGACAGGATGGGGGCGAAATCCGCCACCGTCTCGGGATCGAGATAGACCACCACATGCCACTTGAATGACTTGATCTTGTCCACGACGCGGTGGAACGAGCTCATGTCGGGCGTGCGGCCGAGGCGCTTCAGGAAGGTGAACCGGCAGCCGTGGATGCCGCCCTTGTCGAGCGCCTCGATCTGCTTTTCGGTGAAGCTGTCATCCACATTGCCGACGCCCTTGTAGGCGCCGTTTGACGCCGCAATGGCGTCGGTCACAACCGTATTGTCGAGCCCGTGGCAGCTTGCGTTCACGATGACGGCGCGCTCGATCCCGATGCGGCGGTGCAGTTCGCGGAAATCGTCGAGGCCGGCGTCGTGCGGAATGTAGCTGGCGTCAGGCGCATAGGGATACTGCGCGCCCGGCCCGAAAATATGGGTGTGGGCGTCGCAGGACTTCGGCGGCGCCTTGAAAGCCGGGGTCTTGGGGTTCGGATCGGGCGGGAGGATGGTGGGCGCGCGCATGAAGCTATCGTCTCGCGTTTGTGACAAATCGGCGCGATTTCAACCGGTTTGATCCGGATCAAGGCGCCGTGGCGGGGGATCGCTAGCTGTTTAGCAGGCTGAAATTCCCATTGCAAAGGAAGCCCAGATGACTTTCGGAGCGCCAATTCCGGGCACGCCGGTGTTCGACGGCAGCGCCGCCGCCAAAGGCTATGCGCTGAACAAGATGTGCTTTTCATTCAATTCGAAGGAAAATCGCGACGCCTTTCTGGCCGACGAGGACGCCTATTGCGCCCGGTATGGCCTGTCGCCCGAACATGTGGCGGCGATCAAGAGCCGTAATGTTCTCAAGCTGATCGCGGCGGGCGGCAACGTCTATTACCTCGCCAAATTCGCCGGCATCTTCGGCCTCAGCGTGCAGGACATCGGCGCGCAGCAGACCGGCAGAACGCTGGAAGACTTCAAGGCCTATCTGGCCTCGCAGGGAGCCTGAACATGGCGCGCATCATCGGCGGTCTCACGACCTCGCACGTTCCGTCCATCGGCAAGGCCATCGCGCAGAAGCAGCAGCAGGACCCTTACTGGAAGCCGTTCTTCGACGCCTTCCACCCCGTCCATGACTGGCTGGCGCGCGAGAAGCCCGATGTGGCCGTGGTGATCTACAACGATCACGGGCTCAACAACTTCCTCGACAAGATGCCGACCTTCGCAATCGGCGCGGCGCACGAATATCACAACGCCGACGAAGGCTGGGGCATTCCGGTGCAAAAGCCCTTCAAGGGTGATGCGAAGCTCTCGTGGCACATCATCGAAAATCTGGTGGCGGACGAATTCGACATTACCATGTGCCAGGAAGTGCTGGTGGACCACGCCTTCACGCTGCCGATGGCCCTCATGTATCCGGGCGGGCAGGACTGGCCGGTGCGGACCGTGCCGGTGATGATGAATTCCGTGCAGCATCCGCTTCCAAATCCGCGTCGCTGCTACAAGCTGGGTCAGGCGATCGGCAAGGCCATCGAATCCTATCCGGAAGACATCAAGGTCGTGCTGCTGGGCACCGGCGGTCTTTCTCACCAGCTCGACGGCGAGCGGGCGGGCTTCATCAACAAGCCGTTCGATCTGTGGTGCATGGACAAGATGCTCAACGACCCGGAAGCTCTGGCGCGACTGTCAAACCATGAGATTGTCGAAAAAGCGGGGTCTCAGGGCGTTGAACTTATGACGTGGATCGCCATGCGCGGCGCTATGCAGGGCCGGGTCACGCAGATCAGCTCAACGTATCACGTGCCGATTTCCAACACGGGCGGCGCTGTGATGCTGCTGGAGAACCACCCTGTTCCGCGCGCGATCGCGGCCGAGTAGTTCGCAGCGTACCCGTTTCCTCCCGCACTTCTGGCCGTAGTTCGCGCGAACTACGGCCTTTTTGCATGTTCGGCCGCAAGCTTGGCCGGGACTGGCGCGGCAGTTGCTTTCCTGATCTCAGCCCCGCCGAACGGCGGGCCGCCAGGAACCCTGCCGGAGGTCCCCGCCCATGCGCTATGCCCCGTTTCTATCGTTGAAGGCCGCAGGCCTCGCTCTCGGAATGCTCGCCGCACCAGCCATCACGGCGCTGCCCCAGCAGGCACAGGCTGCCTCATCGCTGCGCATCGCAATTTCATTGAGCGACTTTCCGCTCCTGTGGGGCGCGCCGGACGCGGGCTTCGAGGGCGTGCGCTTCGGCGGCTATACGGTGTTCGATTCCCTCATCGCATGGGACCTGACATCGACCGACAAGCCGTCGCGGCTCATTCCGAGCCTCGCTGAATCCTGGACGGTCGATCCGAACAAGACTCGCTGGACCTTCAAGCTGCGCGAGGCGAAGTTCCATGATGGTACGCCGTGGAACGCCGATGCGGCGCTGTGGAATCTCGACGCCTTCACAAATTCGAAATCGCCGGCCTTCAACGCGACGCGTTCGGCGACAGCGCGCTCTCGCACCATTTCCATCGCAGGTTTCGGCAAGATCGACGACCGCACGATCTATATCGATACGAAAGAGCCGAACTCTTTCCTGACCTACGAGCTTTCGACGCTGTTCTTCGTCAGCCCGACGCAGTTCGAAAAGATGGGCGGCGACTGGCAGAAATTCGCCGTCAATCCGGTCGGCACCGGACCTTACAAGTTCAACTCGCTGCGACAGGGACAGGAACTCGTTCTCGACGCCAACAAGGATTACTGGAACAAGGCTCGTGTGCCGAAGCATGACCGGCTTGTGCTGACGCCGGTTCCGGACGCCAACACCCGCGTCGCCGCGCTCCGCTCCGGCCAGATCGATCTCATCGACACGTTGGCCGCCGACGCCATTGCGCCCTTGAAGGCTGCTGGCTTCAACATCGTTTCGAATGTCTATCCGCACACCTGGATCTGGCGCATTTCGTTCACGGAGGACTCCGCCTTCAAGGATGTGCGTGTGCGCCGCGCGGTAAATCTCGCGATCAATCGCGAGGATATTGCCGAAATGCTCAGCGGAACCGGCATTCCGGCCAAAGGCTTTGCGCCCCCGGATGCGCCCTGGTTCGGCAAGCCGAAATTCGACGTCAAGTATGATCCGGAAGGCGCCAAAAAACTGCTGGCGGAAGCCGGATATGGACCGTCAAAGCCCGTCAATCTCAAGGTGATCATCGCCCCGTCAGGCGGCGGCCAGATGGTGCCGATCGCGATGAACGAGGCGATCCAGGAAAACCTGCGCGCCGTCGGCGTCAACGTGACCTATGACGTGCGCGACTTCACCGCCATGATCACAATGCTGCGAAACGGCGCGAAGGTCGCGCAGGCCGACGGCATCAACATCGCCATGACCATGCAGGACCCGGGCTCCGGCATCGTGTCGTCGTACCGATCCATCTTCGCGCCGCCAGCCGGCGGCAACTGGGGCTTCTATAATAATCCGGCCTTCGACGAGGCATGGAAAGCCGCGATGCTCGAATTCGAGACCGACAGGCAGGAAGCCGCGATGGCAAAGGTGAATGAAATTCTCACCGAGGACGCCGCCGCCATCATGGTTGTCCACGACACCAGCCCGCGCGCCCTGTCGCCGAAGCTCAAGGGCTTCGTACAGGCCCGCAACTGGTATCAGGATTTCACCACCATCGAAGTTTTGCCGTAAGCGTCGGAGCCGTCATGCCAATCAATATCGTGGAAGCCAGCATCGCGGACATTCACGCTGCTTACCTTGCGGGAGGCGCCACCGCTCGCGAAGTCACGCTGGCCTGTCTTGATCGCATAGCCGCCTATGACCGGCGCGGCCCGGCGCTCGCGGCCATCGTGGTGACGAATGAGAAGGCGCTCGATGACGCCGATGCGCTGGATGCAAAGTTCAAAGCGAACGGAAAGCTGACCGGTCCGCTGCACGGCATTCCGGTGCTGGTGAAGGACAATTTCGACGTTGCAGGTTTGCAGACGACCGGAGGTTCCTCGTCGCTGATTGGCTGGATTCCCGACCGGGATTCAACGCTGGTGGCGAAGCTGCGAGCTGCGGGCGCGATCATTCTGGCCAAGACCACCATGTCCGAATGGGCGCGCGGCGGTTTCGACAACATCAACTCGGTGCTGCCGGGCTTCTGCCGCAACCCGTATAATACGGCCTATGCGACGGGCGGCTCTTCGGGCGGAACCGGCGCTGGCATTGCGGCGAGCTTCGGGGTCGTAGGACTTGGCTCGGATACGTTCGGGTCCATCCGCAATCCGTCTTCCAACAATGCGCTGGCCGGGCTGCGCCCGAGCTGGGCTTTGTGCTCGCGCGCCGGAATGGTCGGGCTTTATGACGGCCGCGACACGTCCGGCCCCATGTGCCGCAGCGTCACCGATCTTGCCAAGCTGCTGGATGTGATCGCGGGCGTCGATCCGGCAGACCCCGCCACAGCAGGCGCGGAGGGAAAGATTCCGCCCACCTACAACGCCTTCCTGAAAAAGGACGGCGCGCGCGGCAAGCGCATCGGAGTGTTGCGCC
This sequence comes from Beijerinckiaceae bacterium, assembly GCA_947475995.1. Classification (GTDB taxonomy): domain Bacteria; phylum Pseudomonadota; class Alphaproteobacteria; order Rhizobiales; family Beijerinckiaceae; genus Terripilifer. The sequence continues at coordinate 6,890 of CANJNI010000009.1, read as the reverse complement.
AGGCGTTTCCGCCGAATGCATCCGACCCGGGCGTGGTGGGGCTTCTGGAGAAAGCCGCCGAGGATTTGCGCAAGGCTGGCGCGGAGATCATTGACCCGTTCGTCGTGCCGGAATTCGATCAGTTCCCACCCCAGTCGCATCCGCTCAGCGAGGTGAAAGCCGCCATCGAGCGTTATCTGGCGAAGACCAGCGAGACTTTCCCCAAGACGCTGGCGGAGGTGATGCGGCGAGAGAAGTTCCATCCCGTCCATGAGGTCAGCCTGCGCGCCACCGTTCCGGCCCCGCCGCCACGCGAAGACCCGGTGGTTCACAAGCTCGAAGAAAGCGAAGCCCGGATGCGGCTCGCCTATCTGAAGGCGATGGACGATGCGAAGATCGACGCCATGCTGCTGCCGGTCGCGGCCTATCCGCCGAAGATCAACGGCGACCGCAATACGACTCCGGCGGGCGCGCTGACATGGGTGGCGTCAGGCCTCCACTGGCCATCCGCCGTCGTCCCGATGGGCTACACGGGCGAAGATCTGCCGTCGGGCGTGCAGTTTGTCGGGCGGCCGTGGACAGAGCCGGTGCTGCTCGAACTCGCCTATGCCTACGAGCAGGCGACCCATCATCGCAAGCCGCCCTCCACCGTGCCGCCGCTGGGCTAGAGCCGCCCGCTTTTGACGCCGATCAAGGCCGCATCCATTTGCGCATGAAAAATGCGCAAATGGCCCACCTTCCCGCTTCCCTGATCCTCGCCGAACGCTCGGTTCCCCGCTACACGAGCTATCCGACCGCGCCGCATTTCTCACCCGCGGTGACGGCCGATGTGGCGGAGACATGGCTCTCCGAACTGTCGCCGGACGCGACGCTCTCGCTCTACCTTCATGTGCCGTTCTGCACGGCGATCTGCACCTATTGCGGTTGCCACACCAAGGCGGTGCGCCGCGCGGCGCCCATCGACGACTATACCGACACGCTCGAAGCCGAGATTGCGCTTCTAGCGAAGCGCACGCGCGCGCGGCGCGTCGCCCATATCCATTGGGGCGGCGGAACCCCGAGCCTGCTGGGAGCGGAGCGGTTGCTGCGCCTGAAAGCCGCCATCGACGCGCATTTCAATCTTTCGGGGATCGTCGAACACGCGATCGAACTCGATCCGCGCACGGTGACGAAGCGTCTGGCGGATGGTCTGGCGAAGATCAACGTCACGCGCGTCAGCCTCGGGGTGCAGGATTTCAACGATCACGTGCAGCGCGCCATCGGGCGCGTGCAACCGGTCGAGGTGGTGGAGCGGGCTGTTGCGCATCTGCGCAAGGCAGGCATTGAGGCAATCAATATCGACCTCATGTACGGACTGCCGACGCAGAGCGAGGACGACGTGCGCCGCACGGCCGCGCGAGCCGCAGGCATGAAGCCGTCGCGGCTTGCGATCTTCGGCTATGCGCATGTGCCGTGGATGAAGAAGCACCAGCGCCTGATCGACGCCGCCGCCCTGCCGGGAGCGCAGGAACGCATCGCACAGGCCGCCGCCGCGCGGGAAGTGCTCGAACAGCATGGCTACCAATCCATCGGGCTCGATCATTTTGCATTGCCGGAGGACAATCTTGCCGTCGCAGCCCGCAACGGATCACTGCGCCGGAACTTCCAGGGCTACACGACCGACACGGCCGACGCCTTGCTGCCGCTCGGCGTCTCGTCGATCGGTCAATTGCCGCAGGGCTATATCGGGAATGCGACCGACAATGGCGGGTGGGCGCGCGCCGTGCGGGACGGCAAGCTCGCCACCACCCGAGGCATTGCGATCTCGGATGACGACCGCCTGCGCGCGCTCGTCATCGAGCGACTGATGTGCGACTTCCGGGTCGATTACGGCGCGCTTGCGGAGGCGGTCGCCGGTGATGCGTCAGCCCTCGACGATGCTGCGTCGGCTCTTGATGAACTGGCGCGCGACGGCGTCGTGAAGCACAAGGGGCGTGTGGTGACGGTGACGCCCGAGGGCCAGCCCTTCGTGCGCCTCGCGGCGGCGGCCTTCGACGCCTATCTGCCGAAACAGGCCGCACGGCATTCCGTGGCGGTGTAAACCGTCATCGCGAGCGAAGCGAAGCAATCCAGGGCGCGTCATAAGATGGATTGCTTCGCTTCGCTCGCAATGACGGGCCTAATTTTCCCGCGTCCGCGCGCTGTCGTGCCAGCGTCCCAGCAGCACGTGCGACAGCACCGTGAAGGTGAGGAAGATCAGGATTCCCGTCACCGAGATCAGCACCAGCGCAGCAAACATGCGCGGAATGTTGAGACGGTAGCCGGACTCGACGATGCGAAACGCGAGGCCCGCGCCGCGTCCTGCGGACCCGGCGGCGATCTCCGCCACGATGGCGCCGATCAGCGCCAGTCCGCCGCCGATGCGCAGGCCGCCCAGAAAATACGGCAGCGCTGCGGGAAGCCGCAGATAGAGAAGCTGCTGCCAGCGCGAGGCGCGGTAGAGCTCCATCAGATCGACCAGATTGTGATCGGCTGATGCAAGGCCGAGCGCGGTGTTCGACAGGATCGGGAAGAACGCCACCACAAAGGCGCAGACCAGCACGGCCGAACTGCCTTCCAGATAGACCAGCAGCAGTGGCGCAATGGCGACGATCGGCGTCACCTGCATGATCACCGCAAAGGGAAAGAACGAGCGCTCCACCCATTTCCATTGCGCGAACAGAACGGCCAGAACAACGCCCCCGATTACGGCCGCCAGCAGTGCCGAGAAGGTGATGCGCAGCGTCACCCAAAGCGAAGCGGACAGCGTGTCCCAGTCGGCAATGAGCGTCGTGGCGATGCGGCTCGGGGCCGGCAGGATATAGGGCGGGATCGCCTTGATCGCCACCATGGCTTCCCACGCGCCCAGCGCGGCGAGAAAGACCGCAGCAGGCAGCAGGATGTTCAGCGCCCGCTCGTTCACAGATGATCCTCCGTGGCCATCGCGCCCGTCAGCGCGTGCGAGGCCGTGCGGCAGCAATCGGCATAAAGGGGCGTATGGCGGAATTCATCGTTGCGCGGATAGGGCGCGGGGACCTCGATCGTCTGAATGATGCGGCCGGGGCGCGCGGCGAAAACCGCGATGCGGGTCGAGAGATAGACGCTCTCGTAAACCGAATGCGTGACGAACACGACCGTCGTGCCGAGTTCGGCCTTGAGCTGCAGGAGATCATTGTTGAGCTTGAAGCGGGTGATTTCATCGAGCGCCGCGAAAGGTTCGTCCATCAGCAGGATGGAGGGACGCAGCACCAGCGCGCGCGCAATCGAGACGCGCATCTTCATCCCGCCGGAAAGTTCGCGAGGGTAGGAATTGCGGAATTTGGAAAGCCCCACCAGGGACAGAGCCTGCTCGATGCGCGGCGCGGCCTGCGCCTTCGACACGCCCGCCACACGCAATGGCAGCCAGACATTGTTGAAGACGCTTGTCCAGGGCATCAAGGTCGCGTCCTGGAACACGAACCCGAGTTCAGGGCGTTCGGCGCCGCCAGCCCAGTCGATGCTGCCGCCCGTGGGTTTGGTGAGTCCGGCAATCATGCGCAGGACGGTGGATTTTCCGCAGCCGGACGGGCCGAGCAGCGACAGGAATTCACCGGCCCGCACATCCAGATCGAGGCCCGCCAGCGCGACAGTTCCATTGGAGAATGTCTTGCCGATGCCGCGCAGGCGAACCACGTTCAGTCCGGCCTGCGGGCTTTGCTGCATCATCGGCTGCGCCAGACTCTCCGCGTCAGTTCTTCGGGCGAAGATCGAGACCGACCTTCTTGTTCACGAACTGCAGCGTGTAGGATTTCTTGTAGTCGAGGTTCGCCTTGACGACGCCGGCCTTCACCATCTTGTCGAAGAAGCTCTTCATCCGCTCGTCCGTCATGGCCCCCATGCCGAGCGTGAGCGAGTCGCCGGAATCGACAATGCCGTATTCCTTCATCTTGGCGATGGAGAATGCGATCTGCGCATCGTCCATCTCGGGGTTTTCCTTCTTGATGAGGTCGTTGGCCTTCTTGTTGTCGCCGTACATGTAATTGTACCAGCCGATCGCGGAGGCATCGACGAAGCGCTGCACGAGATCGGGCTTCTTCTCGATGATCTCGTTGCGGGTTTCGATCAGCGTCGAATAGGTGTCGAAACCATAATCGGCGAGCAGGAAGATGTTCGGCTTGAAACCGCCCTGCTTTTCCACCGCGAACGGCTCCGAGGTCACATAGCCCTGCTGGGCAGAGCCCTTGTCGGCGATGAACGGCGCGGGGTTGAACGTGTATGGCTTCACATTGGCTTCGTTGAAGCCGTATTCGACCTTCATCCATTGATAGGCGGATGCGAGAAGTTCGCTCGCCACGAAGATCGTGCCCTTCTTCAGATCCTCGAACTTGTCGCGGCCCTGGCCGGGATGCGACATGAACACCTGCGGGTCCTTCTGGAAGCTGGCGGCGACGACCTTGGTGGGAACGCCCTGCTCGATGGATGTGAAGGACGGGATCATGTTCCCGCCCATGTAGAAGTCTATCTTGCCGGAAATGAGCAGCAGGCGGTTGTTCGCCTGCGGGCCGCCGGGGATGATCTTCACATCGAGGCCGTATTTGGCGTAGGTGCCGTCGACGAGCGCCTGATAGTAGCCGCCATGTTCGGCTTCGGCGAGCCAGTTGGTGGCGAATGTGACGGAGTCAGCCGCGCGGGCCGTATTGAGGCCGCACAGGGTCAGAAAGGCTGCCGTCAACGTTGCATGAATTTTCATCGCGATCTCCCGTTCGCAAGGCTTGCAGGCTCAAGCAAGCCCTGTGCCTTTGTGGCGTGGCGGGCTCGCGATTCAAGGCGGACGCGGCGTCTCAGGGCGACGGCAGCGGCGGAAAATTCTCCGGCCGCTCGTCGTTCCAGGAATAAACCCATGTTTCGGTGATCGGCTTTCCGCCGGCGCGCAGGAACAAGCGCATGTCGGTCGACTGCTCGGGCACGATCTGCACGTCGATATGGGCGCGCAGCCCGTTGATCCTCGGATTGGGCGTGAGGAACGAGCGGAAAATCTTTCCGTTCGAGGCCGAGGCGACGATTTCGACTGCGCCCGGATCGTTGACGTAATACGGAACTTCGCCGCCGATGAACTCCACCATGAAACGGCGCTTGCCGAGTTCGGCCCTTTCGGAAGACCCCAGCGCGATGGCGGGCGCCTCGAACGTGTTCAGCACATAGCCGCCGGCGCCGATCTTCTCGGTCTCCAGTGTTGACGTGATCCGGTAGGCGATGGTCAGCGGATGATCGGGCGTGACCGGCTCCTTCGGCCGCCAGGCGAGGATCACATTGTCGAAAGTCTCGTCCTTGGTGGCGAGTTCGATAAGTTCGAGGCGGCCCTCGCCCCACTTGCCCTTCGGTTCGATCCAGTAGGAGGGACGCGCCTCATAGGCGAGTTCGATATCCTGATAATGGTCGAAATTGCGGTCGCGCTGGATAAGCCCGAAGCCGCGCACGTCGGTGGCGTCGAAATAGGCGACTTTCTGGATGAAGGGATTGCGCAGCGGACGCCACATCCACTCGCCCGATCCGGTCTGGAATTGCAACCCGTCGGAATCGTGCATCTCCGGGCGGAAGTCGTCGTATTTGTTACGGTCGTTCATGTGGCGATCATTCTCGCCCATGAAATACATCGAGGTGAGCGGCGCCACGCCGACGCCCGACTGCGGCGTCCGCACGCAGACTGTCGCGGTCACATCGACATAGGAATCCTTGCGCGGATAGAAGTCGAACTTGTAGGCGCCCGCGAGGGACTCGCTGTCGAGCAACGCGAAGATCGTGATCTTGTCGGCGTTGGGGCCGGGCGTATCGAACCAGAATTCGCGGAAGAACGGGAACTCTTCCTGATTGTTCAAAAGGCCCGTGTTGACCGAAAGGCCGCGCGCCGAGAGTCCGTATTGCTGGTTGCGTCCCAGAAAGCGGAAATAGCTCGACCCGACGAAGGAGACGAGCTCGTCCGACTGGCCGGGCTTGTTGAGGGGATAATGAATCCGGAAACCCGAGAATCCGAGGTTCACCGGGAGCTGCTTGTCGAACTTCGTCCGGCCGTAATCGAAAAGCGCCGCCGAATAGGGAACCGGCGTGGCGATGCCGTCGCGCATGGTGTTGATCGTCACCGGACGCTTGAACAGATGGCCGAGGTGGAACATGTGCAGGCGGAACGGACCGCCCGTATTGCCCAGCATGGCCCTGTCGGACCGGAAGCGGATGTCGCGCCAGGCGTCGAAATCCAGCCGCGCCAGATTTTCCGGCAGCGCCGGAACCGAATTGTCGAACGGCGCGGCGGCTAGATCGCGCGCCCGCTTGATCACATCGTCATATGTGAAGCGGCTTCCGCCCCCCGAGGGTTGCTGGGGCGGGGACTGGGCGACCGCCGGAAAGGCTGCGGTCGCGGCGACTGCCGACATGAAACCGCGTCGTGTAAACTCGGACATTGCTCGACACACGCTTGAATTTGGCCGCAACCGCCTCCCGGCCGGAGGTCCGGCGAGAGCGATGCAGCAAATGCCTAATCGGCTTTTTGGAAGGCCGCAAGATGATCCGCCCCGCGCTGAGCGGCGCCGGCCCGGAACGCGACCCGATTCGCCCGCCCGGGCAGCCGGCGGAGGCGCCGGAAGCCGCCGAAGACCCTTGCGGAGCGGCGGCGAACCTCAAGCCCACGCTTCCGGGCGGCCGATTTCTAACCATTTTGAATTTTTTTGTCGGAAAACCCCAAATCGGGAAAATACCGCTTGAATTGCGGGAGATTCTGCATATTTTCCGCCTTGCCCAAATCGCACGTGCCTGTGGTCGTGTGTCGGTTGGCGGGGATCCGGACAAGAGGCCGGTTAACCGTCAAGAAAAGCCGACAGCCGGAGCGAACCGGCGAACCCCGCCAAACGGGGGACGCGACT
>CANJNI010000008.1 GCA_947475995.1 Beijerinckiaceae bacterium | reverse complement strand
GATCGGATTTCCAAGTCTGATCCATGGCCGGCCCTCCGCGATGCCGACCACCCATGAATCACGCAATATGAATTTCGGGAATCCCAAAAATGTCATGCACCTCAAAAATCTGCCAAAGTAGTGCTAGGGCGACGAGCGTTTGTGTCTATTGTTCTCGTCTTCGGGAAGCATGAACTTGAAGTCGCATCCTTTATCCGCACCCATAATCTGCTCGGCGTAAAGGCGCGCATAGCCACGTCTGGGTGATGACGGCGTGGGCAGCGTGGCGGAAGGAGCAAAACTCTGCGGAGTAACTCGGCTGGGTGCGGCCGACTGGCCCGAGGCCGCCGTGGAAGCCCCCAAGAACGAAATGGCAACCAGAAACCGGAAAAATACCTGAATCTTGAAACGATTCTTACGTCCAGCCATCGCATCACAACCCGCCGGTACAACTGTGCCGTAGGGGTAAAACAGGTCTCAGGCGCATCCAACCATGGGCGTTAAGAAACCGTTTACAAATGTAAACTTAGGCTTAACAAGTGTTCCAAGCGCAACAGTTTGCCTAGAGCTTGGGCATGGCTTTATTTTTCGGCTGGCAGGGGTCTATGCCGCCCTCACCAGCACTATCGGCGCCTATGCAACTTCAACCCAGAGAAGTTTGGCACGCGCGGCACGTCGAACAGGATTGAAACCCGCCTAAAATCGGACCGGGTGCACACCGTCTCCGCCAGAATTCAGCGCTGAAAAGCCGGACGCCACGCTCGGGGACTTGCCGTTGCGGCAAATCCCCGGCTTTCGCCTTGTGCGTTAATTCGGCGCGTTCTTTGTCAGCCACTCGTTCATCATGGCGATCTCGGCTTCCTGCGCCTTGACCACCGCTTCCGCCAGCTTGCGGATTTCGGGGTCCTTGCCGAAGGCCATAACGACCTTGGCCATATCGACCGCCCCGGCGTGATGCGGGATCATGCCGCGCACGAAATCGACATCTGCATTCCCCGTGAAGGTAATGTTCATGCCCTCGTGCATCCGGGCGTTGATGGCCGCGAAGGCCTGGCTCGACGGTCCCTGATCGCCCTTGGGCTTCATGCTGGCCATGTCGTGGCCGCCGGCGGCGTTCTGGGCCGCGCCTTTCATCATCTGGCTCATGTCGTGTCCGGCATGAGGGTTCGCAGCGGTTGGCTTCGGCGCTTCCGCCTTCGGGGCGGCCTGGTGGCCGCTGTGATCTGCCTGCCCGATGGCGCCCGTTATGGCGAGCGTTGCGAAAACGCCGGCAACGGCGGCGGCAGTCAGAATACGAATGTTTTTCATGGTCAGCTCCTGTGCCGTCAGCGACGGCCTGTTCGATGGAAGCGGGCGCGGCCCGCCGTTAAGGGATGATCGAACGTCAGGACCGGATGGGGGGCTCTATCAGGCCCGATGGCTCGATGCCCTCCCGGATTGCTGCCTTTGACGGCGGAAAGGCCGGTCCGGCAGCGCCCGATGGCGTGACGGCCGCGCCGGGCGACAGACAGGTCGCCTCACAGCAATTGGCGCCGGGCGAACAACAGGCATCATGGCAATGTTCAGGGCCGGCAGGCGCAACGGGGAGCGCCTGCAGAAACACACGTGTCGCAACGGCATCCGATGCCGCCGCCGCGGGCGACGTCACCCCGGTATTGGTTTCATACCGCGCGTGATGGCCATGAACGTGAGCCTGAACGGCGGCGGGCATGAAAATGCCTGCCAGCAGCAACAGCGCTGCGCCGATCCATCCAAGAAATTTCCCGCTGGCGACCGTCAAGCAATCCACCTTTGCATTCTTCCAATATAGCCATCCGCCGCCCCGCATTCCAATGCGCTGGATCAAGCCCTTCCCCTGCGGCGAAGTTGACGGTTAAATGGAGCTTCAAGCGCCCGCCAGAGGGCGCGACCGGGAGGATCTGATGGGGCCCACATGCAGACGCGCCTGCGGGCGGGAGCGCGCCAGCCGATGAGCCGCCTCGACCGCTGCCTGAACATCGCAGACCTGCGCGCCTATGCGCGGACGCAGCTTCCATGGGGCCTGTTCGATTACATCGATCGCGGCTCCGACGACGAGCTGGCTCTCAAGGAAAACCGCCGTGCCTTCGACCGCATCCAGTTGCGCACGAAAGTCATGGTGCCGCTCGACAAGGCCGACCTGAGCACGACGCTGTTCGGCAAGCCGCTGAAGATGCCCTACATCATCTCGCCCACCGGCATCGCCGGCATGTGCTCCTATCAGGGCGAACTGTCGCTCGCCCGGGCGGCCGCCACACGCGGCATCGCCTGCGCGGTCGCGACGGGCTCCGTCACCCCGATGGAGCAGCTTTCCGCAGAGGCAGGCGGACGCCTCTGGTTCCAGCTCTACATGTCGCGCGAGCGTGAACTAAACTATGGTGTGGCGCGCCGCGCGCATCGGGCAGGTTTCGAAGCGCTGGTCGTCACCGTGGATTCAGGCTTCAATCCGGGCGGCACGCGCGAGAACTGGCGGCGCACCGGCTTCGACCAACCCTTCGCTTTCACGCCCCGCACGGTGTTGGACATCGCCTGTCATCCGGGCTGGCTGGCGCGCGTGATCCTGCGCTACATGCGAACCTCCGGCTTCCCGCGCCATGTGAATTACCCGGAAGGATTTCAGGAAAGCGTCCTGCCCGCCAAGGGTCGGACAAAAGCGCCGCGTGTGCTCGATCAATCCTGGGACGACATTGCGCGCCTGCGCGACGTCTGGCCCGGCATTCTGATCGTCAAGGGTATCTTGCGGGTCGAAGACGCCATTGCGGCTGTCGAACGCGGTGCGGACGGAATCGTCGTCTCGAATCACGGCGGTCGATGCATGGATGTCGCGCCCGCCTCGATTGATGCGCTGCCGGAGATCGCCGCTGCGGTCGGCCATCGCACCACGGTCCTGCTCGACAGCGGCGTGCGGCGCGGCGCGGACATCGTCAAGGCGCTGGCGCTGGGCGCGAAGGCCGTCATGTCGGGCCGCAGCACGCTTTACGGCGTGGCCGCCGCCGGACAGGCCGGCGCCGAACATGCGCTGAAACTCATCGAAAACGAATATCGCCTGACGATGGGCTACGTCGGCTGTCCGACGCCCGCCGATGTGACGGCGGACATCATCGCACATCGACCACGACTGACGCCCGGCTAGCCGAAGGTCACTGCATAGACGGGCGGCAAGGTGTGCGAAATCATCGACCAGGAATCGCCCTGGTCTTCGCTCACCCAAAGCCCGCCCGTGGTCGAACCCATCGCCAGCCTTTCGCCCTTGCGGTCAAGCGCAAGAGCGTGACGATAGACGATATCGTAGGCGTGCTGCTGCGGCAGACCTTTCGTGAGTTCCTCGAACGTCTTCCCGCCGTCGCGCGTTCGCGTGACGATCAGACGGCCCGCGTTGGGAATCCGCTTCTCATCCTTGATCTCCGGCACGAACCACGCCGTGTCCGGATCGTCGGGGTGCACCACCACCGCAAAGCCGAACGTCGAGACGCCCACATCCCGGATTTCGCGAAAAGTTTGCGCCTCGTCGTCAGAAATGAAAATGCCGTTGTGATGCTGAACCCACATGCGCGAAGGCGCGTTGCGACACTGGACGAGGCAATGCACGTCCTGCGAAATCGGATCGTGCGTCAGTTCGGGCGGAAAATAATCGGCCCGCATCCCCTGCCCGATGATTTTCCAGGTCGCTCCGCCATCCTCGGTGAGCCAGACGCCGCCTGTGGAGACAGCAATCCAGACGCGCTTCGAATTGCGCGGGTCGACGATGATCGAATGAATGCCCGGCCAGTCGGCGCCGCCACCCGACCATTTGCGGCGCAGCGGATCATCCCACAGCGACCGAGCCATCTCCCATGTCGCGCCATGGTCATTTGAACGAAACAGGCCGCCCGGCAGCGTGCCGCACCAAAGCACACCCGGTTCGTCCGCGCCGCCGGCCTGAAGCGACCAGATGCGATGCGCGTCCCATTTGACCTCACGGCCCCAGGGATCCTTGTCTTCATCGCCCTCCGGCTTCTGCGGATAGGTCGGCTTGCCGACCTCCTCCCAGCCGCCGTCGCCGGACCGGTGAACCTTCACGCCGAAATGGCCGTGATCGAGCGCGGCGTAAAGCTTGCCGGAACGGTGATCGGACAATGCAAGCGTAACGTTGTCGCCAAGAAAATCGACGTGATCGATGCTCCATGCGCCGCTCCTGCGCACGACATGAAACAGGCCCTTGCGGGTGGACACCAGAAGACGGTCGCTCATTCAACCTCCCGAAAGCGCCTGAAACACATAGATTGTGCTTGTGGATGTGACGCGATCGCTCAAGCGCAATCGGTCGCGGATCGCCTGCCCGTCCACGAAGATCGTGATGTGTTTTCGCACGCTCGCTTGATCGTCGAGGATGTAGGACCGCGCAAGCGGATTGTTCTCGAAAAAATGTTCAAGCACGGCGCGCACGTCATCTCCCCGCACGTCAGCGGATGGGCATTCCACATGCCGCTGGATATTCGCCGTGAAGTGCAGCTTCGCCATGAAGGTCTCGATGCGTCCGAACGATTTCCCGGCATAGTACTGGCAAGAGCCTACGCGGCCACGCCCGCCCGGGCAATGAATGCGCCGTCGCCGGTCTTTTCGAAAGTGATGTGATCACGATGAAAAGCCAGCAGGCTTGACCGATGGCCAATCGACACAATTGTAGCTTCCGGCAACTGCCGCGCGAGTTCGCCGTAGAGGCGTGCTTCGCTCGGTTCATCGAGCGCCGACGTCGCTTCGTCGAGAAAAAGCCAGTCGGGCCTCGCCAGCAGCGCACGCGCCACCGCAACGCGCTGCTGTTCGCCGCCCGACAGACGCGCGGCCCAGTTCTCTTCAACGTCCATCTGTTCGATCAGCGCATCGAGCTGCGTGGCCTTCAGGGCGTCGACGAATTGCATTTCGCTGTAATCCTCCGCCTCGGCCGGATAGGCGAGCGCAGACCGCAGAGTCCCGATGGGAATATAAGGCTTCTGCGGAAGCAGCATCACCTTTCTGTCCGGTGGCGCTTCGATGACGCCCGAGCCATAAGGCCAAAGTCCCGCTATGGCGCGAAACAGCGTCGACTTGCCGGAGCCCGAAGGACCCGTCACGAGCGTCGCCTTGCGCGCCTCGAGCCTGATGCTGGACGGCTTCACGATCGTGCGCCCATTCGGAAGGACCAGCGAAAGACCCTCGATTTCGATGGACGGCTCGCCCTTCTCCTGATCCCGCACCAGCGTATCCGACTCCAGTTGCCGGGCCTGGTCGATCGAGGAATCGAATCCGCTCAATCGGTCCAGCACAGCCTTGAAGTCCGCCAGCGACGTATAATAGTTGACGAAGAAATTCAGCGCATCGCCGACCCGCCCGAACGCATCAGCCGTCTGCGTCAGAACGCCAAGCTCAACCTTGCCGATGAAGTAGAAGGGCGCGGCCACGATATAGGGAATGAACGGACTGATCTGTCCATACGAGGCGGTGAATGCCATGAGCCGCTTCCGGCGCTCCACGATTTGCAGATAATTTGCGTAGATCCGCCCGAAACGCCCCATCGCCATCTGCCTTTCGGCAGGTTCGCCTTTCAGCAGTGCGATCTGCTCGTTGTATTCGCGCAGGCGCGCCAGCGAAAAGCGGAAGTCCGCTTCATACCTTTGCCGCTCGAAAGAAAGACCAATGAGCGAGCGCCCGATCATGTGCGTGATGATCGTGCCGATTGCCGAATAGACGAGCGCGACCCAGAACAGAAAACCCGGCACGGCCACATCGGTGCCCGGAATGGTGAAGTCCGCCGACAGCGTCCAGAGGATGACCGCAAAAGACACCAGCGACGACAGCGTCGAGATCAGCAGGATCGAATAGGAGTAGATGCCGTACCCGACCTGTCCGCCGTCGATGAAGCGCGTCACGTCTTCCGAAATGCGCTGGTCGGGATTGTCGGCGTTGATGCCCTTCAGGGACATGCGATAGTGCGTCGCGCCGTCAAGCCAGCGCCCGATATAATGATGCGTCAGCCAGCGCCGCCAGCGGATGATCAGCATCGACTGCACGACGAATTCGGCGATGGCCGCAGTGATGAAGATGGCCGCCCAGAACAGGAAAACCGTGAACAGGAGGCTCCAGAACGTCGTCGCATCCTTGTTCTGGATCGCATTGAACCAGTCACGGTTGAAATAGGACAATCTGATATTGATGGCGACCTGAGCCTGATTGATCACCACCAGAAACACGACCATCAGAATCGCCAGCCTGCGTTCGCGCACCTGGAACGCCGCGAAGGGCCAGATACGCGCTTGCGTGGACCCGTCCGACTCGAAATAGCGATCGGCAATACTGGTGATCGAGCGCACCACCCGCAGATGCGAAATCGCCCAGACCAACGCACTGAACATCGCCACCGTGAGCGGCAGCGATTCCGGAATCCGGTATTCCTCCAGCGAGGCCGGCCAGTTTCCGGTCGCCGACAGCAGATAGACGCCGCCGAACAAGACCACTTCGGTCGAAAAGATCGACACGAATATCTTCAGGAAGGTCGAGATCGTCCCCGACCGCCAGGTCGTATAGGCGCAGACGAGTCCAAACCCCGCCAGAAGCGCGGGACCCAACTCATCGCTCCGCCAGAACACGGCCAGCGACAGCAGGGAGAGGAGCGCAACAGCGCCGCTGAGCAGTTTCATGTCGGACTTTCTAAAGTGAATCGCCGCGCACCATATCACAATCGCCGGCGCCTGCCGCTCCGGCAGCTTGTCTTTATAAAGCCGGCCGCATGGTCTAGACTGCGCCGATTGAACCGCTCCGGACAGCAAGCCGGACCAGAAAAGGCGGAAACCGGGTGACGTTACATCAATTGCGAATCTTTCTGGCGGTCGCGCAACTGTCGTCCCTGACGCGCGCCGGAAAACAGCTCGGCATCGCTCAACCCACCGTATCGCAGCAGCTTGCAAAGCTTGAGGAGAGCACCGGCACGCGACTTTTCGAGCGCGTCCAGAACCGGATGATCCTGACCGACGCCGGGCAAATTCTGCTGCGTCATGCGCAGTTCATTCTCACCGAGCTCGACGAAGCCGAATCCGGGCTACGTGCCTTCGCGTCGGGTGATCGCACCATCGTGCGGATCGCCGGTCTCAGTTCGGTCATCATGGCCCTGATGCCCCGCACCTTGCGCAAGCTCGGCGCACCGCACGCGGGAATTGAGGTGGACATCCACGAAGCGCCGCCGTCCGAAGTGCTCGACATGCTCTATGCGCGGCGCGCCAATATCGGATTGATTGCCGCCGAGTCTCTGGCTTCTGCCAGCATCGGTTTCAAGCGCGTTCCGATCATCAAGGATCCTTACGTTTTCGCAGCTCCCGCGAGCCTCGATCTTGCCGGGCTTCAGGACCCTTCAAGCCTGCCGCCCGAGCAGCAGCGCGTGCTGGAAAGCTGCATCCAGTTTCACTTCGGCACCCAGCACACATTGCGCGTCCAGCAATGGTACCAGACCGTATTGCCCGGCCACCGTGTCATCGCGCATTGCCGCACCTACGAAATGGCGCTGAGCTTTGTGCGCGCCGGGCTCGGCGTCTGTCTTCTTCCTGCGCTGACGTCGTTTCTGATCGCCGGCAATCTCGACGGCATCAAGCTCTATGCAACCGATCACGGCACGCGCAATACAGTCGCCCTGATGCCCGAGCAATATGCGCGTCTTGAACCGTTCCGCTCGCTCGTTGCGACATTGCAGGAGGTGTCCACATCCGTGGAGCTTCCGCCCATCGAGCCCATGGCGCCATTCCTCGCCACGCCCGCGAAGGGTCAAGCGGCCGATGCGTCATTGAGAAGCGTAATAGCACCTATAGATTGAAGTCTTGCCTCCATCCGCGCATTCCTGCCTGCATAGAGAAATTTGCAACGGGAGGGCTCGATGGCCTTGTCTGCCGATGGCGGGATTGCGTCTGCGCGCGTGAAGATGCTTGGCGCCGGTCCCAAAGGCTGGATCGGCGATTTGACGGCCATCGCCAACGACGACTGGAGCTATGACCGGGCGGCGCATCTTCTCGAACGCGCGGGCTTCGGCGGCACGCCCGCAGACATCAAAAGGCTTTTGTCGCTCGGGCCGCGCGGGGCTGTGGAAAGCCTCGTACGCTACAGAAACATACCCGACACGCTGCCGGCATTCGAGGAATCCTCTGTCTGGGATCCGTCGCTGAAAAACTTTCCGCCGAGTCGCGTCGCAGCCACGAAGAGGGCCGAAGCGCTCGGCGAGGCCATGGGCGTGAAGGTGAAGCCGCAAGGGCCGCGAAGACTGCAACCCGTCGTAGACCGTTTCTTTTATTGGCTGCGCGCGACGCTGCTGGAGACGCGGCGGCTGGCGCAATGGTGGGGAGACCGAATGGTAGCCACCTCGCGCCCTCTGGAAGAAAAGATGACCCTGTTCTGGCACGGTCATTTCGCAACCGGCGAGGACAAGATCCGTGACTATCGGAAAATGCTGCAACAGCTGGCGTTCCTGCGCAGCAACGCAACCGGAAATTTCCGCAATCTGTTGACGGGCGTCGCGCGCGACCCTGCCATGCTGGTGTTCCTGGACGCCGCCCAGAATGTAAAGGGCGCCCCGAACGAGAACTTCGCCCGCGAAGTCATGGAACTGTTTTCCATGGGAGTGGGACATTACACGGAAAGCGATATCCGCGAAGCCGCGCGAGCTTTTACAGGATGGATCGACGACGATCTGGCGTTCAAGGTCGATGCAGCGCGGCACGATGACTCGCCCAAGACATTTCTCGGCCAGACCGGAAATTTCGACGGCATGGATATCCTGAAAATTATCCTCGAGCAGAAGATCACGGCCGAATATATCGCTTCAAAGATATACAGTTTCTTCGTCATGGATGAACCCTCGGACGCACTCAAGGCGCGCCTCGGCGATCTGTTGCGCGGCGCGAACTACGAAATCGCGCCATTGCTCGAAACCATCTTCCTGTCGCGCGATTTCTATGCGCCGCCGTCGTTCGCTACGCGCATCAAGGGGCCGGTGGAACTGATCGTCTCGACCTATCGCCAGTTCGGGGTGAAGAACCTGCCCGGCATACCCGACTTTCATGCCGCAAGCCGAGAACTCGGCCAGATCCTGCTCAATCCGCCCACGGTCGCCGGATGGGCGCAGGGCCGCGCCTGGATGAATCCCGGCGCCATGCTGTCGCGCAACAATCTGGCGCGCGACATCCTGTTCCCGAACATCATCGATTTTGCCGATCCAAGCTTCGACCCCGGCGAACAAATCCGCGAGGTGAACACCAAGATCCGCGCAGGGCTTGATATTGGCGCAGCAACCATCGAACAGGCCGCCGCGACCGGCGGAATGGAGGCCATGACAATGGCCAACGTCGTGGCGAGCGCCGAGGATTTCAACACGCGCTATGCCAGTCTTGTCGGCTGGCAGGAGGCCGTGCGGCGCGTCAAGCCGATCCTCCGGAACGCCGCGCAATTCGAAATCGCCGGGGCAATTGCCGACGAGGGAGCTCGCACTGCCGAAGACGCCGTCGACCTGCTGCTTCTCCGCTTCCTGCATGTGCAGGTTGCCCCGCAGGCCCGCGAGGCTCTGGTCGATTACCTGACGTCGCAGATCGGCAGCGGCGACCTGGCGCAGGCCTCCACCTATCTGGAGCAGCCTTTGCGCCGCGTCACGCATCTCATCATGAGCATGCCGGAATACCAGTTGAACTAGGGAGGGCCCGATGAGCAATTCAGACAAGAGCCGGTCCGGCATTGCGCGGCGCGATCTTCTGCGCGCCGGATTTGGCGCTGTGGCGCTGGGCGGCGGTCAGGCTGTCGGCCTGGCGCCCCTGTTCGCGACCAGCGCTGCGGCGCAGACTCCCAACCCGAACCGCATCCTCGTCGTCGTCGAACTGTCCGGCGGCAATGACGGTCTCAACACGATCGTGCCATACGGCGACGACGCATATTACAAGGCGCGTCCGCGCATCGGCATCAAGCCGAAGGACCTTCGCAGGATCGACGATCATTTCGGTTTCCAGAACACCATGTCGGGCTTCGAGCGGCTCTACAACGACGGCCAGATGGCCATCGTGCACGGAGCGGGCTATCCGCAACCGTCCTTTTCGCACTTCTCCTCTATGGCCTATTGGCACACTGCAGCGCCGAACCGTGGCGCGCCCTACGGATGGATGGGCGCTTTGGCCGACAGGCTCGACCCCGAGCAGCGCAACAATTTCCTCGTCAACATCGATACCAACCAGTCGCTGGCGGTCATGTCCCGCAACCATGTGCCGCTGGTGTTCGACGATCCGGCGCGATTTGCGCGTGCGACCTTTGCGGATCAGGCGCAGGCTCTCGACGCTGTCCTGCACCGCAAGGACGCAGAGTCCGCCGCCGCCCAGTTCATGATCGACATTTCCCGCAGCGCCGTTCATTCCGAACGCCTCGTCCGGGAAGCCTGGAGCAATTTCCGGACGCCCGTCGATTACGGACTTGTGCGCTTTGGCCTCGACAAGGTCGCCGCTCTGATCGCGGCCGAATTTCCCACCCGGCTCTTCTATCTCGCATACCGGCACAATGCATTCGACACGCATGTCTATCAGTCAGATGTCCACGCGCGACTCTGGACCTATACGGCGGATCATATTGCGGCTTTCATGGCCGACATGCAGCGCATGGGTCGTGCGGACGATGTGGTCCTGATGGCTTTCAGCGAGTTCGGCCGCCGTGTTCAGGAAAACACCAGCCAGGGGACCGACCACGGCACGGCAGGACCGGCCTTCATTGCAGGCAAGCCGGTGCGCGGAGGCCAGTATGGCAAACCGCCAAGCCTGACCAATCTGGACGATGGAAATCTCGTTCACACCACCGACTACCGGCGCATCTATGCGACGCTGATGCGCGACTGGCTTGGCGTGGCCGACACACGGGACATTCTGGGCGGCGACTTCGAGTCCTTGCGTATATTCGGCTAGCGCTGCGTCCCGCCGACGCAGCCTAAACATTTGAATTTCTGCGCAAAGCGTGATCAATTCCCGGCAATCGAGACAGATTCCCCGGGAGTTGACGCATGCCGCATGATGGGCCCGAGCATTTTCATGAAGTGACAGGGATGAAGAAGGCCGGGCTCGGCCAGTTCAAGCAGCCCGCCATGCCCTACGACACTTTCATGGAGGAGCAGGAAATCCCGATCTTCCGCGACATCGGCATCAGCCGTGTGCAGGACCTCCCGCTGAAGCCCTGGAAGCGCATGGGGGGACGCGGCACCTTCATCCAGCTTTACGGCACCGAAGGCCTTTGGGGGATGTATCTGGTCGAGGTGCCCGGCGGCGGCGCGCTGAACGTGGAACGTCACCTGTATGAAGAAGTCTTTCTGGTGCTCGAAGGACGCGGCACCACGGAAGTCTGGATGGAGGGCGGCAAGCCGCACACGTTCGAATGGCAGAAGGGCTCGCTCTTCTCGATTCCGCTGAACGCCTATCACCGCGTCGTCAACGCCTCGTCGCAACCCGCGTTGATCCTCGTGGGCACATCCGCCCCGAACGCGATGAATCTCTACGACGACAATGATTTCATCTTCAACTCGTCCTACGTCTTCAAGAAGCGCTACGACGGTCGTGACGACTACTTCAAGCCGAACGACGACGTCACGCCCGATCCGGTGCGCGGCCTGGCCGCCAAGCGCACGAATCTGATCCCCGACATCATCAATGCCGATCTGCCTCTGGACAACCGCCGCTCGGTCGGCTACCGGCGCATCGAGCCCGATATGGCCGGCAACCGCTTCTATATTTTCGTCGGCGAGCACCAGACCGGCCGCTATTCGAAAGCCCATTTCCACGGGTCCGCAGCCGTGCTGATCTGCCTGAAGGGCAAGGGCTACACCTATACATGGCCGACCTCCATCGGCCCCCGCCCGTGGGAAGCCGGCAAGCCCGAAATGGTCAAGCGCGTCGAATATGAACCCGTGGGGCTAGTCTCCGCGGCTCCCATGTCGGGCGACTGGTTCCATCAGCATTTCGGCGTGAGCAAGGACCCGCTCCGCCTCATCGCCTGGATGGGACCGAACAACGCCCTGTCGCGCAAGCCGCGCGTGCCGGGAGAAAAGCGCCTCGACCTCGGCTCGATCGACATTCGCTCGGGCGGCAACGCCATCGCCTATGACGAGGAGGATCCGTTCATCCGCAAGGAGTTCGAGAACATTCTCGCGCAGAACGGCGCCGTGTCGCACATGGAGCCGGAAATGTACGAACCCGGCAACGAGATGGCCCGCAAGTGGGGCGGCGCGGTCTTTTAAGGCGCTACAACCAGGGATGAAAACGATGGCATCGAAAACACTCGGGGCGCTGGCGCTGGGCGCTTTGCTCACGGCGGGCGCAGCCTCGCAGGCCGCTGCGCAGGAAACGAACTTCTCCGGCAAGGTCATCCGCATCGTCGTCAGCGGCGGCGGCGCCTACGAGGCTTATGCGCGGCTCGTGGCGCGCCACATGCCGGCCTTCATCCCCGGCAAGCCAGCGATGATCGTGCAGGAAATGCCGGGCAACGGCGGCATCCGGGCCGCGAGCTTCCTTTATAACATCGCCCCCAAGGACGGAACCGTCCTCGGCGCCATCCACGGAGCGGTGATCACCGCCCCCCTGCTCCAGCCTTCGGTCGTTGATTTCGACGTGACGAAATTCAACTGGCTCGGGAACGCCACAGCCGACGTCTACATCGGCTATGTCACCGCCGCTTCGCCCGTGCAGAGCCTGGAAGAAGCGAAGACGAAAGAATGGATCGTCGGCGGCACCAGCCTGGGCAGCAGCGGCATCGACATGGGCATCATCGGCAAGGAACTGTTTGGCCTGAAGCTGAAGATCATTCCCGGATACCGCACCAGCGACGAAACCAAGCTCGCCATGGAGCGCGGAGAAATTCAGGGCACCATGGGCAGCACATGGGGCTCGCTCAAGACGTCCGACCTACTCCGCCGCAAGGCCGTGAAAGTCATCCTGCAGCATGGCGCGAAGCCTCATCCGGAACTCAGGGACGTGCCGCTGTTTGGCGATCTCGCCAAAAACGATACGGAACGGCAGATGCTGGATGTGATGCGCGTGCGCGGCGAAATAGCCAAGCCTTACCTTGCTCCCCCGGGCGTACCCGCTCCCGTGGTGGAGATGCTCCGGCAGGCTTTCAGCAAGACCGTTGTCGACAAGGGCTTTATCGACGAAGTCACCCGCCTCAACCTGGAATTTGACCAGCCGATGGACGGCGCCACCCTGCAAGCGGAAGTCGAGCGCATTGCTCGCACGTCGCCGCAAGCAATCGGCCAGCTCACGAAGATGCTGAACTCCTTCAACGACGGCAAGAAGTAGCAAGACGCGCTTTGCCTGCGGCAAGATCGCCGCAGACGCCCGCCGCGCGGGACTTGGCACTGTGGTTGCTTCGTGATGGTCGACAAGAGCTTCGCGAGGTCTTCCATGCTGCAGTTACCCACGATGCCCGACCGCGGCGGTCCGGCCCAGCCGCTTCTGATCGTCAAGGACCTCAAGAAACACTTCCCGCTGAAAGGCGGTTTATTCGGCGCTGGCGGCAAGGTTCAGGCCGTCGACGGCATCGACTTTGAAATTCGCAAGGGCGAAACCCTTGGGATCGTTGGCGAATCCGGGTGCGGCAAGTCGACTGCCTCCCGTTTGATCATGTCGCTCATCGAGCCGACCGACGGCGAAATTATTTTTGATGGTGAGAAAGTAGGCACGAGCGCACTGCCGCTCAAAGAATATCGCCGTCAGGTGCAGATGGTGTTTCAGGACAGCTATGCGTCGCTGAACCCACGTCTGCCGATCGAGGAATCCATCGCATTCGGCCCGATGGTGCATGGCCTCAATCGGTCGCGCGCCATACCGCGCGCACATGATCTGCTGACTGCCGTCGGCCTGGCGCCGGCACAGTTCGCTCATCGTTACCCGCACGAATTGTCCGGAGGACAGCGCCAGCGTGTGAACATTGCGCGCGCACTGGCCCTGCGGCCCCGCATGCTCATTCTCGACGAGCCTGTGTCGGCGCTCGACAAGTCGGTCGAGGCGCAGGTGCTCAACATGCTGCAGGACCTGAAGGCGCAGTTCGAACTGACCTATCTGTTCATCAGCCACGACCTCAACGTCGTGCAGCACGTCGCAGACCGCGTGCTGGTGATGTATCTGGGCCGCGTTGCGGAAGTCGGCCCCGTCGACTCCATCTTCGATGCGCCGCGCCATCCCTATACGCAGGCGCTGCTCGCCAGCCGGCCCTCCATGGACCCCGACCAGCGGCGCACCGAACCGCCCATCACGGGCGATCCGCCCAATCCGGTGAACCCGCCTTCCGGCTGCCGTTTCCGCACACGCTGCAAGATCGCCGAGGATGTTTGCGCATCCGCCACGCCGCCACTGGCCGAAGTTGCGCCGATGCATCAGGCCGCCTGTCACGCCAACGTAACCGCCAGCGGACATTCGCTGGCTCCCCGGGAGGCCGCATGATGACCCCTCAGACTCTCGTTCGCGCCCGCAACCTGAATGTGAAATTCGTTTCGCGCGACGCGACCGTCCATGCGGTCAACGGCGTCGACTTCGATCTCGCCGAGCGCGAAGTGCTCTGCATCCTCGGCGAGAGCGGATCAGGAAAGTCCGTCACCTTGCGCGCCATCATGGGCCTCAACCCGCGCGCCAAGACGGTGATGAGCGGCGAACTGAAGCTCTGCGGCGAGGATGTCATTGCGGCCTCCGAAGCCCGCATGAGCGCTCTGCGCGGCCGTCAGGCTTCGATGATCTTTCAGGAGCCGATGACCGCGCTCGATCCGGTCTTCACGATCGGACGCCAGATTGCCGAAACCATCGTGCGCCACGAAGGCGTCAGCTACAAGGCCGCGATGGCGCGCGCGCTCGAACTGCTCGAACTCGTGCAAATTCCCTCCGCCAAACGCCGTCTCGAAGCTTATCCGCACGAGCTTTCGGGCGGCCTTCGCCAGCGCGCCATGATCGCAATCGCCCTGTCCTGCAGGCCCAAATTGTTGCTGGCGGATGAGCCGACGACTGCGCTCGACGCGACTGTACAGATCCAGATTCTCCTGTTGCTGCGCCGCCTGCAGCAGGAGCTCGGCATGGGCGTCATCTTCGTCACGCATGACCTCGGCGTGGCCGGCGAAATTGCCGACCGGATCGCCGTCATGTACGCGGGCCGTTTCGTCGAGGAAGGCCCCGTGCGCGACGTGATGCGCGCGCCGCTGCATCCTTACGCGCAGGGCTTGCTGGGAGCGACGGTTCACGCCGGCTTGCGCGGCAAGAGGCTCACGACCATTCCGGGCGCGCCGCCCGACCTGCGGGATCTGCCGACCAGATGCGCCTTCGCACCGCGTTGCCCGATGGTCGAGAACGCCTGCCGCTCAGCCGTTCCCGAACTGCGCGGACCCGAACCCGGACGTGCGGCCCGCTGCATCCATGTCGCACAAGCTGCCCAAGCTGCCTGAACCGCATGGCACACGCCTTGCCTCTTTGAAGCATCCGTCCTGAGGACATCAAATGCTCAAGTACATTCTCAGACGCATTGCCTACGCAATCCCCATTGCGCTGTCGGTCAGCGTCGTCTGCTTCATGCTCGTCCATATCGCCCCGGGCGATCCGATCGACGCGATCGTTCCGCCCGACACGCCGAAAGATGTGGTCGAGCAGGTCCGCAAGGATTACGGCCTCGACAAGCCGCTGCCCATTCAATACGCGGTCTGGCTCGGACACGTCCTGCAGGGCGATCTGGGACGTTCGATTGCGACACGCAGGCCTGTCGCAGGTGATCTGATCCTCGCTGCGCGCAAGACCTTCGTGCTTGCGCTGACGGCCGCGATGTTCGGTTTCGCCATCGGCATTTTCCTCGGCAGCCTAGCGGCTTTCTTCAAGGGAACATGGATCGACAGGCTGGCCGTCTCATTCGCCGTCGGCGGCGTGTCCGTGCCGCATTACTGGCTCGGCATGGTGATGGTCATCTTCTTCAGCGTGTTGATGAATGTCTTTCCGGCCATGGGCGCCGGACCTGGCGACTGGCAATGGGACTGGCAGCACATCCAGTATCTGATCCTCCCTGCCCTCACCCTGTCCTGCACGCCTATCGGACTGCTGACCCGCACCGTGCGCGGCATCGTCAGCGAAATCCTCAATCAGGATTTCGTCACGACACTGCGCGGCAAGGGCCTGCGCAATCGCACGATGATGCTGCATGTCGTCAAGAACGCCGCCCCGACCATTCTGGCCGTCATGGGCTTGCAACTGGGATACCTGATGGGTGGATCCATTCTGGTGGAAACCATCTTCAGCTGGCCCGGCACCGGTTCGATGCTGAACGCCGCCATCTTCCGCCGCGACATACCGGTCATCCAGGGCGCAACGCTCGTGCTGGCGATGTTCTTCGTCATGCTGAATCTCATCGTCGACATCATGCAGACAATGATTGACCCGAGGATTGTGCGCAAATGAGCACCGCTTCAACCACCTCTCCTGACATCTCGGGCGCCAGCGCCTCAGGTCCCAAAAAGCAGCAGGGATACTGGGCCGGCGTCGGCAGCCGCGTCCGGCGCGACAAGATCACGCTGATCTGCGGCGGCATCCTGCTTGTGATGTTCCTGCTGATCGTGTTCGCTCCATGGATCGCTCCCTATGATCCGCTGCAGGGCAGCATGGCGCGGCGTCTGAAGCCGGTCGGCTGGCAGGGCCATCTGCTGGGCACTGACGAACTCGGCCGCGATATGCTGACCCGCCTGATGTATGGCGGGCGCTATTCCTGGTTCGTCGGCATCACACCTGTGACAATCGCCTTCGCAATCGGCGGTTCGCTGGGCATTCTGGCGGGCTTCGTCGGCGGCAAGGTCAACATGCTCATCATGCGGGCGACTGATGTGTTTTACGCCTTCCCGTCGGTGCTGCTCGCCGTCGCGATCAGCGGCGCGCTCGGACCGGGCATCTTCAACGCGATCCTGTCCATGACGCTTGTCTTTATCCCGCCGCTGATCCGCGTGTCCGAAAGCGTCACCACCAGCGTCCGGAACCTCGATTATGTCGAGTCGGCGCGCGCAACCGGCGCCAGCGCTTTCACCATCGTGCGCGTGCACGTCTTGCCGAACGTCATGGGTCCGATCTTCGTTTATGCAACGACACTCATCAGCGTGTCGATGATCCTTGCCTCCGGCCTCTCCTTCCTCGGACTCGGCGTCAAGCCGCCGACACCCGAGTGGGGCATGATGCTCAACACGCTGCGCACCGCCATCTATTCGCAACCGCTTCTGGCGACGCTGCCGGGCATCTGCATCTTCGTCACCAGCCTTTGCTTCAACCTGCTGAGCGACGGCCTGCGCGGCGCCATGGACGTGCGCAACTAGACACGCAACTTGTTCGATCTCGAAGGCGCGGGTTCATCCCGCGCCTTTTTCATTTCGAGTGCATGAATGTTCAACCCATGGGCATCGGCCCATAAGCTTTTATAATTCAGCCTTTTCGAGAAATTCTGGCACGGCGGTTGCTGTTCTTCCTGCAGGCCGTCTGAGCATCATCAGCAGACGGACGGGATCTCGACACGGACAGGAGACACCATGCGTATGAAGCTATCCTACCTGCTGGGAGCTTTCGCGATCAGCGGATGCATCTCGGCTGCCCAGGCGCAGACCTTGCGCGTCGCCATGACGACGTCCGATCTTCCGCTCACCGGCGGCATACCGGACAACGGCAGCGAAGGCGGACGCTTCGCGGGCTATCCGATCTTTGACGGCCTCGCGAACTGGGACTTCACCAAGACCGATGCAGCCGCCGACCTGACGCCCGGACTTGCGACCGAATGGAAGGTCGATCCGAACGACAAGACGATCTGGATCTTCACCATCCGTCAGGGCGTGAAATTCCACGACGGCTCGACCATGACGGTCGATGACATCGTCTGGAATTTCGACAGGCATTTGAAGGAAAGTGCGCCGCACTTTGACACCGCGCAGGCCCGCTCGTATCGCACCTATACCGGACAGGTCGTCAAATACTGGAAGATCGACGACACGCACCTCGCACTGCAGACCGCACAACCTTTCAGCGTTCTGCCCTATCTGATCTCTCGCGTCTTTATTGTGAGCCCGACGCAGTACAAGAAAATCGGAAACTGGCTCGACTTCCAGATGCAGCCGTCAGGCAACGGTCCTTTCAAGGTCGAAAAGATCAATCCGCGCGTCTCCATCGATCTCGCCCGCAATGAAGAGTACTGGGACAAGGGACGCATCCCCAAGGTCAAGAAGATGATCCTGATGCCGATCCCGGACGCCAATACGCGCGTTGCGGCGCTTCGGTCGGGCCAGGTGGACTGGATTGAATATCCCGCTCCGGATTCGAATGCTTCGCTGAAGGCTGCCGGTTTCAACGTCGTCGTGAAGCCCTACCCGCATGTCTGGGTGTGGCAGTATAATCATACGTCAGACTCCGTGCTGCAGGACAAGCGCCTGCGTCTGGCGCTCAATTACGGACTCGACCGCGACTCCATGATGGAGCTGCTCGCCGGCACCGCGAAGCCCTCGATCGGCTTCTACGAAAAGGAAAGCAAGTTCTTCGGCGCCCCGAAGGAAATGTTCAAATATGATCCGGAAAAGGCGAAGGCGCTTCTGAAGGAGGCAGGCTACGGACCCGGCAAGCCGCTGAAGCTCAACGTGCAATTGCCCACGGCCGGCTCCGGCAACATGGTGCCGTTGCAGATCGGTGAATTCGTGCAGCAGAGCCTGCGCGAGATCAACGTTGAAGTGACGCACGAAGTAGTCGACTGGGGCACGATGCTCACATCGTTGCGCCAGATGCCCGGCAAGGGAGCAGAACCGCGTCGCGACGCCATCGCGCACGGCCTGCCGCTCGGCGACGTGACGAACTTCTACAGCCAGTTCACCGGCATGGCGAACAAGCTCGGGTCGAACTGGAGCACGTTCATCCATCCGAAGGTGGACGAACTGGCTAACAAGGCGTTCCAGACTTTCGACGCCGCCGAACGCGACAAGCTCATCGCCGAAGCGCATTCGGTTGTCGTCGATGAAGCCGCGTGGCTGTTCGTGGTGCACGATCTGAATCCGCGCGCGCTGAGCCCCAAGGTTGTCGGCTTCAACCAGGCGCAGAGCTGGTATCAGGACTTCACGCAGCTCACCGTCAAGGACTGATAGAAAATGACGTACAAGGAACTGCTCCGGCTGCCTGAATTTCGGGCATTTCTCTTCGCCAACACGCTGGAGCGGTTCGCCGCGTCGGGCATGACCGTGCTTCTCGGATTTCAGATCTATGAACTGACAAAAAATCCGTTGAACCTCGGTCTGCTCGGGCTGGTCGAGGCCATCCCTGGCCTCGGCCTCGTTCTATTCGGCGGTCATTTCGCCGATATCTGGAGCCGCCGTCGCATGGTGGTGACGACAGTATCGGGTCTGGGAACGCTCGCCGTCATCATGGCGATCGCCTCCATGCTGAAACCAAGCGGCCTGCATTTCCTCTTGTACGGCGTCGGCTTTGTCACAGCCGGAATGAAAGCCTTTCAGACGCCGGCGGCCACCGGCCTCGAAGCGCAGGTCCTGCCTTTGGGACAAGTGATGAAAGGCGTCCCGCTCATCGCCAGTTGCGGTCGCACGGCGGATGTGGTCGGACCCGTCGCGGCTGGATTTCTGTGGGCCTATGCCGGACCCACCGGAACTTACGCGACTCTCGCGACCATTCTTTTCGCAACGGCGCTGACGATATTTGTCCGCATCGGCGAGAAGCCTCCCGTCCATTCAGGCAATGCGAACGGGAACGTGATCCAGCGCATCCGCGAAGGCATCGGCTATGTCTTCCGCAACCAGATTCTCGTTGGCTCCATGGCGCTTGATCTTTTTGCAGTCTTCTTCGGCGGCGCAACGGCCTTGCTGCCGATGTTCGCCACGGACATCCTGCATGTGGGACCGGAGGGTTTCGGGCTGCTTCGTTCCGCAACCGCAGCCGGCGCGCTGACGGCCGCCGTTTTGGCGACGCGCTATATGCCTTCAAAGAACGCCGGCCGGGTGCTTCACGCGGTCATCGCCGTCTTCGGCGTCAGCATGATTGTCTTCGGAACATCGACGTGGTTCTGGCTGTCGATGCTGGCGCTGTTTGTCGCCGGGATCTGCGACGGCGTCAGCATGGTGATCCGCCATGCGGTCATGCGTCTGGCCTCGCCGGAAGAAATGCGCGGTCGCATTGCGGCCGTGCGTTCGGTCTTCGTCGGCTCGTCGAATGAACTTGGCGCGCTGCAGATCGGCTTCTCGGCAAGCCTGCTGGGTCCGGTGCTGGCCGTCATGACGGGCGGAACAATCACGCTGGCGATCGTTGCGTTTATTGCGCTCCGGTCGCCGAAGCTTCTCCATCTCGACCTCGCGCATCTGAAGCCGGAGCCGATCAATCCTCCCAAGCCTCAGGAACTTCCAAAAGCTGCCGAGTAGATATCCAGCTTCATAAGTTCGATTGATGCGATGTTTGTTTGAACATTGCGCAGCATCGCCGGAACAGGCGGCAGGGGAAAAGTCCTCCTGCCGCCTTTGCATTTTCGGCGCGGAAATCCGCTTTGATTCAAAGATCCCCGGTTTGGCCAATGCGGCACATGAGTTGCATTGCGACTTGTTATCGGAAACCGACCCAGGGTGGCGTCAATGCTGGATAAACCGTCTACACAAAATGCGGCTGATGCGAAGCCGTTTCAACTCGTCGAGGCGACGATTGAAGATCTTCACGCCGCCATCAAGGCCGGCAAGACGACACTGGTTGACGTCGTCAAGGAATATATCGCGCGAGCCAAGGCGTATAATGGCGTGGCCTCGATGCTCGTCACCGAGGACGGCAAGGACATCCCAGATGCCCCCGGCACCATGCGCGCCACCCATCCGCTGAAGTTCCCGACCAAGACCGTCAAGGCCGCCGAGATTCTTCCCGACCTCGACAAGTACAAGGGCCCGCCGCTCGAATTCGGGCGCATGGAAGCAACAGCGTCTGACCCCGAAGTCATGCAGCAATTCGGCATGATTGTCGGCATGCCGAATTCCGGACAATTGAGCACGCTCGCGACGATCAACATTCGCGGCGAACGCTCGGTGACCTGCAAGGGCGATTTTGATCTGCATCCCTCCAAGGGTCCGCTGCCCCCCGGCGCGCCTGCAGTCTGCGAATATTTCCGTCATTTGCCTGACGCGCTGGAAACAGCCGTCGAACTCGACGCCAAATACGGAAGCAATCCGGATCTCGAAGCCATGCCGCTTTACGGCGTCTGCTTCTCCTTCAAGGACCCGTTCGACACAAAGGACATGCGCTCGACCGGCGCAGCCGATGCGCGCTACGACATGGACGCGCCGGCGCGCGACCACATCCTCGTTGAACAGTTGCGCAAGAAGGGCGCAATCATTTACGCCAAGGCGATCAACACCGAATATAACGGACGCGCCGGCGATCCGGGCGGACGGCATACGCCGGACAAGATCCTGCCTTCGACGCTCGGCTATCAGCGCGGCACATGGGGCGGCAATCCGGCCAACGTCTACGATACGACGCGCGCTGGATCGCTGGGTTCAAGTTCCGGTTCTGCCGTCTCGGTCAGCGCCAATCTTTGCATGGCGAGCCTGGGCGAAGAAACCCGCGCGTCCTGCCGCGGCCCGTCGAACCACAATTCGGTGGCGCTGATCCTGCCGCACAAGGCCATGATCGGCTTCGACGGCGGCGCCATCGGGGCGGACATCTATTGCGACCGCACCGGCATCCATGCCCGATCCATCGTCGATTGCGCCAAGATCCTCGATGCGCTCAAGGATGATGAAAACGGCTATTACGATCCCCGCGACGTCTTCACCACAGTGCCGCGCTCGTCGATCCTCAGTACTCCCTTCGCGAGCCATCTCACCAATGGCGCGCCGGGCTCCCTGAAGGGCATGCGCATCGGCATCATCCGCGAATCCATGATCTATCCGGCTGGCTCGAAATCCGAGGAGCCGATCGTTTCGGCGGCCGATCGCGAGATGAAGGAAATCTTGCGCGACAAGCTCGGCGCGACGCTTGTGGAATCCGGCCATCCGATGTGGAAGGCGGACCCGACCGTCGAAAAGATGAGCGTGGACTTCCGCACGGCGCTCGCGCGCCTCGTGCCGGTCTTCATGCCCGACATCATGTTCCGTCTCGGCGCCGACGGAAAGCCGATCTTCAAGGAGTTCGAAGCCGCCATTGAGCCGACGGAATTCTTCCCCGGCAAGGTTTTCGGCAACGGCTCCATGAAGCCCATCGATTATATGGTGGCGATGGCGGACGGCATCATTCCCTCGCCGGTCAACCTCGATCTCGCGACCGTGCAGCATCAGGAACTCGCCAATGCGTTCCGGCTGCATATCCCGCAATATCTGACGCGGCGCGCGGCGGAATGGGAGAAGCTGGGCTTCAAGGAAACGCTCATCAACTTCGAAGAGCTCAACAAGCGCTCGAAGTTCTGGGGCGACGACCAGCGCGCCGGCTTCAAGAACTGGGAAGAGATCGGCGATCCGCGCAACCCGCTGGACGGCCGACAGGGCGTCAACGAGCGCATCATGCTGCGCGAATTGCTGCGTCGCGCCGACATGATGGTGATCTACGAAAACCATCTCGACTGTCTGGTGCGGCTGCATACGCCTTTCGCGCCCGGCAAGATCGGCATGGCCTATCAGCCTGGCTACCCGGCCAACATCCGCCCCGAGACCATGAACGGGCCGAATGCAGGCCTCAGCGAAGTGCTGATCCCGGCGGGCTATGTGAAGACCGTCTACGACCCGGTGTTCAAGCTCAGCGCAGATGGAACCAAATACATCTGCGTCCCCGGCGACACGCCCACCGAAGTGCCTGAGCCCGGCATGCCTTTCTCGCTCGTCTTCCGCGCCGAGCCCGGCATGGAGGACATTCAGATCAGGGTCGCGTCGGCTTATGAGGCGGCCTCAAAGCGTCGCGTTCCGCCGCCTTCGTTCGGTCCGCTGAACTGACGCAAACGCAATAACCGGACTGGCAAGCCGCTAGGGCGTGAAGACGAAACGCCACGGCTTGTCAGTCCAGTCCTGCGCATAGGCGATGCCGATGCGCGGGGTCTTCCGGATATGCGCGGCTTTCGCCACGACGCCCCTGTCCTCGATCCAAAGGCCGGACGAAACCGACAGCATCTGACCGTTCAACTGCTTGTCGATCTGCAATCTTTTCGTCAATCGCGCCGGGCCCGAGATTTCCTTCACGCCACGAATCAGCACCGCGCCCGGATGGCCTTCCTTGCCGCACACAAGGTTGAGCATCCAATGCATCCCGTATGTGAAATAGACATAGATCGAGCCCGGAGGCCCGAACATGGGCGCGTTGCGCTGTGTCACGCCGCGATGCGCGTGGGAAGCCTTGTCGTCATATCCGTGGTAGGCCTCGGTCTCGGTGATCATATGCGCAAGCCTTTCGCCGCCGAGTTCCCGGACAAGAAATTTGCCGAGCAATTGTCGCGCGACAACCGGCGTCGGCCGGTCGAAAAAGTCCGGCGCAAGAACTCGCGGCGTCGCGGCCCGCATCAGCGGACGGACCTGACATTCGTGACGCCTGCTTCATTTCCCGGCTCACCCGGCGCAATCAATTCGTAGAAGCCGCTGACCCGGATACGGACCGTCACCTTGCCGGCGGCGGAATTCTGAAAATACCAGCCGTGGATTCCGTCGAAGGGAGCCGTCAGCGCCCCGCCCGCCCGCTGTGCGGAGCCCTGCCGGTAAATTGCGACCGTCATCGCTTCCTGATTTTGCGCCAAGGTATGGCCGTGGAAATCGTAATAGAAATCCTCCGGATCTTCCGTCCCGACAGCCTCCCAGTCAAACACGATCGATGCGTCCTTCTGCATGCGCACCTTGTATTCGATCTCGTATTTGGCCCCTGCGCGACCCATGGTTTCAAGGTCGATTTCGATCAGGTCGCTCCTGTAGGGAATGTCGTAGGCATGCGACCTCGCAACGACGCCGGCGTTCGGGTCGATCCTGATCTCGTCAGGCTTCCACAATCCAGACAGCCCGGTCAATTTGCCGAGTCCTGTCGGATCGCGCCCGTATTCGGCCGGAAGCACAGCTGCGAAAACGACCAGGACGCTCACCGCAAGCGCAAGCGCAAGCGTCAACAGGAGCCCGCGCGCGCTCAGGTCTCCGGGCATTTGCGCGTTGTCGGTCACGATGCGCTCCCCGACAGGACATGCCCGGCGAACTGGCCGCCCGCGATGATGAACCCCGCCGTAATCAAGGCTGCATTCGAGAGTCTCGACGCAGCCATGAACAGCGGCAGCCCGCGCAGGATCGCAAGGCCCAGAACCAGAAAACTCAGGACCAGCAACTGGCCCATCTCGACGCCAATGTTGAAGGATGCGAGGTTCACCCCCAACCCCTCCGGCTTGAGATGCAGGTCCTGAAGTTTCGTGGCGAGCCCGAATCCATGGACGAGGCCGAAACACAGGACCACGAGACGATTGTCCGGCTGGACGCCGAACAGGACCCGGAATCCTCCCAGATTATCGAACCCTTTCCAGGCGACCGACAATCCGATCACCGCATCCACGAGGTAAGAACT
Source organism: Beijerinckiaceae bacterium (assembly GCA_947475995.1). Taxonomy (GTDB): domain Bacteria; phylum Pseudomonadota; class Alphaproteobacteria; order Rhizobiales; family Beijerinckiaceae; genus Terripilifer. The sequence continues at coordinate 93,921 of CANJNI010000008.1, read as the reverse complement.
GACGTTGAGATTCGCCGCAACGCCCGTCGCAAGCGTCAGCGAATGGCCGATGGAAAACAGGGTGACGTAGAGCGCCACATCCCTGAGGCGATGCAGAAAGAAGATGACCCCAAGCAGGAACAGCAGGTGGTCGTACCCGGTCACCATGTGCTTCGCGCCGAGATAAGCAAAAGGCAGCGCGGCCGGGCCTGATGTGGCTGCCACAAAGGCGGCGTCCTTGCCGCCGATGGCATGAGCGAGCGCGAGCGTCGGCATCAGCACTGCCAGCAGGCAAACGAGCGCTCCGCGCCCATTCCTCATTGCCTTCCCCCCGATTTGTCTCGTCTTGGCGGCATTTGACCGAATAAATCGGTTGGCCGCAAGCAAACATCAATCGGGAGCCCGCAAGGAGCCTCGCCAGCGCGCCAGCGCTGTTCCTCGACATGCCATCCGGATCAAAGCGTGGACAGAATGCGGCCGTCGCGGGTGACAAGAATCGCGGGTAGCTGAAGCTTTTCCGCGATGGCGAAGCCGCGCTGCGCGCCCATCACCATGATGGCCGTCGCCCATGCGTCCGCCATCATGCACAGATCCGCCAGCACCGTCACCGACGCCAGATCATTCTCGGCCGGCGCACCGGTGCGCGCATCCATCGTGTGCGACACGCGCCTGCCCTTATGCATCCTGAAATGCCGGTAGTCGCCCGAGGTCGCCACGGCTGAATCGACAAGCTCGATGACTCCCAGCGCCTCGCGCGCCTCATCTTCCGGCCGCTCCAGCGCGACGGTCCATGCCTGCCCGTCAGAGCGCATGCCCTGCGCGCGCATTTCCCCGTCGATGCTGACCAGCCAGGAACCGATGCCGCCGGCATTCATCACACCGGCGAGTTGGTCCACCCCGAACCCCTTGGCGATGCCGGAAAGATCGAGCCGCAAGGGCGCGAGTTTCATGGCGCGCAACGCGACCGTGTCAACCCGCAACGTCTGCGGCGGATCGCACAGGAGCGGCGCGTGCATCGCGATGAGGTTCTCATCGGCCGAACGGGCCCCGAACCCGAAACCCCAATTCTTGACGAGATCGCCGACGCCGATGTTGAACGCCCCTGCGGATGCGCGTCCGATCTCCAGCGCGGCGTCGAGCACGCAGATCAGTTCGTGCGGCAGTTCGACCCAGACGCCGACTGGCGCATCGTTGAGCCTGTTGAGGTCCGACTGTGGCTTCCATGTCGACATCTGGTCGTCGACGCGGTCCACGGCCTCCTGCAACTGCGCCCGAACGCCCGACACATCGTCGCCGGCCAGACTCTCCCACGTCGCCGTCCAGCGCGAGCCCATGGTCGGTCCATGCACGGAATGCCGTCGCAGGGCTCGATCGAGAACATCAACCGACACGGCGGGCTCCTTCGCGAGCGCGCACCGGCACCGCGGCGGGGGCAGGCGCCAACTGCACATCGCTGCTCGCGGCGACATTGCGCACCCGATTACGGCGCGGACGCTCTGGCGTGTGTTCGAGCTTCAGCACGACGCCCATGGCGCGGCCGAGATCATCGCCCCATTGGGCGAAAGCCTCAGCCGACTGGCGGTCCACCCGCCCGAGGGGCAGAATCGCCTGCCACCCGCGCGCCGTGAGTTCATGCGAGACCTGTTCGGCAAAGCCGCAGAACTGCTTGAAACGACGGTCGCCGAAGCCAAGCACCGCGAAAGGCGTCTCGCCATCGATGGTCTTCAACCGGGCCAGGAAATCCGACGCCGAGGCGGGGGCGTCGCCCTGCCCGTAGGTGGATGTAAGGATCAGCACACGCTGCGCCTCCAGATCATCCTGACTGACGTCGTTCATGGCCGCGATCCGGATCGCGCAGCCCTCCGCCGCAAGAGCGGAGGAAAGCGCATGCGCAAAGCCCCATGTGACGTTGCCTTCGCTGCCAACGAGGATCACTGTTGAAGGCTTGCGGCTTGCGTCTCTTGACGCCACCACCGCCACGCGGCGACGGCGCAGCCAGATCAGGGTTCCGCTCACGGCCAGAACCGGCACGGCCGCAGAGGACAATCCCAACACGAGACCCAGCGCCCAGACTCCGCGGCCCGTATGCATCATCCGGACGAAATCCTGCACCCGGTCAATTGCGGTCACCGGAGTGAAAGCCAGCACATCCCCGTTGGCTGGATCGATCTGCGTCTCGCCCTCGCCGGTCTTGAGCGTGAACACGTCCTCAGGATCCATTGGCGAGGGAAAATTCAGCTCCTTGAGCGAAGCGAGCTCCGTGTTGCGTAGCGTCTGCAGGGCGCCCAAAGGAGCAGCGGGCCTGCCGCTGCCGGTCGTCAGATCAGCACGCGGCGGCTGCGGGACGAGCCCCAGCCAGTCGGCCGACATCCAGACGCCCGATAACGACAGCACCAGCAATCCGGCAATTGCAATGCGCGCGACCTCGGCGTGCAGCCTTTGCGCGCCTTCACCGATCGCCGGGCGCAAAAGCTGCGACCAGCCGCCCTGCCGGCGCGCGAGCAGAAAAAGCCCCGAGATGCTGAGGACAAGGATACCGGCCGCGCTCGCCGCTGCAATGTCGCGCCCCACGTCGCCTGCCAGGAAGGCGCGATGCAGGTTCGTCACAAACAGGCTCGCTTCCGAATTCTGGTACGGTCCAAGCCCCGCGCCGGTGGACGGATCGACGCGCTCGACGCCCGATTGTTCGCCGTCTGCATAACTCACCGTCACCGCGCCATTCGGGCGCACCGCAATGCGGCTGACGCTCTCATGACGAGCGACGACTTTTTCCGCCAGCGCGGCGACGCTGACGCCCTGCGGGATGGATGGATTCTCGATCCGGTCCAGCGTTGGTTCGATCGCCAGAATCGCTCCGCTGATCGAGGTCACGATCAGCAGAAGCCCGAGGATCAATCCTGTCAGGGAATGCCAGCGTCTGAACATGTCTCGCTCCAGACTAGAAAGTCACCTTGAGGGTCTGCACATAGCCTTTGCCGGGGGCGGGCTTGCCGGACGACGCCGTCGCAAGTGGCGCGACCGCGTCCGAGCCGTAGTCGCGCGCATCCTCGACGGAAGAATCCACCCGCACCTGATAGCCTGCGTCGATCAGGGCGTCGGCGATATCGACGCTGATCTTCAGCGTCTTGCCCGACCCGACACTTGCGCCCGTAATGCCGTCGACATTGGCGCTGCGCCCCGCCTGCTTCGCCCAGTCGGTCAGATGGCTCCAGAAACGCGACTTGCGCCCTGCCATCCAGAGTGTGCCCTTGTATTTTCCGGCTGCGTCCGTGACGTAAACCGCCAGATAGGCGCCGTCTCCGCTGTAGTTCTTCAACTGGGCTTCAATCGTCACCTGACGCGCCTCTGCGAGTCCGGGCGCCGCAATCGCGGTGGCGGCGGCCATGACGGGAAGCAAGGTCTTGCTCATGAAAATCTCCTCGATTGCGAATTAACGGACTTCGACCTGCGGCCGCTTGCCGTTGGTGAACAGATTTGTATCCGGCAGCGGCTGGGCGTCGTTCGGCGGAGCGCCCTGCGCAGCCTCGCGCCGGCGACCGCGCTCTCCGCGCTCGTCGCGGGACCTGCGCTCGCCGTGGTGTTCGCGCTCGCGACGGCCAAAATATTTGCCGTCATCGTCACGGTCGAGGCGCGACTCGTGACGTCGGTATTCGCGGCTTTCGCGATAATTCGCCGCAAGCGCGACTCCGGCAACCGTGGCGCACGCGAGCAGCACGGAGCCAATCAAGAGACGTTTGGACATGTGAACCTCCAGGGTGCGGACGGGTTCACATTGCCTGCGCTGGCTGACAGTCCCCTGAACCCTGGCGAAAATTCTCTTCAGTTGCGCGTCAGGTCATGTGCGCGAAAAATGCACGGTCGCCAGAAAGCCCTCGGGCTGACCTGCTACGGGCGATTGAAGGGCAAGCCGGAAACCCGCCCCGCGGCAAATGGCGTTGACGATTGCAAGACCGAGGCCCGACCCCTCTGCCGGCGTCGCGCCGCGCTCGAACGGCCGCGTCAGGCGCTCCAGAACCTCCGGCGCGATGGCTGCCCCTCCATTGGCGACCTCAAGCCGGTCGTCGCGAAGGCTGACCCGCACAGGCAGCGCCGGATCGCCATGCCGGATGGCGTTTTCGATGAGATTGCGCGCCATGATGCCGAAGGCGTCAGGGTCGATCTCGAGCGCCGGTCCGCCGCTCGCCGGCATTTCGAGCGCGATCTTGCCCTGCGCGCCGCTTTGCTGCTCGGCCTCGTCCACCACGAACCGCAGGATTTCGCCGACCGGAGTCGGCTGTTCCGCCACGAGACTGCCGCCCTCCGCCCGCGCCAGCTGCATGAGCTTTTCCGACAAGCGCGCGAGACGCCGGAGCGCGGACTCGATCGTGCGGGCGCGCTCGCCTTGCGGAGCCTCTCCAAGCTCGCTGACAAGTCGCTGCGTTTGCGCCAGAGCCGCCGCAATGGGAGTGCGCAATTCATGTGCGCTGTTGGCGGTGAAGCTGCGTTCCGCATCCAGCGCCGATTTCATTCGCCCGATCAGCGCATTGACCGAAGTCGCCAGTGGCACGATTTCATTCGGCAGGCCATCCGCCGCAATCGCATTGAGATTGCCCTGCCCGCGCGATTCCACGGCGGCCCGGAAGGTTTCGACCGACGCCAGCGACCAGCGCACCGCCATCCAGACGCCGATGGCCGCGAACGGAACCAATGCGGCCAACGGCCATGCGAGCGTCAGAATCGCCTTGACCACGGCGCCCCGGCGATGTGCGAGATTTTCCGCCACCGTCACCACGATCGTGCCGCTCACCGCCGTCTCGGTGTAGAGTCGCAAGTCGCCCACAGTGGCGAATCCATGCCGCGTCATGCGCGGGATCGGCATGGTCTCGTCGTCGCTCGACTGCATGAGGTCGCGGCCATTCTCGTCGCGCACCACATAGGTGATGTACTCGCGGTTGCGATCCACCGGGGCGATCCACTGTGTCTCGTTGGAGTCGCGGTTCAGCAGCTCCGCGTAGGCCAGCGGCAGCACGCGATGCGCCACTTCCTGCAAGGCGCTGTCGAAGACCTCGTAGACTTCATGCCGGATGATGAATCCCGCAGCCACCGCCGAGGCGATCCAGAGCCCCGCAACGCCTCCGGCGATCCACAGGCTCAGGCGGCGCTGAAGACTCCATCGCTGCGGCTTGCCGGTCATGCGCCGCGCTCCGCAGACCCGAGCCTGTATCCCATGCCGCGCACGGTCTCGATGGCGGCTGGCCCGAGCTTCTTGCGGATTCGGCCGATATAGACCTCGATCGTGTTGCTCTCGACTTCCGTGTCGAAAGAATAGAGACGCTCTTCGAGTTGCGCCTTGGACAGCAACTGGTTGGGTCGCTGCACAAGTCCTTCGAAAAGCGCCCATTCGCGCGAGGTCAGCGGCACAGGCCTGCCGCCGCGGCGCACCGTGCGCCCCGCCAGATCCACCTCCAGATCGCCGATCGTGACGAGGGGATTGGGGTTGCCCGAATAGCGCCGCCCGACAGCCCGGATCCGGGCGGAAAGTTCGAACAGGTCGAAAGGTTTGACCAGATAATCGTCAGCGCCGGCATTGAGTCCGGCGATCCGGTCGGAAATCTGGTCGCGCGCCGTGAGGATGATGACGGGCGTCACGTCCCCGGCGGCGCGGCGGCCCTTCAGGAAGTCGAGACCCCGGCCGTCCGGCAGCATCAGGTCGAGCAGCACAAGATCGTAGGCTGCGGACAGGATGAAGTCCGTCGCCTTGCTGATCTGGCGCGCCCAGTCGACCGAGTGGCCCTCGGAGATGATCTGGTCGCGCACGGCGGCGCCGAGCAGGGAATCGTCTTCGACAAGCAGAATGCGCATGGATTTCCGGTCCGTTCGCCCCAGATTAGCTGGAGCGCGCCGCTTTCGGCGCAAAAAATTAGGTCAATCATTCAGCCATTCGTCAGGGAAATATGCTTGGATGGTGGATATCTGGCGTGGGAGCGTGTCGTGTTCCGGCTTGCGGTCCTTGTGGTCCTGACATTGGCGTTTGCCGGCGGTTCAGCCGCCGCATCCCCCCGCTGCCGCGCGCCGCTCACGGACTGGAAGCCGCGTCAGGCCCTGCAGCAACGGCTCGAAACAGACGGCTGGAACATCGAAATGCTGCGGGTCAATGACGGCTGCTACCATGTCCACGCGCGCAACGGTCGCGGCGAAAGGCTCGAAGCCATGTTCAACCCGGCGACGCTGGACATGGTAAGCCGACGCCCGGAACGCCGCCGCGACGATAGCTGAAGGACCCGCCCCGGCGGACGGGATCGACCGATTTCCGACATGATGTCCGGATATTTTGCGCTGGAATTTTTCCAGAAATGTATAGGAACGAACTTTCTTTTATTCGCAGCCTCAGGTAGAGCAGTTCAACTTCGGAGGAATTTATGTCCGACACCACTTTGGAAATGGCCGCAGATATCGTGGCTGCTTATGTTTCGAATAACAACCTGCCCAAGTCCGAACTTCCCGAACTGATCGCCGCCGTGCATCGGGCCGTCGCGCAATTGACCGGAGCAGCGGCCGCCCCCGCCCCTGTGGCCGCCCCGGCCGAGAAGCCGGCCCCGGCCGTGCCGGTCCGCAAGTCCATCCACGACGATCATCTCGTGTGTCTGGAGGACGGCAAGAGCTTCAAGTCGCTCAAGCGCCACCTGCGCACCGACCACAACCTTTCTCCCGAGGACTACCGCGCCCGTTGGGGCCTGCCGGCGGATTATCCGATGGTGGCCCCGAACTATGCGGCCGCTCGGTCGGAACTCGCCAAGAAGATGGGCCTCGGCCGCAAGCACGGCCAGAGCCTCCGGGGACCCCGCAAGGGACGCTGACCGGCAAGAGCCTTCCCGAGAGAATATATTCAGAAGCACGCGCTTTAACGGCGCGCTGCTGCGGGCACTTCTGTGCCTCGCCGGAAGACGCCATGAGCGCATTTTCTGCCATGGCAGCGATGGCCATGTAGCCAAGTGTTGGGGCGCCGCGCTGCGTTTCGGACACCCGCGCCAGCGCGTGTCCAGCGCACGAAATGCGGACTTTCCGGTCCTTTGCCGGACTTTCAATCGGATTATCTAGAAGTGACGGGGCCGGCGCGGACGCCCCGACTCAGACGCTTCGCGTCCAAGTTCCGCTTTTCCTGTTCGGACAAGTCCGACGGAGGAGCGATGTGTGCGGCTTGCAGTTCGAACCGCCATTCCTCCCGAAATTCAGGACCCGAACAGGTCCAGCATGCACGCCTGAAGAACGGGAGAATTCCATGACAATCAAATCGCATTTGTTCATGCTGGCCTGCCTCTCGATTGCGGGAGCGCCGCTCCCCGCTGTTGCGGCCGACTGGAAAGCGGTCGATCAGGCGATCGGCAAGACCAATGCCCAGACGGGCAGCGTGTATCGCTACGGGCTTCCGCGCACAGACCTGAAGGTGACTCTGGACGGCGTCGACATCAAGACCGGCTTCGCGCTCGGCGGATGGATCGCGTTTGAAGACAAGGGATCAGACGCCATGATGATGGGCGATCTCGTGCTGACGGAAACGGAAATCAATCCGGTCATGTCGAAACTGTTTGAAAGCGGAATCGAGGTGACGGCTCTGCACAACCATCTTCTGCGTGCGAGCCCCGCAACCTTTTACATGCACGTGTCCGGGCATGGCGATCCTGTGAAGCTCGCGAAAGCCGTGCGGACGGCGCTCTCTGTGTCCAAAACCCCGTTCGACCCGCCCGCCGCGAGCGCTCAGGCGCCCGAACCGGGTTTCAACACTTCGCAAGTGGAGGAGATCCTGGGCTTCAAGGGACGCAACAACGGGGGCGTCTTTCAGTTTGGCATCCCGCGATCCGACGAAATCAAGATGGACGGCATGAAAGTCGCCGGACCAATGGGCGCAGCCATTGCGATCAACTTCCAGTCGAGCGGCAACGGCAAGGCAGCCATAACAGGAGACTTCGTGGCCCTCGCAAAGGAAGTGACTCCCTTGCTGAAAGCGCTCCGCAGCAACGGCATCGAGGTGACGGCGATTCACAATCACATGCTGGATGACGAACCTCGCGCGTTCTTCGTGCATTTCTGGGCAAATGACGACGTGCAGAAACTCGCAAAGGGCTTGCGAGGCGCGCTTGATGCGGTCCATGTGGCCCCGAAGGGCTAGGAAAGTCTGATCGTCCGGCGAAAGGATGTGTGGCGGATGAGGTCCGTGCTGGTTCTCGCATTGATGGCAGCCTGTTGTGCAGCGGACGCGGCCGAACGGTCGATTCCCCTGTTCTCATCCGGGCAGATTGCGGGGTCGCCTCCATCGGCCTGCGATTCCGCCCTGACCGGCAACGCCGGCGGACCTCCACGATGGCAGTTTGTGCAGCAGGGCGACCGCTCGGGGCTGGCTGAAGTCAGCCGCGAGAAGCTCGACGCGCGATATCCGCTTTGCATCGTGAAGGACGTCCGGGCGACTGATCTCGAAATTGCGGTCGATCTCATTCCGCAGGAGGGCGAGATCGACCGCGCGGGCGGTCTGGCGTTCCGGCTGCAGGATCGAAACAATTATTTCGTGGTGCGCGCAAATGCGCTCGAAAACAATGTGCGGCTCTATCGAACCGTAAACGGAAACCGCATTCAGTTCGCCGGAGCCGATACTCCGGTCGCCTCGGGCAAACCGCAGCGCCTGGCGGTGAAGATCGCCGGAGACCTGATCACCGTCTCGTTTGCCGGGAAGCAATTGTTCGAAGTCCGCGATACGACGTTTCGAACCTCGGGCGGAATCGCGCTCTGGAGCAAGGCAGACAGTTTCACACTGTTCGCCAATCTGACGGTGGATGTTTCGCGTGAATAGGGAAGCCACGAAACACATCGCGGGCGCCTTCGCCGGCCTTTTGCTCTCGACATGCGCCTTCGCGCAATCACTGGTGCTTGAGCGTCACATTCCACTCGGCAATGTCGCCGGAAGGATTGACCACATGGCGGTCGATCTTCGCACACAACGCCTTTTTGTGGCGGAACTCGGCAATAATTCCATCGGGGTGGTCGATCTGAAGAAGGGAGTCTTGTCGTCCCGGATCAGGGGGCTGTCCGAGCCGCAGGGCATCGGGTTTGTCGACGCCCAAAACCTTTTGGTCGTGGCGAATGCCGGAAATGGCTCCATAAGTTTTTTCCGCGCAAATGATCTTGGCCCCGCCGGAAACATGCAGACTTCGGGCGACGCCGATAACCTACGGGTCAGCAATGGAAAGGTCTTCGTTGGTTACGGCAACGGCGGCATCGTAATGATTGATCCCGAACGAATGGCCAAAGTCGGCGATCATCAACTCCCGGCCCATCCGGAAGGGTTTCAGGTCCACCCTGAATCCGGGACCGTTTTCGCGAACATCCCGAGATTGAACGCGATAGCGGCTATCGATCCTTCGGGGTCGGTTAGTCGCTGGCCGCTGGAAGGCGCATCAGGCGCATTCCCGATGGCGTTGTCGGCCGCGCAGCATTCACTTTTCGTGGTGGCTCGCACGAGGCCGGCCCAACTCGTTCGCTTCGATATTCAATCGAAGAAAACCGACGACAGGGTCGAAACCTGCGACGATGCAGACGATGTCTTCATCGACGAAAAACGGCACAGGGCCTATGTGACCTGCGGCAGCGGCGTCATTGACGTATTCAACATCTCCGGCAGTCCAAAACGCATCGACACTGTCAAAACCCGAACGGGAGCGCGGACCTCGTTGTATGTGGAACAACTCGATCGGCTTTTCGTGGCGGCGCGGGCTGGTCCGGAAGGGGGAGCGGAGATCCTGGAATTCCGGCCGCAGTAACGCATCAATGATCGAGATGCAGGATGTGTTTCAGTTTTCCGATGGCGTCCTCGCAATCGGTTTCGCTCTTCGCCGCCTGCGCCTGTTCGATGCGCGACAACTCTCCCTCCACCTGACGTTTCGTGTAATCATCAAGACGCGCGTGCTGAAGCGCCTCGGCGACCTCCTGCCGACCCTGCTCGCAACTTCCTTCTGCGAGCGCGGAAGATCCGGCCAGAAGACCAAGAGCAATGATCACGTTACGAAATAACCGCTTCGCCCATGGCTCCTTGCTGCCGGCCCCCGTCACGAAAGATCGGGCGGCGGCCGACCTGCGACGTGTCAGGTCCTGAGATATTTGATCAGCGCCGCTATTCCAAGCACCGCAAGCAGCAGGACCAGCAATCCGAAGAGTCCTGTCATTCCGCTCATCATTCCATCATTTGCCCACATGGCGTCCTCCTGACTTGTAGATCCGCGCTTCATCGGCGCGTTTTGTCGCCGTTGACGCTTCGCGGTTGAGGCGGCGGCATTGACCAGCGATCACATCACCGTCCGCCGTGAATCAGCAAGCATGAGCTTGGCTAATGCGGTGGCGCGCGATGCCGGACCGGGCCAGCCTTGACCGAGGTGAAGACTCTCAATAACGATTCGCCAAGCCTACAATCCTGGCTCGCAAACAGATTCTCCGGATGAGTTTCAGGCGCCTGTTACAAACCCTCGGACGGACTGGCCTTGTCGCCGGTCTTCTGGCGTTTCTGGCGATGACCGCAAATCTGCAGCAGACGAACATCGCGCATGCCGCGACGAAACATGTGTCCGCTGGTCACGCGCATCATCATGCAACAGCTCATGATCATTCCCATCACGACAAGCAAACCGATCGGCAACTGCCGGGAGACCCTTGCAAGGACGGGTGCTGCGGAGCCGCCTGTCATTCGCTTCTGGCGGCGGAAGCGCCTTTTGCGAAACAGCGCGCCCATTCAGCTGTAACCTCGTGGCTGCCGGATGAACCACAGCGGGCCGACATCAAGGGGCCCGGCATCGAGAAGCCGCCCAGAGCCTGAATTGCGCTGGCGCGCGCTTTCGCGCGCCTTTCGACGCTCTGTCAGGATAATCTCATGAAGTTTTTGTTCCTGTCGGGACTGGGCCTGTCTTTGGCCGCATGCGCCCAGCCGACGACCTCGCATCTGGCACAGGCATCGGACCCGCTCGTGCGTGGAAAGCCCGTACCGGTCATTTCGACGACCGCGGGAACGCAGGACTATCGGCCCGTGGAGCCGCTGGACTGGATGACGATCAACAGGCGCGTGGCCCCGCCGGGGAGCGAGCCATGAAGATTGCACATTGGCTTTGGACGACGGCTTTCGTGAGCCTGCTTGGAGGCTGCGTGACCCTCTCTCCCGACGGCGGCATGTCGAGCGTGGTCGAGCGCATCGCGGCCGACGAAGGACGCGAGACCGCGAAGGTTGAAACACCCGAAAAGGATATCTTGACGCAGTCACGCGCCCGCGCCTTGCTCAAGCGTGGGCTCGGGGTGAATGACGCGGTGCAGATTGCGCTGTTGCGCAACAAGGGATTGCAGGCCGCCTATAACGAACTCGGCATTTCCGAAGCACGCTATGTGCACGACAGCCTGCCCCCCAATCCGGCGCTCTCGATCTCCAAAATGTCAGCGCATCTCGAACTCGACATCGAGCGCAAGCTGATCGCGGACCTTCTGTCGCTCGCGACTTTGCCGGCCCGGCAGGACATTGCCCAGACCGTCTGGAGAAAAGCGCAACTCGACGCCGTCGCCGCCACGGTGCGGCTGACCGCAGATGTGAGACGACAATACTGGAAGGCTGTCGCTGCGCGCGCCCAGACGCAATATCTGGTGGAAGCGCGCGCGGCTTCCGAGAATCTCGCGGAACTCGCCCAGAAGCTCGGCGAAACCGGCGCCCTGAACAGGCTTGATCAGGGTCGCGAGTTTGCCTTTTACGCGGAGCTTTCAGCCGAGATCGCACGCGCCCGCACGCAGGAGCAGGTCGAGAAGGAACGCCTGACGCGCCTCATGGGCCTTTGGCAGGCCGATGAGCGATATGAATTGCCGCGCACCCTCCCACCATTGCCGGGGAAACTTCTGGGTCCGCAGGCTCTCGAAGCACTGGCGTTATCCAAGCGCGTCGATGTGCAGATCGCTCGCCTCGAAATGGAAAAGACCGCAAAGGAACTTGGCCTCACGCAGGCCACGCGCTTTGTCGACGCCATTGAACTCTCGGCAGCGGAAAGCATCTCGAAGGTCCGGACCATCGATCCCGTAACGGGAGACATTTCGGCCGAGAAGAACCTTGCGAGGGGCGCGGAACTGACGATTGCGATTCCGCTGTTCGACTTTGGAGAAGCACGAAGCCGCGAGGCGCAGGAAACCTATCTGCGCGCCGCAAACCTGCTGGCCGAGAAAGGCGTCAACGCTCGTTCAGAAGTGCGCGAAACCTATATGGCCTACAAGGGCGCACATGATGTCGCGCGCCTCTATCAGTCCAAGGTCCTGCCCCTGCGCAAGCTGATTCAGGACGAGTCCATGCTGCACTATAACGGCATGCTGGCCGATCTCTTCGTGCTGCTGCAGGACGCCCGTTCACGCATTCTCAGCAACGTCGCGGCCATCGACGCGCGCCGCGATTTCTTCCTCGCCGAAGCCGATCTGCGCGCGGCCCTCACGGGTGTCGGCATCAGCGGAAGCGACGTCAAGCCTGCCGCCGCAGCCGGCGGCGGCGATGCTGCGCACTAGGAGATTCACATGCTATCCAGACGCGGATTTCTTGATGCGACAGTTGGCTCGGCCATCACGGTTGCGGCTGTCAGCGGTCGCACCGCCTTCGCAGCCGTGCCGGAGATCGCCACCCAGAAAGAGCCCGCCACGCAATCGCCCCTGAAGCCTCACACGGGGCCGGACTACAACCCGGTCGTGACGCTGAATGGCTGGACCCTGCCGTGGCGCATGAACGGCGACTGGAAGGAGTTCCACCTCGTCGCCGAACCCGTGGTGCGCGAAATCGCGCCGGGCATGAAGGCCTATCTTTGGGGTTACAACGGGCAATCGCCCGGACCGACCATCGAGGCGGTGGAGGGCGACAAGGTCCGCATCTACGTCACCAACAGATTGCCCGAACACACAGCCGTGCACTGGCACGGGCAGAGATTGCCGAACGGAATGGACGGGGTCGGCGGCCTCACCCAACCGGCCATCAAGCCGGGCCAGACCTTCGTGTATGAATACCAGCTCCGTCGCGCCGGGACCTTCATGTACCATCCGCATGCGGATGAAATGGTCCAGATGGCCATGGGCATGATGGGCATGTTCATCGTGCATCCGAAAGATCCGGCGGAACGCCGCGTCGACCGCGACTATTGTTTCCTGCTCAACGCCTTCGACATCGAGCCCGGAAGCTATGTGCCGAAGGTCAACACCATGCTGGATTTCAATCTCTGGACGTGGAACAGCCGCGCCTTTCCGGGGATCGACAATTTCGTGGCTGGCCTCGGCGACAAGATGCGCATGCGCATCGGCAATCTCACCATGACCAATCATCCGATCCATATTCATGGACACGAATTTACCGTGACCGGCACCGACGGCGGCTGGGTTCCGCCCGGTTCCGCCTGGCCGGAAGTGACGACAGACATTGCGGTGGGGCAGATGCGCTCGATCGAATTCGTCGCCGATGAGCCCGGAGACTGGGCCGTCCATTGCCACAAGTCGCATCACACGATGAACGCCATGGGCCATTCGGTGAAAACCTATATCGGCGTGAAGCTGCCCGACCTCGCCAAGAGGATCGGCAAGACCGCGCCGGGCTTCATGGCGATGGGCCATCAGGGCATGGCCGACATGGGCGCGATGGAAATGCCCCTGCCCGACAACACGCTGCCGATGATGACCGGCTTCGCGCAATTCGGACCCGTCGAGATGGGCGGCATGTTCTCGGTGCTGAAGGTGCGCGAAGGACTGAAGAGCGGCGATTACACAGATCCGGGCTGGTTCAGGCACCCCGAAGGCACGGTCGCCCGGGTCGTGCCCAACGCGCCCGCCCCGCAGCGGCAGGGCGCGCCGCAGGACCCCGGCAAGGCGCCCTTCAAGGTCGTCAAGCCCAACGCAACAAAAATGGAACACTGAAAGGGGAGAAACACATGCGTACCATCCTGAAAGGCGCATTGGCCGGCCTGCTGGCCTTCGGCTTCGCCCATGCGGCTCTGGCGCACGGCTCAAAGACCTATTCGGCCGGAGAGCCCGGAAATCCGAAGCAGAAAGCCCGCATCGTCGAGATCACCATGAACGAGGGCGACGGGACCATGTCCTACGCGCCCGACAAGCTCGACGTGAAGCGCGGCGAGCAGATCAAATTCGTGCTGAAGAATGCCGGGGCGCTCAAGCACGAGTTCATGCTGGCCACCGTGAAGGAAAACGCCGAGCACGGGAAAGTCATGGAAAAGTTCCCCAACATGGAACACGATGACCCGAACGGGAAATCCCTGGAGCCTGGACAGAACGTCCAGATGATCTGGAAATTTTCCAAGCGCGGAACGTTTGAATTTGCCTGCCTCATTCCGGGCCATCATCAGGCCGGGATGCACGGAACCGTAGTGGTCAAATAGGGAGCGCACCATGAAGAAGCACATCATTGCGGCGCTGGTTCTGCTGGGCGCAACCGTTCCGGCAGCGGCGCAGAACCTGCCATCGGTGGACGGCAAGATCACCAAGGTCGATGTATCAGCCGGCAAGATCACCATCGATCATCAGAAGATCCCCAACCTCGACATGCCCCCCATGACGATGGTGTTCCGCGCCTCGAATCCGGATCAGCTGAAGACAGTGAAAGCCGGAGACAAGGTAAAATTCACCGCCGACAGCATCAACGGCCAGATGACCGTAATGAAGATTGAGAAGGCCAGATAGGCTCGCAGCAACGCGGCCGACGCCGCCGTGGGCCGTCCTCAATGCAGTTCCGCGCCGTCGCCGCTTCTGGCGAACTCGATCGCACGGACTTTCGAAGACTCGAACGTTCCTTCCTGCTCAGGAACCGTCGCGGCCGCCTGAAAATCCGTGCGGGAATTGCTCATGAAGGCTGGACAAGCCAATTCGGCGTCCCTATAAACCGCCAACTTCCGGCGCACAGTCTGCGCCGCGAACGCCCAGGTAGCTCAGTTGGTAGAGCATGCGACTGAAAATCGCAGTGTCGGTGGTTCGATTCCGCCCCTGGGCACCATTAAACACAATCACATGGCCAACATCTTGAGCGGTCAGCCCCGCGTCGGATTCGCCGGACCCTCGTCATCGTCGCCATCTTGCTCGGGCGCGGCCGGGATCGCGTAGTTTCCGCCCAGCCAACGCGCCAGATCGACATCCGCGCAGCGCTTGGAACAGAACGGGCGATACTTCTCCGTGCTCGGCTTTTTGCAGATCGGACATGGACGCGGCGCAAAAAGCTTGCGGCCCTGATTGTCGTTCGCGGCCTCGCTCAAGGTCACACCCGGTTCAGCCAGAAGAAATGCGCCGGATAGCCCTCGCCTGCCAGCAGCGCCAGCGTCTCGTAGAGCGGCAGCCCGACCACGCAAGTGTAGGATCCGACGATCTTCGCCACGAAGGCTCCTGCAAGGCCCTGGATGGCATAGCCGCCCGCCTTGCCCCGCCATTCGCCCGAGGCGATGTAGGCCTCGACCTCGGCTCCCGAGAGCCGCTTGAAGCGCACGCGAGTCTCGACCAGACGTTTTCGCTCTGCGCCCTTGGGGGTGATGACGCTGACCGCCGTATAGACGCGGTGCGCGCGTCCCGACAAAAGCCGCAGGCAGGCGCCCGCCTCGTCGGCAATTTCGCATTTCGGCAGGATGCGGCGGCCGACGCACACAACGGTGTCGGCGGCGATAACGAAACTGTCGGCAAGCTCCGGCCTCGCCCGTGCGATGGCCGCAGAAGCCTGCGCCTTCTCGCTGGCGAGCCGCACCGCAAGGCTGCGCGGCAATTCGCTGCGTTTGGGAGTCTCGTCCAGATCGGCCGGAATGAGCGCATCCGGTTCGATGCCGATCTGCTGCAACAGGGCCAGCCTGCGCGGCGAGCCCGAAGCCAGAACGAGTTTGGGCCGCCAGCCCTTTGCTTCGCTCACGCGCCGCCCCGCTGAAAGGTCCGCATCGCGGAGGGTGCTACTTGAACCGGTAGGTGATACGGCCCTTGGTGAGGTCGTAGGGCGTCATCTCGACAAGGACGCGGTCGCCAGTCAGCACGCGGATGCGGTTCTTGCGCATCTTGCCGGCCGTATGGGCGATGATTTCGTGGTCGTTCTCCAGCTTCACGCGAAAGGTCGCGTTGGGCAGAAGTTCCGAGACGACGCCCGGGAATTCCAGAAGTTCTTCCTTCGACATATGATCCTGTCTTTCGACGCGGGCGTCCGTGTGGAACGGTCCGCCGGCGAACGGCGCAACAGTGCTGTCCCTGACAGGGAGGCACGCTTGGCGCCGAAACTAATCGAGATTGCCGGATTTGTGAACCGCCCTGCCGCGCCGCAAGCCCCGCGATACAAAGAATTGCATCGAAAAGTCAGGCTTGCGGGGTCCCGGAAGGCGCAACAGCCCCCTGCTCGGCCGCTTCGGCGGCCGCCTGATCGGCCTTCTGGTAATTCGTGTGCCGCCGAATCGAGAAGGGAATCATCCCCAGATAGATCACCACCAGCCCGATCAGCACTTCCATCGGGAACTGCCAGAGCATCAGCAGAAAGACCGCCGTGCCGAACAGGACCGGGATGAACCATTCGCGCGGAACCCGGCCGATCTGCTTGCCGGAGAAATGCGGAATGCGGCTGACCATCAGGAACGCGATGAGGATCACGTAGGCCGTGGCGAAAGGCGCGAGAGCCGAATCGTTCGGCATCTGCACGAAGGAAAGATGCAGATACATCGGCAGCAGCACCACGATCGCCCCTGCCGGCGCGGGCATCCCGACGAAGAAATGCGACATCCACACTGGCTTGTTGGGATCGTCGATCATGACGTTGAAGCGCGCCAGACGCAGCGCGCAGGCGATCGCGAAGATCAGCGCCGCAACCCAGCCGATGCTCTTGAAATCATGCAGGGTCCAGAAATACAGCAGCACCGCCGGCGCGACGCCGAAATCGATGAAGTCGGCGAGCGAATCGAGTTCCGCCCCGAAGCGGCTCGTGCCTTCGAGCGCGCGCGCAATGCGCCCGTCGAGGCCGTCCAGCACGGCGGCGGCGAGAATCGACAGCACGGCCGTCTCGAACCTGCCTTCCGCGGCGAAACGGATGGAGGACATGCCAAGGCACAGGGCGATCAGCGTCACCAGATTCGGCAGCACGAACCGCATGGGAATGCGCCGGATGCGCCTCAGCCTGCGCATCCTGCCCGCCAGCGGCTCGCGGCCGCCCGGCAGTCCCGGCTTATCATCCAACACCACATGCGCCCCCGGTGAACGAAACGCCCCATACTAGCAGGGCCGGGGCGCAGCCCAAAGCAGCGTATGAGCGCCGCTCAGCCCCGGCGCCAGGTGCGGGCCGGTTCGGCCGGACGCAGGTCCGCCAGAATGGTCTCGCCCGCCACCGCCTGCGCCCCGAGGCCGATCAATGGCTGCACATGGGCGGGCAGGAACACATCGACGCGCGATCCGAACCGGATCAGCCCGATGCGCTCGCCGACTCCGACGGATTCGCCCTGCTTCGAAAAGCAGATGATGCGGCGCGCGATCAGTCCGGCGATCTGCACCACCCCGACCGGTCCATCGGTCGTCTCGATCACGAAGCCGTTGCGCTCGTTGTCCTCGCTCGCCTTGTCGAGGTCCGCATTGACGAAAAGGCCGGGCTTGTAGGCGATCTTGGAGATCTTGCCGGTCACGGGCGAGCGGTTCACATGGCAGTCGAAGACCGACATGAAGACCGAGATGCGCAGCAGCGGCTGGTCGCCGAGGGCCAGTTCGGGCGGCGGAATGTAGAGGCCCGCCGAGCAGACGTAGCCGTCCGCCGGCGAGACGATCAGCCCATCCTTGACGGGGGTGACGCGCGGCGGATCGCGGAAGAAATAGATGCACCAGACTGTCAGGACCGCGCCGATCCAGCCCAGCGGCTCCCACAGGAACCCGAGGATGACCGCCGCCGCCGCAAAGGCGGCGATGAACGGATAGCCCGCCGGGTGGATGGGCACGAACTGCTTCTGAATGCTGTCTACGACCGACATGGGAGGTCCCTGATGCTGAGCGGGCCGCTTTTCGCACTAAACCGCGGCGATGTCACGGCGGCCAAGACGGAGGCTCCGTACGGAACGTCCGTCAGCCTTGGGCATTAACTCCCGCAACAGGGAGTTTCCCATGACCGACGATCGCAAGGCCCCGGACAATCAGGGCGAAGGCAACCGCGAGGCTGCGCGCCATTACAACGACGCCCAGGAGAAGTTCGCCAGAAGCGGCAAGGTGGAAGAGGCCGCAAGGGACGCAAAGAATGCGCTCGACGGCCCGGAGGCGAAGGACCTGAAGGACGCCGAGCGCGAGGGGCTGAAGCCCGCTCGCCACTGAACGATCAGGCCCCGACCGTCACGCGGGGTTCTTCCTTCTCGGCGCGGCGCAGGGTCTCCTGCGCGGCGTCGACTTCGCGCTGGCGGTTCCACATCGCGTGATAGACGCCGTTCTTGGCCAGCAGTTGGTCGTGTGTGCCGCGCTCCACGATCTCGCCCTTGTCGAGCACGAGGATCTCGTCCGCATTGACGATGGTGGACAGACGGTGCGCGATGACCAGCGTGGTGCGTCCGATGACCACACGGTCGAGCGCGGCCTGAATTTCGCGCTCGGTGAAACTGTCGAGCGCCGACGTCGCCTCGTCGAGCAGAAGGATCGGCGGCCCCTTCAGGATTGTGCGCGCAATGGCCACGCGCTGCTTCTCGCCGCCCGAGAGTTTCAGGCCTCGTTCGCCGACCTGCGCCTCATAGCCCTTCGGAACCGTGCGGATGAATTCGTCGATCTGCGCCAGCTTCGCGGCTTCCTCGACTTCCGCGTCCGTCGCATCCCAGCGGCCGTAGCGAATGTTGTAGCCGATCGTATCGTTGAACAGCACCGTGTCCTGCGGGACCATGCCGATCTGGTCGCGCAACGAGCGCTGCGTGACGTTGCGGATTTCATGCCCGTCGATCGTGATGCGTCCCGACTGGGGCTCGTAGAACCGGAAAAGCAGCCGCGAAATGGTCGACTTGCCGGCGCCCGAGGGGCCCACCACCGCAACCGTCTTGCCTGCCGGCACTTCGAACGACACGCCGCGCAAGATCGGGCGCGCCGGATCGTAGGCGAAATGCACGTTCTCGAACTTCATGCCGCCCTTCTGGATCGTCAGCGGCACGGCGCCCGGAAGGTCCTGGATTTCGGGGTTCTGCCCGAGGATCTGGAACATGGATTCGATGTCGATCGTCGCCTGCTTGATCTCGCGATAGACCATGCCCATGAAGTTCAGCGGCTGATAGAGCTGGATCATCATCGCGTTGATCAGGACGAAATCGCCGACAGTATGCGTACCGTCGCGAACCCCGATGGCGCACAGGATCATCACGACCGTCAGGGCGATGGAGAAGATCAGCCCCTGCCCGGAATTGAGGATGGCGAGCGAAATGTAGCTGCGCGTGCTGTTGCGCTCGTAGCGCTCCATCGACTTGTCGTAGCGCTGCGCCTCGCGCGCTTCCGCGCCGAAATACTTCACGGTTTCGTAGTTGAGCAGCGAGTCGATCGCCTTCACGTTGGCGTCGGTGTCGCTCTCGTTCACCGAGCGGCGGATGCCGATGCGCCAGTCCGTGGCCAACCACGTGAACTTCAGATAGGCGATGATCATCACGATCACTGTCGCCGCATAGCGCCAGTCGAATTCGTAAAGAAACACGCCGAGGATCATGGCGAACTCGACCGCCGTCGGGATCGCGGTGAGCATGGTCATGCGGACGATCTGGTGGATCGCTTCGCGGCCGCGTTCGAGCACGCGCGTCAGGCCGCCTGTCTTGCGCTCCAGATGATAGCGCAGCGAGAGCTGGTGCATGTGGACGAAGACTTCCGTCGCCAGCTTGCGCGTCGCATGCATCGAGACGGCAGCAAAGAGCGCGTCGCGCCCCTGCGTAAAGAACTGCATCAGCGTGCGCAGCAAGCCGTAGATGATCACCAGGATCACCGGCCCCGCCAGAAGCGCAGGCAGCGGCACTTCGTGCCCCGGTCCCGGCGTCAGCGCATCGGTGGCCCATTTGAAGGAATACGGAACCGCAATGGTGACGAACTTGGCGAAAAGCAGAAGCACCATCGCGCCGAGGACGCGCATCTTCAGATCGGAGCGGTTCTGCGGCCACATATAGGGCCACAGAAGCCGCACTGTCGTCAGCATGCTGGCTTCGGCGCGTATGTCCGGCCTGCCGGTCGGGGCTTTCTGCTGCGGAACGGCGGGCTTGGGAGGTGACATGTGTCGGGGGCGCCTTGGCGGGAATCTTGTTCTACAGCCATATAGACACAGCGGGCGCTGAAAGCACCCGCTGTCTCAAGCAAACCGTCGTGACTGGACCTCAGTTCGCCTGCTGGGCGCCCGGGACAACGAGAATCTGGTTCGGATAGATCAGGCGCGGATCGCGGATCTGGGCCGTATTGGCCTCGTAGATCTGGGTGTATCGCATGCCGCGCCCCAGCATCTTGCGGCTGATGCGCCACAGATTGTCGCCGCGCACCACCGTCACGGTCTGGATTTCCGGCACTACGGCATTTGCCGCGCCCGGCGCGTTGGCCGCAGCCTGCGCGGCGGGGGAGTTCGCAGCCTGCTGGGCATTTGCCGCAACCGTAGCAGCGGCCTGAGCCGCAGCATCGGCCGCAGGCGCAGGAGTTGCGGCAACCGCAGGAGCAGTGGCGGGAGCCGGAGCCTCTGCGGGAGCCGCAGGCGCGGTGGCGATGGCAGCCGCAGCGGGTCCGCCCGGAAGATCAGCCGGGCGCGACGGCGGCATCGGAACCGCCGGAGCAGCCGCAACGCGACGGTCAGGATAGTCGAAGGGCACTTCCGCGCGCGCCAGCACATTGCCCGACGCATCGACCAGATCGGCCCGGACCCGATAGGCGCCGGCCGCCATGCCGCGCTCGATGCGCAGCGACCATTGCCGGTCCGGCCCCGCCGTAACAGTCGCGACAGAAATATCGTTCAGGTAAAGCCTGATCGTCGCACCGGCCGATCCGGTCCCGGTGGCAAAGAAGCCGCCGGACTCGTCCGCCTCCACGGTGCGGAACGTGACCGACGACGGATCGACAGGCGGGGTCGGCGCAGTCACCCCTGCGGAAGGCGGCGGCGCAGCTGCAACCTGCTGGCTTGGCGCTCCGGCAGGACGCGACGGGTCTGACAGGATGCGGGTCGGCTTGTCCGGCTCGGCCAGCGCCACCAGCGTATTGCCGCCGCCGCGCTGCGGGACGCTGACGGTGACGTTCTGGGTCGAATCCACGCGCGCGCCCGATCGCTCGTTCCCAAGCGCCAGGATATGGTCGCCCGGCGGCAGTTCTAACGGCACAATGACGAATTGCCCGTTCGCGTCGGTCTGGACGCTGGCGATCTCCTGCCCCTTGTTGAGCAGGACGACCTTGGAATTCGGCGAAGCGCGGCCCGCCACGACAGCGCCTCCGGTCGGTTCGACGCGCACGACGTCGAACTCTGGCCGAGGTTCAGTTGTTACGGCGGGGGCTGCGGCCGGAGCGGCAGGCGCTGAAGGCAAGGCGGCGCTTTGCTGGGCGGGTTGCGCGGGTGCGGGAGCAGGCGTGGGCGCGGCCGATGCGGGTCCAGGCGGCGTAGCAGTCGCCGCAGGGGCGGTCGGCGGAGCGACCGGAGCAGCCGCCGGTGGCGGAACCGCCGCAATCTGCTGCGCGGGAGCCGGGGCCGGAGCGGCTGCGGTCGGCGCGGCCGTTGTCGGGTTTGCCACCGGAGCAGGCGTGGCGGACGGCGTCGCCGGAGCCGTCGCGACGACCGGCGCCGGAGCGACGGACGGCGGCTGGCTGCCTTTCCAGCTTTGGTACGCAATCGTCCCGATGCTGATCAGGGCGACAACCGCCGAGATCACATAGGTCATTGCGGCTTTCGACAGCCCGAACATGGTTTTCGCTCCATTAACGCGCCTTACCTAGCGCTCTGCTGACAAGTTCGCCACCGAAATCCGGAATCTTGACCGGGGCCACTTGACCACCCCGTGGCTCATCCCCAGTTTTTTTTGATGACAGAAGAAATCACCCGAAATCCAAACGATCGTCTTATCCGCCGCGTCTGTGTTTATTGCGGCTCCTCCCCCGGAACCGACCCGATCTTTGCCGAAACCGCCCGTCGTCTCGGCCAGAACCTCGCCCAGGCGGGGATCGGGCTCGTCTACGGCGGCGGAAACAATGGCCTGATGGGCATTGTGGCCCGCAGCACCCTCGAACATGGCGGACACGTCACCGGCATCATCCCGGACTTCCTGAAACAGAAAGAAGCGATGCTGCAGGATGCTCAGGAAGCAATCGTCGTGCCGGACATGCACACGCGAAAGCGGCTCATGTTCGAGAAGGCCGACGCTTTCGTGGCGCTTCCGGGCGGGGTCGGAACCCTTGAGGAACTCGTCGAGCAACTCACCTGGGTGCAGCTTGGCCGCCACAAGAAGCCCGTCCTGATCGCTGATATTGATGGTTTCTGGCGGCCGCTGCTGTCCCTGATGGCTCATATGCGGGACAACGGCTTCATCCCCACCAAACTCGAGGTGCGCTATCTGGTGGCCGAAAAGGTCGACGACATCATCCCCATGCTTGAGACTGCGGCCCGCCGCGCCGGGGACGGGGTGGACGCCAGGCTGAACCCAGCGCTTTGAACAGCCAAGCCGATTTGCCTGAATTACATTCAATTGTTATGACTTTCCCATCTCGCGTCCTGAGTACCGAGTAATGTGGAGAGGCCAATGACCCGTTTCGATACCAAAGCCGCCGCGCTGGCGCTGGCGCTGGGCGGCGCCGCCCTTGTCGCCTCAGCCCCCGCCAGGGCGCAGAGCCTGTTCAATTCAACCCCCGCTCCGGCCGTCGAGGCTGCAGCCGAGCAGGCCGCCGGCGCCGCCACCCGAGCCACCGCCCCTGCCCGCAAGGCAGTCGCCAAGAAGACGACGGCCAAGCACGCCGCCAGGGTGAACATCGTCAACAAGCGCGGCGCGACGCTGGTCGAACTCGCGGTCGTCTCCAAGAGCGCCGCCAACGCCCAGCCGCAGGTCGTGGCTGCAGGCCTTCTGGCCGGCAAGCGCAAGACCAGCAACCTCACCAAGAACGGCGGCTGCGTCTACGACATCTCGGGCGAATTCGACGATGAGTCGACGATCGAGGTTTCCGGCCTCGATCTCTGCCGCGACGGCACGATCAATCTGGTCGAGTAAGCGGCCCGATTGCCTAAAAAGGCCCCGTCTTCGGCGGGGCCTTTTTGGTTTGTGAAGCCGTCTACCGCGCCCCTGCCTTGAGCAGCTTGTAGAAGATGGAATCCGTCAGCGCCTGAAACGAGGCGTCGATGATGTTGGCCGAAACGCCGACCGTGGACCAGCGCGCATCCGTCGAATCCCCGAACTCGATCAGCACGCGCGTCACCGCATCCGTTCCGCCCTGAAAGACGCGCACGCGATAGTCGATCAGTTCCAGATCCTCGATAAACCTCTGGTATTTGCCCAGATCCTTGCGAAGCGCGAGATCGAGCGCGTTCACCGGTCCGTTGCCCTCGGCCACTGAGATGAAAGGCTGGTCGTCGACAACGAGCTTCACGACCGCTTCGGACATGCTGACCAGCTGACCTTCCGCATTGTGCCGTCGCTCGACGCTGACGCTGAACCGCTCCACATCGAAATAGTTCGGCACTTCGCCGAGAATCCGCCGGGCCAGAAGTTCGAACGAGGCGTCCGCGCCTTCATACGCATAGCCCAGCGATTCCTTCTCCTTCACCTCGTCCAGCAAACGCCCGACGCGCGGATCGTTCTTGGCGACCGCAACGCCAAGGCGCTCCAGCTCAGACAGGATGTTGGAACGCCCTGCCTGATCCGACACCAGAACCCTGCGGGCATTGCCGACTGATTCCGGCGTCACATGCTCGTATGTGCGCGGATCCTTCAGCACGGCGGACGCATGAATGCCCGCCTTGGTGGCGAAGGCCGACGCGCCCACATAGGGCGCATGACGGTTGGGTCTGCGGTTCAGCAATTCGTCGAGCGTGTGGCTGATCTTGCTGAGACCCTTCAGCTTGTCGAGCGAGATGCCGATCTCGAAACGGTCTGCATAATCCTTCTTCAGCAGAAGCGTCGGAATGATCGAGACCAGATTGGCGTTGCCGCAGCGCTCGCCAAGTCCGTTCAGCGTGCCCTGTATGTGCCGTGCGCCGGCCTCGATGGCCGCGAAGGAATTCGCCACCGCATTCTCGGTGTCGTTATGCGTGTGGATGCCCACATGCGAACCCGGAATGTGCCTGGTGACTTCCGTGACGATCTTCGAGACTTCGGCCGGCAACGTTCCGCCATTCGTATCGCACAGCACGATCCAGCGCGCGCCCGCGCTATGCGCCGTCATGGCGCAATCCAGCGCATATTTCGGATTGGCCTTGTAGCCGTCAAAGAAGTGCTCGCAATCAAGGATCGCCTCGCGCCCGTGACTGCGCGCCAGCTTGATCGAATCCGCGATGCTGTCGAGATTTTCGTCGAGCGTGCAGCCGAGCGCCACATGCACATGGTAGTCCCATGTCTTGGCCACGAAAGTGATCGTATCGGCTTCAGCGTCGATCAGCCCCGCCACGCCCGGATCGTTGGCGGCCGAGCGCCCTGCCCGCTTGGTCATTCCGAACGCGGCGAACTTCGCGTTCTGCGTGCGCTTCTTCTTGAAGAATTCGGTATCAGTCGGGTTGGCGCCCGGATAGCCGCCTTCGACATAATCAACGCCGAGATCATCCAGCAGCTTCGCAATGCGCCGCTTGTCTTCCAGCGAAAAATCGACGCCCGTCGTCTGCGCGCCGTCGCGCAGCGTCGTATCGAACAGATAAAGTCTTTCGCGCATCATCGGGTCAGGCCAATCCGTAGTAACGCAGCGCCACATAGATCACGATCGCCAGAACGATGAACTTGATCGCCACATAGGCGAGCCATTTGCGCGGAAACGGCAGCGAGCTTTTCCACGTCGGTTCGTTGTTGGGTTCTGTCATTGCAGTCTCCTGCCTGCAGGCGCGCCATCGTCATTGGCCGCGAGCGTCTTGCGCATGGTGGTGTTTCCGAGCCACTGGTCTTCGACCACGATAGTGTTGCGCCGTTCGGGCACATAGCCGCGCCGCGCAAAGAACGGTTGCGCAGTGTCGCTGGCGTCGACGCTCAACTGCTTCGCGCCGCGCGCGCCCGAGAGCTTCTCGATGGCGTCGCAAAGCGTGGTCGCCACCTTCTGCCGCGAAAACTGCGGATGCACGTAAAGCAGGTCGATCACATCCGCGCCTTTCAACGTCAGGAAACCGGCGACTTCGCCATCGACCAGCCCGACGAGCGTCAGATTGCCCGCAAGGCGTTTTGCAAAAGCCGGATCGTCCACCGCGCGCGCCCACGCCTCGCATTGCGCGGCGCTGTAATCCTCGGACGCGATCTCCTCGATGCTGGCGACAAAGATGTCGGCGACGCGCTGCGCGTCTGAGGGAAGATAGGGGCGAAGCGAGACGGTCATCGGCTGGCCCTCATCACCGCTTGACTTCCCATGTGGTGACGAGTTCGCCGGTGACGGGGTCTTTTCCATCCATCAACTGGATGCCCATCGCGACGAGTTCATCGCGAATGCGGTCGGACTCGGCCCAGTTCTTCGCTTTGCGGGCTGCGATGCGGGCGTCAACGAGGGAAGCGACAACAGCCGCATCATAGTTTGCGCTGAGCTCCTTTTTGAGGCCACTGGCGTAAAGATGCTTATCAAACCCCAAAAGTTCGAGCGAGGCTTTCAAGGTTGGCAATTCGCCACTTCGCGAAAGACGGTGCAATTCGGCGATCGCCATTGAGAAGTTGATATCGTCTGAAAGCGCCGCGATGACGCTTTCAGATGGCGCAGAGGAAACTACATCCTTAAGTCCAGCGAACCAGTCTTCCAGCGTCTTCTCGGCCTCTTCCAGCGACTTCACCGTCCAGTCAATCGGCTGCCGATAATGCGTCTTCAGCATCGCGAGCCGCAGCACCTCGCCCGGCCACTTCCGCCCGCCGAACTTCTCAGTCTCCAGCAATTCGTTGATCGTCACGAAATTACCGAGGCTCTTCGACATCTTCTCGCCTTCGACCTGCAGGAAGCCGTTGTGCATCCATACATTGGCCATCACATCGTGACCGAAGGCGCAGCGCGATTGGGCGATTTCGTTTTCGTGATGCGGGAAGATGAGATCGAGACCGCCGCCGTGAATGTCGAACGTCTCGCCCAGATATCGGTTGCTCATCGCCGAGCACTCGATGTGCCAGCCGGGGCGACCGTGGATTGAAACGCTCGCTCCGCCTTCGACAAAAGCGCCAGCCCAGCCCGGCTCGTCCGGCGCCGACTCTTTCCACAGGACGAAATCGCCCGGATTGCGCTTGTGCGCCTCGACGCTGATGCGCGCCCCCGCCTGCTGGTCTTCCAGATTGCGCTTCGAGAGCTGGCCGTAATCCTTCATGCTGCCGACAGCGAACAGAACCTCGCGGCCCTCGTTGCCGCTCGCCACATAGGCGTGGCCCTTGGCGAGCAACTGGTTGATGATGGCGATCATCTGCGCAATGTTTTCGGTCGCGCGCGGCTGCACGTCGGGCTCGAGGCACCCCAGGGCCTTCGCGTCGGAGAAAAACTGATTGGCGGTCTTTTCCGTCACCTGACGGATAGCGTCGTTCAGCGGCAGGCCCGGAAAATCCCGCGCCGCCCGCGCGTTGATCTTGTCGTCCACGTCCGTGATGTTGCGAACGTAAGTGACGCAATCGTTGCCGTAGAGATGCCGCAGCAGCCGGTACAGCACGTCGAACACGATGACGGGACGCGCGTTGCCGATATGGGCAAAATCGTAAACCGTCGGCCCGCACACATACATGCGGACGTTCGCCGGATCGATCGGCCGGAAATCTTCCTTGGCGCGCGTCAACGTGTTGTAGAGGCGCAGCGTGGGCGTCGACATGGATTTCCTCGGACCTGCCGGCCGGGGCTTCTATCTTTTCGTGTTTAGGAAAAAGACGGCTCCAGCCAGCGTGTGGGCTAGCTGATAATAATCCGGCAGATGCAGGGGCGAGAAGCCGATTTGCTCGTCATGGTGGATACAATGCGCTTGGGCGCGGGCTCCGTCAAGGCGCGCGGACAGGCAGCAGGCCCGTCGCCGCCTCCCACAATTGGTCGTAGTGGGCGATGATCCGGTCCGGGTTGAAGGCCCGCACGGACTCGTCCGTGTAGCCGAAATCCACCGCCACCACCGGCACATGGGCGCGCTGGGCGGCCTCAATATCGAAGCGCGAATCCCCGACCATGACCGCCCGGGCCGGATCGCCGCCCGCCTTTTCGATGGTTTTCAGCAGATGGCGCGGGTCCGGCTTGGCGATCATCCGGTCGCCGTCGCGGAATGTGTCCTGACCGCAGATGGCCCGGAAACGGCCCGCAATGCCTAGTTCGGTCAGCAGCCGGACGGAGGGATGCTCCACCTTGTTGGTGCAGACCGCAAAGGCCCAGCCGGCGGCCTCGAACCGGTCAAGCGCCGCCACGACGCCCTCGAAAAGGTGGCTTTCCACCGCGATATGCTCTTCGTAATAGGCTAGAAAATCGCGGAACAATTGCTCCAGCCTGTCCGGATCGAGGTCGCGGCCCGCCCGCGCAAAGCCGTCCTTGATGAGGACGCGCGACCCCTGCCCGACCAGCTTGCGCCCCTCGGCCAGCGGCACGGGCGCGATTCCTTCGCGACTCAGAATGTAATTCAGGGTGCGGATCAGGTCGCCGGCGGTTTCGGCCAGCGTGCCGTCGAGATCGAAGACGAGAAGCGGTGCGGTCATGCGACCGGCCTAGCCGATCCTGCGCCAAAACTGAACGGCCTTGCGCAAATAAACCCGGACCGCCCCGAAACCGTTAAAATACAGATTGGGGCGATTCGTTTCTGGGAGCCGACCGATGAGTGACCGCCGAAATTCAGGCGTCCTGCCTTTCGCGTTCGCCGCATGCGTGGCGGCCGCGCCCGTCCACG
This sequence comes from Beijerinckiaceae bacterium, assembly GCA_947475995.1. Classification (GTDB taxonomy): domain Bacteria; phylum Pseudomonadota; class Alphaproteobacteria; order Rhizobiales; family Beijerinckiaceae; genus Terripilifer. The sequence continues at coordinate 65,966 of CANJNI010000008.1, read as the reverse complement.
CGGCCAATTTCGAATTTCTGGCCGCTCCCGAGATCGACCTGAACCGGGTCTATCGTCTGGATCGCGCCACCGGCGAGGTCGGGGCCTGCCAGTATGGGCTGAAGGACAATTCCATCGGCGTCACCCTCTGCTACCAGCCGGGCGAAGGCGCGGGTCCGCAGGCCCCCAGCGAATACAGTCTCGTCGCCTCCCGGCACGAGCGCGAGGCCGGCGTGTTCCGCGTCGATTTGCGCACCGGCGCCATGTCTATCTGCTATGTGCTGAACGATCTTGTCGTCTGCACCCCACCAGCCAAATAGCGAGTTCAAGTGACCGTTCTTTCCGTCGATGAGGCCAAGCGCCTCGCGGCCGCCCGCGCCGCCGAACTGATCCGCCCCGGCATGAAGCTCGGCCTCGGCACAGGCTCCACCGCCAAGCATTTCGTAGATTTGGTCGGCGAGAAGGTGAAGGCCGGCATGGACCTGATCTGCGTCCCGACTTCGGAGCAGACCGCCGCCCAGGCGCGCGCGCTCGGCATCCGGCTCTCGACGCTGGACGAGACGCCCGAACTCGACCTGACGGTCGACGGCGCCGATGAGTTCGACACGAAAATGCGCCTGATCAAGGGCGGCGGCGGGGCGTTGCTGCGCGAGAAGATCGTGGCGGCCGCGTCGAAAAAGATGATCGTCATCACGGACCGCTCGAAGCAGGTCGAGGTGCTCGGCAAGTTCCCGCTGCCGGTGGAAGTCGTGCCTTTCGGGCTGGAAGCGACCAGACGGCGCGTGGAGAAGATCTGCCGCATGACCGGCACGCGCGGGCCGGTGAAGCTCAGGATGGGGGCGGACGGCAAGCCCTTCCTGACCGATGGCGGCCATTACATACTCGACTGCGAATGCGGGATGATTTCCTATCCGGACGCGGTGGCGACAGCGCTGGCGGCGACGCCCGGCGTGGTCGAGCACGGACTTTTCATCGGCCTTGCAAAGGCCGTGATTGTGGCCGATTCCGCCGGAGTGGACATCATCGGCGATCTTGGCTAGGCCAATCGCCGACCGGCAGGCGGGCCATCCGATCGACCAGATCGAGCGTACCCGCCGAACAGGAGCCTCACTTGACCAACAAGACCCTTCGCAACGGCCTTCGGGCGCTCCCTCTGGCCTTGCTTCTCGGCGCCGCTCCGGCGCTGGCGCAGCAGCCGGCTCCGGCGCCTGCCCAACCCGCGCCCGCGCAAGCGCCGGCAGCCTCTGCGCAGCCAGGCATGTCGCTGGCCGTGACGCCGCCGACCGCCGAGCATCTGGCTTTTGCCCGTGAATTGCTGAACCAGATCGGCGCCGAACGCCTCATCGAGACGGTCGTCGGCAACATGGTCGCGCGCCTCACCCAGACCGTGACGGCCACGCGCCCGGAATTGAGCAATGACCTGAAGACCGTGATGGATAGCATCCGTACGGAATTCGACAAGCAGACCCCGCTCGTCGTCGAGGACGCCGCGCGCGTGTTCAGCCGCGCCATGACCGAGCAGGAACTTCGCGAGACGGTCACCTTCCTCAAGTCGCCCGCCGGACAGAAGTATCTCGACACGCAAGGCCAGTCGGTCAACATCATCTCGGGGATGATGGAGCAGTGGAGCCGGCAGATGTCGCAGCAGATGTTCGAAAAGGCGCGCGCCGAAATGAAGAAAAAAGGCCACGACATCTGATCGCGGTTTGAGGCGGGGGCCATGGCGGATTTTGACGTCGATCTCTTCGTGATCGGAGCGGGCTCGGGCGGCGTGCGCGCAGCCCGCATCGCGGCCGGCTATGGCAAGCGCGTGATGGTCGCGGAGGAGTTCCGCATCGGCGGCACCTGCGTGATCCGCGGTTGCGTCCCCAAGAAGCTTTATGTCTACGCCAGCCGCTTCGTCGACGAATTCGAGGATGCGGCCGGATATGGCTGGACGATTCCCCAGAAGCCGACGTTCGACTGGCGCAGGCTCGTCGACTCGAAGGAGAAGGAAATCTCGCGCCTCTCCGGCATCTATCGCGCCAATCTGGAGCGTGCAGGCGTCGCCATCGAGGAGACACGGGCCACCATCGAGGACCCGAACTGCGTTCGTCTCGAAGCCGACGGACGTCTCGTGCGCGCCCGCTACATTCTGGTCGCCACGGGCGCATCGCCCGTCATGGAACCGGCTGTTCCGGGCATTGAACATGCCATCTCGTCGAATGAAGTGTTCGACCTTCCCGAATTGCCGCGTCGGCTGCTGATCGTGGGCGGCGGCTATATCGCGGTGGAATTCGCCTCGATGCTGGCGCGACTTGGCGTGCAGGTGACGATGTGCATGCGCGCCGACAACGTTCTGCGCGGCTTCGACGAGGACATGCGCAACGGGATGCGCGATGCGCTGGTCCATGCAGGCGTCTCGTTCCATTTCGGCGCGCTGCCGCTGCTGATCGAGAAGAGCGCGTCCGGCTACCGGGTCACGCTCACCGACGGCGGCGAAGCGTTCAGCGATCAGGTGATGCTCGCCACAGGACGTCGCCCTCACACGCGCGCACTGGGCCTCGAGAACGCCGATGTGGCGGTCGACGAGGTTGGCGCCATCAAGGTCGACGCGCACTCGCGCACCAGCACGCCGTCGATCTTCGCAGTCGGCGACGTCACCAACCGCATCAACCTGACGCCCGTGGCGATTCGCGAGGGCCATGCCTTCGCGGACAGTGTTTTCGGGGAGAAACCTACACTTGTGTCGCACGCCAACGTGCCGACCGCCGTCTTCACCACGCCGGAAATCGGCACGGTGGGTTTCACCGAAACCGAAGCGCGCCGCACCCACGACATCGTCGACATCTATCAGGCGAGCTTTCGTCCCATGAAGGCGACGCTCTCGGGCCGTCAGGAAAAGACGATCATGAAGATCATCGTCGACGGCAAGCACGACAAGGTGCTGGGAGTCCACATTCTAGGCCACGAGGCGGGCGAGATGGCGCAGCTCCTGGGAATCGCCATCAAGATGGGGGCCAGCAAGGCCGACTTCGACGCCACCATGGCGGTGCATCCCACTGCGGCGGAAGAACTGGTGACGATGCGCACCCGGACGGCCCGGCACGTTCGTTAATCGCACTCTCCCACGCCCGCTGTCCGGCCGCGAAAGCCTCATGGATCGCTTCGCTGCATTCGCAATGACGTTGCCTCCCGCCGCAGCCCCGCTATTGTGTCTCCAACATGGAGGAGACGCATGAACGTCAAGGGTAAAGCTGCCATCGTCACGGGTTCGAGTTCGCCAGAAGGCATCGGGGGCGAAGCCGCCAAACTTCTCGCTTCGCGCGGCTGCAACGTTCTGGTGAACTATGCGGGCAACGCGGCGGGCGCCGAACAGGTCGCGGCCGATTGCCGCGCGCACGGGGTCAAGGTCGTCGTCGTCAAGGGCAACGTGGCCGAAGACGCCGATTGCGTGAACATGGTCAACGAGGCTGTGAAAGCCTTCGGGCGGCTCGACATCCTGATCAACAACGCCGCCACCACCAATCCCATCAAGCACAAGGACCTGCACCTGCTGGACCGCGCCGAGTTCGAGCGCGTCTTCGCGGTGAACGTCATCGGCAATTTCCAGATGTGCCGCGCCGCAGCGCCTCATCTGAAGGCGCACGGCGACGGCGCCATCGTGAACATTTCGTCCGTGGGCGCTTTCCGGGCGGGCGGCAGTTCGATGGCCTATTGCGCCTCGAAGGCCGCGCTGAACAATCTCACGCTCTCGATGGCGCGCGCGCTCGCTCCGGAAGTGCGCGTCAATGCCTTGTGCCCCGGTGGACTGTTCGGTCCATGGACCAACAAGATCCTCAGCGACGAAGCCTATCAGGCGCGTGTGGAAGCGGCCAAGAAGCAGTTTCCTCTCGGCAAGGGCCTCTGGCCGATTGACGTTGCGCAAGCCGCGCTTTCGGTGATCGAGGGCTTTGGGACGATGACGGGCGAAGCCATCCGGATGGACGCCGGGCAGCACCTCGGCGGCGGCAGCGGCACCTGATTACTGGAGGGCGGCGCGTCGCAGCGCTCCGCCCTCGGCCCTGATGCGGATCGTGGTCACGACGGCATTCAGGATCGAAAAGATCGCCGCATAGGCCGACAGGCCAAAGCAAAGCGGCAGCACCGCGATCTCGCCCGCGACGACGAGATAGTTCGGATGTGAGATCAGACGGAAGGGGCCGCGCTGAACCAGCGTTTCGCCGGGGACGACGATGATGCGGGTCGTCCAGCGACGGCCCATGCTGGCCAAAACCCATACGCGGAGCGTCTGCAGGCCCGCATAGGCTCCAAGCCAGAACGGGTCGAGCACAAGATCCCCGGCCTGTCCCCAGAGTCCCGCCAGCCATGCGGCATGCAGCGCGACAATCAGCGGGTAATGCTCGCCTGCGATTTCCCGTCCGCCCCGCGCAAGAAGCGCGCGCGTATTGCGCTGCGCCCAGACAAGTTCTGCGATCCTCTGCGCCGTGACAAAAGCGAGCAGCCAGATCGCGGGCGTCATGCGGCCGCCCTCATGGTGACGCAACTCGCCGTAAATCCCGGTCCCAGCGCGCCAAGCGCGATCCGGTCAGGCAGCCCCTCATCCATCACGCGCTTCAGCACGAACAGCGCCGTGGGGGCCGACATGTTGCCGCACTCGGCCAGAACCTCGCGCTCGTGGTCTAGCGCCCCCTGTCCGAGCCAGAGCGCGGACTCGAGCGCCTGCAACACCTTCACGCCGCCGGGATGAAAAACGAAGCGGTCAATATCCTCGCTGGTCAGCCCCGCCTTGCCGAGCATGGATGTCATGGCGGGTTCCAGATGTTTTTCGGCGAAGGGCGGGATGTCGCGGTCGAAGATCACCCCGAATCCTTGCGGCTCAACGTCCCAGCCCATGATGCCGAGCGTGTCGGGCCACAGATGCTCGGCGCTTGCTTCGATCTCCGCCAGTCCGCCCTCTCCGGCCCGCAGCACGCAGGCCGCCGCGCCGTCCCCAAACAAGGCGGTCGCCACGATGTTGGCCTTTGTGAGCTTGTCGAGCCGGAAGGCCAGCGTGCAGATTTCGACAGCGACGAGCAGCACATTTGTCCCGGGTCTGGCCTGCGCCAGTCGTGAAGCGATCGCGAGGCCCGAAACGCCGCCTGCGCAGCCCAGGCCGAAGATCGGAATACGCTCTACATCCGCCCGGAAGCCCATCCGGGCGGCGGCGCGGGCTTCAAGGCTAGGGGCCGCGATACCGGTCGACGAAACAGTGACGATCGTGTCGATCTGCTCCGGCGTAAGTCCCGCCTGCTCGATGGCCTCGCGCGCGGCCGCGCAGAACAGCTCGCCGGCGCCTTCCAGAAACACAGTAGTCCGCTCCGGCCAGCCGCGATCTTCCAGATACCATTCGATGGGCCGCACGCCCCGCCGCGTCCGGATCCCCGCATTGTCGAAAACCGGACGAAGCTGCTCGAACTCGGGATAGCGCGGCGCAAAGGCGCGATGCGCGACTGCAGCCGCAACGCCCTGGTGGATCACGTACGGGGGCACGCTCGTGGCGAGCGACAGGAGGCGAGCGCGGGGAGCCATCTTTGATCCAAATTGCCTGGAACTTTTCGCTTAACGAACCCGAGGCCCTGCCGTTCCACCGCCCGCGACGAACAGCCAATCTCGCAATTGCGTAATGAGGGGTATATAAGTGACCTCGCGTCGGTCCGACCGGCGCACTCTGGAGTCTCGTCATGTCCGCCGAACGCTGGTCCCCCGATAGCTGGAGAGCAAAACCCATCCAGCAGGTTCCCGATTATCCGAACGCCCAGGCGCTCTCGGATGTGGAGCGGGAACTCGCGGGCTTTCCGCCGCTCGTGTTTGCCGGCGAGGCGCGCAAGCTCAAGAAAGCACTTGCGAAAGTAGCGGCAGGCGAAGCCTTCCTTCTGCAGGGCGGCGACTGCGCCGAGAGCTTCGCGGAACATTCCGCCGACAACATCCGCGACTTCTTCCGCGTCTTCCTCCAGATGGCCGTCGTGACGACATTTGCGGCGGCGTCGCCCGTCGTGAAGGTCGGCCGCATCGCCGGCCAGTTCGCCAAGCCCCGCTCCTCGCCCACCGAGAAGCGGGACGGCGCCGAACTGCCAAGCTACAGGGGCGACATCATCAACGGGGTGGATTTCACCCCCGAGGCGCGTATTCCGAACCCGCGCCGCCAGCTCAAGGCCTACCGCCAGTCCGCCGCAACCCTGAACCTGCTGCGCGCCTTCGCGACGGGCGGCTACGCCAATCTCGAAAACGCTCACCGCTGGATGCTGGGCTTCGTCAAGGACAGTCCTTTGTCGGGCCGGTATCAGGAACTCGCCGCCCGCATCACGGAGTCGCTCGACTTCATGCGCGCCATCGGGCTCGATCCCGAAGCGCATCCGGAAATGCGCCAGACGGATTTCTACATTTCCCACGAGGCGCTGCTGCTCGGCTACGAGCAGGCCATGACGCGCGTCGACTCGACCACCGGCGATTACTACTCGACCTCCGGCCACATGATCTGGATCGGCGACCGGACCCGCCAGTTCGACCACGCCCATGTGGAGTTCTGCCGCGGCGTCAGAAACCCGATCGGCATCAAGTGCGGACCATCGCTCAAGCCGGACGATCTGCTGCGCCTGATCGACGTTTTGAACCCTACCGACGAGGCGGGCCGCCTGACGCTCATCTGCCGCTTCGGCTCCGACAAGGTCGGCGAATTCCTGCCGCCGCTGATCCGCGCCGTGAAGCGCGAGGGCAAGACGGTCGTCTGGTCCTGCGATCCCATGCACGGCAACACGATCAGCGTCGGCGACGGCTACAAGACGCGGCCTTTCGAGCGCGTCATGGGCGAAATCCGCAACTTCTTTGCAGTCCACCAGATCGAGGGCACCTATGCGGGCGGCGTTCATCTGGAAATGACCGGCAAGAACGTCACCGAATGCCTCGGCGGCGCGCGCGAGATTTCCGAACTCAACCTGCAGGACCGCTACGACACGACCTGCGATCCGCGCCTCAATGCGGAGCAATCCATCGAAGTGGCTTTCCTGGTTGCGGAACTCCTGAAGAAGGAGCGCGCCGGCAAGCGGGTGGAAGTAAAGGCCGCCGAATAAACGCGGATCGGGGGAAACGTCCGCGTGCACACGCTCTGGAAAGCCTTTCGCAACACCTGTGCGGGCCTGCTTCATGCAGGCTCGACCGAGCGCGCCGTCCAGCAGGAACTGATCCTGCTGGCGATTGCAATTCCGGCCGCCTTCGCGATCGGTTCGACCGCATGGGAGCGCATCGCGCTGGTCTCGACCATCCTGCTCTTGCTGGCCGTCGAACTGCTCAATACGAGCATAGAGAAACTGTGCGACCACGTGACCCCGCACACGCATCCGGCCATCAAGATCGTCAAGGACATGGGCTCGGCGGCTGTCTTCTGCGCGCTTTGCATCGCGGGGCTCGCATGGGGCGCCGCCCTGCTGATGCGGCTCGGCTTCCTGTGACCGGGCGCGAAAACATTCGTTTGCACGCGTGCAAGTGCGCTTTGCGCCGTTTGAACCTATCTCTGCACCAGTAGCGGCGCATCGCGCCCGGAGGTGAATGATGACAGGGACCCGTTTTCCGACCGTGTTCGTTTCGCACGGATCGCCCATGATCATGCTGGAAAGCAGCGAGGCGCGTGACTTTCTCCAGCAGTTCGGGACAGCCCTTGGCCGGCCCAAAGCCATCCTGATGTGCAGCGCGCATTTCGAGACAGGAGAACCGCGCCTGTCAGCCGACGCAAAGCCCGAGATGATCTATGATTTCGGCGGCTTCCCGCGCCCGCTCTACGAAATCAAATATCCCGCGCCGGGCGAACCTGCACTGGCGCGCCGCGCTGTCGATATGCTCAAGGCCGCAGGCTACCGGGCGGCTCCGATGACCAATCGCGGCTACGACCACGGCACGTGGACGCCGCTGGCCCTGATGTATCCTCAGGCGGATATTCCGGTGGTGCAGATATCCATCCAGCCGCAGGCGGGCGGCGCGCACCATGTGGCGCTCGGTCGCGCGCTCGCGCCGTTGCGCGAGGAAGGCGTTCTGATCGTCGGGTCGGGAACTTTGACGCACAATCTTTACGCCTATTCGCAAGTGCGGCGGATGCCCGACTATCCCACGCCCGAATGGGTCTCGCGTTTCGGCGACTGGGTCTGCGAAAAAGCCGAAGCGGGCGCGACCGACGAGATCGCCGACTATCTGAAGGCCGCTCCCTTCGCGCGGGAAAACCATCCTTCGGACGATCACTTCCTGCCGCTTCCCTTCGCGATGGGCGCTGCGGGCGAAGGCGCAAAAGGCAAGCGTCAGCACACCAGCAACCAGAGCGGCGTCATGCTGATGGACGCCTACACATTCAACTAGGAGCCCGCATGGCGGATCGGCCCGACACTGTTGTTTTCGACATCGGCAACGTGCTGATCCGCTGGGACATGCGGAACCTGTATCGCAGAATCTTCACCGACCATGAGCGGATGGAATGGTTCCTGTCGAACATCTGCACGACGGAATTCAATCTGGAACAGGACCGCGGCCGGCCTTTCGCACAAGCGGTCGCAGAACTGACCGCGCGTCATCCCGAATGGAAAAAGGAAATCGCGCTCTACGATACCGGCTGGGAAGATATGCTCGACGGGGCCATCGGCGGAACGGTGGAGATCCTTGAGGAATTGCAGCGCAGCAGCATTCCCACTTACGCCATCACCAATTTCTCGCGGGAGAAATTCGACCGCGCCGGCGAAATCTTTCCCTTCCTGCGATCATTCATCGGAACTGTCGTGTCCGGCGACGAGCAATTGCTCAAGCCTGATCGGGCGATCTTTGAATTATTCCTGTCCCGCTACAAGATGCGCGCTGCGCAATGCGTCTTCATCGACGACAGCAAGCCGAACGTGGACTCGGCGGGGGCGCTGGGCTTTCACGCGCTGCATTTCACAAGCCCGGAGCAGTTCCGCAGCGATCTGGTGAATGCCGGGATGCTGACGAAATAATGTAAGTCACCGGAGGCGTGGCTGACGGCCTCGCGAAGCGATCCGTGTGAGTATTGCGGATCGCTTCGTCACTCCTCGCAATGGCGACCGGTTACGCCTGGATATGCGCCTCGATGAACCAGAGCGCCTTGTCGAGTTCGCGCGAATAGCCGGTGAGAATATCCGCGCTGTCGGCGTCGCCGGCTTCGTCGGTGGCTTCGATCGCCGCGCGAACATCATTGGCGACACTCGCATAGCGTTCCGCCAGAGCTGTCAGGTGATCCTCAACCTTCACGAGATCGAGCGGGTAGGGCTTCAGCTTCGTGCCCTCGACGACATTCTGCGATGTTCCACGCGCCACGCCGCCAAGCTGAACCACGCGCTCTGCCATCGTGTCGGTGAACGTATCAATCTGCGCCCGGAATCCATCGAGCATTTCATGAACGGCGATGAAGTTTTTCCCGCGCAGGTTCCAATGCGCCTGCTTGGTGGCGAGGCCGAGATCAATGGAATCCGCCAAGCGTGCGTTCAGGATTTCGACAACCGTATTCCGGGCGTTCGAGGGAATCGAGTTGCGGGTCTTGTGAAGTTTCATGCTGGCCCCTCCTGAAGCTTGGCAGCTCCCAACGCAGGCTCCGCCATAATCATATGCTGGATCTAGGAAGCGCTGCCGGACAGTTCAAGCCCGGCCATATGGGCATTGCTACGCACAAGTTCAGAAGCGCGTCTTCTGGTCGGGCGTGAACAAAAGCGTTTTAACCGTCACCGGCACCATGCCGGAGGGAACGCGCATGCGGCCAATGTCGACGAAATCGAAATCGCGCAGCACGATTCCATCAATGACGAGAATTTCGCTCGTCACATTCAGCTCCTGACGCAGGATTGCTCCCAGCGAGAGCGCAGCGTCGCCTTCCGTCAGGATATAGATCGGCGCGTTCACCGCGATGCAATCGGCCAGACCTTCCGCAACGCCTTCCGCAAAGGCGCGCAATCGTTCGTGCGATTGTTCGCCACGCCAGCGAAACGCATACGCCGCTTCGCTGCGCGCATCCGGTTTGTCGAAAGCCTCGCGATGACGCCGGATCGCACTCGCCAGAGCGTGCGGGTCGATATGCCCCGAAAAGTCGAACGGCGGATGCAACACCTGCAGATTGCGGCGCGGCAGAAGGTCTGCATAGGAGGTAATCGTGGAGGTTTGCCCGCTCATCTGCATCGAATATCCCGATGCGCCGAGTACGGTCGCCCGAATGCATTCCTGCGCCGGCAGCAGCGGCCATGCAATGGCGCCGTTCTCGAAATGCTCAGCAATCGCACGGCCAAGCAGCAGACCGAGATCGCCGAAGCTGCGCGTTTCACGCCCATAAATGAACTCAGCCACGCCGCCCGAGGCCAGCACGCCGTCGATGCGACCAAAATCCCCGATCGGCTCTGTGACGAATAGCGCTCCTGTGTCGCCGCCCGATGCGCCGCGCAGCGCTGCGACAAGCGCATCCGCCATGCCTCGCGCCAAAAGCTGCAATTGCCCGGATAAAACAATGTCTCCGATATTCCAGTCGAAGCCGGCGCGCCGTGCATGCAAGCGCCCCGCTTCATCAAGGCGCGTGATGCAGCCGCCATCATCGAACACAAGACACCTGCCGCCGATTGCCAGGGCCGCCACCTGCGTCACGCGGCCATCGTCGCAGATCGCCAGTTTCGTGGTGCCGCCGCCAACGTCGATGTTCAGGATGCGCGCCTGCATCTCGCGCGACAGCCGCACTGCGCCGGAGCCGTGCGCGGCCAACATGGCCTCCATGTGATGACCGGCGGCGGCGCAAACCAGTTCGCCGGATTCCTCCGAGAGCGCATCCAGAATTGCGCGCGCATTGTCGCGCTTCGCGGCCTCGCCCGTGAGAATGATCGCACCGGTCTCGATATCGTCAGGCGTCACGCCGGATGCATCGTAAGCTGCGTCCAGAATGTCGCGCAGCTTCTCGATGTCGATTGTATTGTCGGCCCGGAACGGCGTCAGCGAGACGGGCGAGAGATAGAGCGTTTCGCGTTCGCGCGCGAGGCGACGCAATGACTGCGGTTCGCCCGGTCCGCGCATCAGCAGGCGCGAGAACGCCACCTGTGTCCCCGACGATCCAATGTCGAGGCCGATGCTGACGAACGGCGCGCCTTCCAGCGCGCGGGACTCCATCGGCAGCACGTCATGTTCGGATTCGTCATGTTCGTGATCGGCGTCTTCATCATGCGCATGCGCGGAATCGAAGCCGAACATGTGATCGGAGAGCGTGTGCGATTTTCTGGGAGGATCGGCAGGAGCCATCAGGGTCCGCTCGAACTTGGCGCCGCCTTGAAACATCATGGCCGGGAATGACCCGGCCATGATGTACGCGATGCAATAAAAAGGCGCGCCGTAGGCCTCAGGCTTTCGGCTTGATCTCGCCGCGCAGATACTGGCGCACGAGTTCGTCCGTCAGCTTCACATAGGGATCGAACTCGGGCGCGTCCTCGAACTGCTCCAGCGTATTCAGGCCCATCTGGCGGAAGATGCGCGCGGTGGACGAGATGAGCCGCACCGGACGTTCCGGGTCCGCGTTGAAGTGCTGGTGCACGGTGTTCGGCGGGATGTAGATATAGTCGCCCGCTTCCCACTCGAACTTCTTCACTTCAGGATTGATGGTCCACTCGAACGTATCGCCGATCTCGCAATCGGAATCCTGATGCAGGTCGTAGCCCTTGCCTTCGAGCACATAGACGCACTCTTCAGCCAGATGACGATGCTTGCCCGAGCGGCTGCCCGGCGGGATCAGCTGCATATAGGCGTCGACGGTCTCGATGCGCGTGTTCATCTTCTCGTTCATCAGGTGCTTGAGCAGCCCCTGACGCGACATTTCCCACGGCATTTCGTGCGGCCGGACGACCTTCTTGCGGCGCGCATTGCGCGAAGGCGCATCCTGCGCATCGTCGAGAAGGTTCTGGTACAGGCGTTCGTTGGCGGCGCCCTTCAGCCAGCTTTCGGATTCACCCCACGCCATATCAGTACCCGCCCTTCGGATGGTTGTAGTCGATCTCCGCCTCGCGCACCGTGAAGCCTTCGGCTTCCGGCGTCACTTCAAGCGGGCGCTCCTTCACCTGCTTCTGGAACAGCATGTTGAGGAACAGGTACATGGGCTTCGTCTTGATGACGAGCGCGCGCGCCGGCTTGTCCTTCGAGGCGTTGAAATGCTGGTGCACGCAATTGTTGTGCACGATGGCGATGTCGCCGGCTTCCCAGTCGTAGCGAACGCCGTCGTGAATCTCGTAGCCCTTGCCGTCGAGAATGTAGAAGGCGGCCTCGTTGACGTGGCCATGCTTCTGCGAGGAGCCGCCCGGCGCATATTCTTCCAGATGCATGTGGAAGGTCTGGGTGATGCCGTCCTTCGGCTCGACATAGTGGCGGCTGTAGGCGATCGGACCGTCGATGAACTTCAGATCCTTGGCCTTGCGGACACGGGGGATCGCGCGAAGCCGATCGAGCTCCTGCTTTACATTGTACTCGCCCTGGATTCCGCGCACGAAAACGCGGTCCTTCTTGTTGTGGTAGAGGCTCTCGCGCTTTTCTTCCAGCGCGACGGAATTGTGTCCCATCTCGGCGGGGACGGCTCCGCCTTTTTGGACTCGTTGATCGGTCATTCGACAGGCTCCTGATGGCTCGCGCGCGGGCAGCCGCCCACGCCGGTTTCCTCGCAAGGTTCTACACAGCCCGCCGGACAATGTCATGCGGGCGCGTTCGGGCCGGAGATAGCGGCGCGCCCCCCGGATTGCAATTGGCGGGAGCCCTGAATTTCCGCTTTGAGCCCGGTTCGAACCCCGCTATGTGTCCCGCTGAAATCCTGCCACCTAGGACAGTACATCCCCGGAGGGACCAGCCCAGATGCGTTACATCGACTGTTTCAACCATTTTTTCCCGCAGGGCCTCTGGGACAAGATGCTCGCCACCCCCGGCGCGTCCGCCGATATCGGCGCCCGCATGCGCGGCATCCCGGCCATCTACGACCTCGACCGCCGCAAGGAAGTGGTCGACATGTTCCGCAAGCAAAAGAATTACCAGCAGGTGATCTCGCTCGGCATGCCGCCGCTGGAAGCCCTGGGGGAAGGCGCGGCCGTTGAGGAATTCGCCAAGCTCGGCAATGACGGCATGGCCGAACTCGTCGCCAAGAACCCGGATTATTTCTGCGGCTGGCTCGCCAGCCTGCCGATGAACTCCCCAAATTTCGCCAAGGAGCTGGAACGCGCCATCAAGAACGGCGCGAACGGCATCCAGGTGCATACCAACATCAACGGCAAGCCGCTCGACGAGGAAGAATTCCTGCCGCTGTTCGAGATTGCCGAGAAGCACAACAAGCCGGTGTTCCTGCACCCCTCGCGCACGGCCTCGATGCCCGACTACCCGGGCGAGAAGAAGTCGAAGTACGAAATCTGGTGGACTTTCGGCTGGCCCTACGAGACCTCGACCGCCATGGCGCGTCTGGTGTTCGGCGGCGTGATGGACAAGTACCCGGACCTGAAGGTTCTGGCGCATCATCTGGGCGCGATGGTTCCGTATTTCGAAGGCCGAGTCGGCCCCGGCTGGGATCAGCTCGGCAACCGCACGACGGACGAGGACTACAAGTCCCTGCTCAAGAGCATGAAGAAGCGTCCACTCGACTACTTCAAGGACTTCTACGCCGACAGCGCGGTGTTCGGTTCGGAAGCCGCCACCAAGTGCGGCCTGTCCTTCTACGGCGCCGATCGCGTGCTGTTCGCGTCCGACTGCCCGTTCGATCCCGAGAAGGGTCCCGGCTACATCCGCGACACGATCAAGATCCTCGAGTCGCTCGACCTGACGCAGGAAGATCGCGAGAAGATCAACTACAAGAACGCGCAGGGCCTGCTGGGCATCAAGTAAGTTTTTGCGGTTTTGAGAGTTTGACGCCCGGCCTTGCGCCGGGCGTTTTGCGTTTTGAGGCAGGTCCCCTACTTCGCCGCCGGAATCATCGTGTTCCGGCTCAGCGTCACCGCCGGATCATGTTCGGAAACTTCCAGTTGCAACCCCGCAGGCCGCTTGTCGAACAAGCTTTCGGTATGCGCAGCTGCTGCGTCGAAGAACATCTTGGTCAGCTTCTGCCGCAGTTCGAGCGGACGCCCCGGCCCGATCCGTACGCTGACGTTAATGAAGGCGTTGTTGTGCGCCCCGTCGCCCACATACGAAACCGTGCAGGGCCGCGCCATCGTCCGCACCGCCCCGACCGGAAAGACGCCCGACTTCGTCGCTGTCTCGTGAAGCGATTGCGCCAGCATCTCGATATCGACGTCGGCCTCCGCGCCGTGGGAATATTCGATCACGATATGGGGCATGGACGTCTCCTGAAAGTTGCGAGCGGCAAACTGCTGCGCCCGGGCCGCCCCGTCAATGCGACGGGTCAAGCCTTCGGATGGTAGGCCGACTGGCGTTCAAGACCCGCCGCGTCAAAACGGCCGTTTCCGGCGATCACGCTGCCGCGCGGGACGCTGAGGCCGCGCGCGGAGCCCCAGCCTTTCAGCAGACCGGCGCGCGCATCCGGGTCCGGCGAGCGAAAGCTGTCGCCTGCTTCCAGACGGCAAGAATCGACGGCGATCTGCCCGAGCAACTGGCTGCCGGAGCCCAGCGCGGTCCGGCCGAAAACAGATGCGCCGCCCATGTAGCGGCCACCATCGCCAATTTCGACCGCCGCGCCGGGCCGGTTGCATCGGACCGTCAATCCGCCTTCGCCGAACTGGTTGTCCGAGCCGACCGCAATGGGTCCATCTGCGGCGTCCATCAGGGTCATCGCATGAAATATGTTGCGGTCGCCGATGCTCAGGTTTTGGGTTTCGCCGCAGAACAGCGTCACATTCGGGAAAAACACATTGTGCCGACCGATGATCGCCCGGCGGGACACGAGTAGCGAATGCGGATCGTAGATCACGTTGCCGCGCTCGGCGAGCGCCAGAATTTCATCGAGCGTAAGCAACCCCTGCCGGCGGCGACAATCATTCATGTAAGCGGTCACCGACATGCAGCCCTCCTTCGCAACGTCAGGCAGTTTTCCTAAAGGCTTTCGGGGCACGATAAGTCCAGCATCCTGATTGATTCGCCATACCGAGGCCGCCTTGGCTCTGCAGACATCAACCTTCCGGGCCGCCCGCAACGAAAAGTCGCTCGCGCGGCTCGAAAAATCGCTGCCGAAGATTTTCCCGCCCGAAGTGCTGCAACACGCCAGGCGCAAGGCATTAATACCGCCGACTCCACGCCTCTGCGTCGAATCCTACTGGCGACATCATCCGGTGAGGGCGGATCGCCTCGCTCGCGCGCTGGCGCGGCGCAGCGGCGCGCCGGAAGGTTGGGAATGGCGGCTGGGCGGAGACAGGGAGGACGGGCTGCCCACCTCGTTTCGCGCCCCGCCCGCACCCTTTCGCGAAAAGAAATATGCGCTGGGCCCCGGCCATTGCTGCGTCTGCGGCCAGAAGGTTTACAAACTCGGCTGGCACATTGACCTGTGGGGCGTCGGGGCTGAGGGCAACAAGAACGCCGCCTGGCATTCCTGCTGCGTGACGGCATGGAACCTGTGGACCGCGCCGAGCGATCATGTCCGGCACCTGAAGCGACTTCAGAAGAACAAATGTATCGCCACCGGCGTGCGATTGCTGAAGGACGCGGAGGTCGATCACCGCAAGCCGCTCTTCAAGGTCTGGCGGGAACGCGGCGATCACGCCTGGCCGGACCTGCTCGGCTTCTGGGGCGCGCCGAATTTGCAGGTCATCAACCGGGCGGCCCATCTCGACAAGAGCGTGCGGGAGACAGGCGAGCGCGCGCGGTCCCGCATCCTTTCGGAAAGTTCGGCGGAAAGCGCCGTCAGCGACGGCGACGCCCTGCAAGCGTCGTCCGGCCTTTTGTCAATCAACGGATCGTGACGCCGCTCCCGTTCTCGTGATGGCGCGACCGAGCGACATTGCAGCCCCGCCGCGCTAGGCTGGGCCAACCAATCAAGAGGCACACATGAAAGTCGTCATCGCTGCAGCGGCGCTCTGCGCCTTCGCCACATCCGCACTCGCCCAGTCCTCGCGCCCTGCCCTGCACACCATGACTTGCGGGGCGGCGGCCTCCATGATCCAGAGCCGAGGGGCCGCTGTAGTCGATACCGGACCCAACACGTTCGAACGTCTGGTCTCCAACGAAGGATACTGCCAGCGCGGCGAAACCGCGATCCCGTACTTCACCCCGACGCGCGACAACCGGGCCTGCATGGCCGGCTATGAGTGCCGCGACATCAAGGAATGGGTCCCGAACCAGTAATTACATTTATATCATGTAATTAACGCTCTAGCACTATACGAAGGCGTGGATTATGGTGCGCCCATTAACCCGGAGCATACCATGTCCGTAGCCAGTTCCTATTCCGGTCCGAGCCTTCAGGTTCCGAAGCCTCAGTTCGGCGTCACCGCGATCGCCAGCGCCATCATCGTGGCGCTGGGCGTCCAGATCCTTTTCACCCAGACAGCCAATCTGACGGCGCTTTTCGCCACCGGCGTTGCGCTTGGTCTGGTTCTTTATCACGCGACCTTCGGCTTCACCTCGGCTTTCCGCGTTCTGCTGGCCGATGGCCAAAGCGCCGGCGTGCGCGGCGTGCTGGTGATGCTGGGCCTCGCCTGCATCCTGTTTTTCCCGGCGCTTGGAACCGGCAGCCTCTTCGGCCAGGCGGTGAACGGCAATGTGTCGCCGGTCGGCACGTCAGTCGTGGTCGGCGCCTTCATATTCGGCGTGGGCATGCAGATGGGCGGCGGTTGCGCGTCCGGGACGCTTTTCGCAGTCGGCGGCGGCGGCGTGCGGATGATCATCACGCTGGCCTTCTTCATCGTCGGTTCGCTGATCGGTCTTGCCCATAACCAATGGTGGCAGGCTATGCCGAGCTTCCCGCCGACCTCGCTGATCAAGACCTTCGGCTGGCAGCAGGCTCTGGCCCTCAACCTCGCCGTCTTCGCGGCCATCTGGATCGTCGTTTCCCGGATCGAAAAGAAGCGCCACGGCGAAGTCGTGTCGATCTTCAAGGGCGGGCGCTCGCTGCTCCAGGGTCCGTGGGCCCTGATGTGGGGCGCGGTCGCCCTCGCGCTTTTGAACTTCCTGACGCTTTATCTGGCCGGACGCCCCTGGGGCGTGACGGCGGCCTTCGGCCTTTGGGGCGGCAAGTTCCTGTCCTCCATCGGCGTAGCGATCGAGACCTGGCCGTCGTGGCAGAACCCCGCCCTGCAGCGGGCGCTCAACGCGAGCATCCTGTCGGACATCACCTCCGTGATGAACATCGGCATCATGCTTGGCGCGCTTGTGGCGGCCGGTCTCGCCCACAAGTTCAACCCGGAATGGCGCATCCCGGCCAAGCATGTCGCAGCTTCGGTCATCGGCGGCATCATGCTGGGCTACGGCGCGCGCCTCGCCTATGGCTGCAACATCGGCGCGTTCTTCAGCGGTATCGCTTCCGGCAGCCTGCATGGCTGGCTCTGGATCGTCTGCTGCCTCGTCGGCAACTACGCGGGCATTTATCTGCGCCCGCTGTTCGATCTGCCGGTGGAGCGCAAGCTCACCGCCTGTTGATAACTAAGCCTGCTTTTTGAAAGACATGCCGGTCCTGACCCATGGGCCGGCATGTCACGTTTCTGTGACCGGTGGCCGTTTGCGGCGCTCGTGTGTTAAGGGTGCGTCACCGCTGCGGCGACGGCCATGCCGGAGTCGCAGTCGTCCAACCTTCCGGTTCACGAAAGTCCATCCATGCTCAGCAAATTCCTTGCGCTTGCTGGCGCTGTGGTCGGCGCACTGTCGCTCACCGCTCCAGTCGCGGCCTACGAAAACCCGGCCGACCATCCCGCTTATTTCTTCCAGCACGACGATCTCGTCGAGGGCCGTCCGCAGATCGCCTCGATACCGCGCGAAATCGTCGATTACGACGGCAAATACGCGCCCGGCACCATTCTGGTGAACACCGCCGAACGTCGCCTGTATTTCGTGCTGCCCGGCAAGCAGGCCGTGCGCTACGGCGTGGGCGTTGGCCGCCCCGGCTTCGAATGGGCCGGGACCAAGACCATCTCGAACAAGCGCGAATGGCCCGATTGGCGCCCCCCGGCGCAGATGCTGAAGCGCCGTCCCGACCTGCCGCGCTACATGCCGGGCGGCGAGGACAATCCGCTGGGCGCGCGCGCCATGTATCTGGGATCGTCGCTTTACCGCATCCATGGCTCGAACGAACCCGAGACCATCGGTCAGGCTGTTTCGTCGGGCTGTATCCGCATGACCAATGACGACGTGACGGATCTTTACGAGCGCGTGAAGGTCGGCACGAAGGTCGTTGTCCTGCGCTAAGGCGTCGACAGCGAAAACCATCAACGGCCGGGGCTTTGCTCCGGCCTTTTTTTAGCGGGCCAACCCGGCCGCCTTCAGTTTGGCAAGGTAATCCCGCCATTTCGGGCCGTGCTGCTCGCCAAGTTCGTGCAGGTAGGACCAGCTGTAGATGCCGGTGCTGTGGCCGTCGTCGAAGACCAGGCGGACCGCATAATTGCCGGTGGGGTGGATTTCCCGGATCGCCACATTCTGTTTGCCCGGAATTGTCTTCTTCTCGGACGGCGAATGCCCCTGCACCTCCGCACTCGGGCTTTCCACCCGCAAATATTCGGCAGTCAGGTCGAAAGCGCCGCCATTGTCGAAGGCCACATGGAGCACGCGCCCCTCATTGCGCAGGCGAAGCTCGGTCGGCCATGCTGAAGTTGCGCTTGCCAATTTGCATTTCCCTTGAAAGCCACGCGCCTTCAGGGCAGTATATACGGCATGATACAGCGCTCGGAAACAGGACTTCTGGCTGGGGCTCCTCTGGTCGATCCGTTCGGCCGGCAGATCTCCTACATCCGTCTCTCGGTCACGGACCGCTGCGACTTCCGCTGCGTCTATTGCATGTCGGAGGACATGAACTTCCTGCCCAAGCGCGACCTGCTGACGCTTGAGGAACTGGACCGGCTCTGCACGGCCTTCGTGTCGCGCGGCACGAAAAAGATCCGCGTGACCGGCGGCGAACCGCTGGTCCGTCGCGACATCATGACCCTTTTCCGCAGCCTGTCGCGGCATCTCGAAAGCGGCGCGCTGGAAGAACTCACCGTCACCACCAACGGCTCGCAACTTTCCAAACATGCGCAGGAACTCGCCGATTGCGGCGTGAAGCGCATCAATGTGTCGCTGGATACGCTGGACGCCGACAAGTTCCGTCAGATCACTCGCTGGGGCGACCTGTCGAAAGTGCTGGCCGGCATCGACGCAGCCCAGAAGGCTGGTCTCTCGATCAAGATCAACGCCGTCGCCCTGCAGGATTTCAACGAGAACGAATTCGAGTCCCTGATCCGCTGGGCGCACGGGCGCGGCATGGACCTGACCTTCATCGAAGTCATGCCGCTGGGAGAAGTCGACGGCCACCGGGTCGATCAATATCTGCCGCTGTCGCGCGTGAAGGCTCAACTGATGGATACGTTCCATCTCGACGACATCGACTACCAGACGGGCGGGCCGGCCCGTTATGTGCGCGTGCGCGAAACCGGCGGGCGCCTCGGTTTCATCACGCCGCTGACACACAATTTCTGTGAAAGCTGCAACCGCGTCCGCATCACCTGCACCGGCACGCTTTACATGTGCCTCGGGCAGGAAGACGCGGCGGATCTGCGCGGCGCGCTGCGCGCTTCCGAGAGCGACGGCCCCCTCATGGCCGAGATCGAGCGAGCCATCCTGCGCAAGCCGAAGGGCCACGATTTCATCATTGACCGCACCACCCGGCAGCCCGCCGTGTCGCGCCACATGAGCGTCACCGGCGGTTGATTCCGACGTCGCAGTTTCTTTCTCCCGCCAACCGGCGCGGCATTGTGGCCACTCTCGCCGCAATGGGAAGTTTCGCGACCAGCGACACGCTGATGAAAATGGCGACCGAGACGCTGCCGGTCCCGGAAGTGCTGGTCATTCGCAGCCTCTTTGCGCTCGCCCTGCTGCTGGTGCTTTTGCGCCGCTCGGGCGACCTGCAATTGCGGCCGGTGATCCAGCACCCGCAAATCCTTTGGCGCACTACCTGCGAAGTCATTCTGGTGCTGACCTGGCTCTACGGCCTGAAATTCGTGTCCGTGGGCGAAGCGACCGCCGTCCTCCAGACCGTTCCGATCTTCCTCACCGCATGGGCGGCGCTCGTCCGGAAGGAGGCTGTCGGTCTCGGCGGCTGGCTGGCGATTCTGGCCGGTTTCGGCGGCATCCTGCTCATCGTGAAGCCGTCGGTGTCGGGCGTCGACCTGCCGATGCTTCTGTTGCTGGCGGCCGCCATGGCGGCGGCCGGCCGCGACCTCATCACAAGGTCCGTCCCCCGGCACGTCTCCTCGACGACGATTACTTTCATTTCGACGCTGGCCGGAGGCGCATCAGGCGTAATTCTGGCGCTGAACGACGACTGGCGCGCGCCGGACCTGCGCGAATACGCCATCATTGTCGGGGCCGCCCTGATGGTGACATTGGGACAGTTTTTCATCATCCGGGCCTATCGGGTGGCCGATATCGCGGTCCTTTCGCCCTTCCGGTATGTCTCAGTCCCCCTGACGCTCACCGCGAGCTTTGTGATCTGGGGCTACGCGCCCGATCTCCTGTCCTGGACCGGCATCGTCATCGTGGTGCTTGCGGGGCTCTACACGATCACCCGGCGCGGAGCCCCGAAAAACCCCCGATGATCAACCTTTCGTCCGATGGTTGCTGTTGTTGCAGAATGGTAAAAAAGGCTATGCTGCAGCTGCCTTGAGCCCGTCGCAGAATGCGAAGGCCGCCGGCTTGAAGGTTGCGGAGGGGAAAGCCGGATGTCGGGTTTGCTTTCGTTCAGTCGTTTGATTGATACGGTCAACGAGAAGATCGGCCGGGCCATGAGCTGGGCCATTCTGGCGGCGGTCCTGGTTTCCAGCATCAACGCGACCATTCGCTATGCGTTCAACACGAGTTCGAACACATGGCTTGAACTGCAATGGGTGCTGTTCAGCGCCGTATTCCTGCTCGGGGCCGCCTACACATTCCGGCAAAACGAGCACATTCGCATCGACATTGTCAGCTCTCGTCTTTCGAAACAGACGCGGCACATCATCGACATTATCGGCCACCTCGTTTTCCTGATGCCGTTCGCAGGCCTGCTGATCTGGCTCGGTGTGCCGAACGCCTGGAAGTCCTTCAGTTCGGGCCGCGGCTTCAGCGGCGATCAAGCCGAATTTCTGCTCGCGCTGATCGTGTTCTTTGCCATCATCGCATATGCAGCGCATCTGCTTCCCAGGCTGAAGTCACCGTCGGCAAGGTCGGGCGCTTTCCTGCCTGCCTGCATCGGCTTTGCTGCGGCGCTGCTGGTCAACTTTTATGTTCTGTATCTCCTGGCGCAGCCGATCATGCGCTTCTGGGAGCAATCATCCAGCGCCGGCGGCATGCCCACGTGGCCGGCGCGTTTTCTGATTCCGATCGGCTTCATTCTCCTGTTCCTGCAAGGCGTTTCCGAACTCATCAAACGCATCGCGGTGTTGCAGGGGCGAATCTCCGATCCCTACGCAAAATCGGCGGGCGCACACGGCGCAGTAGAATAACAGCGACCTCCAAGGAAACCGACATCATGGCGGCATTCATCGCGGAAAACATGGCGCCGATCATGTTTTTGTCGCTCATCTTCTTTCTTCTGCTCGGCTATCCGGTCGCCTTTTCACTTGCGGCCGTGGGTCTGGCATATTTCGTCATCGGCGTTGAACTCGCGCCGCTCTCGAAAGGCTCCATCGCTCTTGACTGGCCGCTGCTGGCGGCCCTGCCGGAGCGCGTCTGGGGCGTGATGAGTAACGACACATTACTAGCGATACCATTCTTCACGTTCATGGGTCTCATTCTCGAACGATCCGGAATGGCCGAAGACCTGCTCGACACGATCGGCCAGTTGTTCGGCCCGGTGCGGGGCGGCCTCGCCTATGCGGTGATTTTCGTCGGCGCCCTGCTGGCGGCCACAACAGGCGTCGTTGCTGCGTCGGTCATCTCGATGGGCCTGATCTCGCTGCCCATCATGCTTCGCTACGGTTACGACCGCCGGCTTGCAGCCGGGACGATCGCCGCATCCGGCACGCTCGCCCAGATCATTCCCCCGTCACTCGTGCTGATCGTCATGGCCGACCAGTTGGGCCGGTCCGTCGGCGACATGTACAAGGGCGCCTTCATCCCGGGCATCCTGCTGTCGTGCATGTATGCCGGCTATGTGTTCCTGATGACGGTGATCAAGCCGGATTCCGCTCCTGCCCTGCCGCTTGAAGCGCGCACCATTCCGGAAGACCCGGCCAAGGCGCCCGCCATGGGCCGCTTCACAAGCATCGCGCTGCTCGTGGTCGGCGTTCCCGTCTTCTATCTCGCTATTTCGCTCGTGATCGCGATCCTGCATTCGTTCGGCATCGGCACCGATGGGGTGGGCAGCACTGCGATCTGGGTCGGCGGCGCGGTTCTTTCCGCTCTCGTCTTCGGGCGCAACCTGCTTGGCCAGGCATATCTGAAGATCGGCGACTCGCCGCGCATCAACACCTTCGTGTTTTTCGGCATCGCCGCCCTGATCGGATACGGTTTCCAGATCTTGTATCGTTCGCGCTTTCCGGCCATGCCGTCGGACAACGCGATGATCTGGGCGGCCTTCAGCGCCACCATCATTCTTTACCTCGTCGCCCTGCTCAACCGGGCCGCCAATATCGGCATCATGGCGAACATGACCCAGCAGGTCATTCTGGCTTTGGTACCCCCGCTGGCGCTGATCTTCCTCGTGCTGGGCACCATCTTCGTGGGAATCGCGACGCCGACCGAAGGCGGCGCGATGGGCGCCGCCGGAGCGCTTCTTCTGGCGCTGGCCCGCCGGCGGCTTACGTTCGACCTGATGAAACAGGCGATGGACTCCACCGCCAAATTGTCTGCCTTCGTGGTTTTCATCCTGATCGGTGCGCGCGTCTTCTCGCTCACCTTCTACGGCGTGAACGGCCACACTTGGGTCGAGCATCTTCTGACGTCCCTGCCGGGCGGTCAGGTAGGCTTCCTGATCTTCGTGAACCTGCTCGTGTTCCTTCTGGCGTTCTTTCTCGATTTCTTCGAACTGGCCTTCATCATCATCCCGCTGCTGGGGCCCGCCGCCGACAAGCTGGGGATCGACCTGATCTGGTTCGGCGTCATTCTCGCCGTGAACATGCAGACATCGTTCATGCATCCGCCCTTCGGCTTTGCACTTTTCTACCTGCGCTCGGTGGCGCCATCAGAACCCTACAAGGATCGCGTGACGGGCCAGATGATGGAGCCGGTCACGACAGGCCAGATCTACATGGGCGCAATTCCCTACGTGGTCATTCAGGTGATCATGGTTGGCCTTGTGATCCTCATCCCGTCCATGGTGATGGTCTACAAGACGGGCGAGGTGAAGCTTAATCAGGAACAGGTCGACCAGCAGTTCAACAATCTGACGCTGCCGCCTGCCAACGACGAGCCTCCGCCGATCAAGTTCTGACGGCGCGAGCCGGGCTCGCGTCGCCGGCTCTTTCGATCGTTCACGACATAAAAAAACCCCGGACTTTCGTCCGGGGTTTTCTGTTTGCAGGCAGCCCGTCTTACCGAGCGCGCTGACGGATCATGAAGTTGTCGTAGGTGTACTCGCCCACCTGCCACCACAGATATTCGTCGTTGCGGAAGGCCATGTAGGCGTCGTGCATCTTCTTGAACTTCGCGTTCTTGGCGGAGGTTTCCGCATAGACCTCGTTGGCGGCCTTCCAGCAGGCTTCCATGACTTCCTGCGGGAACGGCTTCAACTGCGTGCCGGCCTGCACCAGACGACGCAGCGCCGCCGGGTTGCCGGCGTCATACTTGGCCTGGCAATCGACGTTCGCGAGCGCCGCAGCGGTGCGGACAATCGACTGGTAGTTCTTCGGCAGGGCGTTGAACTTGTCCTTGCTGATCATCAGATGCAGCGCAGCGCCGCCTTCCCACCAGCCCGGGTAATGATAGACCGGCGCCACCTTGTTGAAGCCGAGCTTTTCATCGTCATACGGACCGACCCATTCGGCGGCGTCGATGGTGCCCTTTTCGAGCGACGGATAAATGTCGCCGCCGGCGATGAGCTGCGGAACCATGCCGAGCTTCTGCCCGACCACGCCCGCAAATCCGCCGATGCGCATCTTGAGGCCGTTGATGTCCGCAGTCGTCTTGATCTCCTTGCGGAACCAGCCGCCCATCTGGGTGCCGGTGTTGCCGGCCGGCATGCCGACGACTTTGTAGTCCGACAGGAAGTCGTCGATCAGCTGGTTGCCGCCGCCATGGTAGAACCAGGCGTTCATCTGGCGCGAGTTGAGACCGAACGGAACGGCGGTGCCGAACGCGAAGGTCGGGTCCTTGCCCCAGTAATAATACATGCAGGTATGGCAGGATTCGACCGTGCCATCCGAAACGGCGTCGAGCGCGTTCAGCGCCGGAACGATTTCACCCGCCCCGAAGCACTGGATCTGGAACTTGCCGTCGGTAGCTTCCGAGACCGCCTTCGCGAAAGTCTCGGCAGCGCCGTAAATGGTGTCGAGGGACTTCGGGAAGCTCGACGTCAGACGCCATTTGATTTCAGGCGAGCTCTGCGCAATCGCCGGCGCGGCGACGGCGGCTCCGACGGTCGCAAGCCCGGCGGTCTTGATAAACTGGCGGCGTTTCATGCTCATTAGTCTCCTCCTTGAATCCGGTCAGATGATTATCGCGAAACTTCCTTAGTACATAAGTGAACAAATTGGGACGCATTGCGCAATCCCAAATATGGCCTCCAACCGTGCGGATGCCATTCACCTTTAGGCGACTATCGCGGTTCCGGGCCTATTCGATGATGATTCTGGGAGCCGCCCGAACCCCGGCCCCTCCATCGAGCGACTGGATCACCCGGCCTGCGATCTCGCGATAAATGGCGGCGTGAACTCCGCCCGGCTCCACGGCCGCCACCGGTCGGCCGGAATCCGAAGTTTCGCGGATCGTCATGTGCAGCGGCACTTCGCCAAGGAACGGAACCCCGAGCTTTTCGGCCTCGTGGCGCGCGCCTCCATGGGCGAAGATGTCCGAGCGTCCGCCGCAATGCGGACAGACGAAAAAGCTCATGTTCTCCACAATGCCCAGCACCGGCACGGCGACCTTCTGGAACATCGTGATGCCTCTGCGCGCATCGAGCAGCGCAAGGTCCTGCGGGGTCGAGACAATGACGGCTCCCGCCAGCGGGACGCCCTGCGCTATGGTGAGTTGTGCATCGCCGGTGCCGGGCGGCATGTCCACCACAAGGCAATCCAGTTCGCCCCAGACGACTTCGCGCAGCATTTGAGTCAACGCCGACATGACCATCGGGCCGCGCCAGACCATCGCGGTCTCCTCGGACACGAGGAAGCCGATGGACATGACCTTGACCCCATAGGCCTCGAGCGGCTTCATCTTCTTGCCTTCGGCCGGCTCGGGCTTGCCCTTGAGGCCGAAAAGGCGGGGCATGGAGGGACCGTAGATGTCCGCGTCCAGAACCCCGACGCGCCATCCCTGCGCGGCCAGACCCAGCGCCAGATTGGCCGCCGTGGTGGACTTGCCGACCCCGCCCTTGCCGGACGCCACCGCAATGATGCGCTTCACGCCCGGAATGCCCTCGCCCTTGCGGGCCTCCTGGGCTTTCGGGCCGGGGGCGGGCGCGGCCTGCCCGGCAGGCTTGTCGGCCGTCAGCGTCACCGAAGCGCCCGCCACGCCCGGCAGGCCCTTCAGCACCGTTTCGGCGGTCCGCCGCATCGGCTCCATGGCCATTTGCCGGGCCGGATCAATCGCGATGGACACATAGACCTTCTGCCCCACGGTGGTGACGCCGGAGATCGCGCCCGACTGGGGCAGCGGCGTCGAGCCATCCGGGCCCGGCACACGCTGCAAGGCCGCCAGAATCTCTTTCTCGGTGATCGCCACGGGCATTTCCTTGGGCTGGGGACGTGGGCGGGTTATATGGCCCGCATGAACAGCGTCAATCGAACATTGAGCCGCAAACCATGAGCGCACAGATCGGCGGCGTCATTCTGGCCGGCGGACGTTCCACCCGGATGGGCCGCGAAAAGGCGCTGATCGAACTGGTCGGGCGGCCGGTGATCGAGCGCGTCATCGAGCGCCTGTCTCCGCAGGTCGGGCAACTGGCGATCAGCGCTAACGGCGACACAGCCCGTTTCGCAGACTTCGGCCTGCCGGTCGTGGCCGACACGAACCACAAGCCCGGCGAGGAAGGCCCGCTGGCCGGCATGGTTGCTGGGCTCGAATGGGGGCTGCTGGAAGGCTTGACCCACGTCGTTTTCACCCCCTCCGACGCGCCTTTCGTGCCGGAAGATCTTGTCGAAAGACTCGGGGCCGACGACGTCGCCGTGACGGTCGCCGAAAGCAAAACCGGCCTGGAGCCGCTGTTCAGCCTCTGGCCGACGCATACGCTGGAGATCGTCCGCAAGCTCTACGCACAGGGCGAGCGCGCGCCCCGCAAGGTCATCGGGAAGCTCGCGCATCGTGTGGTGACTTTCGAGACCGATCCGGGCTCGGTCGATCCGTTCTTCAACCTCAACCGGCCCGACGACATTGCGGCGGCGGAGTTCTGGATCAAGGGGTGGTAGGCCCCTCCCTAACCCTCCCCGACGAGCGGGGAGGGGACAGTTTCGGTCTGGAAATCTCGCTCGTTGTCTTTGGTGCAAAATTGGACCGCTTGCACGCTGCGATCCCCTCCCCGCTCGTCGGGCGATCAAAGATCGCCGGGGAGGGCTAGGGAGGGGCTACTCGCACCCCTTCCCCAAAATCGCTCGTGCATCGGCAAACAGCTCATCCACCGTGAACTTCCTCGGGATCACGCCCTGCTCGTGAGCATACTGGATCACCAGTTCCAGCCCGCGCCGGTTCTTCTCGATCCCATAGGGCAGCATGTCGATCTCGCCGTCTTTCAGCGGCGGCATCGCATCCCGGCCCGCGCAGAACATACGATAGACTTCGCGCGCTGCTTGCGGATTTTTCTCCGCCACGGACTTGCGCATGACCAGCATGTGATTGATCGGCGGCGCCTTGTTCTGCGCGTACCATTCCTTCGCTGCCTGCGCCGGATCAGGCACAATCGTTTTCAGGCGCGGATCGCTCATCAGGGTCGACGCAAGCGCAATCGGAATGCCCGCATCGAGTTCGCCCGCCAGCAGCATGTCGTCGAGCTTCTTGCCAGGCGGCGGCAGGATGCAGTTCGGCGGATCGCGAAACTCGGCGAGATGCGATTCATCGAAGGTCATGAAGGTGATTTTGCGGTGATCGACGCCATACTGATGTTGCAGGATGCTCCGCACCCACACGCCTGTCGTCTGCGAGTAGGTGCGCACGCCGACTGTGCGGCCTTCGAGATCCTTGGGAGCCAGTGCCCCCTTCGACACCGGATAGCCAAGGCTGCCGTGATGAAAACGCGCGCTGACCACGAAGGGCAGGAGCATCAGGTCTTTTCCGTAAGTCTTCGCCTGCAGGAAGGTCACGATGGCGAGTTCGCCCACGTCGAACTTCAGGTCGCGCACGAAAGGCTTGAATTCCTCGTGCGGCACGGGTGCGTCGGCAAAATCCAGCGCGACGGATGAGGATGTGACCTCGCCCTTCTTGATCGGCATTGCCTGCGGGTGATTGCCCATCAGGGTGAAGAGACGCTGCATCTGTCCTCCGGGTCTGTCGGCTTGCGCGGTTGCGGCCTTTGTGACAAGGCGGATCAGGCCTTGCAAGGGGCCGGAACCTGTCGGGGAGTTTTCCAATGGCCAATGTCGCGTTTCTGGGTCTGGGCGTCATGGGATACCCGATGGCCGGGCACCTGAAGAACAAGGGCCACCACCACGTCACCGTCTATAACCGCACGGTCGCAAAGGCGCTGAAGTGGGTCAGCCAGCACGGCGGCAAGTCGGCGCCCTCCCCGCGCGAGGCCGCGCAAAATCAGGACATCGTTTTCTGCTGCGTCGGCAATGACGACGACCTGCGCTCGGTGACGCTGGGTCCAGATGGCGCATTCGCCGGCATGAAGCCGGGCGCGATCTTCGTCGATCACACGACAGCCTCCGCCGATGTGGCGCGCGAGCTATATGCAAAGGCGAAAGACCTCGGCATCCACTTCATCGACGCGCCGGTCTCGGGCGGACAGGCGGGAGCCGAGAACGGCGTCCTGACCGTCATGTGCGGCGGCGACGCGGATGTTTACGCAAAGGCGGAAGCGGCCATCATGAGCTTCGCGCGCGCCAGCCGCCTGATGGGACCCTCCGGCTCAGGCCAGCTCACCAAGATGGTCAACCAGATCTGCATCGCGGGCCTCGTGCAGGGCCTCTCGGAGGGTCTGCATTTTGCCCAAAAGGCCGGGCTCGATGCGAGCGCCGTCATCGAGGTGATCTCGAAAGGTGCGGCGCAATCCTGGCAGATGGAGAACCGCTACAAGACCATGATCGACGGCAAGTTCGATTTCGGCTTCGCGGTGGACTGGATGCGCAAGGATCTGGCGATCTGTCTCAACGAGGCGCGCCGCAACGGCGCGAACCTGCCCGTCACGGCGCTCGTGGACCAGTTCTATTCCGAAGTGCAGAAGATGGGCGGCCAACGCTGGGATACATCGAGCCTCATCGCCCGGCTGGAAAAATAATCAGTCCGCCGACGGAGCGCGGCCCCGCGTTTCCTGCTGCTGGATGCGATACAGCCGCCGCGCAGCTTCAAGCTCGGCGCGCCGCTCCTGTTGCGCCTGCACGAGACGGCCCTGCTCGTTTTCGGTCGCCACGGCCTCCTGAAGCAGCCGCGCGCCCAGCGCGCGTTCCTGCGCATTGCGAAGGCGCTGCTGGCCGATCTGCTGATCGACGATCATGCTGTAGGTTTCGATCTCGCGGGCTTCGTCCTCCGCGTTTGCCGCCGGACGCCCGATGTCCCGCGTTTGCCCGCCATCTCCCTGCCCGGGCGACGCCAGCGCCCCGAAAGCCCAGACCAAACCGACCAGAACTGCATGGATGCGCATGATGGCCTCCCTTGGCGGTCGGAAAGCTCAGGCCTGCGTCAGCCGCCGGACTTCCTCGCGCACCACAGGCAGAACATCACTCTCGAACCATGGGTTCCGTTTCAGCCAGCCTGAATTGCGCCAGGAGGGATGCGGCAGGGCCAGCACGAGCGGTTTTGCGCCCGCGAAATCCCGCCAGTTGCGCACCAGATCGCCTAGACCCATGCCTTTGGGAATGGTCCGGCCCAGCCGGGCGAAATGATACGCCTGCGCATAGGACCCGATGGCCAGAACCGTCTCGATCTGCGGCATGGCCGCAAAGATCCGGTCGTGCCAGTGCTCTCGGCATTCCCGGCGCGGCGGCAGGTCGCCCTTGTCGGCGGTGTGGCCCGGAAAGCAGAAGGCCATGGGGACGATGGCGATCCGGTTGCGGTCGTAAAAAATCTCGCGTTCCACCCCCATCCAGCCGCGCAGGCGGTCGCCTGACGCATCGTTGAAAGGCAGGCCGGAATTGTGAACCCGTATGCCCGGCGCCTGACTGGCGATCAGAATCCGCGCGGTCCGCGACACATGCATGACGGGCGCGGGTTCGTGCGGCATAGGCCCGCCGTAGCGCGGCGCGGCGCGTCGCGGCACAGGCGACACGCCTTCACCTGCGCATAAAGCGCGTCGAGCGTGTCAGATGTCGTAGGTCTTGCCGTCGGCGGCGATTTCAAGTCCGGCCTGCTCCATGGCGGCCCTGATGGCCAGCGCACCCTCTCCAAGATGGGTCAGCACGATGCGTTTCGCCATCAGTCGCGGCAGGTTTTGCGACAGCGTCATCCAGTCGATGTGATGGGGCACCCCGGGCTGGGCCGCATAACATTCGATCATCAGGAATTCGGCGTCCCTCGCCACGTCCGTCAGCGCTTCGGTCCACTGCGTGTCGCCCGAATAGGCAAATATCTTTTTGCCGTTGCTGATCCGAACGCCGGTGGCGGGTGCGCCGGAAGGATGAATCACCTCGATCGTTCGCACCTCGAATCCGCCGATCAGTTGAGCCGAGCCCGGCGTGATCTCGACAAGCGTCAGGGGAAAACGCCAGGCGTTGCGCATCATCCCCGGAAACATGGCCTCGCAAAGGGCCGCAAGACGCGCCTTCAGCCCGGGCGGACCGGAAATCGTCAGCGGCTTGCGACGCTCCGCCACGAATTGCGCCTGCAGGAGCAGGAACGGCAGCCCGCCGAAATGATCGCCGTGCAGATGCGACAGGGTGATGGCGTCAATGTCGTTCGTGTCGAGGCCAAGCCGGCTCCAGGCGACCAGCGCCGACGCGCCGAAATCCACCACGATGGTGCGGCCATTGGAGTCCAGCCGGAAACACGTATTGCTTCGGCCCCCCGAACCGAAAGCATCCCCACAGCCGACAATCGTCAATTTCATGAATGCACCGATCTCGAATTGCCTCTCAGGCGTTTGCGCTCGGGCGAGCGCTCAGCGACTGATGCCACCGCGTCAGGTGAACCATCTCGGGGGGAATTCTGATCCGGGCGATGCGCATGAAATCGAGCGCGCACAGCCCGGTAATGTCTGCGATGGAGAAGGCGTCGCCTGCCGCAAAGGGCCGGTCGGCCATCTGGGCGTCGAACCGCGCGAGCGCGCCCATCACACGCGCACGCATCTTGTCCGCATGGTCGGCGAGTTGCGGGGTTTCCAGCACCGCGAAGGCCGGATGTGAATTGCGCACCGTCTCGGCAATCGGAAAAAACAGTTCCAGTTCAAGCCGCCGCTGCCACATCTCGACCATTGCCTTGCCCAAAGCTCCCCGGCCAAACAGGGCGGGTTCGGGATGAAGCTCCTCGAAATAACGGCAGATCGCCACGGATTCCGAAATGGCCGACCCATCGTTCAGCACCAGGACCGGAACCTTGTGGTCGGGGCTGATCTGCCCGAAAGCTTGGGATTTGTGCTCCTGCTTCATCAGGTCGATCGGCATCAAGGCGACGTTGAGCCCCTTCTCGGCGAGGAATATCCGCACGCGCCGGGCATTGGGCGCCTGCTTCGTATCGTAAAGTTTCATGTCGCGATTCCGGCGAAGAATAGCCCGGCTTTAGCATAGTCGGCGTCCGATCAGGACCCCCGCAATCCGGTCCTATCAAGAAAACGGCGGAACGCCGGGTTCGGGGCGCTCCGCCGAGGCGGGTCGAAGGGTTCGATCGAGGGTGAAATTACCAGATGCCTGCCAGCCCGATGTGCGCTGGCGCACATGGCCGTGCAGTCGGCGACCTTCGGACTTTTGAAAGATTTCGACAGCCGCTCGTTAAGGTTTTTGATCCATTGTAACGGCTTCGCGAATTGTTGCGTCAAAGTTTGTTACGTGTCCGTGTATGGCTGAAGTCACTGCCGAAATGATCGAGCGTGGCCGTGGCGGCGACCCGAGGGTCGTCACGCGACGTCGCCAGCTTGCATCCAGCATCCGCGAAACCCGCGAGAAACTCACCTCGTCGGGTTTTGGGCGCGGAACTTTCGCCCGTGAACTGATCCGCTCCTTCGCCCAGTCCCGCAAGTCCGGCGCTCCCGCCGTGGCGGCGCTCGCCCTGACCATCGGGATGGTGGCCACCATCTGGATTCCGGTCATCCATGCGGTGATGTGGCTGTCGCTGGTGATGACCGCCATTGCGGTCGGCTACAGCATGGCGGTCAAGTTTCTGGCCTCCGAAGACGCCGAGACCGATCTTCCCGCCTGGCAGCTCCGCTTCGTGATCACCGAGGCGATCCAGGGCTTTGCCTGGGCCGTCATCGTGGCGCTCATGTTCGGCATGACGGACGATTCCGTCCGCAGCTTCCTGCTCGTTGCGCTGCTGCTGGTGGCGGCCATGAGCGCTCTGCTGTCCGCCGGCATTCCGGAAGCAGTCTATGCGGGCGTTGGCCCGATCACCGGCGCCATTGTGGTCTTCATGCAATGGCCGCTGAATCTGCAGACCTTGCCGCTGACGCTTCTGGCCATGGCGGCCCAGATCTACTTCGTGGTGCTGGCCCGCAGACTTCATTCCACGACTGTTTCGTCCCTGTCCTTCAGCATGGACAAGGAAGCCCTGATCGCCGAGCTGGAAGAGGCCAAATCCAATTCCGACGAAGCGCGCCGCCGGGCCGAGGAAGCCAGCCTCGCCAAATCGCGCTTTCTGGCCACGATGAGCCATGAGCTGCGCACGCCCCTCAACGCCATTCTGGGCTTCTCGGAAGTGATGAAGTCCGAACTCTTCGGGCCGCATACTGTGCCCTCCTATCGGGAATATTCGAACGACATTCATTCGAGCGGCCAGCACCTGCTGATGCTGATCAACGAAATTCTCGACCTGTCCCGCGTCGAGGCCGGTCGCTACGAACTCAAGGAAGAATCCGTTTCTCTGGCGAATGTCGTGGAGGACTGCCGCCACCTGCTCGCCATGCGCGCCAAGAAACGCGACGTCACCGTGACGGAATCCATCGAGCCGAGCCTGCCGCGCGTATGGGCTGACGAGCGCTCGATGCGCCAGATCACGCTCAACCTGCTCACCAACGCGATCAAGTTCACCCCGCAGGGCGGGTCGGTGCGCATCAAGGTCGGCTGGACCGCCTCGGGCGGCCAGTATCTGAGCATACGCGACACCGGCCCCGGAATTCCGCCGGAGGAAATTCCCATCGTGCTCTCCTCATTCGGACGCGGCTCGATGGCGCAGAAGAACGCCGACGAAGGGTCCGGCCTCGGCCTGCCGATCGTGAAAGGACTCGTGGAACTGCACGGCGGCACCTTCACGCTGAAGTCGCAGGTGCGCGAGGGCACGGAGGTCATCGTGATCCTGCCGCCCGAGCGCATCATTGACGCCCTGCCGCAACTCGACCCCGATGCGCCGGAAGAGACCGCGAGACCGAACCGCCGTCGTCGCAAGGCGGCGTGAGTCCAGCGTGAGCCGCGCGTTTATCCGCTAGGCGCTTGCCAGCCGTCACGCCTGCGTGAACGCGCCTTCCTTGCCATCAGGCCGCCGTACTCTATCGTCACGACGAGCAGAACGACGGAGAGCGCATGTCATCGAAATTCTGGACCGCGATTGCCTGCGCGGTGCTTTTCGCCCTGCCCGCCTCCGCCCAGCGCGGCCCCAACCGGGGCGGGGACGCTCCCACACAGGCGCAGCCCGCCCCCGCACAGGGCGCGCAGCCCCAGTCCGGCCAGCCGCAACAGGGGCCCGATAGGTCTGCGGCGGCGATCACCAGTCAGTATCCGCGCGATGTCACGACGCAGCACAGCATCGCTTTGCCGGCCGGGCCGCTGAACTTTACCGCAACGGCGGGCAGCATCCGCCTGTCCAACGCCCAGACAGGCCAGCCCACCGTCGATATCGCCTATATTGCCTATCAGAAGCCCGACGCCGACACGAAGACCCGGCCTGTGACCTTCCTGTTCAATGGTGGTCCGGGCTACGCATCCGGCTGGCTCAATCTCGGAGTCGGACCCTGGCGGCTGCCGATGGCAGGCGATGCAACTGCGCCTTCCACGCAGCCAGTTCTGCTCGACAATGCCGAAACATGGCTCGATTTCACCGACCTCGTCTTTATTGATCCGCCTGGCACCGGCTACGGACGCATTCTGGGCAATGACGACATCCGCAAACGCCTGTGGAGCGTGCAGGGCGATCTCGACGTTCTCGCCACCACGATCCGCCGCTGGGTCGAACAAAACAATCGCGGCCTCTCGCCGAAATTCGTGGGCGGGGAGAGCTACGGCGGTTTCCGCACACCGAAGATCACCCACATGTTGCAGACCGATCAGGGCGTAGGCGTCAACGGCATGATCATGCTGTCGCCCGTGCTGGATTTCGGTCGCTTCAATCTCCAGAGCGGCTTGTGGGATCTGGTCGCCCGCCTGCCCGCCTATGCGGCGACGGCGCGCGAGAAGAAGGCCCCTGTCACCCGGCAGGACATGCTTGATGTCGAGCAATATGCGCAGGGCGAATTTCTTGCCGATCTGCTGAAAGGCCCACGCGACCTCGCCGCCGTGGCGCGTCTCACGACGAAATTCGCCGAACTCACCGGCATCGATCCTCTGATCGTGAAACGCTACGGCGCGCGATTGGGCATGGAGACCTTCGCGCGCGAGATCAACGGCGAGAGCGGGCGCGTTTCCAGCCTTTATGATGCGCGCGAAACCGGCTTCGATCCCTATCCGAATTCATTCCGCAACAATGGCGACGACCAGTTGCGGCTTGGGCTTCACGCGCCGATCACGCAGGCCATGGTCGATCTCTACCACAACCGCCTGAAGTGGGTCGTCGAGAACGGACGCTACCAGTTCCAGAACGAACAGGCGGGCCGTCAGTGGGATTGGGGCAATCGCGGCAGCGTCGAGGCTGTGCGCGATCTGCGTCAGTCGCTGGCGCTCGATCCGAAACTGCGTGTGCTGGTCGGTCACGGATTGACCGATCTGGTTACGCCCTATTTCGAAACCAAGATGGTGCTAGACCAGATCCCCGCCTACGGTTCGGCGGATCGCCTGCGGTTCGAGGTCTATCCGGGCGGACACATGTTCTACAGTCGTGATGACTCGCGGAAGAAGTTTCGCGACGACGTCCGCGGATTGATCGAAGGCAAGTGATCACACGTATGTGAATCATCCACGCAGCACCGAATGCGTTCGCTGTGCGTATCTGTTGCGTGGGGCCGGAGGTGTGAATGTTTTCAGCAAAGAAGCTTTCCCTGCTCGTGCTGGCTTGCGCGGCTTTGGGCGGCGTGGCGGCTCATGCGCAGGTCGCGATGCTGTCGGGCGATGCGATCCGCAAACTGATCAGCGGCAAGCGTGTCTATCTGGCCGTTCCGCTCGGTGGTGAATTCCCGCTGCGCTATCAGCCCAACGGGATCGTGGCCGGCAGCGGCGACGGCGTCGGGCTTGGCCGCTTCATGCAGCCCAAGGATGACGGGCGCTGGTGGGTCGCCGACAACCGGCTCTGCCAGCAGTGGAAGAGTTGGTACGACGGCAAGACCTTCTGCTTCACCATCTCGCAGACGGGACCCAAAACCATCGCGTGGAAACGCGACGATGGCTATGCGGGCACAGCGCGTATCGTCGACTGAAAGCTTGAACTGCGCGGCGCGCTGATCTGATGCTGCACTGCAGCTTGACTTGTATCGTGTAACGACATTTTCATTCCCCGTTCAGCCATCGACCAGAAGAATGGCGGCGAAGGGGATGAAAATGCAAGCTTCACCGCTGTCGAAGGCCTGTTCCACGACGGATCGACCGCTGATTGTGGCAACCATCAGCGTTGCGCTTGTCTGGCTGATCGGCGCATTGCAATGGCCGCTGCGCGGCGAGGTCGTACCGTGGGACTCGAAGAACCAGTTTTACGCCTTCTTCCGGTTCATGGCGCAGACCATCCATGAAGGCTCAACTCCCTTCTGGAATCCGTACCATTACGCTGGCCATCCGAGCATTGCCGATCCGCAATCGCTGATCTTTTCGCCCATCTTCGTCATGTGGGCGTTGATAGATCCTGATCCATCGCTCTACGCATTCGATGCGCTCGTGCTTGCCCATGTGCTCGTGGGGGGCATTGCGCTGGTGTTTTACGGCCGTCGCCACGAATGGACGCCCGCCGCCTCGGTGCTCGCCGCAACGATCTTCATGTTCGGCGGCGTCGCAACCAGCAGGCTCAATCATGTTGGCATTCTGCAAGCGTACGGGCTGTTTCCTCTCGCCCTGTTGTGGATGGAAATCGCGCTCGATCGCGCATCCTATCTTGCGGGCGTCAGCTTCGGCGGCGTCTATGCGCTGATTGCGTTGGGGCGCACGCAGGTGCCGCTGCTGATGTGTCTCATCCTGTGCGTCGCCTATCTGGCGGGACTCGCAAGGCTGGCGCGCCATCGCCGGACGTTCTGGCCTGCCCTGCGTGTCGCGACCGTCGCCGGACTGGTCGCATTCGCCCTCACCATCGTGCCCATGTTGCTGACGCTGCAATTTGCGGATTTCTCCAATCGCCTGGAGATCGAGAAAGAAATCGCGCTGCGCTCCTCGCTCTATCCGCTCAACCTTGCATCGATATTTTCCGCCAATGTCTTTGGATCGCTCGAGCCGCTTTCGACCGGCAATTGGGGCCCGGCCTGGTTCACCCGGCGCGACATCGACACCACGGACCGATCATTCAATTACATTTTCATGGGCAGCCTGACCGCGCTGCTGCTGATCTGGATGGGATTCATCGGGCGAAAGATCTGGAAGCCCGCAAACCTCGTCGCATTGCTGATTGCGAGCTTCGGATTGCTTTACGCGGTCGGCCGCTACACGCCTCTGTTTCCATTTCTTTACGACCATCTGCCCGGCGTGAAAATGTTCCGGCGCCCAGTGGACGGCGTCTACATCTTCATTGCCGGAATGGCCTTGCTCGCGGGAAAACTTGCAACGGACTATGTGGCCGAAGGATTGCCGGGCCGCTGGCGCGCATCATGGCTGTTCGCGCTCCTTCCGCTCGCCGGGCTCTCCGCATGGGCAGTGATGTTTTCATCGGCGCAGAACAAGTTGTGGGAATCGATGCAGGCGCTCGGCTTCTCATCGCTCGTCTACGCAGCCCTGGCGCTGCTTCTGCTTTTTCCAAAAACGCCGAAAGGCCGCGCGGTCGCGCTGTCGGCAGCCGTCGCATTCACCGGCGCCGAACTCATCAGGGCAAATACGGCGAGCCCCATGAACGCCGAAGATCGCGCCTATTATGCGATGCTCGAAAAGCCCACCCCTGAAGTCCAGCGGGTGGTGGACGCATTGCGCCGCGACATGCAGGCCAATGCGCGCCCCGATGCGCGACCGAGGGTCGAATTCCTCGGCCTCAGCGGTCCCTGGCAGAATGCCGCGATGGTCTTGGGCATCGAGGCCACAACCGGCTACAATCCACTGCGCACCGGCCCCTATGATCGCCTCGTGGAGCCGGGCGAGAGGCCTTATTCGCCGGGCAATCGCAGCTTCCCTGAATCCTTTCCGGGCTACGATTGTCTTCTCAGCAAGAAGCTCGGCCTCGAATATGTGGTGCTTGATGTGCCCGTCGAGAAAATGCCGGCGCTGAAGAAGACCATTGTGGAGACGGTGCTGAACGGTCCCGACATATGGGTCTACCGGTTCAAAAACGCTCTGCCGCGCATTTCCTTCGATCAGAAAATCCAGATGGCCGACGCCGCCATGCTGATCGATGAAGGTCTGTTTCCGAACCGTCTCGCGCCGTCGGAAGTGCTGGTCGACAGCGATGATACGCTGCAGCAGCGTTATGGACTGCTGCCGCAGG
This sequence comes from Beijerinckiaceae bacterium, assembly GCA_947475995.1. Lineage (GTDB taxonomy): Bacteria > Pseudomonadota > Alphaproteobacteria > Rhizobiales > Beijerinckiaceae > Terripilifer. Next base: position 28,679 of record CANJNI010000008.1, on the reverse strand, counting down.
CGTCGAAATATTCAGGCCGCATCTCGGCCTGGAAACCCGACATGGTGGAAATCGAAATGTCCGCCGCGCAGCCCGGCATCCTGTCGCTTTACGACATCTGGTATCCGGGCTGGGAGGTCGAGGTCGACGGCAGGCGGCGGCCGGTGCTGCGCACGGACGTGCTGTTTCGGGGAGTCGAGGTTCCGGCGGGCGAGCACAAGATCGTCTTTCGCTACAGACCGCTTTCCTTGGCCAACCTGTGGTCCGCCGCGCAATTGCTGTGGGGCGGAGAGTAGTTCAGTTCGCCTTGCCCGGCACATTCGCCTGCTGGAATGTCGCCATATCGCGATGACACGCGAGCGCCGCCTTGACGATGCCGAGCGCCAGCGCTGCGCCGGTGCCTTCGCCGAGCCGCATGCCGAGATCGAGCAGCGGCGTCTTGCCGAGACGACGCAGAACGTCCGCATGTGCGCCCTCTGCCGACACATGGCCGGCGACACAATGGTCGATCGCGCGCGGATCGAGCGCATGCAGGATCGCGGCGGCGGCGCACACCACATAGCCGTCGAGGATCACCGGAATGCGCTCCATTCGGGCCGCCATGATGGCGCCCGCGATCGCCGCAATCTCGCGCCCGCCGAGGCGGCGCATGACTTCAAGCGGATCTTTCAGATGGTCGCCATGTAGTCGCACGGCCTTCTCGACGGCAGCGATCTTGCGCGCAAGCCCGGCGTCGTCGACACCTGTCCCGCGTCCCACCCAGTCGGACGCCTTGCCGCCGTAAAGGGCGAAATAGATCGCCGCCGCTATGGTCGTATTGCCGATGCCCATTTCGCCCAGCGCCAGCAGGTCGGTCCCGCCCGCGATGGCTTCCATGCCGAACGCGAAGGTCGCAGCAGCGGCGGCCTCGTCCATTGCAGCGTCCTGCGTGATGTCTTTCGTGGGAATATCGAGCGCCAGTTCGAAAACCTTGAGGCCGATGTCGAACGTCGCGCAGATCTGGTTGATGGCCGCGCCGCCGGCGGCGAAATTCTCCAGCATCGCGCGCGTTACTGCCTGCGGATAGGGCGAAACGCCCTGCGCGACCACGCCGTGGTTGGCGACGAAGACCGCCGTAAGGGGACGCAGGATCAGAGGTTGCGAGCGCCCCTGCCAGGCCGCCAGATGCTCGACGATTTCCTCCATCCGGCCGAGCGCACCGGGCGGCTTCGTGAGCTCTCGATCGCGGGCCCGCACTTCGCCCACACACACGTCTGACGCCTCGGGCATCATGGGCAGAAGGTTGCGGATATCGTCGAACGGAAGTCCGGAGGCGGCCATGATCGGTTCCTGAAAAGGGGCTGCGGCCTCTTAAACCCCGCCCCGCCATTTGCAAAGGCGACTAAAATCCAGCATCAGACAACATGAATTTCGTCCGCGCCTTTCTGGCCGATCTTGCAGCGTGCCTGCGCTTTTATTCGCGCATTCCGGTCCCGGCGCTGCCGTTCGAGACCGATCCTCACGCCATGCCGGACTTCCGCACGGCGGTGCGGGCGCTGCCTCTGGCCGGGGCGATCATCGGGACCACGGCCGCAGCCGTCCTGCTGTTGTCCACCCTGCTGCAATTGCCCGCGCCCTTCGCGGCCGCACTCACGCTTGCCGCTCTGGTGCGGGTCACAGGCGCATTTCATGAGGACGGCCTCGCCGATACGGCAGACGGTTTCGGCGGCGGCGCGACGCGCGAGCGCAAGCTCGACATCATGAAGGACAGCCGTATCGGAACCTACGGGGGCGCGGCTCTGGTGCTTTCGCTCATCCTGCGCTGGCAGGCGATCAGCTTCCTGCTTTCCACGTCCGGAGACGACATGGCCGCATGGGCGCTGATCTCCGTTGCGGCCCTGTCCCGTACCGTCGCCCTCATGCCGCTGTCGATGCTTCCGCCGGCCCGCGATGACGGCGCGGCCTGGCGGGCCGGAAAGCCCGACGCAGCGGCTCTGGCGATTGCGGCTATCCTGGCAATGGGGCTGGCGTTCCTGCCGGTTCTGGCGGGGGCCTCCACGCGGCAATGCGCGTTGTCGATCATCTTCGCCTCGGCGGCGGCGGCTTTCGTCACCCGACTGTCGCGCCGGCACATAGGCGGGCAGACCGGCGATGTGTCAGGCGCGGCGCAGCAGATGGCCGAGATCGCGGCCTTCACGGCCTTTCTGATCGGCTCGCATGTTTGACATGCGCAACCGCGATCCACACATCGGGCAAATGAAAGACGTTCGCTCTCCCTGCGTGAATATCTGCATCCTGGACGCATCGGGCGCGATTTGCACCGGATGCGGGCGCACACTTGCCGAAATCGCCGCATGGGGCGCGATGAGCGCGCTTCAGCGCCGCGCGGTGCTGGACAGGCTTCGGACAGCCCGGACGGCCCCCGGGACGGAGGCCTGATGGGCTTCGTTCTTGTCTTCGGCCTCATGGCCGCGAGCCTCATCGCGCTTCTGGCGGGGGAGGATGGCAAGCCGATTCTCGGCCTGTCGCCCGATCAGTTCGCGCAGGCTTCCATGTCGGGGGCGATCCTCGTCGCTCTGGTGGGTTCGATGGCTTCGCGCTTTCGCGGCCGCTGGCTGGAGGCTTTTCGCGCCCTCGCAGTCTGGGCTCTGATCTTCCTCGGCTTCGGGGTGGTCTACGCCTATCGGTTCGAATTGCAGGGCGTGGCGGATCGCCTGCTGCTCGAACTCCTGCCCGGCCGGGTCGCCACGACCGAGGCCGGAGAAGCCTCGGTGGCGCGCCGCCGCGACGGCTATTACATCCTCGACATGACCGCAAATGGAGTCGCCATGCGCTTCGTGTTCGATACGGGCGCGTCCAATGTGGTGGTGCGGGCCGAAGACGCAGAGCGCATCGGCATCGACACGCGTGGCCTGACCTACAACGTGCCCGTCTCCACCGCCAACGGCATGGCGATGGCGGCGGAAGCCCGCATCGCTACGCTGGCCGTCGGCAACATCATGGAGCGCAATGTGCGCACGCTGATCGGCAGGCCGGGCGCGTTGCGGGAAAATCTGCTGGGGCAGTCCTTTCTGGAACGACTGGCGAGTTACCGCGTGGAGAACGACCGGCTGCTCCTGAAAGGACGCGGAAGGAACTGATCCATGAGCGGTGTCGAGCGGCCAGAGGACATTCCGCACAGCTTCGCGAGCGCCTGGAACGCCCATGACATTGCGGCCTTCGCGGCGCTGTTCCGCCCGGACGCAAGTTTCGTCAACCGCTTCGCGCATCTTGTGCGCGGTTTGGACGACATTGTGAAAATGCACCGACCGATTCACGAAACGATCTATCGCGACTCGACGCTGGAGAACGAACTCATTGCGGTGGACCGCATCGCCGACACTGCAGCAGTCGTGCATTTCTGGAGCCGGCTCACCACCGGCGCTGCGCATCCCGCAGGACCACATGCGGTGGACACGCTGATTATGTCCGTGCTCACGCGCCAGAATGATGGCTGGCGCATCAAGGCGCTCGAAAACGTCACGCTGACCAATCCCCGCACAGGCAAACCGATCTTGCGAAGTTGATATTCGCTGTCCCTCATGCTTCCGGCCATCAAAGACGGCCAGAAGCACAAGGTTCGAGGCTCGCGATTGCGCCTTACTTCTTGACGCCGTTCAGCACATCATAAAGCTCGCACGCAATGCCGGTGGCTTCGTAACCATCCACGCCCGTCGCCTGAGCAATCGCGAACATCTGCTGCGCGAGCCCGACGAACGGCATCGGCACTTCCATCTCGCGCGCCATGTCGAGGCCGAACCCGACGTCCTTCGGCATCCATGACTTGCGCGGCTTGAACTTGCGGCTGACGATGATGTCCATGATGCGGCGCACCGCCACCGAATCCTGCTGCGAGTTTTCAAGAATCGTCTTGAAGCTGGCGTCGTCGATGCCGCCCTTCTTGAGCCACGAGCCGACTTCCACGACGCTCATGTGCTGCACGGCGGCCAGCATCGCCATGCCGTTCTTCACCAGCTTGGCGGCGCCCATCTCGTCACCGACAAACAGGATCGCCTTGCCCATCGGCTTGAACACGTCCTGATTGGCGTCGAACAGCTTGCGCGAGCCCGAGAACCAGAGCGCGAGTTGCCCCGCTGCCGCGACTTCCTCGACGCCGCCCGCCGAAGCGTCAGCGATCTCCCAGCCCTTCGGGGCAAGTTGGGCGGCCACATCCACGATGGTGGCCTTGTCGATGCTGCTGAAGTCGATCCATTGCTTCGCGCCGGACGTCGCCTCCGCAAGCCCGCCCTTGCCGACCCCGACGGCCCGCACCGCCGCGTTGTTCGGCAGCATGGAGAGAACGAGTTCGCAATTCTCGGCCACTTCGCGGGCCGACCCCACGAAGGTCGCGCCTGCGGCCTCCAGATTGGCTGACTGCGCGCGGTTGAGATCGGTGACGACGAGCTTGTAGCCGGCCTTGACCAGATTGGCCGCCATGCCGCTGCCCATGCCGCCGGTGCCGATGAACCCGAGTTTCTTCATGCGCTTCGCTCCCGCTGGAAATTGATGCCGGAGGAATTGCCGGAAGGGGCTGGAAGGTCAAGAGGGAACGGCGCAGGTGGCGTGTGGCCGCAATCCAACCGAGGCGATCGCCGCGCCGCTAGGCGGCTTCGCCCACAGCAGGACGCCGGACATGCGCCACCGCCTCATGCAGCACTTCGATGCCCGCGCCCCGCTTCACCGCCTCGGTCGCCAGATGACGCCGCCAGGCGCGCGCGCCCGGCATGCCGGTGAACAGGCCCAGCATGTGCCGCGTGATGTCGGCCAGCCGCACGCCCTGCCCCAGCTCGCGCTCCACATAAGCCAGATAGGCTTCGAACGCCTCGAACTGCGAGCCGACAGGCGCGGCCTCGCCGAACAGTTCGGGATCAACCTCGAGCAACAGGCCCGGCTCGTGATAGGCGGCCCGGCCCACCATGACGCCGTCGAGATGCTCCAGTTGCGTGCGCGATTGCTCGATGTTCGCGATCCCGCCGTTGATGGCGATCGGCAGCGCCGGATATTGCTGTTTCAGCTTGTGGACCAGCGGATAGTCGAGCGGCGGCACATCGCGGTTTTCCTTCGGTGAAAGCCCCTGAAGCCATGCCTTGCGGGCGTGCACGATGAGCGCATCAACACCCGCGCGCCGCACCGCCTCCATCATGGCCCAGAGCGCCTGCGAGGGCTCCTGATCGTCCACCCCGATCCGGCATTTCACCGTGACCGGCACGCGCACCACAGCCTTCATGGCCGCCACGCAATCGCCCACCAGGTCGGGCTCGCGCATCAGGCAGGCCCCGAATGCGCCGTTCTGCACCCGGTCGGACGGGCAGCCGCAATTCAGATTGATTTCCTGATAGCCATAATCCTCGCAGATGCGCGCGCATTGGGCCAGCGCCTGCGGGTCAGATCCGCCAAGCTGCACCGCCACCGGATGTTCGGCGGCGTCGAACCCGAGCAGCCTGTCGCGCGGACCGTGGATGATCGCTCCCGTAGTGACCATCTCGGTGTAAAGCCGCGCGCGCCGCGACATGACGCGATGGAAGGCCCGGCAATGCCGGTCCGTCCAGTCCATCATGGGGGCGACGCTGAAGCGCCAAAGTCTTGGCTCGAAGCCGGTCAAGCGAAAGTGTTCCGGGGAAAAGTCTGCGGTCTCGGGGCGGATTGGCATTTAGGCCGGAAAGGCGATATCCATCAAGTTCAAATGGCCCGCGAAAAAGACTTCAAGATGGTGAGGAACGCGATGCAGCGTAAGAAAATTCGTTCGATCGTGACGGGAATGACGTTCGCCGCCGCCCTGTCCGCCGCCGGCCCGGCCTTCGCGTTCGGCGAAGTGGCCCATCAGGCCATCGCGGCCATGTCGGCCAAACTGGTTTCGGAGCAGACGCTCCAATTCGCGTTCACCGTCCTGCGCGTCCGCCCGCCGGAAGTCGCCCTGCGTCGCGTCCAGCTCTGGGCGGATCGCAATCCCACTGCCGAGATCGTCAAGTGGAAGGCCACGCCCCTGCCGGCCTCGGGAGGCTACGACAAGGCCCGCGATTGCCCCGACGGGGCCTGCCCGGCCGAGAAAATCGCCGAGCTTCGCAAGGTGGCGATGGACAAGGATGCCACCGCCGACGCGCGCTCCGACGCTTTGGCCTTCATGATGCACATGGTGGCCGACGTGCACATGCCCAAGTGGATCGCCCCCGACGCGCAGCCGCAGAAGGGCGTCTGGGTCAAGATCGGCGACAAGACCAAGCTGATGCACATGTTTTGGGACGATGAATTCGCCGATGCTTTCGGGCCCGATCCGCTGACCGTGATGGACCAGCTTGGCGTGCGCCTGAAGCCCGAACAGGAGAAGGGCTGGGCCGCCGGAACCCCGCAGGAATGGCAGAACGAAACCATTCTGGCCACGCGCGAGTTCCTCGCGAAACTGAACCTGACCAATCCGGACCTCGGCAAGACAGAAGCCAATCCGATCGTTCTGTCCGCTGCGCAACTGCAGGACGTGCAGAATTTCTACGGCCAGCAGATCCAGAAGTCCGGCGTGCGCCTCGGCTGGCTGCTGGACCAGAGCGCAAAATAGCTCAGCCGGCCTTCGTCAGGAGCAGCAACTGGCCGCCTTCGATCAGTTGCGCTCCGAGCGGATCGCGCGCGTCGTATCGGAAATGCGCCTGCATGGTGACGAGTAACACCTTGCTGTCCGGCCGATACCACGCAGCATTGGAGAAAATCTCCGTCACATCCAGAATGCCCGAAGGCTCCTTGTCGTCCGTGAAGGGCGGCGCGGGCGGCGTATATTGCTTGTCGGCCAGATCGCCGAACATCTCCGGATTGGCTTTCAGCGCCACCGCAAACGCACCCGTGTTCGTGTCGTACGTCCAGATCTTCGAATTGTGCCGCGACGTGCCGATGTCTTCGCAGATGTAGATGACGCCATTGCGGTCGATGGTGATGTTGTCGAACATGTCGCCGCCCTCGGCGCCGTCGAGCAGCAGTTCGATCTTCGCGGTCGGCGACCCGTCGGTGGCGATCTTCCTCACATCATCGAAGGTGACGGCCCATAGCCGCGCCCGGCCGACCTGACCGGCGTTCTGTCCCTCGCGGACGCTTCCATCAGCGGCGAAATTGTTGCGGTCCGTCGTGGCGAAATAATAGACATTGGGATTGCGCGGGTCCCATGCGCCATCTTCAGGACGCAGGAAGGACGTGCCCTTGTTGGGCGCGACGAGACCGACACGCTTTCCTGCGCCTTTTCCGGCGAGCGATTTGGCAAGGCCGATATTGCCGTTGCGGTCCTCGCGCGCCACGCCTTCGACCAGCAGACTGAAAATGCGCCCGTTCGCCAAGCCCGCCTTGTCGACCGGCGAGCCGGTCTCCTGCTTGTCGCCGATATAGACATAGACCTGATACGTGCCGCCGTCCGAATTGCACATCACCACGGTTGTGTCGCCAGTGCCCGGATGCGCCAGCAGGTTTTCAAAACCCGGCGGCGGATTGGCGCTGTCGCCCTGCTTGCCGAAATTGAAGGCCGGCAGTTCGTGGCAGGTCCCGTCCTCGGCCACCCAGCCGAACGAGCGGCCGGCGGCCGCCTCCTCGCCATTAAGAAAGATATGGCCGTTGTACCCCTTGCGGCTCGCGCTGTTGTAGAAGGCCGATACGGGCGCGAGGTCCGCCGAGCAAAAACGGCTCAACTCGCGTTGCCTGGCCGGAGCCTGATCGGCTGGTTTCATCACGCCGTCGACGGACAGAAACAGCTTCTGCGGACTGGCGACGAAATCCCCGCCGCTCAGAACTTGCAGGGTGTCCTTGTTGATCACCCAGCGGGAAACGAATGCCCCCGCTGCGCCATGTCCGCGCATCGCCCCGAAGCCGCCCGCGATTTCATGGTTGACCAGCAGCGTGAAGGTGCGATCGCCATTGTCGAACGCCCCGAGCCCGTCGGGCAGTCCGGACAGCCTGTAGCTGTTCGTCTCATTCCCGACTGTGAGCAGCGAGGTCGCCGTCCAGCCGGGCGCAACCGGCGCGAGATAGGGAGACGCCGGAGCCGCCGCAACCGGCCCCAGCACGGGCCCCGGCTTGCTGGAAGGGCCCGTATTCATGCGCTCCGAATAGGGATCGAAAACGGCCTGCGCGCGCGTTGCGTGCGGGCCAACGCCGGCAAGCGCCGCTGCGCCTGCGCCCAGTTTCAGAACGTCACGACGTTGAAAACCGCTTCGTTCGCGCATCGCGACCCTCCGCAATCAGCGTTGCCGGATGACCGCCAACCGCCTCTATCAATAAATCCGCCAAAACATGAGGATGAAAATCTAGCCGAAGAAAGTGCGGGCCGCATCCCCCCCGGAGAGGTCGATCCTTGCTTCCTGCTCCACAGCCGGCGCAACGACGTCCGAGAAAATCCTGAACGGCAATTCCTCGAACGCGCTGCGCGCCCGAATGGATTCGATGCCCCTTCCGGCGCAGCCACGCAGCATGCGCGGCTTGGTGGAAGGGAACGATCCGTCTGAACCCATGTTGTGCGCCGGGCGGAAATGCTTGATCAGCGCGGCCTCGCACAGGGTGATCAACTCCGCGTCCTCGGCATCGAACCGCGTCTCCGGATCGCCCGCCATTTCGAGCAGAAGTATTTCGAGCCGATACCCCTCCGGCGTCTGCTCCCGCAGCTTCGGGACGAGATCGCTCTTGCGCAATTGCTCGATCGCATGGCGTGCGCCGGGGCCGCCGAACACCTGCCCGATGTAAAGCACGTTGAAATCGAGCTTCACGAATTCCTCGTGCAGGCGGCCCATCATGCTTTCAGAGTACGGAAACATGCGTTTTCCGGCCTCGTTCACCAGCGTCCATGCGCCCTTTTCCTGACGCAGCGAAAATCCCGCCGGGATGGGCCATTGGGGTTCATATTTCTGCCCCAGCACCGAAAACGTCGCGATCATCTTGCCGGAATCCTCGCGCACATGTTCCAGCTTCACGGCGGGACGCAGACCGATCATGAAAATCTGGCACTTCGTGATCTTGGCGCGATAGCGATGCAGAACGGCTTCATCGTGGAGCGAAGCGGCCGGAAGATAGAAATAGCCGATGGCGTTCATGTCGAGCGCATGCGAGGCGGCTGTAGCGGCGTTCATGGTTTCCGACCCTGTGGTTCGTCTTTCGGGCAGCACGTTAAGGGCCAGGGCGGCCCTGTCAATCGCGTTTGAAACAGACCGCGTGAAGCTTTAGGATTCGCGCATGACCAGCGAGCCTGCTTTCAACATCCGCCAAAACATCATGGTTCCGATGCGCGACGGCGTGCGTCTCGCGACGGACGTCTATCTGCCGAAGGACGCGCGCGGCCCGCTTCCCGTCATTCTGGAGCGCACCCCGTACGGCAAGCAGAAGCCGTCCCGCTCCGAAATGCGCGTGGGCGAAACACAGCCCATGAAGCGGGCGGCGCTCGCGCAAGCCTTCACGGATCGCGGCTATGCGGTGGTGTTTCAGGATTGCCGCGGGCGCTACGATTCCGAAGGCGAATTCACCAAATACCTGTCCGAAGGACCGGACGGTTTCGACGCGATTGCGTGGATCGCCGCGCAGGACTGGTGCAATGGCCGCGTCGGCATGATGGGCCTGTCCTATGCGGCGCATACGCAGCTCGCCGCCGCCTGCCTCGCCCCGCCCGCGCTCGCCACGATGGTGCTGGATTGCGGCGGCTTCTCGAACGCCTTTCGCTGCGGCATCCGGCAAGGCGGCGCTTTCGAATTGAAGCAGGCCACATGGGCCTGGAATCAGGCGAAGGAAAGCGCCCTCGCCGAAAGCGATCCGCTCATCCGCAACGCGCTTGAAGCCGAGGACATTCACGCATGGTTCCGCGCCATGCCGTGGAGCAAGGGGCGCTCGCCGGTACGCTGGGAACCAGAGTACGAATCCTATCTGCTGGACCAGTGGAGTCACGGAGCCTTCGACGATTTCTGGAAGAAGGTCGGCATCTGGGCCGCAGGCTATTACGACCAGATCCCCAACATTCCCGTCGCCCTCATGTCGAGCTGGTACGACGCTTACGTGATGACGACGTTCGAGAACTATGCCGGGCTGGCCCGCAAGGCGGATCGACCGCTTGCGCTGATCATGGGCCCGTGGACGCACGGCGACCGCATCAAGCGCGTCATGGGCGATGTCGATTTCGGCGAGGCGGCGCCTTTTGACGGACAGGTCGCCACAAGCTGGCTCGATTTCCGCATCGCATGGTTTGGCCGCTGGCTGAAGGGCGAAACGCAAGCCGACATGCCGCGCGCAAAAATCTTCGTCATGGGCGGCGGCAGCGGCGCGCGCAGCGAAGCCGGACATCTCGACCACGGCGGACGGTGGATCGAGGGGGCCGACTGGCCGCTTCCGGGAACGGACTTCCGCTCCTTTTACCTGCATCGCGACGGCGCGCTTTCCACACAGCCGCCCGCGAGCCCCGACGTATCGCTCACCTATCGGTTCGACCCTCTTGATCCCGTCCCGACCATCGGCGGCGCGCTGACCAGCGGACGTCCGGTCTTTGAAGGCGGCGCCTATGACCAGCGGGAGGACAAACGCTTCTTCGGCTGCAAGACTCCCGGCCTGCCGCTGTCGGCGCGGCGCGATGTGCTGACGTTCGAAACGGAACCGCTCGTCGAAGACGTCGAAATCGTCGGTCCAGTCAGCATCGAACTCTGGGTGACGAGCGATGCGCCGGACACCGACTTCACCGCGAAGCTGATCGACGTCTATCCGCCATCGGCAGATTGGCCCACCGGCTTTGCGATGAATCTGACAGACGGCATTTTCCGGTGCCGCTATCGCAAGTCGTGGGAGCACCCCGAAGCCATCGCACCCGGCGAAGTGTTCAGGATCACGATCGAGCCCTTCGCCACAGCCAATCTTTTCAAAAAGGGCCACCGCATAAGGCTCGATGTTTCATCGAGCAACTTCCCCAAATACGACGTGAATCCGAATTCCCATGAGCCTGAAGGCGAAGGCCGCGCCCCGCGCATCGCGATGAACACGGTGTTTGTGAACAGCGTGCGAGCATCGAAACTCGTTCTGCCGGTAACGCCGTCATGGCGAGGAGCGTAGCGACGAAGCTGCGAACCGCGGCTCAAGAGATTGCTTTGCTGTGCTCGCAATGATGGTTCGGCGCCCAGACCGGCCTCTTGCACGCAGCCGTTTTCCCGGCGAAATTTAGCCGCACAGGAGTCGCCCATGCCCATCAAGCTCATCATCGCCAACAAGGCCTATTCCTCGTGGTCGCTGCGGCCGTGGATTCTTCTGGCGACGTTCAACATTCCCTTCGAGGAAGTCGTGATTCCGATGTATCGGCCCGACACGAAGAAGAAGATGCTGAAATATGCCCCCACCGGCAAGGTGCCCTCGCTGCAGGACGGCGACGTGAGCGCCTACGAGTCGATTTCGGTCATCGAATATATCGCCGAGAAATACCCCCAAAAGGCGATCTGGCCGAAGAACAAGGTTGCGCGCGCATGGGCGCGTTCGCTGTCGGCCGAAATGCACGCGGGCTTCATGGGCCTGCGCCAGCATTGTCCGACGAACTTCCGACGCCCCGTGAAAAAACGCGAACTGACCGAGGCCGCAGCCGCCGACGTTCAGCGCATCGAGGCCGCATGGGCGAACAGCCGCAAGACGTTCGGCAAGGGCGGGCCGTTCCTGTTCGGCAAGTTCTGCGCCGCAGATGCGATGTTCGCCCCGGTGGTCAACCGACTGCACACCTATGATGTGCCGGTCAGCAAGGACACCCGCGCCTATATGGACGCCATCATGGCGCTGCCCGCCTGGCAGGCATGGATCAAGGACGCCCACAAGGAAAAATGGACGAACGAGACCTACGACGCGATGTGATCCGTGGACGAGGCGCGCGACTACAAGCGCACCATCTGGATCATCGTTGCCGGAATCGCCCTGCTGTGTGCGGGCGAAACAGCACTGGCGCTGCATCTGGACAACCGGCTGCTGCTGAAGGACGCGCTCGAATGGGGCTATGATATCGCCATCTATGCGTTGGCGGCAATCAGCTTCGGCAGAGGCGCACCGGCCGAACGCTGGTCGGCGCTGGCGATTGCGGTGGTGCTGTTCGTGGCGGGTTTGCAGGGCTCCTATGAAGTTATCCGGGCCTTCTTCATTCCTCCGGTGATACAGGCTTTCACCGTCGGTTTTTCGGCCATCTCGATCATCATCGAAGGCATCGCGGTCGCGTGGGCGCTGTCCCGCTTCCGCCACACGAAAAATCCGCTGATCGAAGCGACATGGCTGAGCGCCCGGAACGACGCTTTCTCCGCGACGGCTTTCGCGCTGGTGATGGCCGCAGCTCGCCTTGCGCCGATGCGCTGGCCGCAGATGGCCGTGGACGGCTTTGCGGCTTTTCTGGCGTTTCAGGCCGCCTGGGTGATTACCCGCGACGCCTGGCCGAGGCGCAAGGACACGTAGTTACTCCACGCTCACGCGCGCTTTCCACAACTCCCACGGACGCGCAATGGTTTTCATCACCGTAGCATCAGCGCGCGCGCCTTCCTCGGGCGACAGATAGGTCAGCGGCCCTTCAAGCCCCATCGCGAGCTTTTGGAGACGCGCATTTTCTTCCGTGTAGATCGCCCGGTAAACGACTTCCTGAATGGTTGAGCCAACCACCACATTGCCGTGACCGCGCATCAGCGCAACGGGCTTTCCCGCCAGAGCCTGCGCCAGCGCAGCGCCCATCGCATTGTTGCTGATGAGCATGTCGGTGAAGCCGAATTTCTCGCGAATATCGAAGATCGGCACGCCCTGTGCGAGAAAACCGCTCATGTGAAACAGCGCCTGCATGGGCGTGCGCGAGATGCCAAACGGAATGACGGACGGCGAGTGCGAATGCACCACCGCCATCACGTCCGGGCGGGCGCGATAAATCTCGCCGTGAATATAGCGCTCCAGATAGGACAGCCGCGTCTCGCCCGCGACCGGCTCGCTGTCCGACGCAAATTCCATCAGGTCCGCGCGCCTCACCAGCGCGGGCGCGAGCGATCTCGACAGGATGAAATGATCGGCTTTGGCTGGATGCCGGATGCTCACATGCCCGTAGCCGTCCAGAACGCCCTGATCGGCCAGAATGCGGTTTGCGGCGACGAGATCGCCAAGCAATCCAGCATCGACCGGCCCTGCCGAATCCGGCCGCCTGATGCCTGAACCAGCTCCATCGACGGGCGACGCCACGAAACCCGATGGCGCACAGCAACCGCAACGCCAGAATGGCAGCATAGCGTTTCCTCCTGCGCGCTTGGCCGCGCGCCGCCGATTGCCTATCAATGCTGCTCCATTGATAGAGGGCCCGGCCATGCAGACGCAACCGAAGATCGCCATCGTGACGGGGGCCGGAACCGGCATCGGCCGCGCCTGTTCGGTGGCCCTGGCGAAAGCGGGCTTTGCGGTCGTGCTGGCCGGTCGGCGCATCGAACCGCTTCAGGACGTGCAGAAATCCATCGAGGCGGCTGGCGGAACCGCCATGTCGCAAACCTGCGACGTCGCCGATGATGCGCAAGTGCGCGCCCTCTTCGAGGCGACGCGCGCAAGCTTTGGCCGTCTGGATTTTCTGTTCAACAATGCGGGGCTGTTTTCGCCCAGCATGCCGCTGGAGGATCTGGAGGTCGAGCGCTGGCGCGCCATCGTGGACGTGAATCTCACCGGCGCATTTCTTTGCACGCAGGCCGCGTTCCGCTTGATGAAGGCGCAAAGCCCGCGCGGTGGCCGCATTGTCAACAACGGCTCGATCTCGGCCCACGCGCCGCGGCCCAACTCGGCGCCCTACACGTCCACCAAACACGCCATCACGGGCCTGACGAAAGCGACCTCGCTCGATGGGCGCAAATACGACATCGCCTGCGGGCAGATCGACATCGGCAATGCGGAGACCGACATGACGGGCCGCATGAAGGCGGGCGTACCGCAACCCGACGGCTCCGTGCGGCCCGAGCCGCTCATGGATCTCGATCATGTGGCCCGCGCCATTGTCTACATGGCGACCCTGCCGCTCGACGCGAACGTGCAGTTCATGACCGTCATGGCGACCAAGATGCCCTTTGTGGGACGCGGCTGAGAAGGCCATGTCGCTGCATCTCCTCAAGCTCTGCGTCGGCGCGGAATCCATTCGCGACATGGAGGAATGGATCGAGGAGCGCCTTGCCGACAAGCGCCGGCGCGGCGAACCTGCGGAGCAGAAGCACACGACCCGAATGGTCCCCAAGCGCGCCGATGAACTGCTCGATGGCGGATCGCTTTTCTGGGTCATCAAGGGGCAGATCGCGGCGCGTCAGAAGTTGCTCGAAATCCGCCCATTCACGGATGCCGAAGGCGTCGGCCGCTGTCATCTGGTGCTGGAGCCGGTGATGATACCTGTTGCGCCGCGCCCGTGCCGGCCGTTTCAGGGCTGGCGCTACCTCAAGGACAACGAGAAGCCCGCGGACCTTGCAGCAGGCGCCGGCGAACTCGCCGAGATGCCCGAGGAACTGCGGCGGGAGTTGCGCGAACTGGGATTGCTGTAGTCAGCTTTCATCGTTGCGAAGCGGAGAGCGACGAAGCAATCCAAAGCCGCCCGCACAAGATGGAATCGCTTCGCTCAACGGCAGGAAATGAAAAACGGCCGGGCTTTTGCCCGGCCGTTTCTTTTAGTCTGTATCGATCAGACCGAAGGAATGAACTTCAGCGCCGGGAACCAGCCGCCCATCAGGGTCGGCGGCCACGGGATCGACAGCAACTGGTCGAACACGTACCAGATGAAGATCGTCAAACCGATCGCCTGCGGGATGACCAGCTTCCACGGCTCCGGTCCTTCAAGCCGCATGTAGAGCAGCACGAAGATCGGCACCGTCGGGATGAGCCCAATCGTCGCCATCGACGCCATGAAGCCCAGCAGCCATCCGAAGAAGATCGCCGCCCGCAGGTAGATGGTCGCGGTCGGGATGTGATCGGTGTCGGACTCGAGATCCATGTGGATCTTCTGTTCGAGGTTCTGCTTCACTTCGGCGTTGAGGCCGAGCTCCGTCTGGTCTTCCGGCTTGCGGAAGATCGCGTTCAGCAAGCTCAGCGAACAGAACGTGAAGGCCAGCGAACCGACGATCATCGGAACGATCTTGGCGCTCATGTTCCAGTTCTTGGCTTCCCACATCATCGCTGCAAGAACGCAGAGGATGAACACCGAGAAGAGCTGGGTCGGACGGAAGTCCGGCTTGGCATGGAAGCCTTTCAGCATCTTGCCAACGCCGCCGTGGGCGCGGACGTCCTGCAGCAGCGGACGCACGAGGCCCCAGATCGCGACCGCGAACAGAATGATCACGATCGGACGGGCGAACCAGGTGATGCCGTAGCGCTGGATCGAGATGAACATGTAGCGCTCCACCACTTCTCCGAGCACCAGGCCCAGAACCAGCGGAGGACGCGGGAACTTCATCTGCTTCATCATCCAGCCGAACACGCCGAAGATCGCCAGCGTGTACAGATCGCCCCAGTTGCGAGAGCCCTGGAACGCGCCGATGTAGATGATGCCCAGCGTCGACGGCATGATCAGCGTATAGCGCAACGTCGCAAGACGCGCGAACTGTTCGGAGAACAGATAGCAAAGGCCCGCGCCGAGAATGTTGGCGAGCGCCACGCTCCACACCATGCCGTAGGTCACGCCGAGGTTCTTGGACAACATGTCCGGACCCGGGACGAGACCGTGGATCATGAAGGCGCCCATCAGGATCGCCATGCCGGCAGAGCCCGGCACGCCGAACGCGACGGTCGGCACGAGAGCGCCGCCTTCACGCGAGTTGTTGGCGGATTCCGACGCGATGACGCCGCGAACGTCGCCGCGTCCGAAGGTCGCCGCAGCGCCCTTCTCGGTGCGCATCGCATGGCCATAAGCGAGCCAGTCGACGACCGCGCCCGAAATGCCCGGGATCGCGCCCAGCGCAGCGCCGAGCCACGAGCAGCGCAGCACCAGCCACCAGTGCGTGAAGCAGTCCTTCGCGCCCTGGATCATGCCAGACGCATTGGTCTTCGCGAGGTTGCCGGCGATGGCCGTACGGGCGATCGCAAGGTCCGCCAGTTCCGGCAGGGCGAAGAGGCCCAGCACGATCGGAACGAGCGGCGCGCCTTCCCACAGATACAGCGAGTCCAGCGTCCAGCGCAGCGTGCCGGTTTGCGGATCGGAACCGACCATCGAGATCATCAGACCGAGGCCCGCAACCGTAAGGCCGCGCAACGGCGTATTGCCCGAAAGCACCGCCACCATCGAGATGCCCAGCACCGCGAAACCTAGTAGCTCTGGAGACCCGATGTAGAGCATGATCGGCCGAAGGATCGGCAGCGAGATGCCCATCAGGATCGCGCCGAAAATGCCGCCGAGCATCGACGACATGTAGGCGGCGCTGAGCGCGCGGCTCGCCTCGCCGCGCTTGGCCATCGGGAGGCCGTCGAGCACGGTCGCCGCAGAGCCTGCGCCGCCCGGCACGCCGAACAGAATGGCCGGGATGGGGTCGCCCGTCGCGGTGGTGGAGGCCAGACCCAGCAGCAGCGCCATGGCTGTATACGGGTCCATGTTGAACGTGAAAGGCAGCAGCAGCGCGGTGCCCGCGAGGCCGCCAATGCCGGGCAGAATGCCGAGCACAAGGCCCATCAGCACGCCGCCGGACAACATCATCAGTCGATAGGGGTCCATGAGCATGACAAACGCATGCCCTGCTGCCCCCAGCATATCGGCTTCCATTACCCCCTCCGTACTCGCCTTGAATCAGGCTTCTTTAGTGCTTTCGCGCAACATTGCGCAAAGTCCTGTTGGCGATTGACACCGCCCCACAAAATTGGCGCGGCCCGAAGGCCGCGCCAAAACCGTTATGTCATTCTTCCCGCTGGCCGGTGAGATTCAGCAGCAACTGGAAGATGTTGACGAAATTCAGATAGAGCGAGAGCGCGCCGAACACGGCAAGCTTGGTCAGCGATTCTGCGCCGTAGTTCTCGGCATATTGCTCCTTGATGTTCTGCGTATCGTAGGCGGTGAGACCCGTGAACACCAGAACGCCGATGATCGAAATTGCGAACTGCAGGATGCTGGAGCCGAGGAAGATGTTCACCAGCGAAGCGATCACGACGCCGATCAGACCCATGATCAGGAACGAGCCCATCCGGGAAAGATCGCGCTGCGTTGTGTAGCCGTAGAGACTGGTCGCGCCGAACATCGTCGCCGAAATGAAGAACGTGCGCGCGATGCTCGTGCCGGTGAACACGAGGAAGATCGAGGCCATCGACAGGCCCATCACGCCGCAGAAGGCCCAGAAAGCTGTCTGTGCGGTCGACGCCGACATCGTCTCGATCTTGAACGAGAAGAAGAACACGAAGGCCAGCGGCGCCAGCATCACCACCCATTTCAGCGGCGTGCCGAAGATCGGCTGGTAGATGGCGGGTGTCGAGGCGACGAACATCGCCACGATGCCGGTTACGGCGAGTCCGAGACCCATATAGTTGAAGACGCTCAGCATGTGCTTGCGCAACCCGGCGTCGAACTGGGCGGCGGTCTGCGTAGCGGTGCCAAAACCCGTATACTGCGGTGTAGACATTGGACTCCCCTTCCGAAAGCTCAACGTATGAAGCCGATGCTCATCGCATCGTGTCGAAGATCGCGTGTGCGGCGCGGCGAAGCGGACGCCCGGCCTTGTCGCCCGTAATGGCGAAAAGCAGGGAGTTCTTCTGCCAGTAGAATGTTGTGTCGTTGCCGTTACGCGTCATTGTCGGCGGTATGACGGACTTGTTGTCCACATGGGCCGCAAACAACGATACTTTTCCGAGCGCGCCCGCCTGAACCGAGGCCTCGACGCTGGCGCCCTGATGTGAAGGAAACACCTGCACATCAGTCACCTGCCACGCGGGCGGCAGGGCGGGCATTTCAATCTGGGTCGCCGCGAGAATTTCCTCGCGGTCATAAATCTGCGCATGGGACTGGCTGTTCATGCGCGACCGCAGGATCTCGGTGCGATGCGCCTGCAGCGCGTCTTCGAGGAACGCCGGCGGCACCGGAGCGGCTTCCGACCCCGCAATATGCAGCAACCCCGTCTCGTCATGCGCGAACCAGCCTGCTGCGAGCAGGAACCCGACGGCCGCCACCTTGCGGAACCGCTTGAACAGCCCGCTCCAGAACATGCCGGTTTCCAGCCGTCCGGCAGCGTCAATGGCGCCCGGCGACGCCTTGCGGCGCACGGACCCCAGAGCCAGCTTCAGCACATCGCGCGACCGCAGGTCCGCCATGACCCGCGCGGCGGCCTGCGGATTGCGGGCCAGGTAATCTTCGACGACCAGCAGCCGGGACGGCTCAAGTTCTCCGTCCACATAGGCATGGAGGTCGTTCTCGGAGACGATGTCAGTCATCCTTGCCTCCAACGATACGCAACGCGGCGCGCCGCGCTTCCGGCTCAAGCCGGGCCGGGCCCTGCTCCGCCGCCTCGATGTCCCGGATGGCCGCCCGCGCCCGCGACAGGCGCGACATCAGCGTACCAAGCGGTATGCCGAGGGTGGCGGCGGCGTCCTGGTAGGACATCTCCTCGACCGTGACGAGATGCAGCGCGGCGCGCTGTTTATCCGGCAGGGCCATGAAAAGATCGAGAATCTGCTTCAGACGCAGCCGGCTTTCCGGATCGTCCACGGCGGCGTCGATGGACAGCACGGCCTGCGCTTCCGTGCGGCGCGTTTCCGCTTCCCGGCGCCGCCAGTCATCGACGAAGACATTGTGAACAATGGAGAAAAGCCAGGTCCGGAGGTTTCCGGCCTGCCGGTAGGTCTCCTGCTTCTCGTAGGCTTTAACCAACGCATCCTGCACAAGGTCTTCCGCCTGCGCCTCGCTGCGCGTCAGCGAACGCGCATAGCGGCGAAGGGGACCCAGCAGTCCGACTACGTCGAAGGTTGAGTGATCAGCCATGACACATATACGGAGGAAACCCGCCCCCTAATCCATAGGTTGAAAGATTTTTTTTACGAATGCGGATTTGCGGCGACCGGGTTGCCGTTTGGGCCTCCGGCTCCGATCTGCTAGCCTGTCTGACTGGTGTCTGGAGGCTTATTGCTTGGCCGACGAGCCTAAATTTCCCGCCCGACCGGCTCCGGCCTCCGCCGGAGTGGCGTCCTTTCTGGATCAGGTGAAGCGGACCCCTGCCCCCCAGCAACGCAGCAGCCGGGGCCGGCTGGTCTTCGCACTGGACGCCACCATGAGCCGTCAGGCGACTTGGGACCTCGCGCAGGGCCTGCAAACCCGCATGTTCGACACAGCGGCTGCGCTCGGCGGGCTGGATGTCCAGCTGGTCTATTTCCGCGGCTTTGCGGAGTGCCGGGCCTCGCGCTTCGTGGAGAATGGCGCCGGACTCGCCTCCCTGATGAGCCGCATTCAGGTCGAGGGCGGCCACACCCAGATCGCCAAGCTGCTGAAACATATTCGGGAAGAAACCGGACGCGCCAGGGTCGGGGCCTTCGTCTTCGTGGGCGACGCCATGGAGGAGAATGTCGACGATCTGGCGGCCATCGCCGGGGAACTCGGACTGCTGGGCGTGAAGGGTTTCCTGTTTCACGAGGGGCACGATCCGGTGGCCGGTCAGGCGTTTCGGGAGATCGCGCGCCTCACGGGCGGCGCCTATGCGGCCTTCGACGCCAATGCGCCCGGCAGGCTTGCAGGCCTTCTGGCGGCTGCCGCCGCCTATGCGGCGGGCGGCCGGATGGCGCTGGAGCAACAGGCGCGTGCGGGCGGAGAGGCGGCCCAGAAACTGCTTTCGCAGATGCGCTGAACCGGGTCATATTCCCGCATGGTCAATCTTCTCATCGCGGCGGCGATCCTTGCCGCCATCATCTACGGGTCGAAGCTTTTCGCCAATGCGAGCCCTGCCCTGCTGGCGCGGCTCATCAAGCAGGGCGGCGGCCTTGCGGCGCTGGCGCTCGCCGGGTTCATAGGCCTGCGCGGCCATATGGAAATTGCCGTCGGCCTTGGCGGCTTCGGGCTTTATCTGCTCGGCTGGGGATCACGGATCGGCTGGGGCAAGTATTTCGGCAATGTGGGCTCGGGCACGAGACCGGGAGGCTCGTCGCGCGTTCGCTCGGCGATGATCGAGATGGAACTCGATCACGCGACCGGCGCGATGGATGGTCTTGTGCTGGTCGGGGCTTATGAGGGCCGGAAGCTTGGAGCCCTGACCCGCCCGCAATGCGAAGACCTGTTCCGGACCTGCATGCGCGACGATCCGGACGGGGCGCGCCTACTTGAACCTTATCTCGACCGGCGCTTTCCCGGCTGGCGTCCGGCAAATGATGCGGCTGACGACGCGGGGAGCCGTGATGGCGACACGCGGACGCGGTCGGGAAAAATGAGCGAGGATGAAGCTTATGAGATCCTGGGGCTTGCGAAGACCGCCACGCGCGAAGAGATCGTGAGCGCTCATCGCTCTCTCATGAAGAAACTTCATCCCGACCACGGGGGGACGACGAGTCTGGCGGCGCGCGTCAACGAGGCCAAGGAAGTTTTGCTGCGACGCCATTCTTGAAACTCCGATACGCAAACGAACGCGATGATACTGGACGCTTGATCAGTTCTTGGTGGTGAAGCAGGCAAAGCCCGAGCGCTTGAGGTTCTTGCAGGCGGCTTCGGCCTGATTTTCCTCAAGCCCCGCAAAGCGGGCGCGGTACAGCGTCTCGCGTCCCTTCTGCACCTTCTCGGTGAAGGGGTGAGCTGAGGCCAGCGCGCCCTTGCTGGATGACTTCGCCTTCGCCAGCAGTTCGTTCGCCTTGCCGGCGTCGTCGGTGGCGCCGATCTGGATCATCACACCATGCGCCTTGCTGGCGGCTTCAGCCTTGGTGGGCTCCTTCGGCGGCTCGACCTTGGCGACCTTGGTGACCGGCGAGGGTTTCGCCGGGACGGCAAGTTCGGGCCTTGCGACAGGCTGCTTGGCTTTCGCCGCAGGGCCCGGCGTCCAACGCATGTTCGGCGTTGTGGTGGGCGAAGCGGTTACGCTGGTTGTCGAAGCGGCGCGGCCCGGCGTCGATCCGTCAATGGCCTTGGGGGGGATCGAGGCGTTCTTCGCACTGTCATCGAGTTTTGCGCTCGACACGACGGCGGGACGCACCTTTTCCTGCACCGGCGCATAGGCGCTCATGATGCCCAGTTGCATCGGCTTGCTCGTCGCAGCGGCGCTTTCAATTCTGGCTTCGGGACGCAGATCGGCGATCGGCTGCGGCTTCGCCTCGACTTTCACATCAGCCTTGGGGACAGGCGCTTCCCAGCGCGCAGTCGCCATCGGACGGCGCTTTTCCTCGGGCTCGCGCTCGGCCACGAGCGGCGCGCTGCGCGAGGCGGAGGCCTTGTCGATATGTTCCTCGATGAGGTTGGCCATGATGTTGTCGCGCACGCCCGCAGAACGTCCGCCCAGCACCACCGCCATGATGCGGCGATTGTCGCGCTTCACCGACGACAGAAGATTGAAGCCCGATGCGCGCGTATAGCCGGTCTTGATTCCGTCCATGCCTTCTACGCGGCCCAGCAGATTGTTGTGGTTGCGCATGTTGGCGCGGCCGTAGCGGAAATTGTGCGTCGAGAAATAGGCGAAGTAGCGCGGGAAACGATCCTGGATGGCGCGGCCCAGCGTCACCAGATCGCGCGCTGTGGTCACCTGATCGGGATCAGGCAGGCCCGACGCATTGACATAGTTCGTGCGCGACATGCCGAGGGCTTTGGCCTTCGCGGTCATCATGTCCGCAAAGCGTTCTTCCGAACCGCCGATGTGATCGGCCACAGCGGCCGCGACATCGTTGGCGGATTTCGTCACCAGCGCCTTGATGGCGTTTTCGACGCTGATGGTCTGGCCGGGACGAAGACCGAGCTTGGAGGGCGCCATGGAGGCCGCGTGAGCGGTCATCTCGATTTCAGAATCGAGCGAAATCTTGCCGCGTTCGAGTTGCTCGAACAGCATGTAAAGCGTCATCACCTTCGTGACGGAGGCCGGATGACGCAGATCGTTCTCGTTGCGGGCGTAAAGGGTCTTCCCGGTATTCACGTCCACCACCAGCGCCGCAAACGGAGGCGAATAGACCGAATTCGTCCGGATCGATGTACGCTTGCGCGAGCGCGCCTCAGCCGGTTCGACAAGAGCCGTCAGACTGAGCGCAATACCAAGACCCGCGAACAGGGCGACGACTGTCTTTCGACCGAACGTAACGCAACGCATTCAACCCACTCCAGTCCCCGAAGGCCGGACCGGACAGGAGATCAGACGCCGTCTTCGTCTGAGCGTGTCCGGAACAGCACATTCATTGACCGTAGTGGAACGGGGTTACGCAGCGGTTAACCGGCGGTTGCCCTGACCCATAAAGATGATGCGATCGACGACGAATTAACGTGGCCGATCAACATTGTGCCGGCTTTAGCCCCAGACCTGGCGGGAAACATCGACGACCAGCTTCAGTTTGGCGGCCTCGATTTCTTCGGTCATTACGCCGCCCACATCGGCATTGGTGGCGAAGCCGCATTGGGGCGAAAGCGCCAGCCGGTCGATGTCGACATATTTCGAAGCTTCCTCGATCCGCCGTTTGAGATAGTCGGCGGTCTCGATGGCCGGAACCTTCGGGGCGACGAGACCAAGCACCACGCACTTGTCCCGGGGGACGAATTTCAGCGGCTCGAACGTGCCGGAGCGTTCGTCGTCATATTCGAGGAAGAAGAACGGCACCTTCATGGTCCCGAACACAGTCTCGGCGATCGGATCATATCCGACATTGGCCTGCCAGCTCGGGTCCTGACTGCGGCAGATGTGAAGACCGACGCGCATATCGGCCGGAACGCCCGCCAGCACGCGGTTCACAACATCCACATAGAGCGGCAGCAGATCGCGCCAGTCGTCGCCGCGTTCCTTGAGAAGGCTGCGCGCGCGATCATCGCCAAGTTTTACCAGCGAGGTCTCGTCGATCTGCACATAGCGGCAACCGGCCGCGTGAAGCGATGCGATCTCCTTGTGATAGGCGTCGACCAGATCGCTCCAGAAATTGTCGAGCGTCGGATAGGCAGTGCTGCTGATGTGTTCGCGGCCCGCGCGATAATGAATGTAGGCGGGTCCCGGCAGCGTCACCTTGCCGGTGCGGCTGGTGACGGAGGCCAGAAAGCGGAAGTTCTCCGCATTCTGCGGACCTTTCCACGACACCTTGCCGGTGACGGCCGGAATGCGGCGCGCGGTCCGGTGGCCATGCGACTGCGACTTCGACCAGCCCTCCGGCTCGGTCATGATGATCTCGACGCCGTTCAATCCGCCGACCGTGAAGGAGTCCGAATAGGTGTTGCGGCGCAATTCGCCGTCGGTGACGACCTGCAAGCCAGCGTCTTCCTGCAGCTTCACCACATGGCGGATCGCGGAATCTTCCGCCGCACGAAGTCCCGCGGCGTCGCGCGCGCCCGCTTCAAATTCCGCACGCGCTGCTTTCAGCGATGCAGGCCGCAGCAGCGAGCCGATATGTTCTGCGCGAAAGGGGCGGTTGTTCATCAGGCGGTTCCTCCGATTTTGGAGGCGTTATGAACCAACCGGAAAACGAACGCTACCTTCCTCGCAGAAACTGCTGCCATTGCGCAGCGTTGCCGTAGAAAGCGTTGCGGTCCACCTTGCCGCGAATGCCCGGCACGGTTCCATCCGACTGGTACTGCCAGAAGGTCCACTTGCGCTGCGCATACGGAACATGCGGCGGATATTTCGTCGAGCGCACCCAGATCGGATAGTCGTCGAGTTCCGAGGGATGCAGGATCGACTGATAGAAATCCACTGTCGAATAGATCACGGGACGCTTGCCGTAGTGGCGCTCCATGTCCTGCAACATCTCGCGCATCTCGCGCACGACCTCTTCGCGATAGAGCTTGCGCTTGCAGGTCTTTGACGTCGGCGTCGCTTCCACGTCGAGCACCGGAGGCAGGGCGTCAGGATCAACCGGCACGTTCTGCTTGAACCAGCCGATCTCTTCATGCGGCGGCCGACACCAGAACACGAAATGATAGGCGCCGCGCGGCACGCCAGCAGCCCTGGCGTTTTCCCAGTTCTGCCGGAACTTGCTGTCGATGTGATCGCCGCCTTCGGTGGCCTTGATCCAGGCGAACTGCACGCCTGAGCGGCGCACCGCATCCCAGTCGATATCGCCCTGATATTTGGAAACGTCGATGCCGTGAATCTGGAAGTCTTCCGGATGCGGCCCGGTGAAATGGTGATTGTCCTGGCGGGGCCGTTCCAGATTGGAAATGCCGGTGCCGCAGGCCGCAAGGCCAAGCGCCGCAGCCGCGACGAGGACGAAGGACCGCGCCAGCGGCCAGAGGGAGCTTCGAGCGTGCATTGCGGCAAAATATACTGTTCAGGGTAACGGAGCGTTAACGTCCGTTCCGCAGCCGATCAATGGCCCGACTTGAGTCCCGGCACCTTGCCGGCCTCGATCAGGGCCATGCGCAGGAGCCACGTCAGGAAGCTCAGGTTTTCCGTGCGCGAAATCGACAGGGCTTCGTTGAGAAGCGGAATCAGCGCGTCCAGCCCCGTTTCCTGTATCCGGATGCCTACGCATTCCTCGGCGCCGGCGAAAACTCCGATCACCTGCTTGCGGGCATCCACGGCCGCACAGGTCTCGCCGCGCAATTCGACTTTCCCGCCGTTCCCGACGCGGAATGGAATCACGAAGGGAACGTCGACGAGAATTGAGTCCGACAGCGAGCGCTCGACCCTTGGCTTGTCGGCTTCGGTGATCTGGGAAAGGATGTCGTTGAGGCGCAACAGATCGCAATCGGGACCGAGTTCGAAACCGATCAGTTGCCGGGCGATCGAGTCGCAGGTCACGATCCCGCTTTCGACGTCCCAGAGAAATCCCCCCGACTGCGGCGCGGCGGCGGCTCTCTCCTGCTTGCCGCGCCCCGGGACCTTACGCTCCATATCAACCTTCCGATGGAATTCGCCTGAAATATGAAGGACTAGAGGCGGTTTTCCAGAAGCCCCAGGTCACCCGCCTTGACGATCGCCTGTAACGTACTCTCGCAATTTAGCTTCATCCGCGCACGACTCAAATACAAATTGATTGTCGGCTCGCTCAGATTCATGATCTTGGGAATTTCCTTAATTTTGTGTCCCTTGAAAACAAGATTGAGGCACATGCTTTCCTTCGCGGTCAGGCTTACCTTTTCCTTTTTAAAAAGGTCTGCAATTTTTTCGTGCAGGGCGGCTGTAATATAAAGCAGGCGTTGCGCGTAGGAATGCCGGTCGGGATTGAGGCCCGAAAGTTCGAGGTCGAACGCGATCCGCAAAAGGGAATTCGATGCGAACTTGCCCCGGAAGGGCGCGATGATCCACAGCAGCCCCTCTTCGGTCACGAAGGCGGGCGCGAACGACTCTCCCGTGAACTCGGGGACATGCGGCCGTGTCCGGTTCGTCTTCCGGTTGAAACGCCAGTCCGGGCGGTCGGCGTCCCCCACCCCGGCGCGGAACTCATAGGTGCAATAGTGGATCACCGGGCTGGCGAAGAGCGCCTCGACCACACCATTGGCCATGTCGAGCGTCTCGATCGCCCGGATGAGTTCCAGCATATCGGCGGCCGGGCGAAAGACATCGCCGTCCTCGACAATCGATAAAGGCTGTTCGGAAGCAGAAGCAGTTTCGTGCATGGCAGAACTATGCCGCCGACCGGTGAAGGAACTGGTAAATAAAATCTCCTGCATCGCGATGCGCCGGACGCTCTTGCGCGTCATTTTTGCACAAACAGGAAAATCCGGCCCCGGAATCAGCCCGATTTACTCCAAAACAACCATATCGGGTGACGGTTTTTTTACCACGTCGCCCGGTTCAGGCTCCGTTATAGATTTCTATCATAGGAATCTATATAGCCACCCATGGCCGGAAGGGTCATCATAATTTCAATACAAATCGCCGAAACGCACAGTTTCCCGATTTTCCGAACACAACCTTTCCCTGCCGGTATGTAAATCAGCGACAGGAAATCTGCGCCTGGAGTTTTCGCGTGGCCGTAGATACAATAAGTTCGACAAGAATTCTTGCCACAATGCGAGAAATTGCGATGGATCTCTACCGTCAGGGTGTTCCTGCAGAAGAAGCACTACCCCTGATGCGCAAAGCTCTGCTGGAAAAATTCCCGCATGTTTTCGTTTCGCCCGAATGCCTGAAGGAACTCGACGCGCAAATCCTGCCGTTTTTCTCGCTGGGCGATAAATCGAAATAATCCCGGCCGATATATTTCAGCACGAAAATTTTGAAATCACTCAACAAAAAGGCGGCTCTCAGGCCGCCTTTTTCGTCTGGTGCGGTCGAGAGGACTCGAACCTCCACGGATTTCTCCACTAGCACCTCAAGCTAGCGCGTCTACCAATTCCGCCACGACCGCACAGAAGATCCCCACGCCAGAGAACCGGCCGGGCACGGCGCATCGGCAAAACCGAAGCGCGGGCGTCGTCTAACAAATGCCGCCCCCCATGACAAGCACCGCGAGGCCGCCGAAGGCCGAAAGCTGAAATCTTTCCGCGCCGTCTCGCGGTTTTCCACCGGCGACGCTAGATAGGAGTCCAAACCGGACGATGTCGTGACCGAATCCGCCTGCCCCATCAACCCGCGCGGCGCGCTCGCCCATCTGATGCGCGCGGCCAAGGACGCGCCGCCGGTCGAGTGGATCGTGACCGACGGTCTCACCGGCTATCAGCAGGCCGTCGCCTTCATGGAGCACCGCGTTCTCGAAATCGCCGAGGAACGATCGCCAGAATGCGTCTGGCTGGTCGAACATCCGGCGCTCTACACGGCCGGCACGTCCGCAAAGCCTGCCGATCTGCTGGACCCGCGCTTTCCGGTGTTCGAGACGGGCCGTGGCGGGCAATTCACCTATCACGGCCCCGGCCAGCGGGTCGCCTACGTCATGCTCGACCTGAAGCGCCGGAAGCCCGATGTGCGGGCCTTCGTGTGCGCGCTGGAGGCCTGGCTGATCGGCACGCTGGCGGCTTTCAACATCACCGGAGAGCGGCGCGAGGATCGCGTCGGCGTCTGGGTGAAGCGCCCTGACAAGCCGCCCGGCCTCGACGGTTCTATGGCCGAAGACAAGATCGCCGCGCTCGGCATTCGGGTGCGCCGCTGGGTGACGTTCCACGGCATATCGCTGAATGTGGAGCCGGACCTGTCGCACTTCTCGGGAATCGTACCCTGCGGGATCGGCCAGTCGCATTTCGGCGTCACGAGCCTTTTCGACCTCGGCATTCCGGTCTCGATGCCGGAAGTCGATTCGATCTTGCGGCGGGAATTCGAGGCCGTTTTCGGCCCCACCTTTCAGGCGGTGGGGAGGACGACAAACCCCGCACTGGACGCAGGCCCCAGCGAACTCGCATCGGCGTCCTGAACCTCGACGGCGCTGACTTCCGCGCTGGACGGTCCGCGCCAGCAGGCCTGCGTCATCCCGGCGACCTGCTCATTGCTGCCTGCGAAGACCGCCTCCACGGCGCCGTCCAACCGATTGCGCACCCAGCCCACAAGGCCGCGCGCATCCGCCTGCCCCTCCGTCCAGGCCCGGTAGCCGACCTTCTGGACGCGGCCGCGCACGAACACGTGGACGATGCGGGGAAAGTTCTGCGTCATGTGCCTACCGTCGATCGAAGGGCGTTGAAAAACGGGGCCGCACTTTCACGGCGCCTGTCGCAGGTTCGACCATCGGGGGCGGCAACTCAAGACCCGGTTGTACCGTCACAGACGGCAGCCTCGGGGCGCGCGCAATTGTGCGGCCCGCCGACGTTTCGAGATCGCGCAAATAGGCCGGCGGCAGCTCCCACGAGCGCGCCGCAGCCAGCACGCCCTCCAGATATCCGGGCTTCGGCCGCCCGCCGCCCAGCCCGCGTCCCATGTAAACCAGCGCCCGCGCCCCGCCCGCGCCTTCCCGCAGGATCGGCTGCATCACCTTGCGATAAAGCCCGCTGCTGATGTTCTCGTAGGCGTCCAGCGCCCGCATGTCGGCCAGCGCAATCTCCCACAACACGCCATAGACGACGCCGCGCGGATCGCGCGCCACATCCGCATAGCCTTCGGGCATGATCACGAAGCGATGACGCGGCAGACGCCCCACGCCCAGCGGCTTCGAATTCGGACACCGCGCGGCCATCGCGGCGCGATCCATGTTGGAGCCATAGGCGAAGCAGAGGGGCATTCAGGTCCTGACGACAAGCGGTTTTTGTAAGCATCGACTATCGCATATCGGCACAGTCGATCATGCAAAATCTGTCGCGGTTTGCATGGACCGCCCTCGTCCTTCGAGACGCCGCCTGCGGCGCTCCTCAGGATGAGGGCTACTGGCAATTCGCGTCAGTCCAGCAGAACTATTCCGCCACCTCGCCTTGAAACCTCATGCTGAGGAGCGAGCAAAGCTCGCGTCTCGAAGCACGAGGTTTCATGCACCGGCTTCGACAAATTCCCCGGATTCCGCGATCATCGCCCGGAGTACGCCCGCTCCACCTTCGCAACGCGCACCTCATAATGTTCGTACCAGAGATCGCGACCAAGCTTCTGAGCTTGCAGATGTTCTGTGTGGCCTGCTGCCGGTTTCGTGGACAGTCAGTTAAGCTAATCCCACCTTCCGTTCGAACTCAACGGGGCTGAGATATCCGATCGTCGAGTGCCGGCGCACGGTGTTGTAGAACCTCTCGATGTAATCGAACACGTCGGCCCTCGCGGCGT
>CANJNI010000007.1 GCA_947475995.1 Beijerinckiaceae bacterium | reverse complement strand
TCTGGTCTTGCGTCAGGTCGCCGGGGAGTGGAAAATGCCGCCACGTGAATGGAGCGAAGCCAAAACACAATTCGCCATCATGTTCGACGAAAGGTTCGTCAACTCGTGATGGTCAACCGGCCCCGCACACAAAATTTCTGACACTCCCGAGCGACCTAGCGGCCCCTTAGCCGCCGGCCGCCGAGCCTGCGTTTCCCTCGCTTCTGCCCAGTCAATGCAGTGCCGAGAAGTGGTCACGCAAAGGATCTCCTGTGAGTATAGCCCTCATGCTGAGGAGGCTTGCTCGCAAGCCGTCTCGAAGCACGAGGGCGCAGCTCTCTACTTCCCGTCCTCCGCAATCATCTCCTTCGCCAGCGCAATCGCTTTCGGGGACACCGCGTAAGTCGCCCGCACGCGCTTCTGCAATTCCTCGCCGTCGACCGGCGCCAGATCGAGCTTGATCTTCTCGGCCTCCGCGACCGTTTCGGGATCTTTCCACACCTGATCGAAAGCCTTGCGCCACATATCGCGCACCTCGGGCAGCAATCCGGGCGGGCCCATGAACGGGAAGCCCACGCCCTGCGGCAGGAGCAGGATGTTGATGGCTTCCTTCTCCTCGGGCGAACGCGCGAAATCGCTGATCACCGGAACATTCGGGAGTTCCTTGTGACGCTGATAGCCATACTGCACCAGCAAATTGACCTTCTTGTCCGCCAGCCATTCGGGATAGTTCGATTTCAGCGCTTCCCAGCTGATCGCGCAGCGGCCGTGCACTTCGCCGCGCTCGATGGCGAGATTCATCTGCGCCCCGACCGGATATCCGATCACGGTGCGCACCTTGCCGCCCGTGAGCTTCTGCAGCGAACGCACCTGCGCGGTCTCGCCGCCAGAGCCCGCCAGAATGAGTTCCGTGGTCTGGATATCCGCCAGCGTCTTCACCGGCGCGGCGTGCCAGACCATGCAGACGTCGGTGGATTCCGTCGGCGTGGAAAGCCACGTCAACTCGTCCATCCGCACCTTCATGTTGGGGTCGACCACCAGCGGCATGACCGCTACGGCGCGCTGAACGACGCCGATCTCCGATCCGTCGCGCGGCGCGGCGCCGTAAAGGTAATTTGCCAGCGCAACCCCGCCCGCGCCCGGCATGTTGCGGGGAATGACCTGCGGCTTGCCGGGCAGATATTTGCCGATGTGCCGCACCGCGATGCGCATGATGAGATCGTTGGTGCCGCCCGGCGCCGTGCCGACATAGACCGACACCGGCTTGTTGGCCGGAAACGGCGCAGGGGCCGGCTGGGCTTCGGCGGTCGAGAAAGTGGCGAATGACAGCGCGAGCGCTGCCGCGGTCGATGCGAGCTTCATGCGTTTCCTCATTGTGATTGACCGCAGGGTCGATGCTGGCGCTCGCCATGTCAATAGCCGCAGCGGAACACCCGCAAGGCTGCGCCGTTATGCCTGCCAGCAACAGGAGAGCAGCATGCCGCATGTAGAGGGCAACGCCCACCAGGTCTGGTCCATGATGGCCGATATCGGCTTCGCCATGCTGGTCACCCACGATGGCAACGGCGACCATTTGCGGGCGCGGCCCATGTCGGCGCGGCCGGCGGAGGACGAAAACGCCGTCTGGTTCCTCACCAGCGTCGAGGCCGGCAAGGACGACGAGATCGTCCGGAACGCCAACGTGTGCATCGCCTTCGCCGACCCCGGCAACAACAAGTATGTGTCGATCACCGGAACGGGCGAAGTCTCCAACGACCGCCAGAAAATCCGCGAACTCTGGACCATGGCGGCGAAGGCCTGGTGGAAGGACGAGAACGATCCTTCGATCCGCGTGCTGCGCGTGACGCCCGACTACGCCGAATATTGGGACAGCCCCGGCACGACCTTCAGCTATGTGAAGATGGCGGTTGCGGCCGTCACGGGCGGCAAGCCTGACCTCGGCGAAAACCGCAAGGTGGACATGAAATCCTCCATGCGCTGACCTTCATTCGACACACGCGCCCGCTTTCGGCATAGAGACCTCAACCAAGCCTCTCGCCGGAAGCCCGCATGATTCCCTGGGAACACCTCGATACAGCGC
The DNA here is from genome assembly GCA_947475995.1 of Beijerinckiaceae bacterium. GTDB lineage: Bacteria > Pseudomonadota > Alphaproteobacteria > Rhizobiales > Beijerinckiaceae > Terripilifer. Next base: position 135,607 of record CANJNI010000007.1, on the reverse strand, counting down.
GGATTCCCGGCAGTCGGGACGATTTGCGGCTGATGCGGCGCGGCGCCGAATATTCCATCATGCTTGGTCAGATCACCCTGATGGGCAGCCGCCTGAGCGGCTCCGAAAAGGCTTTGGCGACGCTTGTCTGCGAACGTCTGACGCAGGTGAAGAAGCCGCGCGTCCTGATCGGCGGGCTCGGCATGGGCTTTACCTTGCGGGCCGCGCTCGAAGGTTTCGGGGACGCCGAACTCATCGTCTCCGAACTGTTTCCGGCCGTGGTTCAATGGGCGCGCGGACCGATGGCAGAGCTGTTCGCCGGCTGTCTGGACGATCCGCGCGTGACGATCCGCACGGAAGATGTCGGCCAGATCATCCGGGCTTCCCGCTCCGTCTTCGACGCCATCCTGCTCGATGTCGACAACGGGCCCGATGCGCTGACCCACGTTGTCAATCAACGGCTCTACAGTCACCAGGGCGTCTCGGCCGCCCGCAACGCGCTACGGCCCGGCGGCATCCTGGCGGTCTGGTCGCAGGGGCCTGACGAGCGCTTTGCGGCGCGGCTCCAGCAGGCGCATTTCACCGTCGAGGAAGTCCGCGTGCGCGCGCAGCGTCAGGGCAAGGGCTCGCGCCACGTGATCTGGCTGGCCCGAAAGGCATAATCAACGCTTGTGCAAGGCGGCGCGGTGCGGTTCATAGGCCCATGACGTCTGATACGCCGCAAACAGCCCCCGAACCCGAAGATTGCCCGCATTGCGGCAAGCGCCCGGCGCTCTGCATCTGTGAGAGCATCGAACCGATCAAGAACCGCATCGACGTGCTGGTGCTCCAGCACCCGCAGGAACAGGACAAGGAACTGGGCACCGCACGCATCGCGGCTGTGCATTTCCAGAATGCGGTCTTCAGGATCGGCCTGTCCTGGCCGTCCCTTTCCAAGGCGCTCGGCCGCGAGGCGGACCCCAAGCGATGGGCCGTGCTCTATCTCGGCTCGGCCAAACCCTCGGACTTCCCCCCCGACGCCGAGGTCGCGGCCCTCGGCCGCAAGGGCAAACCCCTGCCAGACCAGATCGCCGCCCTGAAAGGCATTCAGGGTGTCGTGGTGCTGGACGGCACCTGGAGTCAGGCCAAGACCCTGTGGTGGCGCAACGCCTGGATGCTGAAATGCCGACGGGTGGCCCTGCGCCCCGCGCACCCCTCGCTCTATGGCAAGCTGCGCCGCGAGCCGCGCCGCGAAGCCCTGTCGACGCTTGAATCAGTAGGGCTTCTGGTCAGCCGTCTCGAAGGCCGCGCGGATATCGAGAAGTCCCTTCTCACCACGTTCGGCCGCATGCTCGACGCCTACCGCAAGGACCAGCGGTCCCGGAAAGTCGAATCCGCAGGTTGATGCGGATCAATCTGGCCCGGACGCCCCGACCCTATAGTCCGTGAACATTTTCACGGACTCGCCATGCCGATTGATTTCGAAGCCTTTCGCCGGGAGCCGACCCGCCCCGATCCTTACCCCCACGTCGTCGCGCAAGGCTTCCTCCCGCCGGCGGACGTGGAAGCCGCAATACGCGATTTTCCCAAACTCGACATGGCGGGGCTTTTCCTGCCCGAGGCCGCCCCCTATGGCCCCGCCTTCGGAGCGCTGCTGGCCGAACTCGAAGGCCCGAAAATGCGCCGGGCGGTCGAAGACAAGCTGGGCATTGACCTGACGGGCCGCCCGACCCTGGTGACCGTGCGCTCCTGCTGTCAGGGCAAGGACGGCCAGATCCACGCGGACTCAAAGTTCAAGCTCGCCACAGTGCTGCTCTATCTCAACGAGCCGTGGGGACCGCAGGGCGGACGCCTGCGCGTGCTTCGCTCGGGCGTGAACCTTGAAGATTACGTGGCCGAAGTGCCGCCCGAGGGCGGCTCGGTGATCTGCTTCAAGGTGCAGGAAAATTCCTGGCATGGCCACAAGCCGTTCGTGGGCCCGCGCCGCTATGTGATGCTCAACTATTGCATGGACGAGGACGTGCGCAATTCCGAAGCCGCCCGGCACCGCATGTCGGGCCGCATCAAGAAAGTCGCGCGCCTGTTCGGCATCGGCCGCATTCCGCAGGCGGCCTGAGGGGGTTCCCGATGAGCGATGCATCCGCGACGGCGGCGTGGTTCGCCGCCACCATCGACCGCGCCGAAACGCAGCAAGAGCCGTGGCGTCACTGGCTGCTGGAGCAAGCGCTGCCGGACGATATTGCTCGCGGCATTCCGGCGCTTCCCATCGAGCCCGCGCAGACCGGCGATACTTGCGGCAAACGCGAAACGCATAATTCGACGCGCGTGTTTTTCTCCGTCGAAAACCGGCAGAAATTCCCCGTTTGCGAAGCGCTGGCGCAGGCGCTTCAGTCTCCGCAGATCATCAGCAAGCTTCAGGCCCGCACGGGCGTCGATCTGTCGGGCGCCTTCCTGCGCATCGAATATTGTCAGGACACCGAAGGCTTCTGGCTCGAACCTCACACTGACATCGGCGCGAAACTCTACACGATGCTGGTCTATCTGTCGGACGCGCCGGATGCGGACGACTGGGGCACGGATGTTTACGACGGGCCGGAGAAATGGGCAGGCCGCGCGCCCGGCGGTTTCAACAAGGGGCTGATCTTCATTCCCGGCCACGACACGTGGCATGCGGTTTCGAAGCGCAGCTACAGCGGCGTCCGCAAGTCGATCATCGTGAATTATGTGGTTCCCGAATGGCGCTCGCGGCACGAGCTGGCGTTTCCGGATACGGCGGTGACGGGTTGAAACGCCCTCGTGCTTCGAGACGCGCCTGCGGCGCTCCTCAGCATGAGGGCTCAGTGTCGCTCCCGATAGGCGAGAAACAAAAAACCTCATGCTGAGGAGCCGCGAAGCGGCGTCTCGAAGCACGAGGTTTTTCAGCAACCAGCCCGATGAACTCTTACGCCGCCTTGGCGGAGACGCCGTTCACCGCAGCCGTATAGTCCTCGATCAACATGCGGGAGATGCTGCCCGGCGTGAACTTGTACGGACCGACTTCCGACACCGGCGTCACTTCCGCGCCCGTGCCGCAGATGAAACATTCGTCGAAGCTCGCCATTTCTTCCGGCATGATGCGGCGCTCGACCACCTGAATGCCGCGCGCCTTCGCGAGCGCGATCACGGTGCGGCGCGTGATGCCGTCGAGGAAACAGTCCGCGATAGGCGTATGGATCACGCCGTCCTTGACGAACAAAACGTTCGCCCCGGTGCATTCGGCCACGCGGCCCTGCCAGTCGAGCATGAGCGCGTCCGCATAGCCGCGGCGCTCGGCGCGATGCTTGGAGATCGTGCAGATCATGTAGAGGCCCGCGGCCTTCGAAATGCAGGGCGCGCATTGCGGATCGGGACGGCGATATTCGGCGATGTCGAGCCGGATGCCGCGCATCTTCTCGTTCACGTCGAACATGCTCGGCCAATCCCACACGGCGATCGCGACATTGATGGTGGCGTGCTGGGCCGCAACCGCCATCATCTCGCTGCCGCGCCAGGCGACGGGGCGGACGTAGCAGTTCTGGAACTTGTTGGCTTCGACCACCTGTTTCTTGGCGGCCTCGATCTCGGCGACCGAATACGGGATGGTGAAGTCGAGCACTTCGGCGGAGCGGTGGAAGCGCTCGGTATGCTCGACGCTCTTGAAGATGACGCCGTTATAGGCGCGCTCGCCCTCGAAGACACAGGATGCGTAATGCAGGCCATGGCTGAGGACATGAAGCTTCGCGTCCTGCCAGGGAAGCAGCTTCCCGTTCATCCAGATGAAACCTTCGCGCTGGTCGAACGGCAACACTGACATATTCTGTCTCCTCAGGTCCGCCCGCATTCGCCGTTTGACTGGCATCAGCCCGGCCGGGGCGGTTCTGGTATATTGAGCCTGCTTGGTTTGATGGCCTTGACGGATATCAACCAAACTGAAATATGTCAACATAGCTGACTTAATTCCGCGTTACCTGAATGGATTCAGTGCTTCAGCTTCGACCAGACGCCTCCGACGATCCGACCGCCCATGCGCAGGACCGGCCCATGTTCGATCTCATCGAATTGCTGTTCTTCGCCTATCGGGATTTCATCGGCGATGCGGACCGATTGCTCGAAAGCATGAAGTTCGGCAGGGCGCATCACCGCGTGCTGCACTTCGTCAACCGTCAGCCGGGCCTCACGATCGCCGAACTGCTCGACATCCTGAAGATCACCAAGCAGTCGCTCAACCGCGTGCTGAAAGAATTGCTCGAACAGAATTACGTGGAGTCCCGCCCCGGCGTCAGCGACCGGCGCAACCGCCTGCTCTTCACCACCGCCAAGGGACGAAAGCTCGCCGCGGAACTCGCCAGCGTCCAGACGCGGCGCTTTGCGCGCGCGCTCGCCGAACTGCCTGAAGATGCGCGCCAGAGCGCCATTGATTTCTTCCTCGCGATGATCGAGCCGTCCGAGCGCGAGCGCGTCGCCAATCTGGTGTGGCGCGAAGAGGCTTCGCGCGGGCGGGGCGCATCGTGAGCGAGACGACCGCGCAGGCCGCGCCCGAACCGATTGCGGACGACGCCGCGCATCTGCTCCTGGTTGACGATGACCGGCGCATTCGCCAGCTCATGTCGCGCTATCTGGGCAAATGCGGATATCGGGTGACCACCGCAGGCGATGCGCTCGAGGCGCGCCGCTGCCTGAGTGCCATCGAGTTCGATCTCATCGTGCTGGATGTCATGATGCCCGGCGAAAACGGTTTTGACCTCGCCGCCTCGCTGCGCAGGACGTCGCAGGTGCCGATCCTGATGCTCACCGCAAGAGCCGAGGCGTCCGACCGCGTTCGCGGCCTTGAAATCGGCGCCGACGATTACCTGACCAAGCCTTTCGATCCGAAGGAACTCCAGCTTCGCATCGCGTCGATCCTGCGCCGCGCCGCGCCGAAAGTGGAGACGAGCGGCGTCACCAGCGTATTGCGGTTCGGACCTTTCGTGTTCCAGTCGGATCGCGGCGAATTGCGCAAGGGCGACGAGGTGATCCGTCTCACCGACCGCGAACGCTCCATGTTGAAGCTCCTCGCGGAACGTCCGGGCGAACCGGTCTCGCGCGAGGCGCTTGCGGGCGATGCGGCGGGCAGCGAGCGCACCATCGACATGCAGATCAACCGGCTTCGCCGCAAGATCGAAGTCGATTCGTCCAACCCGCTTTTCCTTCAGACCGCGCGCGGCGCAGGCTATCGCCTCGTCGTGGACCGCTAGACCGGAGGGAGACGGGCATGAGCGTCTCCTATCCCCTGCAGTCCAGAGGTCCTCTCGGCTGGTGGCGCAGGTTCGCCCGTTTCGTGGCGAACCGCATGCCCAAGGGGCTCTATGCGCGCTCCCTGCTCATCGTGATTCTTCCGGTGGTGCTGCTGCAATCGGTCGTCACCTACACCTTCATGGAGCGGCACTACCAGCTCGTGACGGTGCGGTTGTCCTCCGCAGTCGTGCAGGGCATCGGGGCCGTCGTGGACCTGTGGCGAGCCGAACCGACGGACGAGAATTTCGCGCGTCTCGCAAAGGTCGCAGCGCCGCGCCTCGGGCTTGAAATCGAACTGCTGCGCAATGCGTCGCTGCCGCCTGCCTTGCCCAAGCCGTTCTTTTCGGTGCTCGACAGCGCCCTGTCTCGCGAACTGTCCGTGCAGATCGCCCGGCCCTTCTGGATTGACACGGTCGGCAAGTCCAATCTGGTGGAGATCCGCATTCTGCTTGATGGCGCGGTGATGCGGATTCTCGCCAACCGCAACGCCGCCTATGCGTCGAACTCGCATATCTTTCTGGTCTGGATGATCGGCACGTCGCTGGTGCTGCTGGCAGTCGCGATTGCCTTCTTGCGCAACCAGATCAGGCCGATTCTGCGGCTGGCGCGCGCCGCGGAGGATTTCGGCAAGGGACGCGACGTGATGATCCGCCCGCACGGCGCGCGCGAGGTGCGACAGGCGGCCTATGCGTTTCTCGAAATGCGCCGGCGCATCGAACGCACCATCGAACAGCGCACCGCCATGCTCAACGGAGTCAGCCACGATCTGCGCACCATCCTGACTCGCTTCAAGCTCTCGCTGGCCCTTCTGGGCGAAGGACCGGACGTCGAGGCGCTGCAAAAGGATGTCGAGGAAATGCAGCGCATGCTGGAATCCTATCTGGCTTTCGCGCGCGGCGATGGAGCCGAGCAGGCGGTGGCCACGGACATTCGGGCCATGCTCGACGAATTGAAGGCCGACGCCGAACGTCACGGCCACCAGACTGACGTCGCCGCCACCGGCGACATGATGCTGACGCTGCGGCCGGATTCTTTCAAACGATGCCTCGCCAATCTGGTCGCCAATGCTCAACGCTACGGCAACCGCATTTCCATCGAGGCGATGCGCGAACAGCGCTGGCTCACCATTCACGTGGACGACGACGGCCCGGGCATTCCGGCCGACAGGCGTGAGGATGTTTTCCGCCCCTTCTTCCGTCTCGACGAGGCGCGCAATCAGGACGAGGGCGGCACGGGACTCGGACTCGCCATTGCACGCGACATCGCCCGCTCGCACGGCGGCGACATCGAACTCGGCGTCAGCCATCTGGGTGGCCTGCGGGCCAGCGTGCGCGTGCCGGTCTGAGAGCAATCCGCTCGCTGGTGACAAGCCTGAAAGGTTCGTGTCCTATCGTGCGCGAAACCATTCAGGCCCCGGTGAAGAGTCCCCGATGACCATTGTGCTTCCCGGCGCGCCCGCCGACCCCCAATTGCCCGGCAAGCCCACCGCGATGGGCCTGCGCTTTGATGGCGGCGAGGGCGATTTCGTCCGGCTGGCCGCGCGTGGCGCGCTGCTGCAATTCGTCACGTTCGGCTTTTACCGCTTCTGGCTGAACACAGAGGTGCGACGGCATCTGTGGACCCATACGTCCCTGGACGGCGATCATCTCGAATATACCGGCTCGGGCCGCGAACTTCTGGTCGGCTTCCTGTTCGCGCTTGCGATCCTTGTGCCGATCTACCTGATCTACTTCCTGATCGGCGTGGAAGTCGAACGCTTCCAGGCGTTCGGATCGGTCCCGCTGGGCCTGTTCACGCTGTTTTTCGGCCAGTTCGCCATCTACAGGGCCCGGCGCTACCGGCTGACCCGAACGGTGTGGCGCGGCGTGCGTTTCTGGATGCAGGGTTCCGGCTGGGCCTATGCTGTTCGCTCCTTCGGCTGGCTGCTTCTGGTGATCGCGACGCTGGGCCTTGCATGGCCGTGGCGGGCCGCTTCGCTCGAACGCTACAAGATGCGCCACACGTTTTATGGCGATCTCGGCGGTGCGTTCAGCGCGCGGCCATGGGCTTTCTTCCGGCGTGGCGTGTGGCTGTGGCTTCTGGCCGCGACGCCTGTCCTGCTCTTCATTGCAGCCGGCATGGCCTACGGAATGTCCGAACAGGAACGGTCCCAACCCGCAATGGCCCTGGCGATCGCCGGCGGCGTGATGTCGCTACCCGTGCCGTTCATCTGGCCGTGGTTTCGCGCTCTTGAATGGCGCTGGTGGGCGTCGGGAGTCCGCTTCGGCGATATCTTTCTCGAAAGCGACCTGCGCGGCGCGCAGATTTTGAAACTCTACCTGAAGTTCGCCATCATCGCCTCCATCGTGTCGGGCGGCGCGGCCGGTCTGATGTTCGGCGTCGGCGCCGTGATCGTCGAACGCATCTTCAACGGCAAGGCCGATTTCGACTCCATCGGCGCCATCTTCGAGTCGAACCAGATCCTGCTCGTCGCCGGTTCTCTGGTCGGCTATCTGGTCGTGGGCCTTTCGGTCGGGGTAGTGCAGCGCTACTTTTTCCAGCGCGAGATGTGGACCATCGTGACGCGTTCGCTGACCATCCATCATGTCGAATCCGCCGAAGGTGTCGCGGCGCGCGGCGAAGCCGCCAACGCCATCGGCGAGGGACTCGCCGACAGTCTCGACGTGGCCGGGTTCTGACATGACCACCCAGCCGGAATCAGACGCCTCCTTTTTCGACGGGCTCACGAACCGCAGGCGCGCGGTGCGTGTGCGGCTCGGCGCGTCGCTCGAAATCCTCGAAAAGGATCAACTGATCGCCGACTGGCCGCTGGACGCGATCCGCCTCGTCGATCTCAAGCCCGATGCGATGCGGCTGCGAGCCACGCACGGGCAGGAACTCGCCCGACTGGCGATCTCGGACGAGGCCATGATGGCGGCCCTGACCGGAAGCTGCGTCAATCTTCTGGTCGAGGACCACACCCGCAAGGCGTCGACCGCCCGCATCGTGCTTTGGTCCTTCGCGGCGGCAGCCTCGCTGCTGGCGGTGATCTTCTACGGCGTGCCGCTCGCGGCGGACCGCCTCGCGCCGCTCGTGCCGGCCTCGCTCGACCGGCGCGTCGGCGAGATGGTGGACTCGCAGGTCAAGACGATTTTCGGCGACAAGCTCTGCACCCGGGCCGACGGACGCGCAGCCTTCGGCAAGCTGGTGCGGGCGCTGGAGCGCGCCGGCAATCTCGACATTTCGCCGGCTGCCGAAGTGCTCGACTCGCGTACGCCCAATGCGATCGCCCTGCCGGGCGGGCGCGTCTATCTGTTCGCCGGCCTTCTCGACGAGGCGCAGTCGCCCGACGAAGTCGCGGGCGTTCTGGCGCATGAACTCGGCCATGTGGCGCATCGCGACGGCATGAGGATGCTGATCGAAAGCGGCGGCAGTTCCTTCCTGTTCGGACTTCTCTTCGGCGACGTCACCGGTTCGACGGCGGCGATCTTCGCGGCCCGGACGGTTCTCAACGCGCGCTATACGCGCGGCGCGGAATCGCAGGCCGACGGTTTCGCGATTGCGACCATGCACGCGCTCGGCAGACCCTCGCAGCCCATGGGGGAGATGCTGTTCCGCATCACAGGCAACCAGCGCGGGCGCGGGCCGGGGCTGCTGGCGAGTCATCCGTACAGCGAAGACAGGCTGGCCCGGATGAAGGCCGCGGACGGCGGACAATCCGGCCCCCCGATCCTCGACGCCGCCGAGTGGCAGGCGCTCAGGAACATCTGCAAGCCGGAGGGATGAAGCCCGATGGTGGCGCGCGGCGGCGCGTCCCTGTAATCAGGATCGGCCTGTCGCCCTGAGTCTCCCATGCGCCGCCTGATCATCGAGGAGCCGAAATCCGCCGCCGCTCTCTGGAGCTGGCGACTGGCGCTTTTCGCCCTTGCGGTAGCGGCCATCGGGATCGGCATCGGCATCGCGCGCGCGGCCCCGGCTGAAATTCTCTCCGGCCTGTCGGTGCTGGCGGCAGCCTTTCTGGTCGCCTGCGCGTCGCTCCTGTTCGCCGCAACAGGTGCGGTCATCATCTGGCGGACCGGGCGCGGCGGATTTGCGGCGGTGGTCGGCGCTGTCGTGGTCTCTGGCCTGTTTCTGGCCTATCCGGCCTGGCTCGCCGTGCAGTCCGTCCGGCTTCCGCTGATGAACGACATTTCCACCGACCTGACCGATCCACCGGCCTTCTCGCGCTCCAGCGCGGCGCTCGCGGCGCGCGGTCCCCGCACGCCCTCCGACACGCCCGAAACAGCGCGCGACGACCAGCGCCGAGCCTATCCGAATGTTCAGCCGATCATTCTCGATCTGGAAGCAGACGAAGCCTACCGGCTCGTCCTCCAGGCCGCTACAGCGCGCGGCTGGCGCATCATCGACCAGACGCGCCCGGGCGGGCGCTCGGGTGTCGGGCGCATCGACGCTGTCGATCGTTCGTTGATTCTGGGATTTCCGGAGGACGTCACCATCCGGGTGCGGCCGCTGGCCGGCCAGACGCGCATCGACATTCGTTCGGCGTCCCGTTACGGGCGTCATGACTTCGGGACGAATGCGGCGCGCATCGCGCGCTTTGCGCAGGAACTGCAGACGCAGCTCGACGCCCGCTAGGCGGGCCGGCGCATCGGCCCCAGAAGGCGCAGGTATTCGGATTCCGGCACGCCGTAAGTCTCGCCTGCGGTTTCTTCGAGTTTGATCCGGTCCCGGATATTGATGAGTCCGCGCCGCCCGCGCACCATTCCGACCCCTTCGAGTATGTGGATCGCATCCGTGACGCCGGTGCGGCGCACGCCCAGCATGACGCCCAGAAATTCGTGCGTCACCGCGATGTCGTCGCCGTCCACGCGGTCGTGACACATGAGCAGCCACCGCGCGAGACGCTCGCCGACAAGCGAACTGGCGTTCGAGAAAGCCGTATGGGCGGTCTGGACCATCGAAACATACACGAATGCAAGCAGCTGGCGGCGCAGCGAGCGACTCTTGTCCATGAGCGCCATCAGCGCATGGGCTGAAATCCTGAGACCGTGCCCGCCGAGCTGGATGATGTGCAGATGCGGCGTACGGTCCACCCCCAGCAACAGAGCCATCGGCCCGGCGCCCTCGCGGCCATAGATGCCGACTTCCAGCTTGCGGCCGTCTTCGCCCAGCGCGATCTGCGACGCCAGTCCTTCTTCGAGGAAATAGAGATTATCAATCGGCCTGTTGGGTTCGGCCAGTATGGTTTGTCGCGGCAGATCGACCGGTTCCAGATAAGGCTCGATCAATTGGAAATCTTCATCGGACAGCATGGCGAGAAGCCGGTTGGACGATCTCGCTGACTTGAATTCGCTATCCATCTCCAGCCATTGGTTACGCGAGTCCGGAGCTGGATTGCCAGCAAACCGTTAGATTTCATAAAGGCATAATCCACGCGCATCCGCAGTAATTAACAGGCCCGCAAACAGCGTCTGTCCGAAACCGGACGAAGCTGAAACGAGGGTCGCAAGCCGGAAAGCAAAGGAGTACGAATTTTCATACAGACAGAAAACATAAGCATTAATAACAGCTTAGCTGTAGATAAATCATTCGGGATGGCCTGCGCTAAAAACATCTCTCGCTCGCTACGAGCCCTGCTCGCGCGCAGCCAACTTGCATGGAGATCGCGGTGACAAACGCAATCCGTCAATCCGCCATGTTCGATCCCGAACAGGTGAAAGAACTGGAAGAAGCCTACCATATCGGTTGCGAAGCATTGGCCTTCGCGCTCGAGTCGCTTCCCGAAACTGTCGCCAACAAACACAAATGCGAACTCGCCCGGCATCTGATCGAGATCGCCGCAACCGGCGAACATAACCCCCGTCGGATGAGCATGATCGCCCTGGCGCGGTTGCCCGCCCTCAAGTCCGGGCTGGGTTGAGGGCGCGGACACCGGCCGCCGCGCAGTCCGCGCGCCGATTGTGGTCCCAACAAGTCCTGCGGGATCGCGCGGCGCGAGCCGCACCCGCCGTCAGGACCCCTTGTGGGCAATCCGCTGTCGAAAACCCCCGGCCGGCCGGTTCAGGCGTTGACCTGACCGGCCAGAGCCTTAGATTGGCGCGCGCTGAACCGTGGCATATTCGATCGGCAAGGCGAGGAAACGGAAGCCGATCAGACGGCCCGCTCGATGGGAGTTGACATGAAACCCGCCGGACTTTTTGCCGCCGCCCTCGTGGCGGCCGCTCTTTCGGCCCAGCCGGGCAACGCAGCCGATATGTCGAAGGGCGAATATCTCGCCCGCGCCGGCAATTGCGTCGCCTGTCACACCATGTCGGAAGGCGTGCCCTATGCTGGCGGACTGCGCATGCAGACGCCGGTCGGGGTCATTTACTCGACCAACATCACGCCCGATCCCGAGACCGGCATCGGCCGCTACACGCTGCAGGACTTCGACAATGCGGTGCGCAAGGGCGTGGCGAAAGACGGCCACCAGCTCTACCCGGCCATGCCTTACCCGTCCTACGCCAAGATTTCGGATGACGACCTCCGGGCGATGTACGACTTCTTCATCAAGGAAGTGAAGCCGGTCCGCCAGAAGAACAGCGCCGCCGAAATGGCCTGGCCGATGAACATGCGCTGGCCGCTCGCCGCCTGGAACTACCTGATGACCAATCCGGGCGCCTATGCGCCCGCGAAGGATTATGATTCCGAGTGGAATCGCGGCGCCTACCTCGTTCAGGGCCTCGGCCATTGCGGGGCCTGCCACACGCCGCGCGGCTGGGCGCAGCAGGAGCAGGGCCTCGACGAACGCGACGCCACCTTCCTGACCGGGTCGGTTCTGGACAATTGGGCCGCCCCGAACCTGCGCGGCGACATGACCGCCGGTCTCGGCCGCTGGACCGAGCAGGACATCGCCTCCTATCTCAAGACCGGCCATTCTCGGTGGGGCGGAGCCTACGGGACGATGCGCGAAGTCGTCGCCTATTCGACCTCGCAGATGACCGACGGCGATGTGAAGGCGATCGCCAAATATCTGAAGTCGCTGCCGCACACCGGCGACCACAACCAGCTCAACTGGGTCTATAACAGCGCCGTCGCGGACGACCTGAAGGCAGGTCGCCTCACCAAGGCGGGCTCCGCCACCTATCTGCGCCAGTGCGCGTCCTGCCACGGCGCCGACGGCAAGGGCGTCGGCAGCATGCCGCCGCTCGCCGGCAATTCCTCGGTGCTCGCGCCCGATCCTGTTTCGCTGATCCGCGTCGTCCTCAACGGCACGCCGACCAACGACCTCGATGGCGCACCCGAAGGACCCGGCATGCCGCAGTTCCGGTCTTTCCTGAAGGATCAGGATATTGCGGATGTGGTGAGCTTCATCCGCACATCATGGGGCAATCGCGCATCCACCACGACGACGCAGCGCGTCGGAGAATTGCGCAAGGCCACCGACGTCGCGGACGACCGCACCGTCATTTTGCGCATGAAGTGAGGCGACAGCGCCGCGCGGCTCAGTCCGTGCGGCGCCACACGAACAGCGAACTCAGCGCGTAATTCCAGACCGAACCCATCACCACGCCCGCCAGCCCGGCGATCCACCAAGGCTGGCCGAGCCCGTAGATCCACGACGCGATGCCCACATTGGCGAGCGCGCCCAGCGCGCAGACTGCGTAGAACAGCAGCAATCCACGCAGCGCCGCCCATCCGCGCAAACGCGCATCGCGGTAAGTGAAGATGTTGTTGATGTGAAAATTCGTCGTCATCGCCACAAGCGTGGCGATCGCCTGGGCGGCCGCAAAGCCGACGCCCGGCACAGCAAGGCTCGCGCGCAGCGCCGCCAGATGGATCACGACCCCGAGCCCCCCCACGAGCCCGAACAGCACGAAGCGCACCGGCACGACGCCCCGGGTCACCTTGTTGACGATCAGTCCAGCGAAATCGAGCGCCACTTTCACATCCAGTTTTGATTCACCCGCGAGACGACCGCGGAACACATAGCCGACTTCCACGATCCGCAATGTGCGCTCCGAGGAGCCGATGATGTCGGCGAGGATCTTGAAGCCGCTGGGGAGCAGCACCGGCGCAACCTCCTCGACGACCTCGCGGCGCAGCAGGAAGAAACCGCTCATGATGTCCGACACGTCCGTCTGAAGCGCCCAGCGCGCCAGACGGATCGCCAACAGGCTCATGGCTTCGCGTTTTTCGGAAAATCCCTCGCCCGTCGATCCGCCGTCCTGATGGCGGCTGCCGACGACCAGATCGGCTGTTCCCTCGCGCAGGCACGCCAGCATCTGAGGCAGGATGCGCTCGTCATGCTGCATGTCGGCGTCCATGACGCCCACGTAAGGCGCGGAGGAACTCAGCATGCCCTCGATGCAAGCGCCCGCCAGGCCGCGCCGGTTGACGCGCCGGATGCAGCGCACGCGCGGGTCGCGTCGGGAGATTTCCTTGGCGGCCTCGGCGGTTCCGTCGGGACTGTTGTCGTCGACGATCACCATTTCCCATGGAACGCCGCGCAGCGCATCCGCCACGCGGCGCACCAGTTCATCGAGGTTCAAACGCTCGTTGAACGTCGGGATCACCAGTGTCAGGATGGGCGCGGCTGGCGGCATTGCTATTCCGTAACGCCCGAAGGCGACGCCGGGAATTACCCGACTTTTCCCGCATCGCAAAACCCGCAAGGCTTGAAGCAGGCGGGCGGGCGTCGCAATGTCGCATGAAAATGCAGATGCGGAGCCCACCCTGACTGCTCACGAAACGTCTCAAGATGCACCGCTCTGGCCGCGCAACCCGGCCTCGGCCGCGCTGATCCTGATCGCCGTCGCGACGTTGTTGCGCCTCGTGTTCGGAGCATCGCTGGGCCTCGGCATCGACGAGACCTATGCGGTCGCGACCAGCCGGGTGTTCCAGTGGTCCTATCTGGATCATCCCCCCCTTTCGTGGTGGATGGCGGCGGCCAGCGCCAGTCTTTTCGGCAGCGAAGCCCCGCTGGTGGTGCGCCTGCCGTTCATTGCGCTGTTCTGCCTGACCAGTTGGCTGATGTATCGACTCACGGCGGACCTGTTCGGCCCGCGCGCCGGTTTCTTCGCTGTGCTGCTCGTGAATCTTGCGCCTGCGCTTGGCGTGACGGACGCCAGTTTCGTTTTGCCCGACGGTCCGCTTGTCGCCGCGTTGCTGGGCGGCGCGATCTGCCTGCAACGCGCGCTGCTCACGCAAACTCCGCGCGCCGGCCTGTGGTGGCTCGCGGCGGGCATCTGCGCAGGCCTCGCCCTTCTGTCGAAGTATCACGGCATTTTCCTGCTGGCCGGCGCGGGCCTTTTCCTGCTCACCTCCGCCCCGCACCGGCGCTGGTTCTTGTCGCCCTGGCCCTATCTGGGCTTTCTGATCGCGGTCGCGATGTTTACGCCGGTTCTCGTCTGGAACGCCCAGAACGATTGGGCCTCCTTCGCCTTTCAGGGAGGACGCGCGGGCGTCACGCGATTCCGGCCGTGGCTGCCGCTCGTGGTGATCGGCGGGCAGGCCCTTTTCCTGACGCCGTGGATCTGGCTCCCGCTTGTGGTGCGCGCGTGGGGCGCTATCCGGAAGGGCCCGTCCGAATCCAGCTCATGGCTGCTGTTGTGCCTTGCGGCCGGGCCGATCCTCACCTTCACGCTGCTTCCCGGCGTCACCGGCAATCAGGGCCTGTTTCACTGGGCCATGCCGGGCTACCTGATGCTGTTTCCGCTGCTCGGCGAAGCTGTTGCGAGACGGCTGGCCGCCCATGACCGGCGCACCTTCCGGTGGGCGCGCAATTCGGCCATCGCGACGCCTGCCCTGCTGGGCGTCGTCATCGCCATCGCCCTGCTGCCGTGGCCGGGCCTGCCCTACGGCAAGCGCGACGGCTCCGACGATCCGCTCATTGAAACGCTGGAATGGAGCAATCTGCCGAAAGTGCTGGCGCGCAACGATGTGCTGGGCCGCGAGGGAGTCTTCGTCGCGACGGAACGCTGGCACGAGGCGGGCCGCGCCGATTACGCGCTGCGTGGCGCAATGCCGGTGACGTGCCTGTGCACCGATGCGCGCGGCTATGCGTTCAAGGCGCCGCTCAACCGCTTTATCGGCGGCACCGCGATTCTCGTCATTCCGGAAAACCGCGCGCGCGAGGTGGGCGAGCGTTTCGGCCGCTATTTCGCCAGCATGGAGCGCTGGGACGATGTGGTGGTCGAACATGCCGGACAGCGCGCCTACAGGCTCGCGGTCTTCATCGGCTGGGATTTCCATCCTTCCCGTGCCTTTGCGCAACTGGAGTCGGGAAAGTTCAGCGCGTTGCGGTGACGCGCGGCAATTGCTTCTCGAACCACTTCAGCGCCATCGGCATCCACTCATCGGGCACTTCATGCCCGCCCTTGTGAATGGCGAGCTCCATGGCGGTTCCGGGCGCGCATGTGGTCCAGCGCCGAATCCAGAAGAAGCCGGACGTATCGAATTCGTCCGCCCGGATGCCCGCGCATCCATCGAGTTGCCGCCACAGTTGCAGCCCCTCGAAAATGTCCGACTGGCGCGCGCCGAGGTTCCCGAGCGGCCTGCCTTCGAGCGGCACCTGACGGTCGGCCCAGCCATGCGTGTGCAGAAGCCTGATGGGCCCCGCGCAGGACTTGGGCGACGGCTCCCAGAATCCGCCCGAGACCGGCGCATAGGCTGCAAACTCGTTCGGCGCCCGGCAGGCCAGATACCAGACCAGCGAACCGCCATTGGAAAAGCCTGTCAGCAGCACGCGCGACAGGTCGGCGTTAAAGCGTGTCTTCGCATCAGCCAGCACGTCGCGAATGAAATCCAGTTCGTCTCGCCCTTCCGTGTCCTGCGGGCGGAACTTCCAGGTCGGGCGTCCACCCGGCCCGCGCGGCAGGCCGTTCGGGGCGATGAACAGATAGCCCGCCTTGACGGCCGGCTCGGACATCTGGGTTTCCTGAAGAACGCCCTTTCCGTCGCCGCCCGCGCCGTGGAAATGCACCACGACCGGCAGCGGCGGATCGCCCGCCTTCCAGCCCGGCGACATCACGTTGTAGGAGCCGGAGGCGATCATGCAGGGATCGTTGATGTCGCCGCAGGCGCTGGCCGCGCTGGCCGCAAGCCAGCCCGCAAGGGCCACAAGCGCTCCCCTCCACCCTGCACGGTGCATTCGCGTCTCCCCGCTCACATTTCGCCCTGATTGCCTGCAAGTTTACATGCGCGCCTGCCCGATGCAAAACAGCAACGTCTGGGGCAGCCGGAGACCTGAATGCGAAAGGCCTTGATCCTCGCAGTTGCGCTTGCCCTTTCGGGCGGCGCGCGCGCGCAGGATTTCTACAAGGACAAGACGATCGAACTTGTCGTCAGTACCGGTATCGGCAGTACGCTCGACGAAAACGCGCGTCTGGTGGCTCGGCATCTTGGCGACCACATTCCCGGCAAGCCTCTCGTGGTGGTGCGCAACATGCCCGGCGCACAGCACAAGCGCGCCGCGAACTTCCTGTTCAATCAGGCGGCGCGCGACGGAACCTCGATTGGCGCGCTTCATCCGGTCTTTGCGCTGGCGCAGGTGCTTGACGCACGCGGCGTGCAATATGATGCGGCGAAATTCGAATGGCTCGGCTCGACCTCATCGCTGAATGCGGCGATCTATGTCGCCGCCGGACATGCGGTGAAGACCGCAGCCGACCTGACGAAATGGCAGGTCCTGATGGGGGCCGCCGGCGCCGGTTCGCCCGGCGCGATTTATCCCACGGTGATGAACAACCTGCTTGGAGCGAAATTCTACATCCTCGCCGGATACGCCAACGTCGCCGACATGAATGCCGCGCTGGAGCGCGACGAGATCGAAGGCCGCGCCGGCCAAAGCCTCAACGCCCTGAAGCTCGAAAACCCGGAATGGCTGCGCGGCGGAAAGATCCGCGTCATCGCGCAGGCCGGACTTGAGCGCGATCCTGAATTCCCCGATGCGCCGCTGCTGAGCGAACTGGCCGGCAATGCAGACGAGGCGGAGGCGCTGCGGCTGCTCTCGACCGATGTGGGGCTGGGCCGCGTTTTTCTCAACCCGCCCGAAACGCCGCCCGCCCGCGTCGCCATCCTGCGCAAGGCGCTCGCCGATCTTGTCGAGGACGAGGCCTTCCGCAACGCAGCCGGAAATGCTGGTCTCGACATACGTTTTCGGGACGGCGCCCGGGTGCAGGCGATCGTCGCCGCAATGGTCAACGCCAGACCCGAAACCATCGCGCTCGCCAAGCAAGCCCTGCAGCCGAGGGACTTTCTCGACGCCGGCAAGGTCGGCGACCGCAAGGAGTGATCACGGGCTACATGAAACCGCCGGGACCCGAGAGGCTCCCGCTCACACCCGCATCGGCATCAGCACATAGAGCGCCGCCGCGCCGTCGCGATCCTGAATGACGGTCGGCGAGCCGGGGTCTGCGAGCTTGAAGAGCGCCGTGTCGCTATCGAGCTGCGCGGTGATGTCGAGCAGGTAACGGGCGTTGAAACCGATATCGAGCGGCGCGGAATCGTAATCGACCTCGATTTCTTCCGTCGCCGAACCCGAGTCGGGATTGGTGACCGAGAGCGTCAGCTTGCCATCGGTAAGCGCAAGTTTCACCGCGCGCCCGCGCTCGGACGAGATGGTGGAGACGCGGTCCACAGCCTCGCGGAACTGCGCGCATTCGATGGTGAGGCGCTTGTCGTTTCCGCTGGGAATGACGCGGGCGTAATCGGGGAATGTGCCGTCGATCAGCTTCGAGGTCAGCACCACATCGCCGAAGGTGAAGCGCGCCTTGCTGGTGGACATGTCGATGGTGACTTCCGCCGCCAGATCCTCCACCAGCTTCTGCACTTCGGCCACGGCCTTGCGAGGAATGATGACGCCGGGCATTCCGGCGGCGCCCGCCGGGGCGGGAAGTTCGACGCGCGCCAGACGATGCCCGTCAGTGGCGACGGCCCGCAGCATCGTATGCCCTTCGACCTCGGTCGTGTGCATGAAGATGCCGTTGAGGTAATAGCGCGTCTCTTCGGTCGAGATCGCGAACTGGGTCTTGTCGATCAGCTTCTTCAGATCGCCCGCCGGAAGCGAGAACCGGTGCGTCAGGTCGCCGGCGTTGAGGTCCGGGAAATCGCTTTCCGGCAGCGACTGGAGCGTGAAGCGCGAGCGGCCCGAGCGCAGCAGCAACTGCCCGCCGTCGCCCGAGGATTCCAGCGAAACCTGCGCGCCGTCCGGCAGCTTGCGGACGATGTCGTACAGCGTGTGGGCGGGAAGCGTGGTGGCGCCCTTCTGACCGACATCGGCAGCCACGCTTTCGGTGATTTCGAGATCGAGATCGGTCGCCTTCAGCATCAGCTTGCCGCCCTCGGCGCGCAGCAGCACGTTCGACAGGATCGGAATGGTGTTCCGGCGCTCGACGACACGGTGGACGTGGCCCAGTGACTTGAGCAGCGCCGCCCTTTCGAGTGTGACTTTCATCGTTCCTGTCCGCGAACCTGATGGGGAAACCGAAGGGGCGTTAACTTTGGCGTTTCCGCCCTTCCGGCGCAAGCGCCACGCCCGCCCGGCAGGCCCGGGCCGGACCTGTCCACAGGTTTCGCCGGACCCCAATCCTTAACCAGCCCTTAAACCGCCCGGATTAAACTCCATTTGCCACAAGCTGGGGCCGCCGAACGGCTCGGCGCAGGCAGGCGGCAGGCATCGGACATATGGGTAGCGGCTGGCTCGGACGACGCGAACCGACCCTGGAGCGAAGCTCCCGGTCGGACGATCTGCGCGTCGACCCCGACGATCGCATCGGCGGTCGCCGCCGCGCCTCGGGAGGCGGACGCAGGCCGAAGCAGAAACGCAAGACCCGCAGCCGTTCGCTTCTGGGCCATCTGGTCTACTGGTCCTTCGTGCTCGGCATCTGGGGCTTCATCGGCCTGACGGGCCTGTTCGCCTGGCACGCGACCCAGTTGCCGCCGATCGACCAGCTTGCGGTGCCCAAGCGCCCGCCGAACATCGCCATCCTGGCCGCTGACGGAATGCTGCTGGCTAATCGCGGCGACACGGGCGGGCCTGCCGTCAGCCTGAAGGAACTGCCGCCCTATCTGCCCGCCGCTTTCGTGGCGATCGAGGACCGGCGCTTCTATTCGCACATGGGCATCGACCCGATCGGCATCGCGCGCGCCGCCACCCGCAATCTCACCGGGCGCGGCAATGTGCAGGGCGGTTCGACGCTCACGCAGCAACTCGCCAAGAACCTGTTCCTGAGTCAGGAGCGGACGTTCTCGCGCAAGATCCAGGAAGCCATTCTGGCCGTCTGGCTCGAACACAAGTTCAGCAAGGACCAGATCCTCGAACTCTATCTGAACCGCGTCTATTTCGGGTCCGGCGCATATGGCGTCGAGGCTGCGGCGCGCAAGTATTTCGGCCATGGCGCCACCCGGGTCACCTTGCAGGAATCGGCCATTCTGGCGGGTCTGATGAAGGCTCCGACGAAACTGGCGCCCAACCGCAACCCCGAAGCCGCCGCCGAGCGCGCCCAGCAGGTCATCGCCGCGATGGCCCAGGAGGGCCTCATCACCGAGGCCATGGCGAAACTGGCGCAACAGAAGCCAGCGCAGGCGATTCACAACGGCGGCGCAGGCTCGATCAATTATGTCGCCGATTACGTGATGGACGTTCTCGACGACACCGTCGGGGCGATCGATCAGGACATCGTCGTCTCCACCACCATCGACGCCGCCTTGCAGGACGCGGCCGAACGCGCGCTGACCGAGGAACTCGACAAGCAGGGTCGCAAGTTCGACGTGTCGCAGGGCGCGCTTGTGGCTCTGTCCACCACCGGGCAGGTGAAGGCGCTCGTGGGCGGACGGTCCTACGCGGACAGCCAGTTCAACCGCGCTGTCTCGGCCAAGCGCCAGCCGGGCTCGGCGTTCAAGCCCTTTGTGTATCTGGCCGCTCTGGAGCGCGGGCTGACGCCCGACACCGTGCGCGAAGACTCTCCCGTAAACGTTCGCGGCTGGCAGCCGGAAAATTCATCGCGCCAGTATTTCGGACAGGTGACGCTGTCGCGCGCCCTCGCGCTCTCGCTCAACACGGTCGCGGTGCGGCTCGGCATCGAGGTCGGGGCGAAGAACGTCAGCGCCACCGCGCATCGTCTCGGCATCACGTCCGATCTGCAGACCAACGCCACCATCGCGCTCGGCACGTCCGAAGTGACGCCGCTGGAGCTGACCAGCGCCTATGTGCCTTTCGCCAACGGCGGCATCCACGCGCAGCCGCACATCATCACGCGGGTGAAGACCGCAGGCGGCAAGCTGCTCTACCAGCGCAAGGGAACCGGATTCGGGCGCATCATCGAGCCGCAATATGTGGCGATGATGAACCACATGATGCAGGAAACGCTCACCATCGGGACGGCGAAGAAGGCCGAACTGAAAGGCTGGCAGGCGGCGGGCAAGACCGGCACAAGTCAGGATTATCGCGACGCATGGTTCGTGGGCTACACGAGCCAGATGGTTGCGGGCGTGTGGCTCGGCAACGACGATTCCTCGCCCACCAAGCGCAACTCGGGCGGCAATCTTCCGGTCGAAATCTGGAGCCGGTTCATGCGCGAGGCGCATCGGGGCATACCCCCGCAGGGCCTGCCGACCGGAAGCTGGCGCGATGCCGAACCACCTCCGGCGCCGCCGGTCGCCATGGCCACCACGAATGGCGCGCCGATCGACCTCTTGCCGGGATCGCGCAACAACGCGAGCAATCCGCTCGTGCCGGTCGCCGCGCCCGTCCAACGTCCTCCGGCCGCAATAGGCTCGGGACAGGCCGCGCAGGCGTCGCGCCAGCCCGCCTCGCCCCCACAGAACCGTCCCGCCCGCCCGACGCGCGAGGCCGGCAACGAGTTGCTGCCTCCGGGCTCGATCAGCGGCGGCAATCGCCCGCCCGAGAAGAACTTCCTCGACCGGCTCTTCGGCGGATAGACCGAAAAAAGCAAACGCCCGGCGACAGGCCGGGCGTTTGCAATAATCCGGAAGCCGCAGTCCCTAGTGCAGGCTCACCGTCTGCAGCTCGTTTTCCCACGCATTCGCAATGGCGGCGTCACGGGAGTCGGTCAGCATGATCGGCGTCCCGTCGGCCCCGAGCAGCGCGAAAAGCTTCAGCCCCGGCTGCATGGCCGGAACTTGCGGAAACAGCCGCGCGACATCCTCGGACGCCATCGGTTTGACATAAGCGATCGAGCCTCCGCCCAGATGCGCGAATTGTTCCGGCGTGAACGGGGCGTTGTCGTTGGTCTTTTCAGATCCGATCATCTTCCACTCCTCACTCTGCGGTCCCATGCGGAACCCGCATTCGTCACGTTTTGTTTCCCTGTCCGGGTCACGACAGCGTCAACGGCGCGACGAAATTTCGATTTTCCTGACGATTTTTTCCGGTTCCGGCCGGGCGAGATCGACAGACAGAAGCCCGTTGTTGAGGTCGGCCCCCAGCACCTGCATGCCCTCGGCGAGCAGAAAGGCGCGCTGGAACTGCCGCGCCGCGATCCCGCGGTGCAGGTAAACCCGCTCCTTGTCGTCCTGCTGGCGGCCCCGGATGAGCAATTGCCGCTCCTCAAGGGTGATTTCGAGCTGGTCCTGGGTGAATCCCGCCACCGCAAGGGTGATTCGGAGCCGTTCGGGCTCTGTCTCGGTCCGCCCGAGGCGCTCGATATTGTAGGGGGGATAGCCGTCAGACGGGGTGCGAGATACGCGGTCCAAAGCCCGCTCGATATCGTCGAAACCCAGCAGGAAAGGCGAATTCAAGGCAGGTATCCGGGTCATCAGAAGCCCCTCAGGCACTTCAGGCGCCGGACCCCTTACGGCCGCCCGGCTTCGATGATCGATATGGGCGGGGTTCCCGACCGGTTCAAGAGCCGGAATGGTTCATGATTAGACTAATTGCCAATGACGATCCGCCGCAGCATGATGTTTGTCCCTGCCGATCGCCACCCGGACGCGCTACAAACTCGTCAGGGGCTTGACCATATGCCCGCAGTCGGAGTCTCCCGACCGATTGATCCCATGGAGGACGTCCAATGATTGACCGCCGTTCATTCGCGCTTGGAGCCGCCGCACTCGGCGTTGCGCCCCTGATCCCGGGCGTCGCCCAGGCCCAGGCCATCGACATGCTCAAGATTTTCTGCCCCGCCGCTCCGGGCGGCGGCTGGGACCAGACCAGCCGCACCATCGAGCAGGTGCTTCGCGCCACCAACCTGATCAAGGCCGCTCAGGTCACCAACGTTCCGGGCGCCGGCGGCGCCGTCGGCCTGCCGCAGTTCCTGAACAACTGGAAGGGCCAACCGAACTCGATCATGGTCGCCGGCATGGTGATGGTCGGCTCGCTGCTCGCCAACAAGAGCCCGCTGCGCATCTCCCAGACGATCCCTGTCGCCGGCCTCACCGGCGAATTCGAGGCGATCGTCGTCCCGGCTGAATCCAGGTTCAAGACCCTGAAGGACTTTGCGGACGCCCTGAAGGCGGATCCCTCCAAGGTCCCGGTGGCGGGCGGCTCGGCCGGCGGCACCGACCACATCCTGCTCGGCATGATCGCCAAGGAAGTCGGCGTTGCGCCTTCCAAGGCGTCCTACGTGGCGTTCGCGGGCGGCGGCCCAGCCCTGGCGGCCCTTCTGGGCAATCAGGTGGCGGCAGGCATTTCGGGCTATGGCGAATTCAGCGAGCAGGTGAAGGCCGGCAAGCTGCGCCTGCTGGCCATCTCGGCCGACAAGCGCCAGGCCGGCATTGACGCGCCGACCATGAAGGAAGCGGGCATCAACATCGAACTGTTCAACTGGCGCGGCGTCTTCGCCCCTCCGGGAGTCAGCGCGGGCGACCTGAACGCCATGATCGACCTGATGAAGAAGATGACCGCCACGAAGGAATGGGCTGAAGCCTGCGCGCAGCGCGACTGGACGCAGATCACCACCTTCGGCGACGACTACAAGAAGTTCGTCGACAGCGAGAACACCCGCATCGAGGCGATCCTCAAGGATCTGGGCCTCGCCTAGCATGACCACGGATTCTTCATCGTCATCGCCCGGCGTTGCGCGCGGCGAACTGATCGTCGCGCTCGGCTGTCTGGCCCTGGCGCTTGTCGTGCTCTGGCAGACGATGGAGATTCCGGTTTCCCCGCTCTACGCGAAGGTCGGCCCCACTGTGGTGCCGACCATTGCGGGAGCAGGGTTGCTGATCCTCTCGGGCTTCCTGCTGTTTTCGGCCTTCCGGGGCGGCTGGCAGCCCGACGAGGAACGCGAGTCACAACCCCGCGGCGTCGCGCTGCTATGGGTTCTGGCGGGGCTTGTGCTCAACATTCTCACCATCGGGCCGCTTGGCTTCACGATTGCGTCGATCCTGCTCTTCACCTGCGTGGCGCGCGCCTTCGGCTCGAAGAACATGCTTCGCGATGCGATGATCGGCGCGGTCTTCGCACTTGTCGCCTATCTGGGTTTCGCCAAGGCGCTCAGCATCAACATCGGCGCGGGCCTCGTGGAAAACGCCATCGAGTCGGTCTTCTTCGGACGCAAGGGCTGAACGATGGACGCCTTCAATCAACTCATGAACGGCTTCGCGATCGCCCTGACGCCGGTCAACCTGATGTGGTGCCTGGTGGGCACAACGCTGGGCACCGCCATCGGGGTGTTGCCGGGCCTCGGGCCTGCGCTCACCATAGCGTTGCTGCTGCCGATCACCTTCAAGGTTGATCCGACCGCCGCCTTCATCCTGTTCGCCGGCATTTATTACGGCGCCATGTATGGCGGCTCGACGACCTCGATCCTGCTGAACACGCCGGGCGAAAGCGCCTCCATCGTCACCTCGATGGAAGGCAACAAGATGGCCCGCAACGGGCGCGCCGGCGCAGCGCTCGCCACCGCCGCCATCGGGTCCTTCGTGGCCGGCACGCTCGGAACGCTCGGCCTGACCTTCCTCGCGCCGGTCGTGGTCGAATGGGCGCTGAAATTCGGGCCCGCCGATTATTTCTCGCTGATGATTCTCGCCTTCGTGACGGTTTCGGCCGTGCTGGGCTCCTCTGCGGTGCGCGGGCTGATGGCGCTGTTCTTCGGCATCTGGCTCGGCCTCATCGGCATCGATCTCCAGACCGGACAGGCGCGCTTCACGTTCGGGCTGACCGAACTGCTGGACGGCATCAATGTGATCGTCGTGGCGGTCGGCCTCTTTGCCGTGGGCGAGACGCTCTACATGGCCTCGCGCGCCCATACCGGCCAGGATGAAATCACGCCCCTCAAGGGTTCGCTGATGATGACCAAAACCGAATGGAAGCGCTCCATCGGCCCCTGGCTTCGCGGCACGCTGTTCGGCTTCCCGATCGGCGCCATGCCGGCGGGCGGCGCAGAAATTCCGACGTTCCTGAGCTATTACACCGAAAAGAAACTCACGAAATATCCGGAAGAATTCGGCACCGTCGGGGCCATCGAGGGAGTCGCGGGGCCGGAAGCCGCCAACAATGCTTCTGCGGCAGGCGTTCTGGTGCCGATGCTGACGCTTGGACTGCCCACGTCTGCGACATCTGCCATCATGCTGTCCGCCTTCCAGAGCTACGGCATCAATCCCGGTCCGCTGTTGTTGACGTCGCAAGCCAATCTGGTGTGGGGGCTCATCGCCTCCCTGTTCATCGGCAACGTCATGCTGCTGGTGCTGAACCTGCCGCTGATCGGCCTGTGGGTGAAGATGCTGCGCATTCCGGCCCCGCAGCTTTATGCGGGCATTCTGGTCTTCGCCACGATCGGCACTTATGGAATCACCCAGTCGCCCATCGATCTGCTGATGCTCTATTTGATCGGCGGCGTCGGCTACTTCATGCGGCGCTACGATTTCCCCACCGCGCCGGTCATTATCGGGATGATTCTCGGGCCGCTGGCCGAACAGAATTTCCGTCAGGCCATGACGATCTCGGCTGGCGATTACACGGTGTTCTTCACGCGCCCGCTGTCGCTGACGATCCTCATTCTGGCGGCGCTGGCGCTCACAGGCCCCAAACTCTACGCGCTCGCTACGCGGCGCGCCTGAGCGACTAGCACGGCTTCGCCCATGCATGGGCGAGGTCGATGATCTCGGGCTGCGGAACGCTCGTGAAGGAAAAGTCCATCACGACGTAATAGGCGCGCCCCTCGTGGCTGATGTGCCGCCATCCGATCTTGTGATGCGTCATCATCCCGATGCGGCGGCCCAGGAATTCCACATCGTTGATGCTCACCATGTGAAACGCCTTGTCGGTGATGGCGGCGCGCAGGTCGACATCGAAGCAGGCGACGCCGTGGCGATTCTCGAAATGCACCGGCGAAATGTCGACGTTCCCGGTCGGATGCCAGGCCGAGTGCATCACGACCTGCCAGATCTTGTGCGCGAGGCTGACGGCGCGGCGCTCGTCCTCGGTCGATGATTGTGCGGGCCCATTCACGACGGTCCATTTCAGCATGTGCGGTCCTGCGGCTGACAAGTCCGGGACAGCATGAGGCGCGGGCGCGCGATCCGCCTTGCGCTGAAACAAGCCGCCCGGACAATCGGCCGCCAAGGTTTACCGCGCGTTGCGGCTGCTCTATGCAGCTACGACTTCGCGAAGGAATGCCCGCATGGCGAAAATCATCCTCGGTCTGGCGACCTCACACAGCCCGAACGTATCCACGGCCCCGGAACTCTGGAAGCTTCACGCTGACCGGGATCGCCGCAATCCCTCGCTGGATTTCGCCGCCCTCGTCAAAGCCGCCCCGGCTGGCATTGAAAAGGAGCTGTCCCCGGAGGTCTTCCAGCGCAAGCACGACGCCTGTCAGGCCGCCATCGCGGCGCTCGGCGACGCCCTGAGCGCCGCAAATCCCGACGCCGTGGTCGTGATCGGCGACGACCAGCGCGAGCTTTTTCTGGACGAGTGCCAGCCGGCCTTCTGCGTCTATACAGGCTCAGAACTGGTCGACATTCCGCCTGCGCCCGAGGCGGTAGATCCCTCCCACAAGCCGGCGCTCTGGTCCCGTCATGCGGAAGCAGTGGAAAAATACCTCACCGACCCGGCGCTGGCGCTGCATCTTGCCCGCTCGCTCTGCGCGCAGAATTTCGATGTCGCCATCGCCTCGAAACAATTTCCCGAGCGCAGTCTCGGCCACGCCTTCACCTTCGCGCGGTTGCGGCTGATGAAGGACAAGCCAGTCCCGATGGCGCCGGTCTTCATCAACACCTATTACCCGCCCAACCAGCCTTCCGCCGCCCGCTGTCTCGATTTCGGCCGCGCGCTCCGCAAGGCCATCGATGCATGGAACCCCGACGCGCGCGTCGCGGTCGTGGCCTCGGGCGGCCTCAGCCATTTCATCATCGACGAGGCGCTCGACAGGCAGGTGATCGCCGGCATTGTCGAACGAAAGCCGGACCTGCTGGCCGGCATACCGGGCGAAAAACTCAACAGCGGCAATTCCGAAATCCGCAACTGGATCGCCGCTGCGGGAGCGATGGAAGACATGCGCCCCGCCCTGCTGGCCTATGAGGCCGCCTACCGGACCGAGGCCGGCACGGGCTGCGGCATGGCCTTTGCGCGCTGGGACCCGGCGTAAAGCTTGCTTCGTCACAGAGGACGCCCGGGGCCTGTCGGCCTTTGGGACATTTTCGTCTCGCGATCGCGCAATGCGGCCGCGCGATCAGTGATTCTGTGCCGGATTGAGAGACCCCGATGCAATGGACCGAACTGCTGTGCTGCCCTCGCTGCCGCAGCGCGCTGGCAAGCTCCGGAAGCCAATATGGCTGCACCAATGACGATTGCACCCTGGCGACCCAACCATTCCTGTCGGCCGGCGACCAGCCGGTCCTGATCGATTTCGAAACAAGCATCTTTCATCCCGACGCTTTCATGGACGGGCGCGGCGCAAGTCCACCGCGCGACGACACCGGACGCGGCTTCGCCTCCACCATGCGGGCCGTCATCTGGGGCGGCAAGAACCGCATCGCGCCGCGCATAGCCGAAGATCTTTCGGCGCGCCTCAAGGGCCGCAGGCCCCGCGCCAAACTGCTGGTGATAGGCGGCGGCGCCATCGGGGCTGGAGTCGAAAAGCTCTACGACGGTTCGATCGACATCACCGGCATGGATGTCTACGCCTCGCCGCACACGCGCTTCGTGGGCGACGCCCATGCGATCCCGCTGCGCGACGAAAGCGTCGACGCCGTGTGGATTCAGGCAGTGCTCGAACATGTGCTGGAGCCCTCTCTGGTCGCGGAGGAAATCCACCGCGTGCTCAAGCCCGGCGGCTTCATCTATGCGGATACCCCCTTCATCCAGCAGGTGCATGAAGGCGCATTCGATTTCACCCGTTTCACCCTGAGCGGCCATCGCTGGCTCCTGCGCGATTTCGAGGAGATCGAAAGCGGCGCTGTCGGCGGCGCGGGCACGGCGCTCGGGCAATCGATCCGCTACACATTCCGGGCGCTGGGCCTCGGCGACAAGATCGCCACGGCCCTGACGCTGCCGTTCTTCTGGCTGCGTTTTCTCGACCCGCTGATGGCGCGGCGTCCCAACGCCGACGCGGCGGCGGGCGTCTTCTTCTTCGGGCAGAAGACCGGACGCGGAATCGGCGCGCGCGACATGGTCGACTATTACGAAAGGCAGACAGCCGCCCCGATGCGCCTGCGCAACCGCGCGCGGCAGACATTGCCGATCGGCTCGCCGGTTCCGGCGCAGCGCGTGTAGCTCAGCCGAGTTTCATGAGGCCCAGATTGCGCCGCGCTTCCTCGGCGTTTTCATAGATAGGCGTCTCGACGCCGCCCGAGCGCAACGCCTCGCCCAGCTTGACGCGCAGGAAGCCGTTGGTCGTGTAGCGCGTCACGCTCTCGTAGTAGAGATCGACGAGCCCGCGCACCATTTCGGCGTAACGATCCAGCAATTCCGGCACGATGCTGAAATTGTCGTAATTGACGATCGTGTGGACCCGGTGGCCAAGCGGCGACATGAGCCTGCGCACGGTGCGGTCGATCAGCGCAATGTCGGAATCAGTCCGCACCGCCAGCCGCTCGAAATTGATGAAGAACAGGTTCTGCTTGGCATCATACACGAAGCGTTCGCCGAACGGCATGCTCAGCAGATCTTCGCGCAGTCCCATCGGGCCTTTCGCGAAAAGCCTGATGTCCATCAGGCGCGGCGCGCCGCGCATTGTCGGCATGAAGGCCATATGGGCCAGCACATCGCGCGCCAGATCGACGCCGGGCGCAATCTCGATCAGTTCAAGCCCGTCGCGGCCGAGCCGGAATACGCAACGCTCCGTGACATACATGACGGTCTGTCCGCGCCGCCGCGCATAGTCGCCGCTGAACGTCACCTGCTCGACATGATCGAGGAACTTGCGCGTCCCGCCTTCCCGGATGATTCGCAGCCCGCCGCCGGAAATCTCGACCTGCAATCCATCCGCCGTAAACGTGCCGACGAACACGACCTTCTTGGCGTTCTGGCTGATGTTGATGAACCCGCCCGCGCCAGTCACCTTGCGGCCGAACTTGCTGACATTGAGATTGCCGTGCCGGTCCGCTTGCGCCAATCCCAGAAAGGCGATGTCGAGACCGCCGCCGTCGTAGAAGTCGAACTGATAGGGCTGGTCGATCACCGCTTGCGTATTCGTCGCCGCTCCGAAATTGAGCCCCGACGCCGGAACGCCGCCGATGACGCCCGCCTCTGCCGTCAGGGTCACGAGGTCCAGCACCTTCTCCTCGTTCGCCACATCGCCGATGCCCTCCGGCATGCCGATGCCGAGATTGATCACGCCGTTCGGCACAAGTTCGAACGCCGCCCGGCGCGCGATGATCTTGCGCTCGCTCATCGGGATCGGCGGAAGCGACGCGGTGCGCACCCGGATTTCGGCGGAAAGCGCCGGATTGTAGGGCGTCGCGAATGTCTGCCAGTGGTTCTGCGGTTCCGCCACCACGACGCAATCGACCATAATGCCGGGGATCTTCACCTGACGGGGATTGAGGCTCTGGCTTTCCGCCACGCGCTCGACCTGCGCGATCACGATGCCGCCCGAGTTGCGCACCGCCATGGCGATGGAGAGCGCTTCAAGCGTCACCGCCTCCTTCTCCATCGTGATGTTGCCTTCGGGATCGCCGGTCGTGCCGCGAATGATTCCGATGTGAATCGGAAAAACCCGGTACATGAGACATTCCTCGCCGCCCACAGTGACGAGTTCCACGATGTCTTCGGTCGTGCGCGCATTGATCTTGCCGCCGCCGTTGCGCGGATCGACGAAGGTGCCGAGGCCGACCTTGGTCAGATGCGCCGGCCGATGCGCCGCAATGTCGCGGAACATGTGGGAGATGACGCCCTGCGGCAAATTGTAGGCCTCGATCTTGTTGTCGATGGCGAGCGCCTGCAGCTTCGGAACCAGCCCCCAATGTCCGCCGATGACGCGCTTGACCAGACCCTCATGGCCGAAATGGTTGAGCCCGAGCGTCTTGCCGTCGCCTTGCCCGGCCGCATAGACCAGCGTCAGGTCGCGCGGCTTTCCCATCGGAAAATGCGCCTCGTGATCGTCGCCCAGAAAGGCGTTTTCCAGCGCAATCGCCACCTCTTCGGCAAAGCCGATGCCGACGAAACCGCCCGTCACGATTGTATCGCCTGGACGAATGAGCCGGATCGCCTCCGCAGCCGTCACCACTTTCCCCTTCTCGGAGAAGCGCAGATAGGGAAGGACGGGATGCTGGGCCATGACTTACTCACGAGCGGGGATCGGTCTATTTTCGGATGCAATTCTTAATTTGCAACCCGACGGCGCTGCGGCGCTTCCTGTTCGAGTTCCAACGCGATCTTGCGGCGGCGCGGGCGAAAGACCAGCCACATGGCGAAACTCAATACTGCCGCGCAGGTGAAGGAAACCTGCAGGCCGATATGCGTCGAGACCGCGCCGAGGATCAGCGAGCCCATGGCGGGCGCGCCGCGGAAGATCATGATGTAGAGGCTCATCACGCGCCCTCGCATATCGTCAGGGACAGACGCCTGCACGAGCGTCTGCACGCTCGTCGACATCGTGTTCAGCGAAAATCCGGTCAGCACCGCGAACGGAATGCCCACATAGATGATGTCGGTGGAGACGAGTCCCGTAATGCCCGCCGTCATCAGCAGCGCGCCGTTGATGATGACCTGGGTGAGGCCCGCAATTCGGCCCCTCAAGGCGATCCATGCGCCCGAGATCATCGCTCCCACGCCGAGACTCGACGTCAGCCACGCGAGCCCCACCGGACCCGCATGATAGATCGACCCTGCAATGCCGGGCATCATGTCCTGCACCGGCCGCGTGAACGTCGAGACCACCACGAGGATCAGGAAGATCGGCCCGATCCCGCCATGATGGCGCACATACGAGAAGGCTTCGCCCACATCGCGAAAGATGTTGCGGGACTTGCGCCCCGGGCCTTCCGGGGCGCCGAGATTCACGAAGATCAGGCAGGCCTGCAGCCACGCGCTGCCGAACGCGTTCACCACCAGCGTGGCCCCGACTCCGTAGATAGGGATCAGCACGCCCGCGATCGCCGGACCCAGAAAGCGCGATCCGTGAAACAGCGCGGAGTCGAGCGCGATGCCGCTGGCCAGATCCTCGCGCCGCATGGTGCGCGGCAAGACCGCAAGGCGCGCGGAGGACATGAAGGGATAGACGACGCCGTAGAACGCCGTCAGGCCCAGCAGCGCCCCGATGCTCATGTTGCCCGAGAAATAGAGCAGCGGCAGGGCCGCCGCGTGAAGCAGGATGCAGAGCTGGGCGATGCGGAACTGCTTCAGCGGGTCCCAGCGGTCCACCACCGCGCCCGCAATCGGGGCGAGCAGCAGCAGCGGCGCGAGATCCATGGCGGCCAGTATGCCGAGCCACAGCGGCGAATGGGTCATGTCCCACGCCAGCCAGCCGATGCCGACGCGCTGCATCCAGTAGGTGATGTAGTTCGGAATGCAGCCGCCCATGAAGAAGGCGTAGTTGCGATTGGTCCAGACCCGCAGGACGGGCGGCAACGGGCGGGAATTCGGCATTCAGTCTTGGGCCTTCCGGACGGGGCTGCGATCGTCCGTGCGGGTTCTGCCTCCGGGCGTTCCCCCCATGTTTAGAAGATCGCCGGGCGGGGCGGCAAGGCAGCGCGGGGATTGCTGCTTGAGACGCTTTCGCGCAGTCCCGGATTGTGCTTAAGTTCGGCCAGAATGTCGCAGGCGAGCGACCGGATCGGCGATCCGGCGTAACGTTGGCGAAGAAGGTGGATACCGCGCGCATTGCGTGCGGGCGGGCTTGCCAAGCGGGCGAAAGTGGTGTCAGAACCCCGCGCCTCTGGAGAACCCGCGGCCTTCGGCAAATGTGCGGCAAGCTCGGCCATGGCCGGGAAGGTGAGCAGGAACGCGATGGGTCGGAACGACCATAGCAGCGGTTTCATGGCGCGCATCGGCCTCTTGCTGGTGCTGCTCGCGTCTTTGCTCGCCTTCAATTTCGAAAACGCTGTCGCGGCCGATCGCATGGCGCCGATCAGCGCCCAGAGCATCGATCTCGATCCGAACGACGACGGACCAGATCCGCACGGCGACGCGCTGGCGCGTTCTGCCGTTCAGGTCGGCAATCCTTTTTCCGGCTCGGCAGCGACCGCTGCGCCGGTCTCCAGCGATCCTGCCCGGCAGGCGCAGTGGTCGTATCATTTCCTCGTCAGGGGTCCGCCGTCTCGCCTTTCGTAAACAGCCAGCGGGGCTGATCCACGCCCCGCTCTTCGAGAGCGACCCGAAAAGACGGTCTTTCTTCCAAATCTGAAGGATGCGCCCGCCCGGCAGACGCCGTGTCGGTCGATCCGCGACTTTCATCATCGATCCAGACAGGAACGACGCGCGCCCGCATGGCCCGGAAGAGGCTGGCAAACGCGCCTGAAACCCAGAGGGTAACTGAATATGACGGCCGACTGGTTGAATGCATTGGGGGGAGGATTGTTCATCATCCTCGAACCCCATCGATTGGCGCTTCTGTGGGGCGGCGTGCTCTGCGGTCTTGCGCTTGGAATTTTGCCCGGCATCGGCGGCGTCGCCGGCACCGCGCTGCTGCTTCCCTTCACCTACAGCATGGACCCCGCAGCCGCGATGGCGCTGCTGCTCGGCCTCGCGGCCACCACCACGCATGGCGATCCGATTTCGGCGATCGTGCTCGGCGCGCCCGGCCATGCGGCTTCCGCCGCGACCGCGCTCGACGGCTATCCGATGACCAAACGAGGCGAAGGCGCACGAGCGCTCGGGGCCGCCTACATGTCGGCCCTGATGGGCGGCCTGTTCGGCGCAGCCCTCATGGCGGTGGCGCTGCCGCTCGTGCGTCCGCTGATCCTGTTCATCGGCTCGCCAGAACTGCTCGGCCTGGCGGTCTTCGGCATCTCGATGGTGTCGGTGCTATCGGGCAACGCGCCGCTGCGCGGCCTGACCGCAGCCTGCTTCGGCATGATGCTGTCGATGATCGGCTCCGATCCCCAGACCGGCACGTTGCGCTGGACGCTCGACAGCCTCTATCTGTGGGAAGGCCTGCCGCTGGTGCCTCTGACGCTCGGCGTCTTCGCGCTTCCCGAGCTTTGCGATCTGCTCGTCGGCCGCACTGCGGTCGTTGGTCAGGGCAAGATCGAGAAGAACAACTGGCAGGGCCTGTGGCAGGGCAGCGTCGACTGTTTCGTCCACTGGTGGCTGAACATCCGTTGCGCCTGGATCGGCTCCGTCATCGGCGCGATCCCCGGCATCAGCGCCTCGGTCATCGACTGGATCTCCTACGGCCATGCGCTTAAGACCGAAAAGGGAGCGCAGCTCACCTTCGGTCAGGGCGACGTGCGCGGCGTGATTGCGGCGGAAAGCGCGACCTGTTCGCGTGAAGGCGGTGCGCTCATTCCGACCATCGTGTTCGGCGTGCCGGGTTCTGCCGGCATGGCGATCCTGCTCGGCGCGTTCCTGATGCACGGCCTTGTGCCGGGCCCGGACATGCTGACCAAGAACCTGTCGATCACCTATTCGATGGTGTGGTCGATCGCCATCGCGAACATTCTCGGCTCGGGTCTCTGCTACATCTTCTCGAGCCAGTTCGCGAAGCTTGCGACGTTGCGTTATTCCCTCATCCTGCCGGTCGTGCTCTGCATGGTCTACATCGGCGCGTTCGAGGGCAAGCGCCAGTGGGGCGACCTTTACGCGCTCATGTTCTTCGGGATCTTCGCCTGGGGCATGAAGCACTTCAAATGGCCGCGTCCGCCGATGGTGCTGGGCTTCATTCTTGGCGCGGTGCTCGAACGCTACATGTTCATTTCCATCCAGCGCTATGGCGCCGAATGGATGCTGCGGCCGCTCGTGATGGTGATGTTCGCTGCATCATTGCTATCGGTCCTCGGGCCATTCCTCAAGGATGTGAAGGCGCACGGCGGCGTGAAGGGCATGATGGCGGACTTCCATGCGCCGCGTTTCAAGGCGTCGCAGATCTTCCCGGCCTTCCTGCTGGTCATCTTCGGCGTGATGATGTCCGAGGCGGTCCGGTGGAACTTCTACGCCAAGATCATTCCGATGATCGTCGGCTCGGGAGCCATCCTGTTCTGTTCGCTGTCGCTTCTGACGGACTTGTTCAAGTCGGACTCGATTGCGGCCGCGAAGGCGGCGGCGGCGGCGCGTGGCGAGGTGGAAGAAAAGATCCACATGGATATCGGCACCAACATCAGCCATATGACGAACCGCGAGATCATCACCCGCGGCGCGATCTTCTTCGGCTGGATGGGTTCGTTCCTCGTCTCGATGTCGCTGATCGGCCTCATTCCGACGGTGCCGATCTTCATCATCTGCTTCATGCGGGTGGAGGCGCGCGAGCCTTGGAAGATCGTCCTGCCGATGGCGTTCTTCATGTGCCTCTTCATCTACGCGCTGTTCGACCAGTTGCTGACGATACCGTGGCCGGGCTCCGTGCTTGGCGATGCGGTGCCGTGGCTGAAGGAACACGTACCGTCGATGTAACGGCGCGAACCTGCCAGACTAAGGCCGGGTTCCCCCGCCCGGTCTTTTTTCTTGACCTGATTGAAACGAAAAAGGCCGGGCGCAAGCCCGGCCTTTGACGTTGAAGGGAACGCTGGCCCTTACGGCTCGACGATTTTCTTGGCCCGATCGACCACGTCTTTCGAAGATGCATGCAGATCGATCACGACCTTCTGGACGGTGTCGCCGTCGGAAGCCGTGATGGCGATGCGAGCCTTTTCGGCGTCGGCAAGGAAATCCTTGTCGGCCATCGTCTTCATGAAAGCGTCGCGCAGAATTTTCACGCGGTCCGGATTGGTTCCGGGCGGCAGGATGTAGGAACGCCCGAACACCTGCTGGCTGACCACCAGCGCCACGGCCTTTCGGTCGGCCTCGCTCTTGATGAAGCTCATCACATGCGGCACGCCGAGCTTCGTCAGTTCGGCGTCCGGTTCAAGAGCGTCCTGCACCAGCAGGTTGACCTTGTTGTCGCGCAGCCAGTCGGGCTTCTGCGACTTGAGGCTCGACCAGTCAAGGCCGCACAGCCCGTCAACCTCGCTGCGTTCCATGGCGAGGAAGATATCCGTCGTGCCCTTGTAGCCGGAGACGATGTTGAGCTTGGCGCCATTGACGTTCTTGTGGAGCGCCGCATAGTCGCGCGTCGCTCCGCCCGCCGCGCTCGCCCCGAAAATCGCCGTCTGGGTGAAGGTGTCGGTATATTTCGAAATCTTCGAGGACTTCAGCGTGAGGCAGACGCGCGTGCCGCTGTCGGCCGTTCCGACATAGATGAACTTCGTCGGATCGAAGAGATTGGCGGCCTTCTCGTCGAGGAGGCGGCCCATGATGGCGCCCGGCATCAGGGCCCCGATGATCGTCCCGTCCTTCGGGGCGACCGTATAGATGTGCGAACCCGCAATGGCGCTGCCTGCGCCGGGCATGTTGCGCGGCACGACGGCCGGATTGCCCGGAATATATTTGCCGATATGGCGCCCGACCGTCCGCGCATAGATGTCGTAGCCGCCGCCCGCATCCGCGCCGATCAGCATATCGACCGTCTTGCCGGCGTAAAAGTCCTGGGCTGACGCTGCGCCGGCGCAAACGCCCAGCGCCGTCAAAATGCCCATGATCCCTGCTGACCGCACAAACATGTCGCTTCCTCCGCAATTCCCCAGGTTAGGCGGAACCTAAGGGATCGGGCTGGCCCAAACAAGGGACGCCGCGCGCCTGCATTGCCCAGACTGCGGGCAGCCGATCTGCCTTCCTGCGAGTCCTGTTCGCGCGCAATCGCCCAAAAATCCCGCACGGAAACCAGTCGATAGCCCAATTTTGCAGCAGATAGTCCGACCTGCCCCGTCTGGCGATTTTTCGGGCAATCGCACTATAAGCGCCGCTTTTTCAGCAGGTTAATGAACACAAAAAATCTGGCACGGCGGTTGCTTTTAAGTCTGCGTCCAATTCGGACAGAGTTTCAACCGCCGGCGCCGCCGGCGCCAACTTGGGGATGCTAAATGTCTCTCACCCGGCGGAATATGCTTCTGGCCACCAGCGCTGCTGTTGCGGGCGCTGCCACCATGACTTCCTTCGGCGCATTCGCGCAGTCGGCCAACACCATCAAGGTCGGCATCCTGCATTCGCTGTCCGGCACGATGGCGATCAGCGAGACGACCCTGAAGGACGTCATGCTGATGCTCATCGAAGACCAGAACAAGAAGGGCGGTGTTCTCGGCAAGAAGCTCGAAGCCGTCGTGGTCGATCCGGCTTCCGACTGGCCGCTGTTCGCCGAAAAGGCCCGTCAGCTCATCTCCAAGGACAAGGTCGCCGCGACCTTCGGCTGCTGGACCTCGGTGTCCCGCAAGTCCGTCCTGCCGGTCTTCAAGGAACTCAACTCGATCCTGTTCTACCCGGTCCAGTACGAAGGCGAAGAATCCGAGCGCAACGTATTCTACACGGGCGCTGCGCCGAACCAGCAAGCCATCCCGGCCGTCGACTATCTCATGTCGGCAGACGGCGGCAGCGTGAAGCGCTGGGTGCTCGCCGGCACCGACTATGTCTATCCGCGCACGACCAACAAGATCCTTGAAGCCTACCTGAAGTCGAAGGGCGTCAAGGACGAAGACATCATGATCAACTACACGCCGTTCGGTCATTCCGATTGGCAGACGATCGTGGCGGACATCAAGAAGTTCGGTTCGGCCGGCAAGAAGACCGCCGTCGTCTCGACGATCAACGGCGACGCCAACGTGCCCTTCTACAAGGAACTCGGCAATGCGGGCGTGAAGGCGACCGACATTCCGGTCGTGGCCTTCTCGGTCGGCGAAGAAGAACTCGCCGGTCTCGACGCCAAGCCGCTGGTCGGCCATCTCGCCGCCTGGAACTACTTCCAGTCCGTCGATACGCCCGCCAACAAGGCGTTCATCGCCCGCTGGAAGGCCTTCACCAAGAACCCGAAGCGCGTCACCAACGATCCGATGGAAGCCCACGTGATCGGCTTCAACATGTGGATCAAAGCTGTCGAAAAGGCCGGCACCACCGACTCCGACGCCGTCATCGACGCGCTCATCGGCGTTTCGGTGCCCAACCTCACGGGCGGTTACTCGACCATGATGCCGAACCACCACATCACCAAGCCGGTGCTGATCGGTGAAATCCAGGCGAACGGCCAGATCAACACCGTTTGGGAAACCGACGGTCTCGTGGTGGCCGAAGAATGGTCGCCGCACCTCGAAGGCTCGAAGGACCTGATCGCCGACTGGCGCAAGCCGCTCAACTGCGGAA
Source organism: Beijerinckiaceae bacterium (assembly GCA_947475995.1). Taxonomy (GTDB): domain Bacteria; phylum Pseudomonadota; class Alphaproteobacteria; order Rhizobiales; family Beijerinckiaceae; genus Terripilifer. The sequence continues at coordinate 98,676 of CANJNI010000007.1, read as the reverse complement.
ACTTCAACGTCAAGACCGGCAAGTGCGGCGGCGCCTGATCGCCTGTCTCTCTGACTGACGAAATGCCGGGAGGCGGCACGCCGCCTCCCACACTCCCGGCCCGAGCGCCAATAAGAAGAAAGTGTCTGCCGTGAACAGCCCACGCGCCAATGCGCTGCTTCCTTGCGGCCACCAGCCTTCGGGCGCAATCCCAGCAGCGACAGCCATGCCCACCACCACGAGACTGCGCATCGATTGCGGAGCCGCGCTTCTGGCCGTGCTCGTTTCGATCATCTTCAGCATCCTGTGTTCGTCCTACGCCCGCGCCGACGAGGTCGACGACGCGCTGGCCAGGTTCACCACCGACAAATTCGCCGACACCGAGAAGGGCATTGGCGATCTGGCCGCCTCCGGTCTTGGTACGGCGTCCGACATTCTCGATGCGCTGGCCAACAATCGCCTAGCCTACGACACCGAAACCAGGACGCTCTACATCCTGAAGGGCGACAAGGCGCTGCTGGCCCGCACCGGCGAGGCCTCAGCCGAGATGGAAGCAGACAGCCTCAAGAAAGTTCGCCTCAACAATGCCGTGCGCCGCGCCATGGAAGCCGCGCAGGGAAGCCTCACGCTCATGTCGCCGGATCCCGCGCGACGGCTTGCCTCCGCCGAAGCCGTGTTCAAATCCCGCGACCCTGCCGCGCTCGAAGCGCTTGACGCCGCACTCGCCAAGGAAACCGATTCCCGCATCAAGCTCGCCTTCCAGAACGCCCGCGCCGCCATCGTGCTCTTCGACGCCTCGTCCGAAGAATCGGCGCGCATCGCGGCGATTGAAACGCTGAAGACGCGCGGCGATCGCGACGCCATGTCGCTGCTCACGAACGTGGCCAATTCATCGGACGGCGCCGTGAAGACCCAGGCCGTCGCTGCCGCCGCCGCAATCCAGTCGCGGCTTGCGCTGTGGAACAACGTCCAGAACATCTGGTACGGCCTGTCGCTCGGCTCCGTGCTGCTGCTTGCCGCCATCGGGCTCGCCATCACATTCGGCGTCATGGGCGTCATCAACATGGCGCATGGCGAGATGGTGATGCTGGGCGCCTACACAACCTTCGTGGTGCAGGAAGTCATGCGCACGAAATTCCCTGCGCTGCTGGACTATTCACTTCTGTTCGCGGTGCCGCTGGCGTTCGTGTTCACCGGGCTGGTCGGCATTCTGATCGAGCGCGTCATCATCCGGTTCCTGTACGGACGCCCGCTGGAAACGCTGCTCGCCACATTCGGCCTGTCGCTGATCCTCCAGCAGCTCGTGCGGACGATATTCGGCGCCAACAATCGCGAAGTCGGCGCGCCCTCATTCATGGCGGGATCGTTCGACTTTGGTGGCCTCGCAATCACCTCCGGACGTTTGTGGATCATCGTATTCGCCCTGCTGGTCTTCGCCACATTGCAACTCGTCTTGCGCGCCACGTCCTTCGGACTGCGGATGCGGGCCGTGACCCAGAACCGCCGCATGGCCTCCGCGATGGGCATCGACACGAACCGCATCGACGCGCTCGCCTTCGGCCTCGGCTCCGGCATCGCCGGCATGGCGGGCGTAGCGCTGTCGCAGATCGACAATGTTTCGCCGAACCTCGGCCAGAGCTACATCATCGACTCGTTCATGGTCGTGGTGTTCGGCGGCGTCGGCAATCTGTGGGGAACGCTGGTGGCCGCGCTGTCGCTCGGCGTAGCCAACAAGTTCCTGGAGCCTTTCATCGGCGCGGTGCTCGGCAAGATCGTGCTGCTGGTCTTCATCATCCTGTTCATCCAGAAGCGTCCGCGCGGACTGTTCGCCCTCAAGGGCCGTGCGGTGGAGGCCTGACGTGTTGGCGAAGTCCATGAAACTCGATCTGCGCGGCACGGTCTTTCTCACAGTGCTGGCCGCTGCCGCCATACTGGTGCCGATCCTGGCGCTCGCGGTTCCCAGCGGCTCGGCTCTCCACATTCCGCTTTATGTGGTGGCGTTGCTGGGCAAATATCTCTGCTACGCCTTGCTCGCCGTGGCGCTTGATCTCGTGTGGGGCTATTGCGGCATTCTATCGCTGGGCCACGGGGCTTTCTTCGCGCTCGGCGGCTACGCGATGGGCATGTATCTCATGCGCCAGATCGGCACGCGCGGCGTTTACGCCAACCCGATCCTGCCGGACTTCATGGTGTTCCTGAACTGGAAGGAACTGCCGTTCACCTGGTACGGTTTCAACTGGTTTCCCTATGCAGCGCTTATGGTGCTGCTCGTGCCGGGGCTGCTGGCTTTCTGTTTCGGCTGGTTCGCATTCCGGTCGCGCGTGACGGGCGTCTATCTGTCCATCATCACGCAGGCCATGACTTATGCGCTGCTCCTCTCGTTCTTCCGCAACGACATGGGCTTCGGGGGCAACAACGGCCTGACGGACTTCAAGGACATTCTGGGCTTCAACGTGCAAGCGGATGCAACGCGCGTCACCCTGTTCGTCCTCACCGCCATTGCGCTCGCCATCGGCTATCTGATCGCCCGCTACATGACGACCTCCAAATTCGGCAAGGTGCTGATTGCTGTGCGCGACGCAGAATCGCGCACGCGCTTCCTCGGCTACCGGGTGGAGAACTACAAGCTCGTCGCCTTCACGGTTTCAGCCATGATGGCGGGCGTTGCGGGCGCGCTCTATGTGCCGCAGGTCGGCATCATCAACCCGAGCGAATTCGCGCCTTCCAACTCGATCGAAGCCGTGATCTGGGTCGCCGTGGGCGGACGCGGTACGCTCGTAGGCGCTGCGCTGGGCGCGGTGCTGGTGAACTTCGGCAAGACCTTCTTCACCGGCGCGCTGCCCGAATACTGGCTCTTCGCCCTCGGCGCGCTCTTCGTGCTGGTCACGCTGTTCCTGCCGAAAGGCATCGTCGGCACACTGTCCCAGTGGGCCTCGCGCCGCCGCGCCCCTGTCAGCAAGCCTGCCGATATTCCGGCTGTGGCGGAGTAAGTCATGTCGCTCGACAATCCAAACCTCACCAGCTCGCTGCTCTACCTCGACGGCATCCGGGTGTCCTTCGATGGTTACAAGGCGCTGCGCGGTCTTTCCCTGACGCTGGTCCCCGGTGAAATGCGCGCCATCATCGGCCCCAACGGGGCCGGCAAGACCACCATGATGGACATCATCACCGGCAAGACCAAGCCCGACGAAGGCGACGTGTATTTCGGCGGCACGCACGATCTGTCGAAACTCGATGAAGCCACGATTGCGGAACTCGGCATCGGCCGAAAATTCCAGAAACCGACCGTGTTCGAAAGCCACATGGTCGAAGACAACATCCTGCTTGCCCTGAAAGCCCCGCGCGGGACGTTCGCGACGCTGTTCGGAATCACCACTGCCGCCCAGCGTGAGCGCATCGACGAAATTCTCGAAACGATCCGCATGCAGGACCATCGCCACCGCCTCGCAGCCGACCTGTCGCACGGCCAGAAGCAATGGCTCGAGATCGGCATGCTGCTCGCGCAGGACCCCAAGCTGCTGCTCGTCGATGAGCCTGTCGCCGGCATGACGGATGCGGAAACCGTGGCGACCGCCGAACTGCTGCGCCGCATCGCGGTCGATCATTCGGTCGTGGTGGTCGAACACGACATGACGTTCGTGCGCGATCTCGGCGTCAAGGTGACGGTGCTGCACGAAGGCGCGGTTCTGGCCGAAGGGCCGCTCGATCAGGTGAGCGCAGACCCGCGCGTCATCGAAGTCTATCTGGGGCGCTGACATGCTGGCGGTCGAATCGATCAACCTTTTTTATGGCGCAGCGCAGGCGCTGCGGGGCGTCTCCGTCTCGGCCACCGCTGGTCGCGTCACCTGCGTGCTGGGCCGCAACGGCGTCGGCAAGTCGTCGTTGCTGCGCGCCATCATCGGACATCAGCCCATCGCTGCAGGCCGCATCATATGGAACGGCGAGGATGTGTCGAAACTCTCGCCCCACGCGCGCGCCAAACGCGGCATCGCTTATGTGCCGCAGGGCCGCGAAATCTTCCCGCTGCTGAGCGTGAAGGAAAATCTGGAAACCGGCTATGCGCCCGTCAGGCGCGCCGACCGTTTCGTGCCGGACGAAATCTTCGATCTGTTCCCGGTGCTGAAAGACATGATGGGCCGGCGCGGCGGCGATCTCTCCGGCGGCCAGCAACAGCAGCTCGCTATCGGGCGCGCGCTGGTGACGCGCCCCAAACTGCTGGTGCTGGACGAGCCCACCGAAGGCATCCAGCCCTCCATCATCAAGGATATCGGCCGCGCCATCGAATATTTGCGTTCCAAGGGCGACATGGCCATTGTGCTGGTCGAACAATATTTCGAGTTCGCCCGCGATCTCGCCGACGACTTCGCCGTGCTGGATCGCGGCGCGGTGGTGCTGGCGGGCGACAAGGCTTCGATGGTGGAAAAGGATGTTCGCCGGCACATGTCCGTCTGAATTGGCCGACGCTCCCCTGAAAATTCCGGGGCGGGCGCGGGCGCGCGGCGAAATCCGCGCCAGCTTCACCGCCATCGGCGAGCGAACGCGCCTTGGACGCCTGCACGAGCACGACGGCCTGCGCCTGCGATTTCCACGCACGGCGCGCGGCTGTGAAGCAGTGCTGGTCAACACCGCAGGCGGGGTGATCGGCGGCGACCACGCAAAGCTGTCGTTCGACTGCGGTCCGCACACGGACGTGATGCTGACCACGCAGGCGGCAGAAAAGATCTATCGCGCGCAAAGCCGCCTCGACGATGATCGTGCATGCATCGAGGTTACGCTGAAAGTCGGCGAAGCCGCGCGCGCCGAATGGCTTCCGCAGGAGACCATCCTGTTCGATCAGGCCAATCTCCGGCGCAAACTGGAAGTCGACATGGCGGCTTCAGCGTCGGTGACGCTGCTCGAAAGCATCGTGTTCGGTCGCATGGCGATGGGCGAACATTCGCTCACGGGATCGTTGCACGACCGCTGGCGTGTGCGCCGCGAAGATCGCCTGATCTTCGCCGAGGATCTGCGGCTCGCTAACAACATCACCGACGTGCTGGACCGTCCGGCCTGCGGCGCCGGGGCGCGAGCCGCCGCGACACTGCTGCATGTTTCGCCGGACGCCCCGCAACGTCTCGACGCCATACGGGACGTTCTGGAGAGCGCCGGATGCGAAAGCGGCGCAAGCGCACTGAATGGCTTCGTGGTCGTTCGCCTTCTTTCCGCCTCGCCTGAAAAGGTGCGCAGCGCTATCCTGCTGTTGCTGAATTTGTTGCGCGACCGCGACGCGCCGCGCGTCTGGAATTAACGCATGCCTGCCCGGAGACTTCCATGAATCTCACACCGCGCGAGAAGGACAAGCTCCTCATCGCCATGGCCGCAATGGTCGCCCGCAAGCGTCTGGAGCGCGGCGTCAAGCTCAACTATCCCGAAGCGATCGCGCTCATCAGCGATTTCGTCGTGGAAGGCGCACGCGATGGCCGCACCGTCGCCGAACTCATGGAAGCAGGCGCGCATGTCGTCACCGCTGATCAGGTGATGGACGGCATCGCCGACATGATCCACGACATTCAGGTGGAAGCCACATTTCCGGACGGCACAAAGCTCGTCACTGTGCACGAGCCCATCCGTGGCGCAGCCAAAACGCTGACGCCGGGCGAAGTCATCACGCCCGCAGGCGATATCGTGATGAACGAAGGCCGCGCGACGATCACCCTCAGCGTCGCCAACACCGGCGACCGGCCCATCCAGGTCGGCTCGCATTACCATTTCTTCGAAACGAACTCCGGCCTGTCGTTCGACCGACAGAAGGCGCGCGGCATGCGGCTCGACATTGCGGCCGGGACGGCTGTGCGTTTCGAGCCCGGACAAACACGGCAAGTGCGCCTCGTGGCGCTGGACGGCAAACGCGAGGTCTATGGTTTCCGTCAGGAAATCATGGGCAAGCTCTGAGCGCAGGAGAGACACATGGTCACGAAACTTTCCCGCGCCGCCTATGCGGATATGTTCGGCCCCACCACGGGCGACAAGGTGCGCCTCGCCGATACGGCTTTGTTCATCGAGATCGAGAAGGACTTCACCATCTACGGTGAAGAAGTGAAGTTCGGCGGCGGCAAGGTCATTCGCGACGGCATGGGCCAGTCTCAAATCACGCGCGCGCTCGGCGCCGCCGATACGGTCATCACAAATGCGGTGGTGATGGATCATTGGGGCATCGTCAAAGCCGACGTGGCGCTGCGCGACGGGCGCATCATGAAGATCGGCAAGGCCGGCAATCCGGAAATCCAGCCCGGCGTCGACATCATCATCGGCCCCGGGACGGAGATCATCGCCGGCGAAGGCAAGATTCTCACGGCAGGCGGTTTCGACACGCATATTCATTTCATCTGCCCGCAACAGATCGAGGAAGCGCTCATGTCGGGCGTCACCTCCATGCTGGGCGGCGGCACCGGCCCGGCGACCGGCACATTCGCCACCACCTGCACGCCCGGCCCGTGGCACATCGAACGCATGATCGAGGCCGCTGACGCCTTCCCGATGAATCTCGGCTTCGCCGGCAAGGGCAATGCGTCCACACCCGCCGGGCTTGTCGAGCAGATCGACGCGGGCGCCTGCGCGCTGAAGCTGCATGAAGACTGGGGCACAACGCCCGCCGCCATCGACAATTGCCTGTCTGTTGCGGACGACCACGACGTGCAAGTGATGATCCACACCGACACGCTGAATGAATCCGGCTTTGTGGAAGACACGATCCGCGCCTTCAAGGGCCGCACCATTCACGCCTTCCACACCGAAGGCGCGGGCGGCGGCCATGCGCCCGACATCATCAGCGTCGCCGGCCTGCCGAACGTGCTGCCGTCATCCACCAATCCGACGCGGCCGTTCACCCGCAACACGCTGGATGAACATCTCGACATGCTGATGGTCTGCCACCATCTCGACTCGTCGATTCCGGAAGACCTGGCTTTCGCCGAAAGCCGCATTCGCAAGGAAACCATTGCGGCTGAGGACATTCTGCACGACATCGGTGCGCTCTCGATGATGAGTTCGGATTCGCAGGCGATGGGCCGCGTCGGCGAGGTCATCATCCGCACCTGGCAGACCGCCGACAAGATGCGCCGCCAGCGCGGGCCTTTGGCAGAAGAGCGCGGCGACAATGATAATGCGCGCGCCAAACGCTACATCGCAAAATACACCATCAACCCTGCCATCGCGCATGGCGTCGCGCACGAGATTGGCTCCATCGAGCCCGGCAAGCTGGCCGATCTGGTGTTGTGGACCCCGGCGTTTTTCGGCGTGAAGCCGGACCTTGTCATCAAGGGCGGCGCGATTGCGGCGGCCAGCATGGGCGACCCCAACGCCTCGATTCCCACCCCGCAACCGATGCACTACCGGCCTATGTTCGGCGCCTATGGACGCGCCATCGCGGCGACCTCGGTGACCTTCGTGTCGCAGTCCGCCATCGACAAGGGCGTTGCGGCCCGATTGCGGACCACGAAGAACTTCGTGGCGGTGCGCAACACACGCGGACAAATTTCCAAGAAATCCATGATCCACAATGGCGCGACCCCCGCCCTCAAGGTCGACCCCGAGACCTATCAGGTGACGGCGGACGGCGTACTGCTGACTTGCGAACCCGCCACGGTCCTCCCGATGGCGCAACGCTATTTCATGTTTTGAGGGATGAATTTGCGCCCCCCTGCCCGCAATGGTAGAGCCCGCCGGACGGCCGCCCCGGCCGAAATGACGGGAACGCTCACATGATCAAGGCCAGTTTCATCAGTCCGCGCGGCGCATGGCAGGCGAAGGCCGCCGACACCATCATCCTCGACTATGAAGGCCGCCACCGCCGCCGCATCGCCATGACGGCCTCGCGCGGCACGGAATTCATGCTCGACCTGCCGGACGCCGTGCAGCTTCGCAACGGCGACGCTCTGGTGCTGGATGACGGTCGGCTGATCGAAATCGTCGGCGCGCCCGAAGAGCTGGCCGAATTGCGCTGCCGGGATCCGCTGCAGCTTGCGAAGGTCGCCTGGCATCTGGGCAATCGTCACATCACCTCGCAAATCATGCAGAACCGCATCCGCATCCGCCGCGATCATGTGATCGAGGATATGGCGCGCGGCCTCGGCGCCAAGGTGGCCCATATCGAAGGGCCGTTCGAGCCCGATGGCGGCGCCTACGAGGAGCAGGAAGAAAAGCACGATCACGGCCATCATGGACATGACCACATGGGGCATGACCACCACGGCCACGATCACCATGGCCACGATCATCATCAGCATGGCAATCCGGCGCATGGCCAAGCGGGCCATGTGCATGACGAGCATTGCGACCACGATCATTCCGCGCACGGCCATGCAGAGCATGTGCACGACGAGAATTGCGGGCACGACCATCACGACCATGGCCCCAAGGGCCACAAGCACGGATGAGCGAAGCCGCCCCAGCCCTGCCCGAACTGCCGCTGTTCGTGTGGCTGTCCCCGGGCTTTCCGGTTGGGGCTTTCGCCTACAGTCACGGCCTCGAATGGGCTGTGGAATGCGGCGATGTGAAGGACGCCGACGCGCTGCGCGAATGGCTGGCCGACCTGTTTGGTTTCGGGTCGGTTCGCAACGATTGCATTTTGCTGGCTGAGAGCTTTCGGGCCGTGCAGGCAAATGATCGAACCCGCCTCGAAGAGGTCAATGCGCTCGCCATCGCGCTGTCTCCCTCGCAGGAGCGTCATCTGGAAACCGTCGCGCAAGGCAATGCCTTCGCGGCCGCGATGCGCGATAGCTGGCCATGCGAGGCGCTCGAGACCCTGCGCACAGGCTCCGATGAAATCGCCTATCCGGTCGCGCTCGGCGCGGCGATCGCAGGACACGGCTTGGCGCTGGCTTCGTCGCTCGAAACCTACGGCCTTGCCTTCGCGTCCAATCTGGTTTCGGCTGCGTTGCGCCTCAGCGTCATTGGCCAGACGGACGGACAGCGCGTCATCGCTGCACTGATCCCGGCGATCAGGGACTGCGCGCGTTTCGCTGCACAATCCACGCTTGACGATCTGGGCGGAGCGGTCATGCGGTCCGACATCGCGTCCATGAAACACGAAACCCAATATTCGAGGTTGTTCCGCTCATGAGCCTTTCCGCACACGGCCCATTTCGCGTCGGCATCGGCGGTCCTGTCGGCTCCGGCAAGACGGCGCTCATGGAAAAGCTCTGCAAGCGGTTTCGCGATGTTTACGATATCGCGGCCATTACCAACGATATTTTCACGAAGGAAGACGCCCGTATCCTCACCGTGGCGGGCGCGCTTGAGCCCGAGCGCATCATGGGCGTCGAGACCGGCGGCTGCCCGCATACGGCCATCCGGGAGGACGCCTCGATCAATCTGGCCGCCATCGCGCAGATGAACAAGCGCTTCCCGAAACTCGACCTCATTCTGGTGGAGTCCGGCGGCGACAATCTCGCCGCGACCTTCTCGCCCGAACTCGCGGACATCACTATCTATGTGATCGACGTTTCGGGCGGCGAGAAAATACCCCGCAAGGGCGGACCGGGCATCACGCGCTCCGACCTGCTGGTCATCAACAAGACAGACCTTGCGCCTTACGTAGGCGCATCGCTTGAGGTGATGGAGCGGGACGCAAAAGTTCAACGCAAGGATCGCCCCTTCGTGATGACCAACATGAAAACGGGCGACGGCCTTGAGACCATCGCCCGCTTCATTGAGCAGAAGGGCGGCTTGCAGCCTGCCTGATTAAGTAATCACGCTCGGCGCGCTGCGCTGCGTGTAATGTTCAATGCGCGACAGATTGCGCGACAGCGCAATCAGATCACCCAGCGCGGCCTGCGTCTCGACATTGTGCCGCGACGCATCGGCCTCGAATTTCTCGATATAGATGCGGATCGTCGCGCCCGCCGTGCCGGTGCCGGAAAGGCGATAGACCACGCGCGACCCGTCCGGGAACAGGATTCGCACGCCCTGGTTCTTCGAGTCTGATCCATCCACCGGATCGTGATAGGCGAAATCATCCGCGCCTGCGATTTCGAGCGCGCCGAACGTCTTGCCCTTCAGGGAAGGCAACTGATCGCGCAGCATCTTCATCATCGCATTCGCGCCGTCGCTTTCGACTTCCTCGTAATCGTGCCGCGAATAATAGTTGCGCCCATAGGTGGCCCAGTGGCCCTGCACGATGTCGAGCATCGAGGTCTTGCGCGCCGCCAGAATGTTGAGCCACAGCAGCACGGCCCAAAGTCCGTCCTTCTCCCGCACATGGCTTGAGCCGGTGCCGGCGCTCTCTTCGCCGCAGATGGTCACAAGCCCCGCGTCAAGCAGATTGCCGAAGAACTTCCAGCCGGTCGGGGTTTCGTACATGCCGATGCCGAGCTTCTGTGCAACACGATCCGCCGCCCCGCTGGTCGGCATGGAGCGCGCAATGCCCGCCAGTCCCTTCGCATAGCCCGGAGCTAGCTGCGCATTGGCGGCCAGCATGGCGAGCGAGTCCGAGGGCGTAACGAAAATCCCGCGCCCGATGATCAGGTTGCGGTCGCCATCGCCATCCGACGCCGCGCAGAAGTCCGGCGCGTTCGTCCCCATCGCGAGGTCGTAGATTTCCTTCGCGTGAACGAGGTTGGGGTCCGGATGATGCCCGCCGAAATCCGGCAGCGGCTGTCCGTGCATCACTGTTCCGGCGGTTGCGCCCAGAGCACGTTCCAGAATCGCATGCGCATAGGGGCCTGTGACGGCCGACATGGCGTCGAACTTCATCCGGAAGCCCGAACGGAACAGATCGCCAATCCGGTCGAAGTCGAAAAGCTGCTGCATCAGCGCCGAATAGTCGGCGACTGAATCGATGACCTCCACATTCATGTCGCCCAGCCGGGAGACGCCCGGGCGATCAAGGTCCACATCGGGCGCCTCGACAATCTTGTAGGAGGTGATCGACCTGGTCCGGGCGAAGATCGCATCGGTGATCTTCTCGGGCGCAGGCCCGCCGTTGCCGATATTGTACTTGATGCCGAAATCGCCGTCCGGCCCGCCCGGATTGTGGCTGGCGGACAGCACGATGCCCCCGTAGGCCTTGTACTTGCGGATGACGTTGGAGACTGCGGGCGTCGACAGGATGCCGCCCTGCCCGACCAGCACCCGCCCGAACCCGTTGGCGGCGGCCATTTTCAGAACGCGCTGGATGACTTCGCGATTGTAGTAGCGGCCGTCCCCGCCCAGCACGAGCGTCTGGCCCGCAAAACCGTCCAGCGAGTCGAAGATCGACTGGACGAAGTTTTCGACATAATGCGGCTTCTGGAAAACCGGAACTTTCTTCCGCAACCCGGACGTGCCGGGAGCCTGATCGGCATAGGGTGTCGTGGTGATGGTCTTGATCATGCGTCTTTTCCGTCCTGGTCCGGGTCTGGACTTAACAAACGTGCGTTAAAACTTTAGGTTGCCGCCAAGCCCCAAACATCGCCGGCAAGTCCGGTCCGGAGGAACCCATGGCCCGTCCCGCCCGTCTCGCCGCCACCCTGACCCTTGCGGCCCTCCTGTCCGGAAGCGCGGTCGCGCAGGAAACGATGGACAAGCCCATGACCATCTACGCCGCCGGCACGGCGGGCGGGGGCGTGGATCTGTTCGGGCGTCTTCTGGGGCGCTACATCGGCGCGCATATTCCGGGCAAGCCGAACGTGGTGGTGCAGCTCATGCCGGGCGCAGGCGGGATCCGGCAGGCGAATTTCATGGCCGAAACCGCGCCGCGCGACGGCACCGCCATCGGGATTTTCGCCGGCGGGCCGATTCTGGAGCCGCTCGTGGGCTCGCGCGATCCCGGCTACAACATGAGCCAGTTCACATGGATCGGCGCGATGAGCAAGGACGTGAGCCTGTGCCTCGCGCTCGCCACGACCCCGTTCAAGACGATCGCGGATGCGCAGAAATCCGAAATGATCGTCGCCGGCACCGGGGCGGGGTCCGATACCGACACCTATCCGCTCATGCTGAACGAGATGCTCGGCACCAAGTTCAAGCTCATCACCGGTTATCAGGGCAGCCAGCAGACCATCATGGCCATCGAGACCGGGGAGGTGCACGGTCGTTGCGGCTGGTCGCTGTCCTCGCTCAAGACCACGAAGCTCGACTGGTTCCGCGACAAGAAAGTGAACATCCTCCTCCAGTTCGCCATGAAGAAGAGCCCGGAACTGCCGGACGTTCCGCTGGTGCTGGACCTCGTGAAGTCAGACGAAGACCGGCAGATGCTGGAACTCATGCTGGGTACGACCGCCATGTCGCGGCCCTTCGTGGCGCCTCCGGGCCTGACTCCGGCGCGCGCCAACATGCTGCGTCGCGCCTTCGACGCCACCATGAAGGATCCCGGCTTCCTGAAGGAAGCGGCCGCCATGCAGGCCGAAATCCTTCCCTCGACAGGCGAGGAAGTGCAGGAGCTCGTGGCGAAACTCTACGCCACGCCGCGCCCGGTCGTGGAACGCGCCAAGAAATACCTGAAGCAGTAATGTCCGCACACGCCATTTCATCAGGCCGCCACGAAACCGTCATGCACGCGTGGCCTTGCGCGCGCATTCGAAATGCGGGCGTGACAAGCGGAGCTGATTTGACATGGCGGTCTGGGCCAATGCCTCATTGCGGACGTTGGGTGCTGGCATGCTGGGGCTGGCGCAATTCGCCCGCGGCAAGAAGGTAAGGCGCATCGTGCGCGATCTTGCAGGAATGCCGGAATCGCTGGGCTTTCTGGGCGCGCTCGAAATCCGTCTGGCCACCACCAGCAAGGATATTCGCCGCGCGCAGAAGCTTCGTTACCGCGTGTTCTTCAAGGAACGCCAGCACGCAGCGGACAGCCAGGCGAAACTGACGAAGCGCGACATCTGCCGTTTCGACGATGTCTGCGATCATCTGCTGGTCATCGACCACGCGCACCGCAACCGCTTCGGCCTCTCAAAGCCGAAGGTCGTCGGCACCTATCGGCTGTTGCGGCAGGACGTGGCGGAGAGCCGTTTCGGGTTCTACACGGCGCAGGAATTCGACATCGGGCCATTGCTGGAGCGCCACTCCGGAAAGCGCTTTCTCGAACTCGGTCGCTCCTGTGTGCTGCCGGAATATCGCGGCAAGCGGACGCTTGAACTCCTGTGGCGCGGCGTCTGGGCCTATGTGAAGCACCACCGGATGGATGTGCTGATCGGCTGCGCCAGTCTTGAAGGCGTCAATCCCCTGAAGCTCGCACTGCCACTGAGTTTCCTGCACCGTCATGCGATGGCCGACGAGACCTGGCGGGCCAGCGCGCTCGCGCAGCACTTCACGCCGATGAACATCATGGAGCCGTCAGGACTCGATGCGCGCCGCGCCATCGCGTCGCTGCCGCCACTCATCAAGGGTTATCTGCGCTGCGGGGCGCGCATCGGCGACGGAGCCGTTGTAGATCACCATTTCGGCACGACGGACGTGCTGATGGTCATGCCGGTCGCCGAGATCGACCCGCGCTATATCGAACATTTCGGCGGCGCAGATCAGGCGCGGGCTGCGTAGCTATTGCGCTTCGCCCTGCGCCCACAAGGCGTCCAGCGCTTCCCGATAGGTCGGATAGGCCAGCACTACGCCGAGCTTATCCTTCATGGCCTTATTGGAGACGCGCTTGCATTCGGCATAGAAGCTGCGCGCCATTGGGCTCAGGGGAGCGGTGTCGAAGTCGATCTCCGGCGGCGGCTCGACGCCCATCAGCCTCGCCGCATATTCGACGACGTCCTGCGGCGGCGCAGGCAGATCGTCGGTGACGTTCCAGATTGCCGATCCGCCTTCATACGCCAGGCAAGCCACAATCGCCCGGCCGATATCCTCCACATGAATGCGGTTGAACACTTGTCCCTTCTTGATGATGCGCCGCGCCGTGCCGCGCTTGAGGTTCACGAGCGCGTTTGATCCCGGCCCGTAAATCCCCGATAGCCGCAAAATATGCACGGCCTTGCGGGCGCGTTGTCCAAGGGTGAGCCAGCCATCTTCGGCTTTGAGCCTCTCGATGCTGCGCGCGTTCGTCGGATGACAAGCAGTCGTCTCGTCAATCCACGCGCCCTGGTGATCGCCATAAACGCCCACCGTCGACAGATACACGATGCGCTTGAGCCCGTACGCATTCGCCACCTCATCCCCAAAACGGTTGAGGACCGGATCGCCATCTTCATCCGGTGGAATCGATACGAGCAGCGCATCAGCCGCCGCGATCCGTGCCGGGATGTCCGCATCGCATTCATCGGGCGAAAACACAAAAGCCTCGACGCCCTGCGTCTTGAGCCGTTCGGCCTTTTCGCGCGACGTCACGGTCCCGGCGCAGACATGCAGCCCCCGCACGGAAGTCGCAAAATGCATCGACGAATAGCCGAGACCAAAAACAAACACGTTCATTCTTGCTGCTCCCGCGCCCATTCGGCGCGCACATCCGGATCGGTTTCGTGCGGTGCGTAACGCGCGCGCCTGTGTGCAAAGTCGGACGCCGCGCAAAGGCGGCTTAGGGCCCACACCGCCATCGCCCGCACCAGCGGCGATTCATGCGAGAGACGATCTTCCGCCAATTCCGCCAGTCCTGCATCGCCGCTGTTGCCGATGGCGATCAGCACATTGCGCAGGAACTTTGCATGGCCGATGCGCTTCACGGGGTTTCCGGCGAACATCTGACGGAAGCCCGCATCGTCGAGGCGCACCAGCTCGGCCAGCGACGGCGATACAAGATCATCGCGCGCAGCGAGCTTCATCTCGCGGGTCGCCTGCGCGAACTTGTTCCACGGACAAACCGCCAGACAATCGTCACAGCCATAGATGCGATTGCCGATGGGCGCGCGAAACTCCTCCGCAATATGGCCCTTGTGTTCGATCGTCAGGTACGAAATGCAGCGCCTTGCATCGAGCTGATAGGGCGACGGGAAAGCCTGCGTCGGGCAGGCGTCGAGACAGGCCCGGCACGAACCGCAATGATCGACTTCAGGCGCATCGGGCTCCAACTCGAAGCTGACGAAGATCGCCCCCAGAAACAGCCATGAACCGAATTCTCGCGACACCAGATTGGTATGCCGCCCCTGCCAGCCGAGCCCCGCCGCCGCCGCCAACGGCTTTTCCATGACCGGCGCCGTATCGACAAAGACTTTCAGCTCGGGCGCAGACCCGCCCGTCTCCTTCGCGCGCCGGACGATCCAGCCCGCAAGCTGTTTCAGCCGCCCCTTGATGAGATCGTGATAGTCGCGATGGCGCGCATAGACGGAAATGTTGCCGCGCGACGTTTCGCCTAAATTCGCCAGCGCATCTTCGCCCGGCCCGTAGTTCGTCCCCAGCATGATGATGGAGCGCACGTCGCCCCAGAGTGCGCGCGGGTCGGCACGGCGGTCCTGCGTCTGCGGCATCCAGTCCATGTCGCCGTGGCGGCCGGCGGCGATCCACTCGCGCAGCCTCTCTCCGGCCGGGCCGATCGCGTCAGGATGCGTGATCCGGCAGGCGTCGAAGCCCTGCGCAATCGCAGCGGTGACGAGTTCGCCCTTCCCGATCAGAAATCGAGATCCGCATAAACCGGGTCCGGCGTCATGCCCGGCACCCGGTCCGACAGCAGGGCGCGGAAGGACGGACGGGATTTCACCCGCACGTACCAGTCCTTCGCGTTCTCGCTCTCCGCCCACGGCACATCGCCCAGAAAATCAGCGCTCGACAGATGCGCCGCCGCCGCCAGATCGGCATAGCTCAGATCGTCGCCCGCCAGCCAGTTCCGGCGCGACACCAGATAGCCGATATAACGCAGATGATAGCGAATGTTGGACCGGGCGGCCCGAACCTGATCCATGTCGGGCGCGCCGCCGCCGCCGTCCATCGGCATGAAGCGCTTGTAGATTTTCTGGGTGACCAGATAGCCCGACACTTCATCGAAGAACTTCAGGTTGAACCAGTCCAGCAGCCGCCGCACCTCGACCCGGCTGCCCGGATCTTCCGGCAGAAGGCGGCGGTTGCCGAGCGCCAGCCCGCGCGTCTCGTCCAGATATTCGGCGATGGGACCGGTGCCGGGAATGACCATGCCGGATTGCTCGACCAGAACGGGTGTGGTTCCGGCCGGGTTCAGGGCCAGAAATTCGCTGCGCCGCTCGAACGTGCGCTCTTCGACGAGGTCCAGTTCGAGCCCGTACTCGGCCGCAGCCAGACGCACGAACCGCGAATGCGGACACATCGGATGATGAAACAAGACTGCCATTGCGACGACCGAACCTGAACCTGAGCGGGAGAGGGCGCCGGACTGCCGGGAGAAATCGCCGCGCCGGGTATATGGCGTGGGCCAGAGCCCCGCAACCCGCCGGAAAATCGACGGGAGCCTCAACTTGACCGATATGGTGACGATTTCGTTAAAATGCCGCCGATCCGGGTCGGATTTCGTTAAATCCGCTTCTCCGGCCACCGGCAAAGGTCATTCACCGGGCATTTTTCGCATTCCGGCCGCAGCGCCTTGCAGATGTAGCGCCCGTGCAGGATGAGCCAATGGTGGGCGTGTCGCCTGAACTCGGCCGGAATGACCTTGATCAGCCCCAGTTCCACGTCGAGCGGCGTCTTCCCGATGACCAGCGGCAAACGGTTCGACACCCGGAAGAGATGGGTGTCGACCGCGATCGTCTCTTCCCCGAAAGCAATGTTCAGCACGACATTCGCGGTCTTGCGACCGACGCCCGGCAGGGTTTCAAGCTGTTCGCGCTGACGCGGCGCCTCGCCGCCGAATTCGGCAATCAGCTTTTCCGAAAGCAGAATGACGTTTTTGGCCTTGGTGCGGAAAAGCCCGATGGTCTTGATGAGGTCGCGAACCTTGTCCTCGCCGAGCGCCAGCATTTTGGCGGGCGTATCCGCCGCCGCGAAGAGCGCTCGCGTGGCCTTGTTCACGCCCACGTCGGTGGCCTGCGCCGACAGGACCACCGCCACGAGGAGCGTATAGGGGTTCACATATTCGAGTTCGCCCTTCGGCTCGGGATTATGCTCCCGGAAGCGCCGGAACACCTCGTGGACGGTCGCGGCGTCGAGCGGCTTCGGCTTCGCCGAGCGGCGCTTTGCGGGCGCAAGCTTGGCGCTCACCTTTTTTTGCGGAGGACCGGGCTTTTTTGCGGGCATGAAAGTTTTATAAACGTGTCGAGCTTTGGCGCAACAGAAGGCGA
Organism: Beijerinckiaceae bacterium; assembly: GCA_947475995.1. Taxonomy (GTDB): domain Bacteria; phylum Pseudomonadota; class Alphaproteobacteria; order Rhizobiales; family Beijerinckiaceae; genus Terripilifer. The sequence goes on along the minus strand of CANJNI010000007.1, from coordinate 81,568 downwards.
CGCCGTCAGCGGGCCAGTCACATGAGCGATCATCCATCCGAGCACCGTCTTCTGGAGCAGCGGCTTTATCCGCATCGCTCGCTGACGCAGCGCGGGTTCTTCTGGTTCATGCTCGGCGTCGGAACGGTCTCGTTCCTGACCTCCATTCCCTTCGTGATCCTCGGCGCATGGCCGGTCGCGGGTTTCATGGGCCTCGACGTTCTGCTTCTCTACTGGGCCTTCCGGGTGAACTTCCGCTCCGCGCGCGCCTACGAAGATGTGCTGGTCACTCCCATCGAATTGCTGGTTGCGAGGGTCAGCCCGCGCGGCGGACGGCAGGAATGGCGCTTCAATCCGGCCTGGGTCCGGATCGAGCGCGAGGAGATCGAGGATTTCGGCGTCCATCGGCTGGCCATCGTCTCGCGCGGCCGCAGCGTCGAGATCGCCACCTGTCTGGGCCCAGACGCAAAGGGGCTGTTTGCCGAACGGCTCACGCGCGCCCTCACCGAAGCCCGGCGCGGCCCGCGCTTCACCTGTCCGGACTAAGCCGCCGGACCTGCGTGATCGCCCCGAAGCTTTTTTGCTGAATACGGTCGCGCGCTTCGCGCAACGGCTCGCTCGCCACCATCATGTGATGGCCGTTGGCGTGCAGCAGGGTCGCCTCGTCGCGCATCACTCCCACATGGCCTTTCCAGAAAATCAGGTCGCCGCGACGCAGGCCCGCCAAACTTTCATCGAACCCGACAGGCGCGCCCAGTTCCGCAGCCTGCATGTCGGTGTCGCGTGGCGCATGGACGCCCGCAGCCTGCAGGGAAATCTGCATGAGGCCCGAACAGTCCAGACCCGCAAAGGTCTTGCCGCCCCACAGGTACGGGACGTTCAGAAACCGCTCGGCCACAGCGACAAAATCCGGCTCGTACTGGTCGAGGGGACGCAGGTGCTCCGCCCATATGCAGCCGATATTGCGCGCCTGCGCAAAATCTCCCCGCATGGCGACGATCTCGACTTCGGCGTTCATCGGCAGCGCCATCACGACCGGCAGTTTCATCGACAGGTCCGGATACACGAAGGTGCGCGGCACACAGACCCGATGCGTCGGCTGCTCGACATCCGCCAGCGCAGTGGCGTCGAAATAGCCCACGTAACCGTCGCGTTCGAACTGGCCCCAGATCCAGCCGTCGTCATCCTCGAAAACCTGCACGCGCTCGCCGAAAAGCGCCTGCGTATCAAGCGAAGCGTCCATCGCAGGGCGCGGGCGTATGTTCACGACTTCATGGACGATCCGTTTTGCGACGCCATCCACGAAGCGTGCAGCTTCCACCTTCCCGCGCAAATGCGCGGCTGCAAGGTCCGGCCGTGCAGGCGTCCGGCGACGGTCCAGGGCGGGCGCGCTCATGCCAGATTCCTCGCGGCGGCCACGACCCGGTCGCCCAGGGCCTCCACATAGAGCGAACCCTTCACGGTGCGCTGGATGATGACATTGCGCCGGTCCGCCTCGTCGCGACGACGCGAGACGATGTCGAGTTCGCCCATGGCGTTCAGTGCGCGGGTGATGACCGGCTTGGTGACGCCAAGCTTCTTGGCGAGGCCCCGCACAGTATGGGGCGGCGGATCGAGATAGATCGTCAACAGGATCGCCAGTTGCCGCAAGGTAAAATCGGGGCTCGATTCAGGCTTGGCGTCCTGCACCAGCCCGAAGGACACATCCTGCAGAAGCCGCAGGGCCTGCGCGGGTTTCAGATTGACGCTCATACAGCCGCACTCGTTACGCAGCCGTATCATTGCGCGAAGGAGCGGAGCATTTCAAGAGCGGGCCGCGCAGTCCGCCATCATGGCGGGCCGGGCCAGGCCTCGCGAAGCAATCCATTGAGCCGCTTTCGGGCCACGGATCGCTTCGTCGTTCACGTCTCTGGCGGTCTTTGATCGCCGCGACGACGAGTCAGATTTCCGGCATGCCGGGCATTTTGGGAATCGACTTGGATTTCGGCCAGCGCTTGCGGCTGTGCTTCAACTTCAGTCCGGCCAGCATGGCGGCGAGCCGGATCGGCGCTCCGATGCACTCCACCACCGGCACGCCGAGCTGGTCGCTCAGCCAGTCCGGGTCGATATGCACCGGGCACTGGCTGATGCCGCGCGGGATGATGACTTCGGCGCCGTCCACGTCGATCAGCTTGCGGGCGGCGGCGATGAAGGACTCCGTCATCTGCGCCTTCTTGTCGGCCATCTCGCGAAGCCATGTGCCGGAATCCGCATAGCCGGCAATGAAATGCTCCATGCCGTAATGGCGCGTCATCATGCGCGCCTTCACAGTGCTTTCCGCCGTGTAGCTGATGACCCCGAAGCGATCGCCAACCTGCGAGGCCACATGCAGCGCCGCATGATAGGGGGCGATCACCGGAATATCGACCAGCGAGCGTCCGCCCTCGACGCCCAGATCAAGCGCCCCGAGCGGCACGACAGCATCGTAGCCTTCCTTCTGCGCCTGCGCGAAGGCCTGATGGAAGAAGGGCGCGACCTGCTGCACCTCGGCCGGCAGCAATTCGCCGAACGGCTCGCACGGCACGGACAGAATGCCGACCTCGACTTCCGCAGAGGAATAGCGCTTGGCCACATCCTCGCGCAGCTTGCGCTGGTCGGGCGGATATTTGCCGATGACGAATGCGACGCGGATCATGCGTTTCCTCCTGTTTGCAGCCTTTGTAGGGGATCGGCCCGGCCTTGTCAGCGTCCTTGCCTCGGTAGGGCGCGGTGCTAGTCTGGCGTCCGAACAGGCCGCAAGCGCCTGTCGGGGGAGGAAACCATGATCCGTTCGCGGCTGCTGGCGCTGGCCTGTCTTTTCTTCGTCTCTCCTGCGGCGGCGGACCCCGTCTCGGACTTTTATGCGGGGCGCACCATAAGCCTCTCGATCGGATACGCGCCCGGCGGCGGCTACGATACGATCGCGCGTCTTCTGGCCCGGCACATGGGCAAGCACATTCCGGGTAAGCCCTCCTTCGTCGTCCGCAACATGCCCGGAGGCGGAGGCCTGATCGCCGCCAATGCGCTTTACAACATCGGCAATCGCGACGGCTCGGAACTGGGAATCTTCGCTGATACGATTCCGTTTGCGCCCCTCTGGAATACGGCCGGCGCGCAGTTCGATCCGTCGAAGTTTCACTACCTCGGCGCGCTTGACCGGCGCGAAGCCGGTGTGGCGCTCTCCTGGCGAGCCTCGGGGATTCTGACGATTGACGACGCCCGCAAGCGCGTCGTGACGGTCGGCTCGACCGGTCCGCACGATATAACTGCGGTGGCGCCCCGCCTGCTCAACGCCCTGACCGGGACGCAATTCAAGATCGTCGGCGGCTACCGCGGGATTCCGGAAGGCGCGCTGGCGATGGAGCGCGGCGAGATAGACGGCTGGCAGGGGTGGTGCTGGCCCTGCCTCAAGGATACCAAACCCGAGTGGATCAGCCGGAACAGCATCCTGCCGTTGGTGCAGTTCGGCGCTGAGCGCCATGCGGACTTGCCGAACGTCCCGACGATCTACGAACTGGCCTCGAACGAGGACGACCGTCGCATCATGCGCCTCGTCTTCAGCAGCGATGTCATGTCCCGCTTCGTGGTTGTTGGCCCTGGCGCGCCCGCCGATCGCGTCGAGGCGCTGCGCAAGGCGTTTGACAACACGATGAGCGATCCGGATTTTCTGGCCGAGGCCCTCAAGGGCAACATTCCGTTGCATCCGGCCAAGGCGGCGGACGCAGCGGCCCTGATCCGCGACGCCTATGCGACTCCTCCGGCCCTGCTGGTCCGGGCGCGCGCCATCGTCAACGGCGACTGAAGGCTTCGCGGGCTTTCCGCACACGCCCGAATATCATAAGATTGGCTGACGAAACCGAATGGGGCGAAACGGCATGAACGGGGCGGATGTCATTGCGGCCATCATGAAGCAGGAGCAGACGGATTTTCTCGCCTGCTACCCGCGCAATCCGCTCATCGACGCCTGCGCCAAGATCGACATTCGGCCCATCCTGTGCCGTCAGGAACGCGTCGGGGTCGGCATGGCGGACGGCTACAGCCGCATCCGTCGCGGAAAACAAAACGGCGTCTTCGCCGCCCAGCAGGGCGCAGGCATAGAGAACGCTTTTGCTGGCGTCGCGCAGGCCTATGCGGAAAACGTGCCGATGCTGGTGATCCCGGCCGGCTCGCCATCTGATCGACAGCATACGCGCCCGACCTTCCGGGCGGCGGAAGTCTATGCGCCCGTCACCAAATGGTCCGCGATGGCGCATGACGTGCAGCAATTGCCGGACCTGATGCGCCGCGCCTATCAGGCCATGCGCAGCGGCCGCCCCGGTCCGGTGATGGTGGAAGTCCCGGTCGAAGTGTTTGAGGCCGAATATCAGGGGACGCTCGATTACCGCACCGTTCCGGTGTTGCGCTCGGGGCCGGATCCGCACGCCATAAAGCAGGCCGCCCGCATGTTGCTGGCCGCCAAATGCCCCGTCATCTGGGCCGGTCAGGGCATTCATTATGCGGAAGCCGCCGAACCGCTTGCGGCGCTGGCCGAACTCATTCCGGCCCCGGTCGTGGCCACCAATCCGGGCAAGAGCGCAATTGCCGAAAATCATCCACTGGCGCTTGGCGCTTCCACAGCCTCGCGGCCCAAAATGTACGCCGAGTTCATGCGCCGCGCCGACGTGGTGCTGGCCATCGGGTCGAGCCTGACCAAGACGCCTTTCGGCCCCGCGCTTCCGGTCGGCAAGACGCTGATTCACTCCACCAACGACGCCGCCGACATCAACAAGGATATACGCGCCGATCTCGGCCTCGTGGGCGATGCGGCTCTGGTGCTCGAAGCCCTGATCGAGGAGGTCGGTCGTCAGCGCGCAGCGAAGCCCGCGGAGGCGCTCGCCGCGTTGAAGGACGAGATCGCCGCCCTCAAGCGCGAATGGCAGGCGGACTGGGCAAAGCATTTCGACTCGGACGAAACGCCCATCAACCAGTACCGGGTGATCCGCGACCTGATGCGTACGCTCGACCGCGACAATGTCATCATCACCCACGATGCCGGCAGCCCGCGCGAGCAATTGCTGCCCATGTGGGAATCGACGCAAGCGGGTTCCTACATCGGCTGGGGCAAGTCCACGCAGCTCGGCTACGGCCTGCCGCTCGCCATGGGCGCAAAGCTCGCCGCGCCGGAAAAGATCTGCGTCAACATCATGGGCGACGCATCCTTCGGGATGACCGGCATGGATATCGAGACTGCGGCCCGCAACGACATCGGCATTCTGACGGTCGTGTTCAACAACGCCGTCATGGCCTGCGAACGCGGCGTGCTGCAGGTGTCTCACGCGAAATATGACGCGCTCGATATCGGCGGCAATTACACCAAGGTGGCCGAAGGCCTGAATGTCGCGGCGCGGCGCGTTGAAAATCCTGCCGACATTGTTCCGGCGATCCGCGATGCGGTCGACATGAACCAGAAGGGCAAGCCTTTCCTGCTCGAAATCGCCGCCAAGCAAGGCTACGATTTCTCGCGCTACTAGGCTTTCATTTCCTGAAGGCCTTGCTGTCGCCGCGGCGGCCGAGCGGATTCTCGGGCATCTGCCAGAGCACCCCGATCCCCATCAGCAAGCCGATGATGGACGCGCCGAAAATCCACCGGAAGATTTCTGCGAAGGCTGCGCCCGACACCATCACGCCTTCGCCCGATGACGCCATCGTGGCCCCGCCGTTGATGACGATCGCCCCGAAGACCGCGACCCCGATGGCCGAGCCGAAATTGCGCGCGAAGGAAACCGTTGAGGTCGCGGTGCCAAGTTGATGAAGCGCCACGGCGTTCTGCACCGAGATCATCGACACCGGGAAGCTGGTCCCTATGCCCATGGATCCCAGACCGAACAAAATCTGGATCAGCCACATCGGCAGACCGAGCGGGAACAGGAACAACGGCGTCAGGCACACAACCGCAATCCCCAGCCCGGCGATGGGGACGAAGCGATAATGCTTCACCATCATCATCACCTTGCCGGCCCCCATGGCCCCCAGGGTCGTGCCGATCATCAACGGCACCAGCGCCAACCCCGACCCTGTCGCGGTATAGCCGAGCGCATTTTCAAAATAGATCGGCACATAGATGGTCAGAGCGATGAAGACGCCCGCCGCCAGGCCCGCCGCCGCCGAACCGATCAGCACGACCTTGTTGCGCAACAGGGCGATCGGAATCAGCGGCTCCTCGGCGGTCATCAGCCGCCAGACCAGCAATGCCGCAGTCGCGAATCCCAACGCCAGAAGCGACAGGATTTCCACCGACAGCCACGGATAGCGCGAACCGCCCGACGTGAACGCAAATTGCAGCGCCACGGAAGAAACCACCAGCAGGATCGCGCCGGCGAAATCCAGCTTGTGCGGCCGCTCATGGCGCGGAAGGTTCTTCAGCTTGCTGCCGGTCAGCAGGTACGCGACCAGACAGATCGGCACGTTGATCCAGAAAATCCAAGACCAGTGCCAGCGCTCCGCCAGATAGCCGCCCAGAACCGGACCCGCGAGGCTTGAAGCCGCCCACATGGCGGTCGTGTAGATTTGATAGCGCGGGCGTTCCCGCACCGGCACGATGTCGCCGATGATGGTGATGCACAGCGACACCAGCCCCCCGCCCCCGATGCCCTGCACGGCGCGGGCGAGCGCCAGCGCAATCATGTTGGGCGACACCGCACAGAGCAGCGATCCAAGCGCAAAGATCGAAATGGCCGCGAGCAGCAGGAGACGCCGCCCGTAAATATCGCTCAGCTTCCCGTAGAGCGGCGTCGCCGCAGTGGACATCAGCAGATAGCCGGTCATCACCCAGGGCAGATGCTCGATATTGCCGATCTCGCGACCGATGGTCGGCATGGCCGGACCCATGACGGTGGAATCCAGCGCCGCCGGAAACATGGCCGTGAGCAGGCCCAGAATGATCGAACGAACTTCCCGCTGGCTCAGTTTGTGAGCCGGCGCATTGTCAGGCATTGCCATCAAGAGTCCCGGAACAGAGCCTCGGCGCACGCACCGCGCGGGTCACGTCATGGGTCGGGGAGACCCGCGACGCAAGCCCTGTTTCGGCAATGCAGACTTTACGCCAACGGGCAGGTCCGCCGGGCGATCAGAGATGCGCGATCTTCGGCATGACCTCGGTGCGGAACAATTGCAGCGAGCGCGAGGCGTCCGCAAACGACATGTCGCCGAAGAACAGGTAGGAAATCAGGTAATTGATCCCCAGCGCAGCCACCTGCTTCTCGATCTCGGCTGCGACCGTCCGGGGGCTGCCGGCGATCACCGAACCTTCCCGCAGATTGTCCTCGAACGTGCTGGCCACCGGCACCACGAGCCGATTGGCGAATTCCGCCGAAGCATGGTTGTCGCGCAGCCAGTTCAGGTTCTTGTAGTGTCGCTCGGCCGGCCCGCGCGCAATGTTGCGCGCCTGCTCGTCCGTATCCGCCACCACGATCTGCCGCGTCACCCCGATGGCGACTCCGCCCGGAAATTCCGCCTTGGGCTGGGCCGGAGCGCCGCGCTTCGCCAGAGCTTCGCGGAACGTGTCGATATTCGCCTTGGCGCGGGTTGTCGGTCCGTTGGACACGAAGTGCAGGCCCTGCTCGCCGGCCCATGTGGAGCCGACCGCATTGGACGAACCATACCAGAAGGCCGGCGTCGGCTGCTGAAGCGGACGCAGCGCCATCGGCACATTCTTGTAGCTGTAGCTCGGCCCCTCATAGCTGAACACGTCGTGGGTTAGAGCCTCGCGCAGGCAGGCGTAGGCGTCGAAGAAAATGTCGCGCGACTTGTCATGGTCGATCTTGTGGAAGCCCAGTTCGAACGGCGAAACGCCACGTCCGACGCCGACCTCGAGCCGGCCATTGCTGAGATGGTCGAGCATGCAGATTTCTTCCGCCAGCCGCAGCGGCGAATAGAGGGGCAGCAGATAGACGAGCGGCCCGAAGCGGATGTTCTTCGTCACCCGCGCCAGCGCGCCCATGAACACGCCCGGCACCGGGACCATGTTGAGCGGGGAGCAATGATGCTCGGCCAGATGCACGGCGTAGAAGCCCGCATCATCGGCCGCCTGAATGAACCGGATGCGCTCGTCGAAAGTGGTCGCCAGATCGCGGCCCGAGTTTTCGATATGGTCGAACAATCCGAACTTCATGTTTCCTCGCTTGGCTTTTCGCAGCCCCATAACCCATCCTTAGCGCGCTTTCCAACCGGACGGAAAGGCTCGATTGCGGATATCGGACCGCAGGGGCGGTTCAAGGCCGGGCGTTTGGGCCACCGCCCAGATAGCGGGCCAGAATGCGATCTTTTTCGCCGCTGCGTTCCAGTCGCCCGTATGCGTCCGAAATCGCCCGTTTCAGCGTCAGGTCGCCTTTCCAGACGCCCAGAACGATCCGGTATCGCGGCAAATTCCCGGGCGCCCAGCCGATGCGCCAGCCGTTCTCGGCCGCGATGCGCTCCCCCATCAGCCGCTCGGTGATGCCCGCATCGACGTCTCCCGATGCAATGCGCTGCACGAAGGCCGCCTGCGTCGGGGTCAGCGTCGCGATGGCTTCGGCGGCGCGCAGGTCGCGCGACAGCGCCAGACGATCAAGCCCCGAAATCCCCGCCAGCACCGCAATCCTCTTGCCAGCGAGCTGCGGCGGATCGCCTTTCGACACGATGGCCCAGCCCGTCTCCGCATGGCCCGCCACGGTGTCGAGAAAAGACCTCGTCAGGGGCGATTCGATCACCCCGCCGCCCAGGACCTGGCATTGGGCTCGCGTGATGCGCCAGTTGCGCGGGTTGAAATCCTGCCCCATTTGCGGATTGCTGGTGATTGTGAGGCGCACGCCGAGATCTTTCGCGATCGCCCCCAACAGTTCCACATCGATGCCGGGCTTTTCCGCGACGCCTGTCACGAGCGGCGGATAGGACGTGGGCAGGCATGCGCGCAGCCCCCCTGACTTGCGCATTTCATCGAGCGACGTATCGGGCTCCAGGAAATAGACGCCGCCCAGCAGACCCAGCACCCAGAACGTGCCGAGCAGGTCGCGAATGCGGCTGCGCGCGTCGGCCATTCTCACGCCTTCCGGAACTCGTAGAGAGCCCACGAGAAGAAGAAGGCAGCCATCGCGGCCAGCACCACTGGCCCCATCCAGTGATCGAACTGGTGATAGCCGATGAATGCGCCCCGGAACGCATCGACCGCATAGGTGAGCGGATTCCATTCCACCATCGCCACCAGCCATTGCGGATAGATGACGCGCATCTGCGCGGCCGAGAGCGAAGGATCGAGCGGGAACACCGAGCTCGACAGGAAATAGAGCGGCAGGATCACCGCGTTGGAAAACACCCCGAAGCCCTCGAAGCTCCGGATGCGCCCCGCGATGATGACGCCCGCCGATGTCAGCGCAAAGGCCAGCAGGAACATCAGCCCGAGCCCCTTCAGCACCGAGACCAGATCAAGCGGAATGTCCGCATAGGGCGCTAGGGCCAGCACCAGCGAACCGTGGAACATCGCTACTGTCGCCCCGCCCAGCACCTTGCCGAGCAGGATCGTCCAGCGCGACTGCGGCGACACCAGCACTTCGCGCAGGAAGCCGAATTCGCGGTCCCAGATCACCGACACGGCGGACTGCACCGACGTGTAGAGAATGTTCAGTGCAATCACTGCCGGAAAGATGAACTGGAGATAGGTGAACGGCACGACGAACTTCACTTCGCCATAGATCTCGCCGCGAAAATACGGGTTCAGCCCTATGCCCATGATCAGCACATAGAGCAGCGGGCGGCTGACGCCGCCGATCAATTGACCGCGGTCGCGCACAGCACGCTTCACCTCGCGCAACCAGATGGCGTAAAGCCCGCCCATCTGCATGGCGAAGCGCGAAACCGGCGTATAGGGCGTGATGAGCGGCGTCATTTCGTGTGCTCTCCGCCACGCTTGCCGAAAGCATAAGTGACGTCGCGCGCGCTCGCCGCCTGGTCGCGCAATTCGCGCCCCGTCAGCGACAGGAACACGCTTTCCAGCGACGGTTCCTCGACCGCCAGACGGCGGATGCGGGGGCCGTATTTGTTGAACAGGGCCTCCACAAAGGCGTCGCCGTCCGAGCGCAGCACGATCTCGCCGTCATGGCGCACGATGCGGTCCGCATAATCCGCCGCGATCTCGGCGCCAGCTGCTGCATCGCGCGGCGTCACGCGCAGCAATTCCTGCCCGTGCCGGGCTTTCAGCGCAGCCGGCGTGTCGATGGCGAGAACCTTGCCGTGGTCGATGACGCAGACGCGGTCGCAGCCTTCGACTTCCTCGATGTAATGCGTCGTCACCACGACCGTCAGTCCATGCTGCTCGCGCAACTGGCGGATGTAGCTCCACATGCGGTCGCGCGCCTGCGCGTCGAGGCCCACCGTAGGTTCGTCCAGAAACAGGATACGCGAATCGTGCACCAGCGCGCGGGCGATTTCGAGCCGGCGCTTCATGCCGGACGAGAGCGTGCGCACGAGCCGGTCGCGCCAGTCGGACAGCTCGACGACCGCCAGCATCTGCTCGATGCGCTTCGCGCGCGCGTAAGCCGGCACGCCATACACGAGGCCGTGGAAATTGAGATTTTCCACGCAGGTCAGCCGGTCATCGAGGCTCGGCTCCTGAAACACCACGCCAATGTTCAGCCTTGCCCCCAAAGGGTCTTTAGCAATGTCCACGCCGTTGATTTGCGCCCGTCCCTCATCGGCGCGCAGGATGGTGCACAGAATATGCAGCATCGTTGTCTTGCCCGCGCCGTTGGGGCCCAGCAGCGCGAAAAGCTCGCCGCGCTTCACATCGAAACTGACCTTGTCGAGCGCCAGCGTGCGCCCATAGCGTTTCGTCAGACCTTCGATCAGGACGGCGGGCGTTTCGTCACTCCCGGACATGTTCATGATGTTGCGTTTGACCCGCGCAGGACGTTGAGGGGCATCGAGTCCGCCCCGCAATCGCTCGCGGCTGGACAAATATCGACGGCCTTGTCCATATTTCCGCGCCGAAAGCAGCGGCGTCAAGCCGCTCGTCCGGCGTCAGTCACTCGGCAAGCTTGCGGGCGAGTTCGACAGCCGCCCGCGGGGTGCGGCGGATTTCGGCGACTGTGTTCTTCAGCGTCTCCGCGTCCATGAACTCAATGTCGAGGTCGGTCTTCTTCGCAAAGGCGAGGAATTCCGGGTCCTTCAGCGTCTCCGCGAACGCCTTCTGGAGAATCGCCACACGGTCCGCCGGAACGCCAGGCGGCGTCACGAAGGGCCGCGTGATCGCGTCTGTCTGCGTGATGAACGCCACCGCATCCTTCATCTCGGGCGACATGGGGAGATCGAACACGAGCGGCGCATTCGGCAATTGCGGCGAAGGCTTTCTGGCGAACTGAACCAGCACGTTCAGCTTGCCGTCGCGCACCCAGTCAGGCTTGCGGATCGGAATGACGCCCCAGCCGGTGCAATTGGCGCTGGCCTCGCCGCGCTCGAAGGCGAGCCACACATCCGCATTCGTCGTATATCCGAGAACGATCTTGACGTTATCGCCGTAGAGCGTGCGCAGGATCGATCCGTAGATGTCGCCCGAGCCTTTCGAGGTCGCCCCGATGATCAGTTGCTTCGTGCGCAGGTCATCGGGCCTGGCGACTCCCGAAGCGCTCCACGAGAAGCAGACCTTCACGTCCGACGACATGTTGCCGAGCCAGTTCAGCTTGTCGAAATCCACCGATTCCATTGTCTTCGGTTCAAGCACCGAAAGATTGACGAGGTTGGAATTGAACGTGCCGATCACGGTTCCGTCGCGCGCCGCCGTCATCGAGAGATATTGCAGTCCCTTGAGGCTCGCTGCGCCCGGCATGTTCTGCACGATGATTCCAGGCTTTCCCGGAATGTGCCTGGGCATGTATTGCGCCAGCGCACGGGCATAAAGATCGAAGCCGGTGCCGGTCGGATTGCCGACGATGACCTGAATGGACTTGCCCGCATAGAAATCGGTCTGGGCATGACTGGCCGAAATGCTGCCGGAGACGATTGCAGCCGCAACGCCGAAAGCGCGAAAATCCATTTGTCCCTCCCTGAAGCCTCATGGCCTTGTTTGCAGGCAGGATTGAAGTTTTCGGAAGCGAAAGCAAGGGGGCCGGTTGCGTCCCCGCCGCCCCTGCGGCAGGATTCGACGAGAAGCTGGAGTCGCCGTGAAGCTCGGCATTGTGTCAGACGTTCATTGCAATCCGCGCGCCCTTGGCGAGGCCTTGCGGCTGATGCGAGACGCCGACCGCTTCCTGTGCCTTGGCGACAGCATCTATGAATATCGCTTCTGCGACGAGACGGTCGACCTGCTGCGCCGTCATGATGTCCTGACGATCCGCGGCAATCACGAGGAGGTCTATTTCGGCCCCCATGGCGCGCGCGCCCGCGCCCACCGCCCGCCCGACCCGGGCCTCGCCGCCTGGCTAGATGGCCAACCCCATACGCGGATGATCGAACTCGATGGCTGCCGCATCCAGATGGTGCATGCGACGCCGTGGCCGCCCTATCGCGAATATGTGCTGCCGACCAGCGACACCTTTCCGCAACTTGCCGAAAGCGGCGCGGACATTGTCCTGTACGGGCACACGCACCATGCCGTCGCCCGCCGCGTCGGCGACGCCCTGATCGTCAATCCGGGCTCCGCCGGCGAAGCCAGGGGGGTCGGCGAAAACGCTTTTGTCTCCTGCGCGATGCTGGATACAGCAAGCCGCGAGGTGGAGTTCCTGCGCTTCGCGGACCCCTCGAAGGCGTGAGCTCACGCCTTCCGGAATCGCGCGACTTCCTTCTCGTCCACAGTAATGCCGAGCCCCGGCCCTTGCGGCACCGTCAGGCGCCCGCCCTTCGACACGTTCGCCTCGCCGATCGGATGGCCGCCAAGATCGCAGAACCGGTGTTCGCACACCACATCGCCCTCCATGGCGGCGATCATGTGGATCGCGGCGATCAGCGCCGGACCCACGAAGGGCGAATGCGGCACGGCCTCGATCCCCTGCTCTTTCAGGAGATGCAGGATCTTCCATGTCTGCGTGATGCCGCCGATCTTGGCGACGCTTGGCTGCACCACATCCGCGCCCTGCGCCTGCGCCAGCCAGCGGGCGTCCTGAATGTTGCCGAGATTTTCGCCTACCGCGAGCGGAACGTTCACGCGCCGGCGCGCCTCCGCCAGCATGTCGTAGCGGTCCACCGGATAGAGCGGTTCCTCGAGCCAGCGCAGGTTGTAGGGCTCTGCGGCGGCGCAGAAGGCGACCACGTCGTCCACCTTGTCCCAATAGCAATTGGTGTCGACCATCAGCGAGCGCGACGGCCCGATGGCCCCGCGCGCCGCCACGACGGCCTCGACCGAATGTTCGTGCAGCTTGATGTGGTCGTAGCCGCGCGCCGCAGCCGCGCCGGAAACCTTCGCCACCAGATCCGGCTGCGACAGCCGGAACAGGCTCGCATAGGCGGGGATCGAGTCGCGCTTCTCGCCGCCCAGCATCTCCCAGACCGGCTTGCCGGCGCGCTTTCCGGCAATGTCCCAGAGGGCAATGTCGAGCCCCGACAGGGCGAACTGCACCGGGCCGCTGCGGGCCATGCTTTGCGTGCGGCGGGTGAGGTCATGCATCAGCGACTCGACGTCATCGCACTCGCGGCCGACCGAGACAGGGCCGATCACGTCCCGGATCGCCGCCAGCGTCACGGGGGACGAGGCATTGCCGAACGCTTCGCCCCACCCGGTGATCCCCGCGTCGGTCTCGACCCGCATGAACATGATGTCCTGCGTCGCCCAGTAGCCCATTCCGTGCCGCTGCGGCTTGGGAGCGCCGTGTTCGTAAGGAAGGGCCACCCAGATGGGTTCGACGGCAGTGATCTTCATGGGGCTGCGGCCTCCGGGCGCGTGTTTCCTCAGGTTCTTGCGCCCGCACATGGCAGGAAGCCTCACGAGGCGCAAGCCCATGAAAAAGCCCTCCTCCGCCGGGCGGAGAAGGGCTCAAAGGCGATCCGGGAAGGATCAGAGCTTCTTGTGCGCGCCGTCGCAGAGCGGCTTGTTCGCCGACGCCTTGCAGCCGCAGAAATAGACCTTGGCGTCCTGCTGGGCTTCATACTTGACGGGGCTCAGGCCCGAACCCTTGTGGGTGCCGTCGCAAAAGGGCTGCTTGGCGGACTTGCCGCACGAGCACCAGAAGTAGGCCTGACCGGCCTTCACTTCGACGGGATAGGGGGCTTTCTGGGCGATCACGGGTTCGGTCATCAGGGTCCTCTCGCTATGGGTCCGGCCGATTCCGCCGGAATGACCCTAATTGTTACGTCAAAGCCGACCTTGTCCATACGCAATCGTGCAAGCTCAAGTTTTCGTGCTCGCGCACCCATGCTGGTCAGCCGAGCAACCGGCCCCGCTTGCGGCCCCGGGGGGCGGCCTTGCGAAACACCCCGACGATCTCGACATGCGGCGAATGCCGGAACTGGTCGACCGGCGTCACACGTTCGACCGAATAGCCGCCGTCCGTCAGAATCTTAGCGTCGCGCGCAAAGCTCTGCGCCGAACAGGACACCGCGACCACATTGGGCACATTCGACTCCCCCAGAGCCTTCGCCTGCGCTTCCGCGCCTGCGCGCGGCGGATCGAACACCACTGCCTCGAACGGCTCCAGCTCCGCGCCCGCCAGCGGCCTGCGAAACAGGTCGCGCGCCTCCGCATTGACGGTGCGCAAGCCCGGCATGTGGGCCGCACGGGCAAGCGCCTGCACGCAGGCGGCGTCGCTTTCCAGCGCCAGCACTTCAGCCTTCGAGGCAAGCCGCAAGGTGAATGTGCCTACGCCCGCAAAGAGATCGGCCACCCGCTTCGCGCTCCCCACCGCCTCCAGCACCAGACGGCCCAGCGTTTCTTCGCCCGCTTCCGTCGCTTGCAGGAACGCGCCCGCAGGCGGGGACACGCGCGCCGCGCCCATTTGCAGGAGCGGAATGCGCCGCTCGACCAGCACATCGCCATGGTTGGAAAGCCGCGACAGATCGAGCCTTGCAGCCGCCTCGACAAGCCTTTGACGCAGGGCCGGCTCCAGCGGCCCGCTGCCGCGAAAATCGACATCGAGTCCCTCGATGGTCGCCGTCACCAGAATGTCGAGCGGCTTGCCGACCTCTCCAAGTTCTGATGCGACCGCGCGCGCGACCGCAAGCGCGCCCTGCATGGAGGGCGCAAGGATCGGACAGTTTTCGATCTCGATGATCGTGTGCTGGCGCGCCTGCATGAAGCCCACGATGGCGTCCATCCGGCCGCTGCCGTGGCGGGTGAAGCGCGCATGAAAGGTAGCGCGCCGACGGCCTTCGCCATGTGCGTCGATCAGCGCCCCCACCTCGGCCTTGACGCGCGCATGATCCAGCGCCGCGACCACAAGGCCGCGCTTCCAGTCCGCATAGGCGGGCGCGGCGAGCGTCTGCACCGCGCAGCCGCCGCAGATGGTGAAGTGAGGGCAGAAGGCCGGAATGCGATCGCGCCCGGGCGTCAGGACTTCGCCAAGACGCGCGCGCTCGCCGTCAACTTCCGCTGCGATCTCATCGCCCGGCACGCCGTAGGGCACGAACAGCAGACCATCAGGCCCGCGCGCGATCCCTTCTCCGCGCTGGCCAAGTCGCTCGATGGTGAGCCTTGTGTGCAGATTCGGCATCTTCATGTTCTTGTCCTTCTTGCGCCGATCAGAAATTCGCGATTGCCGTCGCCGCCCGCGATGGGCGACGGCGTCAGTCCAATCACGGTCCAGCCGCACTCCTGCATCAGGCTGCGGATATCATCGCACACTCGCGCATGAATCGCCTCGTCGCGCACGATCCCCTTGCGGGTCGCATCGCGCCCCGCCTCGAACTGCGGCTTGATCAGCGCCACGCACGAGGCATCCTGCGACGCCCATTGCAGCGCGGGAGGCGCAACGAGGCGCAGCGAGATGAAGCTCACATCGAACACAACAAGCGACGGCGCTGCACGCCCGTCGAAAACGCCGCTCGTCAGCGCCCTCGCATCCATGCCTTCGAGCGAGGTGACGCGCGCATCGGATGCGATGCGCGGATGCAACTGGCCGTGGCCGACATCCACCGCATAGACATGCGCGGCTCCGCGCGACAAAAGCACATCGGTGAAGCCCCCGGTGGACGCGCCGATATCGAGGCAGATGCGACCCTGCGGGTTGATGCCGAAATGATCGAGCGCAGCATCCAGCTTCAGCCCGCCGCGCGACACCCATGGATAAGGCGCTGTCGCCTCAACCTGCGATTCATCCGAAACCGGTTCGGAGGGCTTGCGCAGCACCTTGCCGTCGACCAGCGCCAGGCCTGCCTCGATCGCCTCGCGCGCCTTCGCGCGGCTCGGGAACAATCCCCGTTCCACAAGCGCCACATCGGCTCGCTTTGTCATGTCACGCAATCAGGCTCTTGGCCGCCTCGGCGTCACGTCCCAAAGCTTCCAGCACCTTGGCGACGATCGCCTTCGCGTCGAGCCCCGCACGCGCGTAGAGGCGATCGGGCTTGTCGTGATCGAGATAAGCGTCGGGCAGAACCATCGTCCGCACCTTCAGGCCTGCGCGGCCGTCAAGCGTTCCGTCCTCCACGATGGCCTGAAGCACGAAAGCCCCGAAACCGCCCGTGGCGCCTTCCTCGATGGTGATGAGCACTTCGTGATGGGCGGCCAGTTTGCGGATCAGGTCGAGATCTAGCGGCTTGGCGAAGCGCGCATCCGCCACGGTGGTGGAAAGGCCCCGCGCCCCCAGATCTTCGGCGGCCTTCAGGGCTTCCTGCAAACGGGTGCCGAGCGACAGGATCGCCACGCGCGTCCCCTCGCGCAGAATACGCCCCTTGCCGATCGGCAACGGAACGCCCTTTTCGGGCATGTCGACGCCGACGCCATCGCCGCGCGGATACCGGAACGCGATCGGGCCTGCATCGTGCGCCACCGCAGTCGCAACCATGTGGAC
This sequence comes from Beijerinckiaceae bacterium, assembly GCA_947475995.1. Lineage (GTDB taxonomy): Bacteria > Pseudomonadota > Alphaproteobacteria > Rhizobiales > Beijerinckiaceae > Terripilifer. The sequence goes on along the minus strand of CANJNI010000007.1, from coordinate 64,631 downwards.
GAGTTCGGCTTCATCTGCGGCGGCCATCACCACCATGCCGGGCAGCGCGCCCAGATAGCCGATGTCGAACGACCCCGCATGGGTCGCCCCATCCGCCCCCACCAGACCGGCGCGGTCGATGGCGAAACGCACGGGAAGATTCTGCAACGACACATCGTGCACGACCTGATCGTAGGCGCGTTGCAAAAAAGTCGAATAAATGGCGCAGAACGGCTTGTAGCCTTCGCTCGCCAGCCCGGCCGCGAACGTCACCGCATGTTGTTCGGCGATGCCGACGTCGAAGGTGCGCTTGGGGAAAGCCTCGCCGAACAGGTCGAGCCCGGTGCCGCCCGGCATGGCGGCGGTAATGGCGACGATCTTCTCGTCCGTCTGCGCTTCCTTGATCAGGCTCTCGGCGAAGACGCGCGTATAGGAAGGCGCATTGGCTTTCGGCTTCGATTGCTTGCCGGTGATGACGTCGAACGTGTTGACGCCATGATACTTGTCGTCGGAGGCCTCTGCGGGCTGATAGCCCTTCCCCTTCTGGGTCACCACATGGACCAGAACCGGACCCGGCTGCTTGTCGCGGACATTCTTCAGGATCGGCAGCAGGTGGTCGAGATTATGCCCGTCGATCGGCCCCACATAATAGAAGCCGAGTTCCTCGAACATCGTCCCGCCGGTCCAGAATCCGCGCGCATATTCCTCGGTCTTCTTCGCCTTGTCGTAAAAGAACTTCGGCAGTTTCGCCGCAAGTTGCTTGGCGGTCTCCCGAATGGTCCGGTAGGCCCCGCCCGAGACCAGTCGCGCCAGATAGGCCGACATGGCGCCGGTCGGCGGCGCGATGGACATGTCGTTGTCGTTGAGGATGACGATCAGCCGCGAATGCAGATGCCCGGCGTTGTTCATGGCCTCATACGCCATGCCGGCTGACATGGCGCCGTCGCCGATGACGGCGATCACGTTGTTCTTGCCGCCTGACAGATCACGCGCGACCGCCATGCCGAGACCGGCAGAAATGGACGTGGACGAATGAGCGGCCCCGAAAGGATCGTAAGCGCTCTCGCTGCGCTTGGTGAAACCGGACAGCCCGCCGCCCTGCCGGAGCGTGCGGATGCGGTCGCGGCGGCCGGTCAGGATCTTGTGCGGATAGGCCTGATGGCCGACGTCCCAGATCAGCCGGTCGCGGGGCGTATCGAAGACGTAATGGAGCGCGACCGTCAGCTCGACGACCCCCAGCCCCGCCCCGAGGTGCCCGCCTGTCACCGAAACTGCGTCGATGGTCTCCAGACGCAATTCGTCTGCGACCTGTCGCAGGTCGGACTCAGGCAGATGGCGCAGGGCTTCCGGATCGGGAACCCGATCAAGGAGCGGAGTTTTCGACTGTTGGGTCACGCAATGTCTCTGGCGGGCTCATGTGGCGGCCCCGCCCGTGGGATATGGGTCAGGTTTCCGCTTACACCAACTCAGCCACGCCGCCAAACGCAGCGTGACCGTTGCAACAGCTCGTGTCGAGCGCCATAGTGAACCCGATCCGGAGCATCGGAATGGCCGATTATTCTACCGACCCTTCAGGCCGGCACGCGCTGGGCGGCGCAATCCACCGGCTCAGCGTCCAATGGAAATATTTCGTGGGCCTCGGCCTTCTGGCCACTTTGCTGGGGGCGGCCGCCCTCACGCTGGTCGTCGCCTCCACGATCGTGTCGGTCGTCACGCTCGGCGTCTTCATCGTCCTGTCCGGGATCGGCGAGGTGGTCATCGGAACCCGTTCGCGGAGCTGGGGCCGGTTTTTCCTGTGGATTCTGGCCGGCCTGCTCTACATCGCGGCCGGCGCGGCCGTCATTGCCCAGCCGCTCTTCGCAGCGTCGGTGTTCACCCTGCTTCTGGGCGCGGGTCTTGTGGCGACAGGCCTGATCCGCGTCTGGCTCGGACTGGAGCTGCCGCCGGGTCAGCCCAGCGGCATGGTCCTGTTTTCCGGGGCCATCACGACCGCGCTCGGCGTTCTCATCTTCATCGGATGGCCAGGCAACAGCCTGTATGTGCTTGGTCTGATGCTGGGTTTGGACCTGATCTTCTACGGCTGGGGCTGGATAGGCTTCGGCCTGTTCTTGCGCCGCCACACGGGACGGTAGCCAAGCAACAACAGAGCCTTAACGGCTCAGCTAAAACTCCGGCCCTCAAGCTAGGCAATCAGGCAGCATGACGGCGGTTTGTCGGGAAAGTCTGCGGGGGCAATTGGCCGCGTGGCCGCATCAACGGCGAATATCGCATTTCGGCCAATGCTTTGATAGAAATCCGCCGCGAATCCCCCGAGTCCGGCAGGACCTGCCGTACTTAACTCTTATTCATCTTTGAAATGCCATAAGCATTAAAGAGCCGAGCGTGACCACAGGTTGCGGACGGCCGGACCAACGAAGCGAACTTCCCGAGGCGGCGACACATGAACAAGTGGGTTTACACATTTGGCGACGGCAAGGCCGAGGGCGCGAGCGAAATGCGCAATCTTCTCGGCGGCAAGGGCGCTAACCTCGCCGAAATGTCGAACCTCGGCCTGCCGGTTCCCCCCGGCTTCACCATCACCACCGAGGTCTGCACCTGGTTCTACGCCAACGGCCGCCGCTATCCGGCCGAACTCGCCGGGCAGGTGGACGCCGCGCTCGAATATATCGGCAAGCTGGCCGGTCACACGTTCGGCGATGCAGCCAACCCGCTGCTGGTCTCCGTCCGGTCCGGCGCCCGCGCCTCCATGCCGGGCATGATGGATACGGTTCTGAACCTTGGCCTCAACGACGCCACCGTCGATGCAGTGGCCAGGAGCGCCGGAGACGAACGTTTCGCCTACGATTCCTATCGCCGCTTCATCCAGATGTACTCCAACGTGGTGCTCGACATCGACCACCACAATTTCGAGGAGATCCTCGAGGAGTACAAGGACCACAAGAGCTTCATGTTCGACACAGATCTCGTCGCCGCCGACTGGCGCGAGATCATCAAGAAATACAAGGCGAAGGTGCAGGAAGCCTCCGGCAAGCCCTTCCCGCAGGACCCCAGGGAACAGCTCTGGGGCGCCATCGGGGCCGTGTTCGGCTCCTGGATGAATCAGCGCGCCATCACCTACCGCCGCCTCAACGACATTCCCGAAAGCTGGGGCACCGCCGTCAACGTGCAGGCCATGGTGTTCGGCAACATGGGCGAAACATCCGCCACCGGCGTCGCCTTCACCCGGAACCCCTCGACCGGCCTGCATGAGCTTTATGGCGAGTTCCTCGTCAACGCGCAGGGCGAGGACGTCGTCGCCGGCATTCGCACGCCGCAAAACATCACCGAAGCGGCCCGCATCGCAGCCCATTCGGACAAGCCGTCCATGGAGACGGTGATGCCGGAGGTCTACAACGAGTTCAAGCGCATCACGCTGCTGCTCGAAAAGCACTACCGCGACATGCAGGATCTCGAATTTACCGTCGAGCGCGGCAAGTTGTGGATGCTGCAGACCCGCAACGGCAAGCGCACCGCGAAAGCCTCGCTGCGCATCGCGGTCGAAATGGCGAACGACGGCCTCATCACCCGCGAGGAAGCCATCACGCGCGTCGATCCGGCCTCGCTCGACCAGCTTCTGCATCCCACCATCGACCCCAAGGCCGAGCGCAAGATCATTGCGGCGGGCCTTCCCGCATCGCCGGGCGCGGCCTGCGGCGAAATCGTCTTCTCCTCCGATGAAGCGGAGGCCCTGAAGGCGGCCGGTCACAAGGTCATTCTGGTGCGCGTCGAGACGAGCCCGGAAGACATTCACGGCATGCACGCCTCTGAAGGCATTCTGACGACCCGCGGCGGCATGACATCGCACGCGGCCGTCGTGGCGCGCGGCATGGGCAAGCCCTGCGTGTCGGGCGCAGGCACGATCCGCATCGACTATGCGCAGCAAACCCTCACCGCATCCGGCAAGGTGCTGAAGAAGGGCGACACGATCACCATCGACGGCTCCACCGGCCAGGTGCTCGACGGAACCGTCGCGATGCTCCAGCCTGAACTGTCGGGCGAATTCGGTACGCTCATGAAATGGGCTGATGGGGCGCGCCGCATGAAGGTGCGCACAAATGCGGAAACGCCGGCCGACGCCCGCGTCGCCCGCTCGTTCGGGGCCGAAGGCATTGGTCTGTGCCGTACCGAGCACATGTTCTTCGAGGGCGACCGCATCATCGCCGTGCGCGAGATGATTCTCGCCGACGACGAGAAGGGCCGCCGCGCCGCGCTCGCAAAGCTTCTGCCGATGCAGCGCAAGGATTTCGCCGAACTCTTCGAGATCATGTCCGGCCTGCCGGTCACGATCCGGCTGCTTGATCCGCCGCTGCATGAATTCCTGCCCCACACCGACGCCGAAATCGCCGAAGTGGCCACAGCGATGAAGACAAGCGCCGAAAAGCTGAAGCGTCGCGCCGCCGAACTGCACGAGTTCAACCCGATGCTCGGCTTCCGCGGTGTGCGCATCGCCATTGCCTATCCGGAAATCGCCGAGATGCAGGCGCGGGCCATCTTCGAAGGCGCGGTCGAGGCCCGCAAGAAGACCGGCCAGCCGGTGACGGCTGAAATCATGGTGCCGCTGGTGATGACCAAGGCGGAGCTGGACCTCACCAAGGCGCGCATCGTCGCCATGGCGGAAGCGGTTGCGAGCGAAACCGGCGTCGAGATTCCCTATCAGGTCGGCACGATGATCGAATTGCCGCGCGCGGCGCTTCGCGCCGCCGAGATCGCCAGCACGGCGGAATTCTTCTCCTTCGGCACCAACGATCTCACGCAGACCACGCTGGGCATTTCGCGCGACGACGCAGCGTCCTTCCTTGGTCCCTACACCGCCAAGGGAATCCTGCCCTACGATCCGTTCGTGACGCTGGATCAGGAAGGCGTCGGCGAACTCGTGTCGATTGCGGCTGAACGCGGACGCAAGACGCGCCCGGACGTGAAGCTCGGCATCTGCGGCGAACACGGCGGCGATCCGGCCTCGATCCATTTCTGTGAAAGCGTCGGCCTCGACTACGTGTCCTGCTCGCCCTTCCGGGTGCCGATCGCGCGCCTCGCGGCCGCGCAGGCAGCGCTCGGCAAGAAGGCCGCCAGTCAGGCCTGATCCAGACCGGCGCGGCGACAGCCGCGCCGTTTATTCTCAAAGGTCACTCATGGCGGATCGCCACGCGGCTCTGACAGCCATTCTGGTCGGCGGCGCATTTCTCGTCGGCGGATTCGCCCAAAGCCGCGATGTGTTTCCGTTTCCGCAACTGCGGCAACTACGCGACAGCTTCGGCGCAAGGCCCACCGAACCCCCGCGTTTTGCAATTGACGACATGGGCCGTCTGGTTGCTGACAGCCAGAAGCAGACTATTGCCTGCGCGCCCGCCGGGCCGCGCACTGCGGTCCTGCTCGTTTCAGGCCAGTCCAACGCGGCCAATTATGCCGGGCAGGCCTATCGGTCGGACCATGGCGAGCGGGTCCAGACCTTCTACGGCGGCAAATGTTTCGTGGCGGCCTCGCCGCTGCTGGGCGCAGACGGAATCGACGGCGAATACTGGACGCGCGCGGGAAATCTGCTGATCGAATCTGGCGCCTATGATCAGGTGGTGATCGCCGTCGCGGCCGTCGGCGGCACTCCCATTGTCCGCTGGGTTCCGGGCGGCGACCTGCATCCCCTCCTGATGAAGAACATCAACGACCTCAAATCCGCCGGCCTGCCGCCCACGCATTTCCTGTGGGTGCAGGGCGAGAACGATCTGATGGACGGCACAACGAGAGACGCCTATTCGCAGGGCTTTCTTTCGATCCTCGCCGAGTTGCGCAAGGTGCGCGCAGACCTTCCGGCCTTTCCGGGCGTGGCGACATTTTGCGAGGGTTACGGCACCGCGCATCGCAATGACAATCCGGTTGCGGATGCGCAACGCGCCCTGCCGGAGGCGTCAAGAAAGATTTTCCCGGGGGCCGATACCGATCATCTGCTGGAGCCGCTCGACCGTCGCGACGCCTGTCACTTCGGCGGAACAGGCAGCGAGAAGGCGGCGCGCGAATGGGCGAGGATCATCGCCGCGCATCCCGCGCCCTGACGCCTCGCGGCCCCTCTAGACGGGACGCGACTTCACGAAGGTGAACTTGTCCTTCATGCGCAGGAAAGGTGTCTCCAGCCTGCGATAGGAAAGAACAGCCATCAGGATCGTCGGGAAGATCGCCAGCAGCGCGAAGGCTGTGAGTGGAATCCGCAGGTCGAGCATCTGCTCCAGCGCCGCATGAACATGGCGGGTCATGTCGATGGCCAGCAGGTGAAAGACGTACAGGCCGAAAGAAATCTTGCCGAGGTAGACCAGCACGTTTCGCGCATCGATGCGCGCGCCGACCATCGACAGGACGATGACCACGCTGCCGATCGCCGAAACCGCGACGCCCGCAGCCAGTTTGAGGCCCGACTCCGCCGACATGATCTGCTTGGCGTGCAGAACATGCACGGACGCGAACCAGAGCACGACGCCGAGCAGGAACAGCGTCATGCGCGCCAGCGTCGAAAGTTCCGGCGAGCGCCCGTTGAGATGGAGCGCCAGGGCCGCGCCCGCCGCGAAGGTCACGAACTGCACGAACGTGTTGGTCCAGACTGTGGTGTCCACCGCCGCGCGGCTCTCGCCAAGATAGAACGCGACCGACAGGCCCAGAACCGCAAGCGCCGCACAGGCCGCGAAAACGCCGTTGCGGTTCAGCAGCTTCATCGTCACCGGCCAGACGAGATAGAACTGCTCCTCGATCGAAATGCTCCACAGCGGCGTCGCCGGATTGGCAGACCATTCGCCCGACTGGAAATACCAGTTGCCGATCATGAACATGAACATGGTGAGCATCACAACGTCGTTCATGTCGCCGCTCTGCAGCACATTGATCCAGCCGAGCCCCAGCCCGAAGAAGTAGAGAGGCCATATCCGCAGGATGCGCCGCACGTAGAATTCGCGCAGATGCACGTCGCCCGCGACGTCCTTCTCGCGCCGCAGGAGGTCGGTGATCAGAAAGGCGCTCAACGCGAAGAAGAGGCTCAGCCCGTAACCGCACAGATTGCCGACAGACGCCAGCACATCGGCAAGGACGCCATACGACTCGCCCCAGCCGCTCGCCTGCCTGGGCAGGATGTGGTGCAGAAAGACGAGGAAGAAGGCCAGAAAGCGCAACACGTCGAGCTCGGGCCTGTAGACCGCGCGCCGCGCGGCCTGCGCGGGCGCGGCGACATCCGAATATGTGGCCTGAAGGCTCATGTGACGTCCCCTTTGTGCCATCCTGACACTGCCGTGGTTAAGGCGCGGTGCGGCGAAGCTCGCGCTGCCGCCGGTTTGAAATCGCGGTTAAAACCGCGCTATACTGGCGCAGACGAAGAGAGGCGGCAGAGCCGCCGTGGGAGGATCAGGGATGGCGGACAGCGCGCCGGCGTTTTACGCCGAGCTTTATGCGCATTTGCGCAAGGCCAATATGGAAATGCTGGCCTATGTGCCGGACGAGGCGCTCGGCCCGGTTCTGGACAGCGCCGAGGCCGACAATGCGGTTCGCACCGTGGTGATGACCACCGAGGAAGAGGGCGTCGCAGTCTGCTGCGGCGCAGGCCTCGTCAACAAGCGCGCCGTGATGATGATGCAGTCGAGCGGCGTCGGCAATTGCGTCAACGCCTTCACGCTGATCCAGAACTGCCGCATCCCGTTTCTGGCGCTGATCGCCATGCGGGGCGAATTCGGCGAGACCAATTCCTGGCAATACGCCATGGGGGCCACCACCGCGCAGACGCTGGAACTGGCAGGCTTCCGGGTGCTGTGGGCGCGCGATCCGGCCGAGGTCGGCAAGATTGTGGACGCCGCCGCCGACATGGCGTGGCGCGGCAATCAGGCTGTGGCGATCCTGCTCTCGCAGCAGCTCGTCGGCGCAAAGCAACTCTGAGGGGCGGACATGAGCAATAACATCATCGACCGTCTCGATTTCATCCGCGACCTGCTGGAAGACGCAGGCGACATGATCGTCGTGACCGGCATCGGCACACCCGGCTCCAATACCCGCAACGTCGCCGACAGGGGGCTGAACTTCTACATCTCGGGCGCGATGGGTTGCGCATCGGGCGTCGGTCTCGGCATGGCGCTCGCGCGTCCCGACCGGAAAGTCACCGTCATCACCGGCGACGCCGAACTGATGATGAATGTCGGCACGCTCGCCTCCATCGCGGTGGCGCGGCCGCGCAATCTTTCCATCGTGGTGATCGACAACGAACGGTTCGGGGCGACCGGCTCGCAGATCAGCCACACCGCGCATGGCGTCGACATTGCCGGGATTGCCAAGGCCAGCGGCTTCCCGCTCGCCGAAACCGTCCGGGAGCAGGCGGACGTGACGCGCGTTCGCGCACGGATTCACGCCAATGAGGGACCCTATCTGTGCGTCGCCAAGGTGGGCGCCAACCGGCGCGTGGCTCCGGGCGGCGGCTCGCGCATTCGCGATGGCGTGATGACGAAGTTCGATTTCCAGCGCGCGCTCGAAGCGTCGGACGCCGGACAGGCGTAACCCGAGTGTAACCCCAAAGCCACGGCGCGCCTGCGGCGCGCCGTTCTTTTTCATTTTCGGCGTCGTCCGCGCCGAAATTAACCGATCATTATCCTTAACGGTTTCATGTGGTCCTGCATAGTCCGCAGGTCGCTTCCGGCTGATCTCTCTTCAAGGCGATGTTTCGCATTTCAGGCCGCCACGGCGGACATCGCTGACGAGGAAATTCACATGCATCCGTTCAAGACCGCTCTTGCCGCCGCGATGGCGCTGCTCCCGGCGACCGCCTTTGCGGCCGACATTCCCAATCGCAAGTCTGCCCCGCCGCTGCCCTATATCGCGCCGGCCATGACCTATAACTGGTCGGGCTTTTATGTGGGCGCGCAGGCTGGTTACGGCTGGACCAGCAGCCGGGCGGTTTTCTTCAACGCTCCGAATACGGCCGCCTTCCAGGGTACGCAGAGCTATGAGGCCGATGGCGGAATGGCCGGCGGCGTCGCCGGCTTCAACTGGCAGATCGGCAATGCGGTCATCGGCATCGAGGGCGAATATAACTGGGCCAACGTGACGGGCACTTCGGCGGTCATCAATGTCGGCCCGCCGAATCTCGGCGACGTCTACACCTCGCGCCTGTCGGAGTACGGCGCGGTGAAAGGCCGTCTGGGCTGGGCCATCGACAAGGCGCTGCTCTATGTCAACGGCGGTCTTGCTTTCGGCAACGAACGTCACGCCTATATCGCCAACCTGAACGGCGGCGCGGCCAACACCTTCATCCAGAACAATTACAAGACCGGCTGGACTGTCGGCGCGGGCTTCGAATACGCCTTCACGAAGAACCTGACGGGCCGCATCGAGTACAATTACATCGACCTCGGCAAGACCTCGATCTTCTACGGCGGCGCGGCCACCAACCGCACCGAATGGAACGACCGCTTCAGCGTCGTGAAGATCGGCCTGAACTACAAGTTCGACTGGAACGCGCCGAACGCTGTCATCGCCAAGTACTGACCTTTGCGGCAAGGGCGCGCCTGCGTTCCAGCAGGCGTCGCTCGGGCGCCAATCTGACCAGAGCGATCGCCGCATCGAATGCAGCGGTCGCTTCTTCATGTCGGCCCAGACGCCACAACAGATCGGCGCGCGTCGCCGGTAGAAGCCAATAGCCTTCAAGCTCACCACGCGCCGCCAGTGCATCGACACATTCCAGCGCGCGCCCCGGCCCCTCGACCATCGAAAGCGCCGCCGCCCGATTGAGTTCGACCACAGGCGACGGATTGAGCCGCATCAGAACTCCGTAAAGGCCCGCGATCTGCCGCCAGTCCGTCTGTGCGAAGCTCGCCGCTCCCGCATGAAGCGCCGCAATCGCCGCCTGCACCGCATAAGGGTCCGGTACGGCCTGCAGCCGCAACGAGGACTCCACCAGCCTTTGACCTTCGCGGATTTCATCGCCCCGCCACCGGGTGCGATCCTGATTTTCCAGGCGCACTACATCGCCTGATGAATCCTGGCGCGCATCGCGGCGCGCGTGATGCAGGATCATCAGCCCCAGCAGCCCTTGCACGCCCGACCGGCCGGGCATGAGGCTGTTCAACATACGGGCGAGCCGGATGGCTTCTTCGCATAGCTCGCGGCGCATCAGCCCCTCGCCCTCGCTCGCCGCATAGCCTTCATTGAAGACGAGATAGATGACGGCCAGCACGCCATCGAGTCTCTCGGGCATAAGGTCCCGGTCCGGCACCCGATAGGGAATGCGGGCGTCGCGAATCTTGGCCTTGGCGCGCACCAGGCGCTGCGCCATCGTGGCTTCGCCGACCATGAAGGCGCGCGCCACGCTGGCGGTCGGCAGGCCGCAAACGGTGCGCAGCGTCAGCGCCACGCGCGCCTCCATGGCCAGCGCCGGGTGACAGCAGGTGAACACCAGCCGCAGCAGATCGTCTTCCAGTTCATCGCGCCCGAATTCGGCGCTCGACGATTCGAGGGCTTCTGCCAGACGCTCTTTCTCGATCTGCATCTTGCGGCGGCGCAGGCGGTCGATCGCCCGGTTACGGGCGACGCTGACGAGCCAGGCGCGCGGCGCATCCGGCATGCCGCGCGTCGGCCATGTGTCGAGCGCCGCCGCCCACGCGTCCTGAAGCGCCTCCTCGGCGAGATCGAAATCGCCGAGCAGACGGATCAGAGTTGCGAGCGCCCGTCCGGATTCCCGCCGGAAGACCGCGTCGAGCTTTTCGATCATGCGGGGCCGTTGCTGAACACCATGACGGGCCGCACCTCGACGGAGCCCGACCACGCGCCCGGAATGCGCGCCGCAATCGCGGTAGCTTCATCCAGATCCTTCGCGTCGATCATGTAATATCCGCCAAGCTGCTCGCGCGTTTCGGCGAACGGGCCATCGGTGATCAGCGTCTTGCCGTCCCGGACCCGCACGGTCGTGGCGGTCGAGGTGGGTTGCAGCGCATCGCCCGCCTTGAAATGACCGGTACGGACAATGTCGCGTGTGAAATCCACATAGGCGCTCATCATCTCGCCATCCGCGGTCGTGCCGCGCGCAGCGGCCATTTCGGCTTCGTTGTTATAGATCAGCAGCAGATATTGCATGACGTTCTCCTGTGCGGCCATCGTGGCCCGACATTAAGACGATCCGCAAACGCGCATTTCGACAGGCGGCCGAAAATTTTCTGACCCAAATCGGAACGCCCCCGCTCACCGGCGCGGTAACGCCTCTTTTAGCTTAAGGCGCGATAACCTTTTGGTCGGGGTGGCGTGTTGTTTCGCCGCCACAGTGGCGCGGGTCGCGTATGAGTCGTGGCGGAATCGGTTGGGCTCTGGGGATCGTGGCGCCGTGGTGCCTCGGCTTCGGACTTGTCGTGTCCTTCACGGCGGACGCCGGTCAGGACATGACCATAGGGGCGTCCCTTGCGCCCCTGACGGCGACGGCGATCCAGATGCCGCTCGATCTCGTTCCGTCCATTCAGGCGACCCGGCAGGGCCAGTTCCGGCTGGCCGGGCTGACGCGCGACGCAGTCGGTCGCTCGGCAAGCCTCTTCGTCGGGGAGCCGGAGGCATTCCGCGAAAAGCCCGACGAAATCGAACCGCGCATCGAACTGAAGAAGGCCGTGAAGGCGTTCCCGACGCCCGACCGCAGCCGCAAGGGCGATCCGGTCGTGGGGCTGCGCCCGACCTTCGATGCAAAGCTGCGCGCCAAGGGCAGTCTGGCGGCCTACCGGGCCGGTGAGTTGCTGCTTTCGGCGGAAGATTATCTGGCCTTCGACAGTTTCGCGCCGCCCGCAGGCCCGCCGACCGGCGCCATGGGCGACGAAGCTTTCGAGCCCTGGCCCGAAGTGGAAACCTCGACCACGCAGACCACCGGAGCTGCCGGGGCTTCGCCCGGCTATGTGGGCTCCTCCCTGACGCTTCGATCCGGCGGGCCGCGCCCGCGTTCGCTCGATGGCTCGACGCCGGCCGCGCCGCGCGCCGTGGCGCTGGGGTCCACGACGCCTGCGCCAGCCGACCAGACGCCCGTCGTAGTCGCCCTGACGCCGACTCCGAAAACGGCGCCGACCGGCAGGCAGGCTCCCAATTCCTCCTCCGTACCGCGCAGCGAGCGCCCGAACTACGCTTCGCTGATCGATCAGGATCAGGCCGCCAAGGAAGTCCGCTGCCTCGCCGAAGCCATCTATTTCGAAGCGCGCAGCGAACCCGAGGATGGTCAGGCGGCTGTCGCACAGGTGGTGCTCAACCGCGTGTCGAGCGGTCTCTATCCGTCAAGCGTCTGCTCGGTCGTCTATCAGAACAAGCACCGCCACAATGCCTGCCAGTTCTCCTTCGCCTGCGAGGGCAAGGCGCTGCGCGTGACCGAGTCGGAATCTTGGCGCACAGCCCAGCGCATCGCGCAGGAAGTGATGGAAGGCACGACCTATCTGTCGGATGTCGGGTCATCGACCCACTACCACGCCAATTACGTGAAGCCGCGCTGGGCGAAACGATTGAAGAAGATGGACGTGATCGGCAATCACATCTTCTACAAGCTGCGGCCGGGCCAGACCTGAGAAGAAAAGCCCTGCGGCAATCGCACGATCGCGGGCGAACGGAAGTTCGTCTGCGCGTCCGATGCCGCAGGGGAAGAGACGGAGTCAGGAGATCCCGATCGCAGCGCCCCGGGGAGAGCCAAAGCTGCGAAACGCGATGCGTGGAGCGTTACCCCGTGCAGACAACAAACGAAAAAGACGCCCGCCCCACAAGAGGAAACTTTCCTTTCGGGCGCGCATGATCCGCGACGCGATGTCGCCGTATAAGTACGGATGCGTTGAAAAAAGCCGCGGCGTCGCCTGACATCCTCCACGCGCGGGCGCTTGCGCAGGACAGCGGCGCGACGCCGCGGTTAAGGGCTGGAGGGAAGGGGGGAAACCCGTTCGCGTGGCCCCGGGGGGAGCTCCGATCCGCGGGACGCATCAGCGTCGCGCGTACCTCCATGTGCGGAGGAAACAAAATTGGGCGCTGCGCCACAACAGGAAATAATCCTGTCACGCTTCAGCTTGAAATCGTAATTTTTCTACAGGCTCAGTGACGCTGCGCGACAGAGAACTCCCCGTCGCGAATGCGCTTTGGCAGACGCTCGGCAAATTGCGCAACAGGCTCTTCGCCATAAGTGCAGACAAGTTCCTGCAGGGCGGAGAACATCGCCGCATGCGCGAAGCAATCGCCGTCGATGCCGGCCAGCAGCGCTTCCGCGAAAGCTTCCGTCACATACGCCAGCGCCTCGCGGCGCTCGTCGTCCTGCGCGTTCTCGTCGATATTTTCGGCATCGCCATACATCATGGTGGCTGGACCATATTGATCAGGCCGGGCCGGCGCGACACGAGTCTTTCGAAAAGGTTAACGGGCTGGGGACAAGTCGACCGATCAGCCCGCGCCGTAGCGGCTGGCGACATCGCGGGCGATGCGCTCGCCTTCCTCGATATAGCGGCTGATGACGAGTTCGGCGTTCGGCGTGCACGAGCGGTAGCTTTGCTCGAAGCCCCGGAACCCGCGATTGAAAGCGCCCGCCAGTCGCTCCTTGCGACCCTCGACGGAGCCCTCTGCGGCCAGCAGCGCGGCCATCTGGGCGCGCCACTTGTCGCCGTCGCCCGCCCCGCAGAGATCGCGCAGAAAGGCCAGCGAGCCGAGGATTTCGGCAAGACGCAGAAGCTGCGGCTCATAGGGAGCGGGCGGTTCGGCGGCCGGCGGCGGTTCCGCACGCGGCGGTTGCGGAGCGCGCTGCTGGGCGCTGGCCATCGGTCCGCACAGAAGCAGGCAGGCCATCCCCGCCGCAAGCCCTCGTCTGAAGCTCATGCGGAGGCCGCCAGTTCGCGCGCGCGCTTCAGCAGCCCCGGCAGGCCGGGCGTTGTCTTCAGCGATGCGAGGTCCGCCTCGTCGGCCCACAGCAATGGACCCAGTTCATCGCTCGGCTCTCCTTCTCCGGAGACCCAGCGCGCCACGAACGAGGCGATGACGAAGTGGCGCTTCACCTTCAGGTCATCGTCGTTCTGGATGATCTCGACGTGACGGTTGAAGGCGACGATCTCGGCGACGACGCCGGTTTCTTCCATGAGTTCGCGCAGCGCTGCCTGTTCGAGCGTTTCGCCAGGCTCCACGACGCCGCCCGGCAGGCTGAACACATCGCTGTAGGGCGGCTTGCGGCGCGCCCCGACCAGAACGCGGCCGTCGCGAAACACGGCTGCGCTCGCCGCCAGAATCGGTCGTGCCGGATAGTCGCGCGAATCGCTCATGCAAACATTGGCCTCTGCGGAGCCTGCAATCTGACCGCAGCAACGCGCGCTTTCAAGCTGCAGGCTCTGAGACTTTCCGAAAGCCCGCGCACCGGCCCGCAATCGCCCAGTAAACGAATCCCGAAACGCCGCCAGCCAGACCGAACAGCCCCGCCTCCAGCATGGCGGTGAAATCGGCGGGGCCGAAAAGCGTACGAGGCGTCAGGACGAAATATTGCCACGCCGCCAGCCCCACGCTGCAGAAAACAAAGAGCCAGACGGAGCGCCACCCGAAGGCCTCGCTTGCCAGTCCAAGCGCCATCACCGGTACAGCCGTCAGCACCACCGCCAGAATGATCCCGAACAGCGCCAGATGCGGCAGACTGACGAGGAATACCGGCGATACAGCCATTGCGACCCAATAGCCGGGCTGCGCGGACATCTGCGCCGCTATTCCGAAGAAAACCGCCATGGCGATAAAGAAAGCCGGAATGGCCGCCATCCAGCCGATGAGGAAAGCCAGAAGGCGCCGGACGATCCGCATGACACGCCTCTCTCAGGGGAAGAAGCGATCCTGCTTCCAGCCGCCCTGCGGGGCCGGGCGACGATAGACGAGACGTTCGTGCAGCCTGAAGGGCTTGTCGGTCCAGAATTCCATGTAGATCGGCTTGACCCGGTAGCCGATCCAGTAGGGCGGACGCGGCACCTCGCCGATGGCGTATTTCGCGGCGTAAATCGTCACGGCCTTTTCGAGCGCGAAGCGGCTGTCCATCGGACGCGATTGCTGGCTGGCCCATGCGCCGATGCGGCTGTCGCGCGGGCGCGAGGCGAAATATTCGTCGGACTCCCGGTCGGTCACCTGTTCGACTGGCCCGCGAACCCGGACCTGACGGCGCAGCGACTTCCAGTGGAAATTCACCGACGCCTTCATGCTGGCGTCGAGCTCGCGGCCCTTCCGGCTTTCGCGATTGGTGTAGAAGACGAAGCCGGTGTCGACGCCCTTCAGCAGCACCATGCGGACGTCCGGCATTCCATCGTTGTCGACAGTGGCGAGCGCCATGGCGTTGGGGTCGTTCGGCTCGCTTTTTTCGGCCTCTTTCATCCAGTTCTGGAACAGCCCGAACGGCTCGTTCTCGGGCAGCAAGTCACCGTCTGTTAACTGGTTCAATGTCAGGTTCCTCGCTATTGTTTTCAGGTAACAGTCGCAGCCGTGAACCGCATTTCCGACACCCGCATCCGCCTTTCCTTGACGGCGCCTGCTCTCTGTCTGATCCTCGCGGCTGGCCTCGGGGGCTGTTCGGCCGCGATCCCGCTTCCCTCGTTCATATCGCAGGATGACGTGACCGGATCAATCCGGAAGCCCATTTCGCCGCTCTCCGGCAGCCTCGATGCGGAGGACTGGCGGCGCGCGAGCGGCGCACTCGGCATCGCGCTTGATCCGCAAGGCAGCGGCGCGCCTGTTCGCTGGGACAATCCGGCGACCGGGGTCAAAGGCTCGTTCACGCCCGTCGGCGAAGCACAGGCCGTGGACGGCCTGATCTGCCGCGCCTTCATCAGCGAACTCGGCGGCTCCCATCCGGGCCAGTCGCAGCAGGGAACCGGCTGCCGCGACAAGTCCGGCGACTGGACGGTCTCGGACGTCAAGCCCTGGAAAAAGGTCTGAGCTGAAAGCTCATTCCCCCACGAGCTTGCGCGCGGCTTCAATCGTGGCGGGCGAGGCCGCATAGATTTTCTTCACGACGTCCATCGCCTCGTCAGCCGAACGCGGCATCACCGGCAGGCGCTGCTTGTTGGCTTCGGCGATGAATGCCGGGTCCTTGACCATCTGGTCGAAGGCGGTGCGGAGAATCTTCATGCGCTCCTCCGGCACCGCCGCCGACATGATGAACGGACGCCCGACCTCGACGGACGAGACGAGAAACTTGATGACCTCCGCAGCCTGCGGCGTCGGGGCGATATCCACCGCATACGGCACTTCCTTCGGCAGGTCGGGCGGCACGATCGCCGCCGTGCGCAGGAACGGATAGATTTTCTTGCCCTCGATCCAGTCGATCGGAACCGAACCCCATGAGCCGCAATCCCCGTCGAGTTCGCCGCGCTCGGTGGCGAGCCGCAGTTCGGCGCTGCCCGGATAGCCGGCGACCTGCTTGAGGTTGACGCCGAACAGCTTGCTCATGATGCGCTGGTTCACGTCGTTCGACGTGCCGACATTGGTCAGGCCCATCACCACCTGCGGAATTTTCTGCACCTCCGCCAGCGTCTTCGCGCCCTTGGTGTGGAACATGTAGCAGACCGAAATATCCATCCCGATGCTGCCGACCCAATTATATTTGGTGAAGTCGATGCGCACCTTGTCGGGCGTCAGGCGGGATTCGCCGATGAGGCCGAAATTGAAGATCGTCATCACGGTGCCGTCGCGGGCCGCGTTCTGATCGAGATATTGCACGGCGCGCTGGCTTGATGCGCCCGGCATGTTGCTCACCACAATATCGGGCGTACCGGGAATGAAGCGCCCGATGTGCCGGGCCAGAAGCCTCCCGTTCGCGTCGAACCCGCCGCCAGGCGTATTGCCGACCACGACCGTGATGGTCTTGCCCTTGTAGAAGTCCTGCGCCTGCGCCGCGCCGGTTGCGAGCCCGCAAGCCAGAGCCATGCCGAGTGCGGTCCAAGTGCGACGCATTCTGTCCTCCCTGTGCGGCCTCCCCGGGCCGGTCTGTTGGGCGGATGCTAGCATGAGTGTTGGGGGTCGCAAGCGGGGGGAAACCGCAGAGGCTCCCCCGCCCCGCTTGCGCCTTGCGAAAGCGGGGCGCAAAACCCAGATACACACGAGAGACATTGCGTCCGTGCCTTTCGGGCGGACGCCGGAGTGGGCTCAGGGCAATGCGCGATCCATACACAGTGCTGGGCGTCGGCAAATCGGCGAGCGCCGACGACATCAAGAAGGCATATCGGAAGCTCGCCAAGAAATTTCACCCCGACCAGAACAAGACCGACCCCAAGGCCAAGGAAAAGTTCGCCGAGGCCAATTCGGCCTATGAAATTCTGGGCGACGACAAGAAGCGCGGCCAGTTCGACCGCGGCGAGATCGACGCCGACGGAAAGCCGAGGGGCTTCGAGGGTTTCGGCGGTCAGGGTCCGTTCGGTGGCGGTCGTCGCACCGGCGCGCAATATGAGGCGCGGGGCGGCAATCCGTTCGGCGCCGGCGGCTTCGACGCGGGCGATATATTCGCCGATCTGTTCTCGGGCGGTCGCCGGGGCGGACGGCAGGAACCGCCGCGCGGTCAGGACCTCGGCGTCATCGTAACGGTGTCGCTGGCCGAATCCGTTTCCGGAACCTCGAAGCGCGTCGCGCTGCCCACCGGCAAGACGCTCGACGTGCGCATTCCGGCCGGAATGGAATCCGGCAAGCAGATCCGCCTCAAGGGACAGGGCTATTCGTCGCCGCTGCCCAACGGAGAGCCGGGCGACTGCATGGTGACCGTCCAGATCGCCCAGCATCCGTTCTTCAAGGTGGACGGACATGACCTGCGGGTCGATCTGCCTCTGGCGCTCTACGAGGCCGTGCTGGGCGGCAAGGTCCAGATTCCCACCCTCACCGGCGCGGTCGAGATGAACATCCCGCCCGGAACCAATGCGGGCCGCACCCTGCGCCTGCGCGGCAAGGGCCTGCCCAACGGCGCGGGCGGCAATGGCGACCTGCTCGCCACGATCCGCATCGTGCTGCCGGAAAGTGCCGGGACCGACCTCGAAGACCTGATGCGCAAATGGCAGTTCGAACGGCCCTATAACCCGCGCCGGGACATGACGGGCTAGTTTCCGGCGATCAGCCGGTAGAGCCGCATGAGGCGATCGGAATCGCCGCTGGCGGTCAGCGCATAGGCTGCGCCGTTTTTGGTCCAGCCGAGGACGCCGGTCGCCCGGTCCTCGCGATAGACGGGCCCCGTATCGTCCGGCACCGTGCGGGCGATCAGGAGCCCGATCCGGTCGTCGGCCGTCCCCTCGTAGAGCAGGAACGCCGCCGCCCCGAGTTCGCCCGGCGTGATGCGCCCACCGCGCAATTTCAGACCCGATGACGTCAGGTCCGGCAGGGAGAGCGGCAGCCCGGTGCGGCGCGACAGGAAGGCTGCCAGCGAAGCATCCTGCGCCGGAAGCCACTCGCCCGGGCGCGGCGGATCGCCGGTCGCATAGGTGCGGTGCGCTTCCCCGGCGCGCCTCGCCAGCGCCAGCGCGTCGGACGCTCCTGCCTGCTGTTCCGACCCGGCGGAATAATTGGGGGACGGGAGAATGGTCGACATCAGGCCGCCCGGCCCGATCTGGCTGACGAGATAGAACAGCGCCAGCATCACCAGACACAAAAGCACCAGCGTCATGCGCTGGCGCGCCGGATGAGGTGCGCTCCCGGGCTTTCGGGGCTCGAACTTCAGGACCTGCCGGATCGGGGCGTCCGGATCGGCCGCTTCGCCAGCCACGGCTTCCGGCCGCGCGCCGCGGGGCTGGGCCAGCGAGACGGCGGGCGGCAGCGGTTCGAACACCACGCGGCCATAGACGGCCCGCAGGGCTTCGGACTGCTTGCGCCACATCTCGATCCGCCCCGCATCCTCGGGGTTCTGCGCCAGATGCTGCTCGATTTCCGCAATCGAAACGCTGCTCGTCTCATGGTCCGCATAGGCGGCCAGATCGGCGTCTGTGATCGTATGCCCGATGCGTTTCATGGCCTATTTGACGAGCCGCAGATGCGGATGCCGCCCGGCGCGATCCACCGCCAGAAGCGAGGCGTCGAACCCGCCGGCCATCTGGTTGCGCGCTCGCACCAATCGCTGCACCACGACCGGACGCGGCGCCCGGACGATCTCGGCCGCGTCGTCGTAGGAAAAGCTTTCCAGACAGACGAGCAGAAAGGCCACACGGTCGTCGGGCGCGAGCGCTTCGAGCGCATCGCCCAATGCGCCGACCGGGTCGATCGCCGGGTTGCGCTCTCGCGCCTTCGGCGATTGGGGGACGCGCTCGGGCTTGCCGGGACGCACGAAGGCCGGACGCTTCAGGCTGGTCAGATGGATGTCGATCAGCGTAGCGAACAGCCAGTGGGCGAGGCTTGCAGGATCAATGAGCTTTTCGCTGCGCACGGCGCGCAGGACCGTTTCCTGCACCAGCGCATCGGCGGTCTCGGGGCGTGCGTCGAAATCGCCCGGAACGAGCGCGCGCGCAAAGCGACGCAAACGCGGCGCGATACGATCGACCTCCTCCCGAAATCCCATGACCCGAATCCCGCCCGCGTCGCCGTGATGCTGATGCTCCATCTTAGGACAGGCCCGTCGCATTGCCTATGGGGAACCCCGCACCGCCTGCTTCCAAAGGTCAGGCTGCGCCGGAAGCTCCCCGACCGGGGATGCGCGACTCTTGCCAACCGGGGAGGCCACGGCTAAACGGCCCCGTCCGGACTTTCATCCGCGACCCTCCAACAAACACGACGGAACATCCATGACAGAGGCAAAAAGCCCAGCAAATAGCGGCGTTTCCGGCATTTTGGCCGGAAAGCGCGGCCTTGTCATGGGCGTCGCCAACAACCGGTCGATCGCCTGGGGCATCGCCAAGGCTTGCGCCGATCAGGGGGCCGAGCTCGCCTTCACCTATCAGGGCGAAGCGCTGGAGAAGCGGGTGCGGCCGCTGGCCGCCGAACTCGGCGCGCAGGTGGTCGGCCATTGCGATGTCACGGATGCGGCCAGCATCGATGCGGTCTTCGCGGAAGTGCAGCGGCTGTGGGGCAAGTTTGATTTCCTCGTCCACTGCATCGCCTTCTCCGACAAGGACGAACTCACCGGTCGTTATGTCGATACGAGCGAAGGCAACTTCACAAAATCGCTGCTGATTTCCTGCTATTCGTTCACGGCGGTCGCACAACGTGCGGAAAAGTTGATGACCGACGGCGGATCGCTTCTGACGCTCACCTATTACGGCGCGGAAAAGTGGATGCCGCATTACAATGTGATGGGCGTCGCCAAAGCCGCTCTGGAAGCCAGCGTACGCTATCTGGCTGCCGATCTCGGCGAGAAGAACATCCGCGTCAACGCCGTTTCGGCCGGCCCGATCAAGACGCTCGCGGCCTCCGGCATCGGCGACTTCCGGTACATTCTGAAATGGAACGAATACAATTCGCCGCTGCGCCGCACGGTGACGATTGAAGAAGTTGGCGAGACGGCGGCTTTCCTCGTGTCCCCGATGGCGCGCGGCGTCACTGGCGAAATCCTGCATGTGGACGCCGGCTATCATGTGGTCGGCATGAAGAATCCGGCTGCTCCGGACATTTCGGTCGTCGGCAAGGATTGATCCTGCATGAGCCTGGCGCGCGTCATTCCGCCCGCAAGGCTCATCTTCGTGCGCCACGGCGAAACGGAGTGGAACCGCGAGGGTCGCCTGCAAGGCCAGCAGGACATCCCGCTCAACGCGCTCGGACGCGAGCAGGCCGCGCGCTCGGGCAGGAAACTGGCGAAAATACTGGGCGCCAATCGGGAGGCTCCCGAATATGTCGCCTCCCCGCTCGGCCGCACCCGCGAAACCATGCGGATCGTCCGGCAGACGCTGGGCCTCGATCCCGACGCCTACCGGGTTGATCCGGTCCTCAAGGAACTCTCGTTCGGCAATTGGGAAGGCCTCACCTGGCCCGAAGTGGAGGCGCTTTCGCCCGAACTCGCGCGCCGGCGCATCGCCGACAAATGGGGCTTCGTTCCACCGGAGGGCGAAAGCTACGGGTTGCTGGCCCTGCGCATCGCCCCGTGGTTGCAGTCGCTTCAGGCCGACACCGTACTTGTCTCGCACGGAGGCGTCGCCCGGGTGATGATGGCGCTGGTGGGCGGACTTCCGGTCGAAAGGGCTCCGCAGATGGACATCTGGCAGGATCGCCCGCTGATTTTCGCCGATGGACGTTTCGACTGGGTGTGATGCGCAGATAATTCATGCGATGTTCAGTCGTGAACGGCACAATGCCGCCATGGTGATTTGCGAAGCGTCAATGCGGCGGCTTGCGGTGGCCGGTAGCCATCGAGGTCTCCGCCGGGAAGGAACCGGACCCAGGGACACTACGTTCGGACTTGCTTTCCTGAACATTCGCGCTGATGAAACTTGAGCATACCGATAGGGCCGCGCAGATGTGACGCTGTCCATCGCCAGAGGACCGGACGCCTGCGGACATGAGCCAGATCGACGATGCATTGTCGGAGCGTCCAGCCCCCGAGCCGGTCGAGACGAATCCCGTTCCCGAACAGAGTCCTGCGGTGCTGCGCGGCACCTCGCGACCGGACCTGATCCGCGACGAACTCCTCTGCGATATATTTGCGCTTTCGGCGGCTGCGCGGCCCGACGCTCCCTGCATGATCTCGGGCGAACGTCGCCTGACCTATGCGGAAGTGGACGCGCTTTCGACCGCCATCGCACGCGGACTGGTGCGGCACGGAATCGGCCCCGGACTGGTGGTCGGGCTGTGGATGCCGCGCGGAATCGATCTCCTCGTCGGCCAGATCGCCATCGCCAAGACCGGCGCTGCCTGGCTGCCCTTCGACGCCGACGCGCCGATCGAGCGCATCGCGGTCTGTCTGGAAGATTGCGGCGCGCGCGCGCTCCTCACCGACGATGGCTTCGGCAACAAGGCTGCGGGCCGCGTGCCGTGCGACATCCTCAAGGAAGACGACCTCGTCGATCACGACGATCATGTCGAGGTGGACGCCCGCGCAGCCGGCGCGACGCCCGATCATCCGGCCTACATGATCTACACCTCGGGTTCGACCGGAACCCCGAAGGGCATCGTCATCACCGGTCGCAACATTTGTCATTACCTGCGCGCCGCCAACGAGGTCTACGAACTCACCAGCAAGGACGTGGTGTTTCAGGGCGCATCCGTCGCGTTCGACCTGTCGATGGAAGAAATCTGGGTGCCCTATCTGGCGGGTGCGACGCTCTTTGTCGCGACGCCGCAAGTCATGGGCGAGGCGGACCGGCTGCCCGACATCATGGAAGCGGCCGGCATCACGGTGCTGGATACGGTGCCGACGCTGCTCGCCATGCTGCCGCGCGATATTCCTTCGCTGCGCGTCATCATTCTGGGCGGCGAGGCCTGTCCGCCGATCATCGCGCAACGCTGGTGCCGCGCCGGTCGCAAGATCTTCAACAGCTACGGACCCACTGAGGCGACCGTCGTCGCCACCGTATCCGAGGTGAAGATCAACGAGCCGATCACCATCGGCGGGCCGATCCCGAACTATACGTGTTATGTCGCCGACGAAAACTTGAACCTGCTGAACACAGGCGTCGAGGGCGAGCTGCTCATTGGCGGTCCGGGCGTCGCCAAAGGCTATCTGGGCCGGCCCGAACTGACGGCGGAAAAATTCGTCCGCAATCCCTTTGCGGACGGCGGCGTCGACCCGATCCTCTATCGCTCCGGCGACGCCGTGGTGCTCGATCCGACCGGCGCGATCCTGTTTCGCGGCCGCATCGACGATCAGGTGAAGATTCGCGGCTTCCGGGTCGAGCTCGGCGAGATCGAGGCTAAACTCGCCGACATTCCGGGCGTCTCGCAGGCGGCTGTCGTGCTGCGCAACGACGACGGCATGGATCAGCTGGTCGCGTTTCTCGTCGCCGACAAGGACGCCGAGATCGAGCCCAAACATCTGCGCGCCGAACTGCGCGAGCAATTGCCCGCCTACATGGTCCCGGCGCGTTTCGAACCAGTGGCCGAATTGCCGCGCCTGTCCTCCGGCAAGGTCAACCGCAACGAACTGAAGAAGACCACGCTGGCCGCCCTGCCCGCCTCGACCGAGGAGCAGGAAGAGCCGCGCACCAGGACAGAAGCCGCCCTTCTGGTCGCCGCGAAGCGTGTCCTGCCCCCGCAGACGATTCCGTTCGACGCCGACTTCTTCACCGACCTCGGCGGCCACTCCCTGCTTGCCGCACGTTTCGTGTCGGTGGTGCGTGAAACGCCCTCCCTCGCGGGCATCACGTTGCAGGACATGTACGCAGCGCGCTCGCTGCGGGCGATCGGCGAATTGCTCGACTTGAAAGTCGCGCATGTCGGACCGCCGCGCGACCTGTCATTTGAGCCGCCGCCGCTGATGCGCCGTTTCTGGTGCGGCCTGGCGCAATTCGCCGCCCTGCCGTTCATACTGGCGCTGATCACCGCGCAATGGCTCGGCGTCTTCGTCAGCTACATGCTGCTCACCGACGCGGAAGCCTCGCTGCTTCAGGAAATCGCCTCGTTGCTGGGCGTCTATGTCGTCATCAACATCCTGACGATTCTCATCGCCATTGCGGCGAAATGGATCGTGCTGGGCCGCACGAAGCCGGGGCGGTATCCGCTCTGGGGCGTCTATTACTATCGCTGGTGGCTGTCGCAGCGCCTGCTGGCCCTGACCCATATGAAGTGGTTCCAGGGTTCGCCCATCATGCGCCTCTACCTGATGGCTCTGGGCGCGAAGGTCGGCGACGACGCGATCATCGGTGATATCGAGATCGGCGCGGCGGATCTGCTGACCATCGGGGAGGGCGCCAGCCTCGGGTCCCGTCTCAAGATCTCCAACGCCCATGTGATCGGCAACGAACTGATCATCGGCCACTGCGAGATCGGCCCGGACGCCTATATCGGCACCTCTGTCGTGCTGGAGGAAAACGTCGTCGTGGGACGCGGCGCCGAACTGAAGGATCTCTGCTCCATTCAGTCCGGTACGCGCATCGGCGAACATGAAATCTGGGATGGCTCGCCCGGCCGCAAGACCGGCATGGTCAATGTCGCCGAGCTTGACCCGCCCTCGACCACGACGCCCGAACGTCAGGCGGTGATGACGTTCCTCTATACGGTGCTGCTGCTCGCCATTCCGCCGTTCAGCCTCCTGCCGCTGTTCCCGGCCTTCTGGGTGTTCGACCGCGTCGACGAATTCCTCGGCATCGCCGACATCGACCGGTTCGTCTATCTGATGTCGATCCCCCTCATGGCATGGCCGACGTCCTTCGCGATGGTGATCGTGACCGTCGCGCTGATTGCGGTGTTCCGCTGGACGGTGCTGCCGCGCGTCAGCGAAGGCGTCTATTCGGTCCATTCGTGGTTCTACTTCCGCAAGTGGACGGTGGCGCTCTCCACCGAGATCATGCTGGAAGTCCTGTCCTCGCTCTACGCGACCGTCTACATGCGCGCGTGGTATCGCCTCATGGGCGCCAAGATCGGCAAGGACGCGGAAATCTCCACGAACCTCGCAGGCCGCTACGATCTCGTCGAGATCGGCGAGAAGTGCTTCATCGCCGACGAAGTGGTGCTCGGCGACGAGGACGTGCGGCGCGGCTGGATGTATCTCAAGCGCGTCAAGACCGGACCGCGCGTCTTCGTCGGCAACGACGGCGTCGTTCCGCCCGGCTCCGAGATTCCGGCCGGCGCGCTGATCGGCATCAAGTCGAAGCCGCCCGCCAACGAACTCATGTCGCCCGGCGACACATGGTTCGGCTCTCCGCCGATCAAGCTGCCGGTGCGCCAGCGCTTCGACACGGGCGCGAACTGGACCTACGAGCCGCCGCCGTGGAAGAAATTCCTCCGCGCGGTCTTCGAGGCCATCCACATTTCGCTGCCGACGATGCTGTTCATCACCTTCGGCACATGGGCGGTCGAGTTTCTCGCGCCGCCGCTTCTGGCAGGCCGCTGGTTCGAACTGATCGCGATCTTCATCGCCTGTTCGGTGGCGATTTCGGTGGCGCTGGTGGCTGTCTGCATCATCGTCAAATGGGTCACGATGGGTCGCTACGAACCCGTCGTGAAGCCCATGTGGTCATGGTGGGCGATGCGCACGGAAGCTGTCGCGGTCATGTACTGGGGCATGGGGGCGAAGGTCCTGCTCGACCATCTGAAGGGCACGCCCTTCCTGCCGTGGGTGCTGCGCCTGTTCGGCGCCAGGTTCGGCAAGGGCTGCTACATGGACATGACCGACATCACCGAATTCGATTGCGTGAAGGTCGGCAATTACGTCTCGCTCAACTCGCTCTCGGCCCTGCAGACGCATCTGTACGAAGACCGCGTGATGAAGGTCGGCCGTGTGCATGTCGAGGACGGCGTGACCGTTGGAGCAGGATCGACAGTTCTGTACGATACCCGCGTCGGTCCGTTCGCGCGCCTCGGGCCGTTGACAGTCGTCATGAAGGGCGAAGAGATTCCGGGCCATACCGAATGGGTCGGCGCGCCTGCGGTCCCGCAGGTTCATGTGGACGACAAGGTGATCGTGAAGGCGGCCTGAGGGCCGTCTTCAACGATTGCGTTTGCGCCAGTCGCTCCAGTCTATTGCTGTCTCGCTGCTCGCAGCCAGTTCGATGCGATCGGGATCGACGCGCTCGGAAAAAATCATCAGATTGAGACAGGACCAGCGCGCGCTCGGCGCAACCAGCCCGTCGAAGCCGAGAAAATAGGCCCCGTCCGCTATTTCCTGCGTCCGCGCATAATTGCGATCCTGATAGTGAGACGTATCCACGCCGAGTCTGGCGAGCGTCGGCAAGTCGGCGAGTTTCAGCGTGTCGTCAATCTCGACAGCAAGACTGTGGGCTTTCCACGCAAGCTTTGAAGGAAACACCGGCTGCATGGCGAGGAACGCATGCACCTCCGCGATGGCGCCGTCGCGCTCAAGCGCCGTATAGAGCACATCGAATGTACCGTTGCACCATCGGCTCCGCGACGGATTTCCCTGCGCCGGATCACGCCCCTCCCGCACAACGCGCCACACTTTGGCGGTGAATTGTTCGCGCCTAAATGCGTCTATTGCATCGAGCAGTTCGATGTCGCGCGCGCGGCCGAAATCGGCCACTACGTATAGGCTCCGGCGTCCAGCGCCTCGATCACCGCCAGCACGCGCTCGGTTTGCCCGGCATTGATGAGATCAATGGCGCGCTCGCCCTCCAGCATGGGATGACGGGTATGGAGCCATAGCCGCGTTTCGTCAGGCGTGTAGAAATCCCCCAGCCGGTCCACCACGTAGCGGAGCTCTGCGATCACCGTCTGGGTCCGCAGGTCCGGCGTCGCCTTTCCGGCAAACCAACGGGACACCGTGGCAGGCGACACAGCCACGATATTGGCGATGTCCTTGCCCTGGAGACCCCCATCATCCCGGAGGTGGTCAAGAATGCGACTGACGGCGGTGCTGCTCATGTTCGACCCAATCGTCCGACGACACAAAGCCAATATAGTCTCTTCCATTTCGATTTCAAAATCCGTTTCTCTGAAATCGATGTGTCGCCCGTTTGACCCCCTGCTCCGGCGTCCCTAAAACGCGGCTGCGTTCCGCCGGATAGCCCTCATGTCGCACAACACCTTCGGTCATCTGTTCCGCGTCACCACCTTCGGCGAGAGCCACGGGCCCGGCATCGGGGCCGTCGTGGATGGCTGCCCGCCGCTGATCGAACTCGAAGCCGCCGACCTTCAGGTCTATCTGGACAAGCGCCGCCCCGGCCAGTCGCGCTTCACCACCCAGCGGCAGGAACCCGATCAGGTGCGCATCGCGTCCGGCGTCATGCCGGACCCGCGGACCGGCAAGCAGGTCACGACCGGCACGCCTATCGGGCTGCTGATCGACAACGTGGACCAGCGCTCCAAGGACTACGGCGAGATCAAGGATCAGTACCGCCCCGGACACGCCGATTACACCTACGACGTGAAATACGGCATTCGCGACTATCGCGGCGGCGGCCGCTCGTCGGCGCGCGAAACCGCCATGC
This sequence comes from Beijerinckiaceae bacterium, assembly GCA_947475995.1. GTDB lineage: Bacteria > Pseudomonadota > Alphaproteobacteria > Rhizobiales > Beijerinckiaceae > Terripilifer. The sequence continues at coordinate 37,656 of CANJNI010000007.1, read as the reverse complement.
GGGTCGCGGCGGGCGGCGTCGCCCGCAAGGTCATTCCGCAGGTGACCATCCGGGGCGCGCTGGTGCAGATCGGCCCGCACAAGATCAACCGCGACAACTGGAACTGGGACGAGATCGACCGCAATCCGTTCTTCTGCCCCGACGCAAGGGCCGCGCAGGACTGGGAAGTCTATCTCGACGGTATCCGCAAGTCGGGCTCCTCCTGCGGCGCGGTGATCGAGATCGTCGCCGAGAACGTCCCGCCCGGTTGGGGCGCGCCGGTTTACGGCAAGCTGGATTCCGAAATCGCCTCGGCCTTCATGTCGCTCAACGCCGTGAAGGCCGTCGAGATCGGCGAAGGCATGAACGCAGCTTCGCTCTCGGGCGAGGAAAATGCGGACGAGATGCGTCTCGGCAACGACGGCAAGCCGCTGTTTCTGTCGAACCACGCGGGCGGCATCCTCGGCGGCATTTCGACCGGGCAGCCCGTCGTGGCGCGCTTTGCGGTGAAACCGACGTCGTCGATTCTCACCACGCGGCGCTCGGTGGATCGCTTCGGCAATGACGTCGAAATCCGCACCAAGGGCCGCCACGATCCCTGCGTGGGCATCCGCGCCGTGCCGGTCGGCGAAGCCATGATGGCGCTGGTTCTGGCGGACGCCTTCCTGCGCCATCGCGGACAGGTGGGCGCGAGCGTCAACTGGCCGTTTCCGAAAAGCTAGCTGGCGGCAGCCTCTTTCAGCGGCGCGCGGCTGAGATCGTTGCTGGCCGCAATCGCCTTTCGCAACAGCCGCAACATCTGTTCAGCTTCACCGGGAGAGAGTCCGCGCAACATCAGTTGCTGCGCGCGCTCCACATACGGCTCGATCTTCTCCAGCATCATGCGGCCCGTATCCGTAATGTCGAGTTCGCGCGCGCGACGGTCACGGCTGGATGTGCGGCGCAGGATCAGCCCCTTCTGTTCGAGCCTGTCCACCACGCCCCCGATGGTCGTCCGGTCATGCGCGATGAGCCCAGCCAGCGTCGCCTGGTCTATGCCCTTGTGCAGGCTCACCGTCGCCAGCGCCGCATATTGAACCGAAGTCAGGTCATATCCGGCCTGCTCGACCTCGGCCTGAAAGACCGCCACGGCGATCTGCTGGAACCGCCGCGCCAGATGGCCCGGCATGTCATAGATGTCTTTCATGTCCTCTGGACCGCTCAATTGACAAGCATACTGACTATCAGTATAGCGATTATATCGCATCGGTCGCGGCTTGTCCCGGTCCGGCGGAAAAATTTCGGCATCCCGAAGCGCCGAAGGCGCTCGCGGATTTCAGCGGAGGGCGTCCATGCAGTTTCACCTCAATGGATTCATTCCCGGCGATCCTGACGTTTCCGATCCGGTCGAGCGTCTCGGCAAGCCAGGCGGTCCGGGCGTCCTTCCGGCAGAAGTCGATGTGCTGATCGTCGGCACCGGCCCAACGGGCCTGACTCTCGCCGCGCAGCTTTCGCGCTTTGCGGACATCAGAACCTGCATCGTCGAGCAACGCTCCGACCGCCTCCTGCGCGGGCAGGCCGACGGCATTTCGTGCCGCTCGATGGAAATGTTTCAGGCCTTCGGCTTCTGCGAGCGTGTGCTGCGCGAATCCTACTGGTGCATGGAGACGAGCTTCTGGAAGCCGACCGCCGCCGATCCGCAAAAGATCGCCCGCAGCGGCCGCATCCAGGACGTCGAGGACGGCCTGTCCGAAATGCCACATACGCTGCTCAATCAGGCGCGCGTCCATGACTTCTATCTCGACGTCATGCGCAACTCTCCGAACCGGCTTGAGCCGCATTATTCGCGCAAGTTCGTCGATCTCACGATCGACCGTAGCCAGTCGCATCCGGTGACGGTGCGGTTCGAGCGCACTGACGCAGGCAATGAAGGAAAGATCGAGAGCATCCGGGCGCGCTATGTGGTTGGTTGCGATGGCGCGCGCAGCGGCGTGCGCGGCGCCATCGGCCGCAAGCTTGAAGGCGAAGCGCTCAATCAGGCCTGGGGCGTGATGGACGTTCTGCCTGTCACGGATTTTCCCGACATTCGCCTGAAGGCCCTGATCCAGTCGGCGGGCGGCGGCAGCATCATCGTCATTCCGCGCGAGGGCGGCTACCTCACCCGCATCTATGTGGAGATGGACAAGCTCGACAAGAGCGAGCGTGTCGCCAATCGCAAGTTCGGCGTCGAGGATGTGATCGCGGCCGCCCAGAAAGTCTTCAAGCCCTACACATTCGACGTCAAGGATGTGGCGTGGTGGTCGGTTTATGAAATCGGCCAGCGGCTCTGCGACAAGTTTGACGACGTCCACAGCGGCGACGACATTCCGGTGGTGTTCATCGCCGGCGACGCCTGTCATACGCATAGCCCGAAAGCCGGTCAGGGCATGAACACCTCCATGCAGGACACGTTCAATCTCGGCTGGAAACTCGCCGCCGTGTTGCAGAAGCGCGCCGCCCCGCAGCTGCTGCACACATATTCGCAGGAGCGCGAAATGACCGCGCGCGCGCTGATCGATTTCGACCGCGAATGGGCCACGCTTCTGCACAACGCCACGCAGACGAATCCCGACGGTTCGCCCAGGGTCGATCCGGCGGAGGTGCAGAGATATTTCGTGCAGAGCGGGCGTTTCACGGCGGGCGTCGCAACGCGCTACAAGCCGGCCCTTCTCACCGGCCCCGCCACGCATCAACATCTCGCCTCAGGCTTCACCATCGGCATGCGCTTCCATTCCGCGCCGGTGATCCGGCTCGGCGATGCGAAGCCCATGCATCTGGGCCATACGGTCGAGGCCGATGGCCGTTTCCGGCTGATGGTATTTGCGGATGCATCGAGCCCCAAGGACAAGACCTCAAGGCTGTGGAAGCTCTGCGACTGGCTGCAGAATTCCGACGATTCTCCCGTTCGCCGCTACACACCTGCGGGCGAGGACATTGATTCTGTCATCGACGTGCGCGGCGTCGTGCAGCAATCTCATCGCGATCTCGAACTGCCCGACATGCCGCCGATGCTGTTCCCGCCCAAAGGCAAGTTCGCCCTGCACGATTATGAAAAGATGTTCTGCCCCGACCTGAAGGCCGGACCGGACATCTTCGATCTGCGCGGCGTCGACCGCCAGCGGGGCTGCATGGTGATCGTGCGTCCTGACCAGTACGTCGGCCATGTCCTGCCGCTCGACGCCTATGCGGAACTCGCGGCTTATTTCGACGGATTCATGATCAAGGGTTAGGCTGCAGGGGAGGCTCGCTCGAGGTAGATCATCGCAAAGCAAGGCCGCACGGCAGCCGGGTTCGCTGCTATGGTGTCATGTGACCTTGAGGAGACGACCGCGATGCGCGCCATGGGCCTGACGATTTTGATGACCGCAGCCTCGACGGCCCCGGCCCTCTCGGCAGATCTTTTTACGAGCCATTTTACAGGGCTTTCCGCAAAGCCCTGTTACGCGCGCAGCTACGATTCCGCTCATCTGGGAAAGAACCAGCGCCAGCAGGTGCGAAGGATCATCATCGACTACGACCGCATCAACGCGGATCGCAAGCCCAACACATCGCCGCAACAATTCGAACTCGGCTTCGGATTCCAGACCCGGAAGTCAACGGAGTGGTTTGCCAATGTGGCGATCTGCACGGCGCGAGGCGATCGCATCGCCTGTTCGCTTGAAAGCGACGGCGGCGTCTTCACGTTGCGCGCCAGCGGAAAGGGGTTGCGGCTGGAAGGCGACCAGAATGGCTTTCGCAGCGAGGGCGCAACGGACGGCGTCGAGGTCGGCGGCGCGCTCAGCGACGACAATCTCTTCATCCTGCAGCCAGCGCCTCGCGCGCAATGCGATTCGGCGTCGCGCTGATCAATGCGCCGTCATCAGCGTCATCACATGGGCGGCGACTGACCGCGCGAGCCCTTCGAGGTCATAACCCCCTTCGAGCAGCGACACGACCCGGCCGCCCGCATGTTTGTCGGCGACATCCATCAGCTTTGCGGTCGCCCATCCGAAATCTTCTTCCAGCAGGTTGATGTTCGCCAGCGGATCGCGCCGGTGCGCGTCGAAGCCCGCCGATACGATCACCAGATCGGGCCGGAAGGCATGCAGGCGCGGCAACACGACCTGCTCCATCGCCTCACGGAACTGCGGACCTGCATCTCCCGCACGCAGCGGCGCATTGACGATGTTGTCGTGATCTCCCGTCTCGTTCTTCGCACCTGTGCCGGGATAAAGCGGCATCTGGTGCGTCGAGGCGTACATGACGCTCGGATCGTTCCAGAAGATCTCCTGCGTTCCGTTTCCATGGTGCACATCGAAGTCCATGATGGCGATGCGCTCCGCGCCGTGAACCTTCTGCGCGTGCCGCGCCGCCACCGCAGCATTGTTGAAGAAGCAGAAGCCCATCGGGGTCGCGGTTTCAGCGTGATGGCCCGGCGGCCGCATGGCCACGAAAGCATTCGTGACCCGGCGCACCATCACCTCGTCGACCGCCTGGCAGGCTGCCCCGATCGCATGCAGGGCGGCGTCCCAGGTTCCCGGATTCATCGATGTATCGCCGTCCAGCGACACATGGCCCTCGGTCGGCGCCGCCTCTTCAAGGCTGCGCACATAGGCTTCGGGGTGGACGCGGGTGATAGTCGAGATATCGCCCCGCGGGGCGCGGTCCCGGATGAGCGTCTGGAAGCGCTCGTGTTCGAGAATGCGCTCGATGGCCCGGATGCGGTCGGGGCGCTCGGGGTGGTCCGGCCCCATGTCGTGCTTCAGGGACGAGGGATGGGTCAGAAACAGTGTGGTCACGTGCCCCGCCGAATGTCTGGTCGCCGTCTTGGATAGATCGAACGTCCTGCCCCGACCGGACAGGCGCGGAAACCCCCGAATTGGTCGAAGTGTAACATGCGCGCCACAGGCTTGGCTTTACGCTGCGGCAACCATGCCGGTCGCTAAGATTATGGTAAGGAAATTCCTAATAAGTTTGGTTAGCAAAAATAGAATCAGGGCTGACGTGATGAATTTCAAGGGATTGCTGATCGCCGCAGCGTTAGCTGTCGGTCTGGCCGGCTGCAATTACAGGTCTATCCCGGAGCCGGAAGTCTCCAAGCGCGACGCCGAATTCATGGCGATGGTGCCGAACTTCGAGATCGACATGAACTTCCACCGCTACGAGGTCGATGATCCGACCGGCGAAGCGCCCGGAACCGTCGTGGTCGATACGAAGCAAAATCACCTCTATTTCGTCCTGCCCGGAAAGAAGGCGATTCGCTACGGCGTCGCCACCGGGGCGGAAGCCTATGGGTGGACCGGAACCGCCACCGTGGGCCGCAAGGCCGAATGGCCGCACTGGATGCCCCCCTCCGACATGCTGGAGCGCTGGCCCCACCTCAAGCCGACGGCTGCGGCGGGCGGTCTCAAGGGCGGCCCGGACAATCCTCTCGGGGCCCGCGCGCTCTATCTCTATGACGGCGGCAAGGACACGCTGTACCGCATCCACGGCACCAACGAGCCGGAAAAGATCGGCCAGAGTGTATCGTCGGGCTGCATCCGCATGCGCAACATCGACGTGATCGACCTCTACAACCGGGTCTCGCTGAAGACCAGGGTCATCGTGAAGTAATCAGATGGCGGACCGGGCCCCGGCGTTCTGAACGAGCGCCGGGCTTCCCAGCGTCAGGTCCACAATCTCGGGCGGACGCATGAACCGCACCGGCACGATGGACGTGCCGAGCCCCGCCGAGATCAGCATGTGGCGGCCCCCTTCCACGATATGACCATAGACGTGGTCCTTGCCGAACCGCCGCGCCGCAAAGGGCGCGCCGATGATCGGGAAATTCACCTGCCCGCCATGCGTATGGCCGCACAGGGTGATGGCGATCCGCTCCGGCACATCCTTGAAGATGAACGGCTCGTGGGCGAGCAGGATCGCCGGCGCATCGTCCATCACGAGTTTGAGCGTTCCGGGCAGATCGTCATGGCCCCGATAGCGACCGCGACCGATGCGCGTCGCCATCTGGTCGCCCAGACCCAATAGCCAGAACGGCTGGCCCCTGTGCGTCAGCCGCACGGCGTGGTTTTCGAGAAGCCGGATTTTCGCGCCCCGGAAGGCCTTGCGGATGCTCTCGGCCTCATCCCGAGGCATGTTCGGCAGCGCGCCGTGCCACCAGTCGTGGTTGCCCAGAACCGCATAGACGCCGAGCGGCGCCTTCAGGATTTCGAGAGATTCGCCCCATTGGTCGGGCAGGACCGGGGCGGTCACCATATTGTGCCCGCCATTGTCGTCGCCCAGCAGGACGATCAGGTCCGGCTTGCCCTCATTGACCGTTTCGCAGATCGACCGGATGCGCGCCGCCGACATCCAGGGCTCGCAGGCGTGCAGATCCGCAATGATGGCGATCTTGAGTTCCAGACCGGCAGGCCAATTCGGCGGCGTGATCCGGTAGGACGTCCGTTCAAGCAGAAGCCCGGGTTCGACCCCGAAGGCGTATCCGCCAAGGCCGCCGGTCGCGAGCGTAAACCCGCCCGCACCCTGCAGAAAAAGCCGGCGGCTGATCAACCCCATGAGAAAAAGCCGTTCTGGCTGAATTCGGCCCGATCAGGCCGCGACGCGATGAATCCCGGCCGTCTCGCTGGACTGGACCGGCTGGCGAAGCCGGGCAGGTTCGGCGACCGCGTCGAGGCTGACATCGAGAGCCGCTGCGACGGCGGAGAGCCCGATTTCCCGATAGAGACGCAACTGGAGAGCGCGGGCATCCTCAACTTCCTCGACCGCCGGAGGCGGGGTCAACGCGGACTCGGTCATGGTACACTTTCGAGAAACCACGGTCGGCAAAAGGCCGTCCGTTGCTCCCAAATTCGACCGGTCAGGTTAAGGTTGCCTTAAAACGGGGCGGACTTATGGCGCGCTAAGCTCGCGCACCCGGTCGCGCGCCTCGATCAGCAAACGCTCGAAAGCCGCAATATTCTCGGCCGACATTTGCCCGATCGTATCGCGCACGAAGCTGCGCTGTACGGTAATCCCCTCCAGGGCGATCCGCCGGCCTTCCTCGGTGAGAAAGATCGCATGGGAACGGCGATCGCCCACGATGGCGCGGCGCTCCACATAGCCGGCCGCCGCCAGCCGGTCGATCAATCCGGAAATATTGCCCTTGGTGACGTAAAGCCGTTGAGCCAGTTCCTGCTGGCTGACGCCTTCCCGCTCGGTCAGGGTTGTCAGGACGTCGCATTGGGCGACCGAAACGCCAAGCTTCTTGAGCCTGTCCGAGGCGGCCACATGGAGGCGGGCCTGCAGGCGCAGGAGTCGGAACCAGACCCTTATCGCATTGGATTCGTGGTCAGGTTCGGTCATTCTGTCTCCCGTAGTTTTGCGCTGCAAACTAGACGGGGCTATTGCCCACCGCAAGCGCGACAAAGCGCGCGATTGTCCGGACGGCTCATTGCGCACGCAGCCGCGCCGCTTCATTCTTGCAGCCGACAAGATGATTCAAGGCCAGGCTTTGGAGGAAACGATGCTCGGACTGATGCAGGACTGGCCGCTGCTCATTCACCGGATCATCGATTACGCCGCCAGGCAGCACGGCCAGCGCGAAGTCGTCAGCCGGTCGGTCGAGGGGCCGATTCACCGCACCAACTATTCACAAATTCGCGAACGATCGAAAAAGGTCGCGCAGGCGCTGGAAGCAGACGGCGTTCGGCTCGGCGACCGCATCGCCACGCTGGCGTGGAACACCTGGCGGCATCTGGAAAGCTGGTACGGCATCACCGGGATCGGGGCGATCTACCACACCGTCAATCCGCGCCTGTTTCCGGACCAGATCGTCTGGATCGTCAACCACGCACAGGACCGCATGGTGCTGACGGACCTCACCTTCGTGCCCCTGCTCGAAGCCATCGCGGACAAGCTGCCCAGCGTCGAACGCTATGTGATCCTGACCGACAGGGCCCATATGCCGGCCACAAAACTCAATAACGCCATTTGCTACGAGGACTGGATCGCCGCGCAGGACCGCGACTTTGAATGGGCGGACTTCGACGAGAAGACCGCAGCAGGCCTCTGTTACACGTCCGGCACCACCGGCAATCCGAAGGGCGTGCTCTACACGCACCGCTCCAACGTGCTGCACTCGATGTCGCTGGTGCATCAGGATGCGCTGCGCATCAGCGCCTCGACCGTGGTGCTGCCGGTCGTGCCGCTGTTCCATGCAAACTCGTGGTCGCTCGCTTTCTCCTGTCCCATGCAGGGCGCCAAGATGGTGATGCCGGGCCCGAAACTCGACGGCGCTTCGCTTTACGAACTGATGGAACAGGAGGGCGTCACCATGGCGGCCGGTGTGCCGACCGTCTGGGCCATGCTGCTCGCCTTTTTGCAGAAAGAGGGCCGCAAGCTTTCGACGACGAAGTTCATGCTGGTCGGCGGATCCGCCGCGCCGCGCGCGATGATCGAAACCTTCGAACGCGATTACGGCCTCACGGTCGTCCACGCATGGGGCATGACCGAGATGAGCCCCATCGGGTCGCTCTGCGCGGTCAAATCCTCGCTCAGCCACGTCACCGGCGAGGCGCTGCTCGACCTCAAGTCCAAACAGGGTTACGCGCCGTTCGGGGTCGACATGAAGATCACCGACGACGAAGGCCGCGAACTGCCGTGGGACGGCAAGACCTTCGGGCGGCTGAAGGTCTCCGGCTTCGCGGTCACCAAAGGCTATTTCGGCAGCGACGAAAACATCCTCGACCCGCAAGGATTCTTCGACACCGGCGATGTCGCCACCATCGACCCTGAAGGCTACATGCAGATCACCGACCGCTCGAAGGACGTCATCAAGTCCGGCGGCGAATGGATCTCGTCCATCGAACTCGAAAATCTCGCCGTCGGCCATCCGGATGTGGCGGAGGCCGCCGTCATCGGCATCGCGCATGAAAAATGGAGCGAACGCCCCTTGCTGATCGTGGTGGCGAAAGAAGGCCGCTCGATCGACCGCCGCAATGTCCTGTCCTTCATGGACGGCAAGATCGCCAAATGGTGGATGCCGGACGACGTGCAGGTGATTTCGGAAATTCCGCACACCGCGACCGGCAAGATCAACAAGCTGAAGCTGCGGGAAGAGTTCAGGGATTACCGGCTGCCGGAGTGAGTGCGCGCCCGGCCTTGCCAGGTCGCCCTCACAACGCAATCGGCTCTTCCTCGCCCGTCTCGCTGCGGTCGCTCCAGCGCTCGCGGCGTCTGCCGCCGAAATCGCGGCGCGCATTGCACAGCGCGCCCGCCAGCGAGCGCAAAGGCGCGGTGAGCCGGAAGGCGTCCTGCGCATAGCCGACCAGCCGTCCGCCTTGCGTGAGCGTGCGGTCGAGTTCGGCCATCGTGGCGCCCTGCCCTTCGTCGAGATCGTCGAACCAGACGTCGAGGATGCGCGTCCAGGCCAGCACGAGTCCCTGCAGCTTCAGCGCTCCCACCGGGCCTTCCGAGTCGATGCGCGCGGCTTCCAGCATGAAGCGCATGGAATTGAGCGCCATCTGGTTGAGGGAGGCGGCCGCCAGCGGATCGCGCCGCGCCCATTTGGCGACTTCCCGCAGGCCTTCCCGATAAAGCGACATGGCGTCGAGCCGCCGCATCAGCACGTCCGCAAGCCGCTCCTTGGCGGGTTCGGCGGCGAGGGTATTGTCCATCGCGTCGAGCACAATCTTGTCGATGCGGCGCGAGAAGCCGCCCAGCACCGCGCCCTTGGACGGAAAGGCGTCGCGGAACTGCGACAGGGTGACGCCCGCCCGCTCGGCAATGTCGGTGATCGAAATGTCTTCCCAGCGGCGCTCGGCTGCGATCTCCATCAGGGCGTCGATGATGGCGTCGCGCGGAGCCTTGGGGGCGGCGGATTCCTGACTGAACGACATACGGAACTCCTTTGGGCAAAAGGTAGTTCGCCCGCCGAATAAGTCCAATGAATGTCGCTCAGCCCGAAAGGTCGCGCCCGCGCTGTTTGGCCGCTGCGATGGCGCGCGTCATCAGCGGCTCCAGTCCGTCCGGTCCCATCAGGACGTCCAGGGCGGCCGCAGTGGTGCCGCCCGGCGACGTGACGTTCTTGCGCAATTGGGCAGGGCCGGTCGTGGCGTCGCGCCACATGAGTTCGCCCGCGCCTTCCACGGTGGCGCGCGCCAGACGCTCCGCAAGGTCCGGCGGCAGGCCGGCCGCCACGCCCGCTTTCGCCATGCATTCGGCGAGCAGGAACACATAGGCCGGGCCGGAGCCGGAGACCGCCGTGACGGCGTCGATCAGGTCCTCGGTCGGCACCCACTCGAAACGCCCAATGGCCGAAAGCAGCGCCGCGGCAGTCTCGCGCTGGGCGGGCGTCACCGCCGCACTGGCGGCTGCGCCGGTGATGCCGCGGCCGACCGCAGCCGGCGTGTTCGGCATGGCGCGCACCACGGCCCTGGCCGATGGAATGCGCGAGGCGATGTTGGCGATTGTCTTGCCCGCCATGATCGACACGACCAGCGTATCCGGCCCGACAAGTTTGCCGATGTCGGGCGCGGCGGCGTCGAGCGTCTGCGGCTTGATGGCCAGCAGCACGACTTCTGGCGCGGAGACCGAACCCTCGGGCGGGTTGATCCGCACCCCGTGCCGGGCCGCGAGCGCATTGAGTTCCGCCGACGGATAGGGATCGATCACGGTGGCGGACGCGCCGTTCAGCCCCAGCGACAGCCAGCCCTGCAGCATGGCGCCGCCCATCTTGCCCGCGCCCACGAGCACGATCGAGGAAGGCATGTTCGCCATGGTCAGGCCTGTCCGCTGGTCTCGAACATGGCGGCGTCGAGCGCCTCGCGCGCGCTCTTGCCCGCCCAGAGCACGAACTGGAACGCCTGGTAGAAGCGCTCGCAGGACGTCACAGCCATGTTGAGCAGCGACTCGCATTGCTGGCGGTTCGGCTCGGCCCCGCCGGTCAGCAGCAGCGAATGGCGGAAGATGATGACGTTCTCGGCGTCCCACAGGCCGAAATGGCCGATCCACAATTGCTCGTTGGCCATCGAGACAAGGTTCAGCACCTCGTTGCGGCGTCGTTCGGGCACCTTGAGGTCGAACGCGCAGCCAAGGTGCAGCGCTTCCACATCCGGCAGCCATGTGAAGGAGATATGATAATCCGTCCAGCCGCCCGTCACCGACATGGAAATTTCGTCATCGTCGGCGCGCTCGAAGGCCCAGCGATTGAGCGAAGCCATATGCTCCACAACATCGACGGGATGTTCGGACCGATCGGTATCGACCTGGGTGAGGGACATTCCTGGGCCTGGGCAAGCATAAAGGCGGAACGCGGTGGAACAGCACGCACAACAAGCGCAACCAACGCGACGCAGAGTGACCTTCAGACCGGAGAAGCGCCGGAGAGTCCCGACGAATCAACTTGCTAGATCACTATACGCCGATCCGCAGGCGCACCCTAGACGGCATGCAAGCTCGTTGATTCGTGGCGTTGCGTCCATGCAGCGGACGCATGTGTCCACAACGTAGCAGCGCCATTGGGCCGCATCAGATGGGGATAACCCGGCAGGCGCTTAGCCTTGGCCGGAAAGCTTCGCTTCCAGAGCCGCCAGACGGGCCTCGAGGCGGTCATTTTCCTCGCGGGCGAGAATCGCGATGTCGCGGACGGCCTCGAATTCCTCGCGAGTCACCACATCCATGGTGGACAGCACACGTTCGAGCTGGGTCTTGGCGAGCGTCTCCGCCTCGCGCTTGACGCCCTGCGCCAGACCGGCCGCGTCCGTCATGAGACGCGACAATTCGTCGAGAATGGGGCTCTTGGTCTGCGGCATGCCGGCCTCGCGGGTTGATGCGCCTCACATGGAGCCATTCGGGCTTCTGCGCAAGATGGCGGGGGCCGCTTGACGCCCGCAGGCGAGCGTCGCATCACCGCATCAGCCGCCCGGAGACGTGAATCGATGATGATGCCGGTCATTGCCTATCCGGTCATCGACCCGGTCCTGATCAACATCGGCCCCGTGCCGATCCGCTGGTATGCGCTGGCCTATATCGTTGGCCTCGTGCTGGGCTGGGCCTATGCGGGCTGGATCGTCGCGCGGGAGGCGTTCTGGGGCGGCCTGCCGCGTCCGACCAGGGCCAGCCTCGATGACCTGATCGTCTACGTGGCGATCGGCGTCGTGTTCGGCGGACGGCTCGGCTATGTGCTGTTCTACAATCCGGGCTACTACCTCGTTCACCCCGAAGACATCGTGAAGGTCTGGAACGGCGGCATGTCGTTCCACGGCGGTCTCGCGGGCGCGGCCCTGGGAATCTGGGCTTTCGCCAGACGTGCGGGAGTCCCGGTGCTGTCCGTCGGCGACATCTGCTCGGCAGTCGCCCCGATCGGGCTCTTCCTCGGCCGCATCGCCAACTTCATCAAGCCAGAACTCTGGGGCCGCCCGAGCGATGTCGCATGGGCCATGGTGTTCCCGGACGCCGGCCCGCAGCCGCGCCATCCGAGCCAGCTCTACGAAGCGGGGCTCGAAGGCCTCCTGTTGCTGGTCCTGCTCTGGTTCGCCCTGCGGGGCGGCGCGCTGAAAAGGCCGGGCCTCGTCACCGGGCTTTTCTGCATCGGCTATGGAATCGCACGCATCATCTGCGAATTTTTCCGAGAACCAGACCCGCAACTGGGTTTCCTGTTCGGCGGCACCACGATGGGCATGCTGCTGTCGCTGCCCCTGATCGTCATCGGGCTTGTCTTTCTGGCGGTCTCGAAGCGCAAGACCGGCGAGGCCCTCGCGTGAGTGCGCTCGGCGAGCGCCTGCGCGAAATGATCGCCAGCGACGGCCCGATGCCGGTCGAGCAATTCATGATGCTGGCGCTCTCGCATCCGACGCTCGGCTATTATGCGACCCGCGATCCGCTCGGCGCAGCGGGCGACTTCACCACATCGCCCGAGATCAGCCAGATGTTCGGCGAACTGCTCGGCCTGTGGGCCGCCGAAACATGGATGCAGATGGGCTCCCCGCCGTGCGTGCATCTCGTCGAACTCGGCCCCGGACGCGGAACCCTGATGGCGGATGCATTGCGGGCCGCGCGCGTCTGCCCGCCGTTTCTGGATACGCTTCAGGTCCATCTTGTGGAGACAAGCCCGGTATTGATCGAGCGACAGCGCGCCACGCTGGCCGATGCGGGCGCGTCGCCAGAATGGCATGCGGACATTGACACGCTGCCGCCTGGCCCGGCGATTTTTCTGGCCAACGAATTTTTCGATGCGCTGCCGGTGCGGCAGTTCGTTCGCACCGAACAGGGCTGGTGCGAGAGACTGGTGGGCCTCGATGCGGAGCACCGGCTGACGTTCGGAATTTCCCCTGCGCCCGAACCGCAACTCGCAACTCCTGCGCCGGTCGGCGCCATGCTGGAAATCGGCGCCATCGCCTATCGGACGACCATCAAGATCGCGAGCCGCATCCGCCGCGAAGGCGGCGCGGCTCTTTTCATCGACTACGGCCACACCCGCTCGGGTTTCGGCGAAACGCTTCAGGCGATGAGCCGGCACCGGCGCGTCGATCCGCTCGCGGAGCCGGGCGAAGCCGACCTTACCACCCATGTAGATTTCGATGCGTTGAAACGCGCAGCGCGCGCCACCGGCGCGCACGTGGCCGGACCCATCACTCAGGCGCAATTGCTGAAGTCGCTCGGCATTGACCAACGCGCCGGCAGCCTGAAACGGAACGCGAGCCCGCAGCAGGCGCAGGACATCGACGCCGCGCTGCAGCGCCTCACCTCGACCGATCCCGAACCGGGCCTTGGTGAAAGGCCTGCGCCCGGAATGGGAGAATTGTTCAAGGCCATGGCGATCCTGCATCCGCAACTCGAAGGCTCGCCGGGCTTCCCGCCACTGCATGGAGCGCAAGCCTGATGGACGCCCGCCCCGAATCCACGCCCGCCCTGCGCTCATCGCTGCTCGATCACCCGCGCGTGCGACATGCGTTCTTCACCCGCGCGGGCGGCGTATCCTCCGGTGTTTATGAATCGCTCAACGGCGGCGTCGGATCGAATGACGATCCCGATTGCGTGGCGGAAAATCGCCGCCGCATGGCGCTTGCAATCGGAGTGGACGCCGAGCGCTTTATGGTGCCCTACCAGATTCATTCCGCCGATGCGCTCGAAGTTGCGTTTCCGTTTGCGATAGACCAGCGTCCGCGTTGCGACGCGCTTGTGACGCGCGCGCGCGGCATCGGGCTCGGCGTCACGGGCGCCGATTGCGGGATCATCCTGTTCGCCGACGCTGACGCAGGAATCGTTGGCGCAGCCCATGCGGGCTGGAAAGGCGCACTGACCGGCGTGCTCGAAACCACGCTGCAAAAGATGGAAGAACTCGGCGCCTCGCGCCCCGCGATCCACGCCGTTCTGGGCCCGACCATTTCAAAAGCATCCTATGAAGTCGGACCCGAATTCGTCGCACGCTTCATCGAAGCCGATGGCGGCCATGCGGGTTTCTTCACGCCGTCGACGCGCGAGGGACATTCGATGTTCGACCTGCCGGGCTTCATCGGCATGCGCCTGCGCGCGGCAGGCGTGGGGGCGTTCGAGGATCTGGGTGTCGACACGTATGACGAGGTCAACAACGTCTTCAGCTATCGTCGCTCCGTGCATCGCAGGGAACCCGATTACGGACGCCACATCGCGGCGATTGCGCTGGTCTAGATGGACGATTGCCTTGCAGCAGGCTTCAGGGCCGCAAAGCAGACGACCGCCGCCAGCACCGTCATGAGGAGCCTCGTCAGGTTGAACAGGAAATCGGAAGCTGCTTCCGAGTCATTCCCAACCGCATAGCCGATTCCCAGATAAGCGCATGCCCATAGGGTCCGTCCAAGCGCCGCAATCGCCAGAAAGCGCACAGCCGGATAATTGCCCGCGCCCGCCAGTACATTCACCACCGAACTCATGCTCGACACATAGGTGCGGCTTAGAAGGATCGTCAGCCCGCCCCAGCGCTCGAACAGGCCCAACGCGAGCGCGCGTCGATTTTCGGACAGGCCAACATATTTTCCATAGCGATCCAGCAGTGAAATGCCGACGCCGCGACCCAGCCAGAATCCAATGACGTCGCCAGCAAAGGATGTCGGCAGTGTCGCCAGAATGGCTGATACCATGTCGATCCGCCCCTGAGCAGCGAGCGCGCCCGTCACGGTCGCCGAAAGCCCGCTAGGCAGCGGCAGGCCGAGCGCCGCGAGAAACTGCGCCATCGCAATTCCCGCCGTCCCAAAGCCGATGATCGCGTCGAGGAGGCTTGCCGCAAGCTGCCCAAACCACCCGGTTTCGACAGGCGGCCTCTCGACTGCCGGAGCGATGGCGGCGAGCACGGTCTGCAATCTTTTCAGAAACGCGATACTGGGCTCGCTGCCCATTAGCGTCGACAGCAGCGTCGCGGGCGGTGTCTCGGCGGGGAGATTCATGCCCGCCACAATCTGTGCCGGCGAAACAGAGTACATACGCCCAACTATTTCGAGCGTCATGAATGGTCGCACATGACTCGTCGAAGGCACGCCCGTCTGGCGGGCGGATTCGAGCAATTCGAGCGAACGCCAAGTGCGTACACTGAATGCCACCAAGCCAAGTAGCACAATGATCAGGCATGCGATGATAATTCGGCGCATGTGCGGGCGCTCGTGGAATTGAACCCGTTTATCGGGGACGGATTGAGCGAGGGGCCTCAGCTCTTTCGCCCCAGCCAAATCTTCGCCCCCAAAGTCCCCGCCGCTAGCGCTATCACAAACACCAGCGGCTCGATGCGCCCCGACGCCAGCGACGTGACGCCCGGCCCCGGACAGATGCCCCCGACGCCCCAGCCGATGCCGAACAGCACAGCGCCGCCGATGAGCCGCGCGTCGATGACTTTTGCGGTGGGGAGGTGGAACTGCGTGTCGAGAAGGGGGGCGGGACGCTTCAGCACAAGCCGGTAGCCGATGAAGGTCGCCGTCAGCGCCCCGCCCATCACGAAGGCGAGCGTCGGGTCCCAGCTTCCGGCGAGGTCGAAGAAGCCAATCACACGCTCGGGGTTCACCATGTCGGAGACCGTGAGCCCGACCCCGAACAGCAGACCGACGAGGAGCGCGGCGATTTCAACCATCACAGCAAATGCCGGACAATGAAGACGGTCACGAGCGCGCTCGCCATGAAGGCGAGCGTCGCCATCAGCGAGCGCCCCGATAGCCGCGACAGACCGCAGACGCCGTGCCCGCTCGTGCAGCCGGACCCGATGGTCGTGCCGACCCCGACCAGTAGCCCGGCGATCGCCGTCCCGACGATCCCGGCCGGATAGGTCAGGGCCCGCCAGTCGTTCAAACCACCGGCGGCGGCAAGCCAGCCGCCCGCCACGAGTCCGGCGAGGAACAAGGCGCGCCAGCGCCAGTCGCGGTCGAATTTCAGGGTCAGCGCGCTGCCCAATATCCCGCAAATGCCCGCAATGCGGCCGAGCGACCACATCAGCAGCACCGCCGCCGCGCCGATCAACAGCCCGCCCGCCAGTCCCGCTATGGCCGCCGCGACGGACATCAGGCGCTCAACGCGCCCTTCACGAGGGCGCTCGCCTTCGCGAAGTCCATCTGTCCGGTATATTTCGCCTTGAGGGCGGCGACGACCTTGCCCATGTCCTTCATGCCCGCCGCGCCGGTCTCGGCCATGGCGGTCGCGATGGCGGCCTTTACCTCGTCGTCGCTCATCTGCTTGGGGAGGAATTCGGAAATGATCGCGATTTCCTCGCGTTCGGTGGCCGAAAGATCCGTGCGGCCCGCCTTTTCGTAGATTTCGGCCGATTCCTGACGGCTCTTCACCATTTTCTGGAGAAGCGCCAGAATATCGTCGTCCGACACGGTCTTGCCCTGCCCGCGCGCCTCGATGTCCTTGTCCTTCAGCGCCGCCGTAATCATCCGGATGGCCGAGACACGGCTCTTCTGGCCCGCCTTCATGGCTTCCTTGAGCAGAACATTGAAGCGGTCACGCATGGGCATTTCCTTCGCACGAGGCTTGACGGGGTCGGCAGGGTGCTCCAAAGCACCCCCCAATGACATTCCCCTACCGTGTAGAGCGCCCATGACCGGCATTCAAGACAAAGCCGAGTCTGGCTCCGGCTGGACCCGCCCCATCCATACGGCCGTTCTCGTGCTGGCCGACGGCACAGTGATCGAAGGCTTCGGCCTCGGCGCCACTGGCCACGCCGTCGGCGAGGTCTGCTTCAACACCGCCATGACGGGCTATCAGGAAATCCTGACCGACCCGTCCTATGCGGGCCAGATCATCACCTTCACGTTCCCGCATATCGGCAACGTGGGCACGAACGACGAGGACATCGAGACCGTCAACATGGCGGCAGCTTCGGGCGTCCGCGGCGCGGTGATGCACGCCTCCATCACCCAGCCGGCCAATTTCCGTGCGAAGAAGCACCTCGACGCCTGGCTGAAGGCCCGCAACATCGTCGGCCTCAGCGGCATCGACACGCGCGCCCTGACTGCCCTGATCCGCCAGAACGGCATGCCAAACGCCGTCATTGCCCATGCGCCCGACGGCAAGTTCGACCTCGACGCCCTGAAGCGCGAGGCCGCCGCATGGCCGGGCATCGATGGCATGGACCTCGTGCCTTCCGTCACCACCGCACAGCGCTATGACTGGGACGAAACCACCTGGGTGCTCGGCGAGGGCTACGGCCGTCAGGACGCCCCTAAATACAAGGTCGTCGCCATCGACTATGGCGTGAAGCGCAACATCCTGCGCCTCATGGCGGCGGCGGGCTGCGATGTGACGGTCGTTCCGGCCACCGCCAGCGCCGAAGAGATCATGGCCCTGAAGCCGGACGGCGTGTTCCTGTCCAACGGACCGGGCGATCCGGCCGAAACGGGCAAATATGCAGTGCCGGTCATCCAGTCGCTTCTGGACAGGAAGGTGCCGACCTTCGGCATCTGCCTCGGCCATCAGATGATGGGCCTGGCGGTCGGCGCCAAGACCCGCAAGATGCATCAGGGCCACCACGGCGCGAACCATCCGGTGATGGACTACACGACCAACAAGGTCGAGATCGTCTCCATGAACCACGGTTTTGCGGTGGACGTGGACTCGCTGCCCGCCAACGCGAAGGAGACTCACCGCTCCCTGTTCGACGGCTCCAATTGCGGCATCGCGCTGACCGACCGCCCGGCCTTCTCGGTGCAGCACCATCCGGAAGCCTCGCCCGGCCCGCAGGACAGTCATTATCTGTTCAGGCGGTTTGTGGACATGATGGAGAAGAACAAGTCGGCGTGAGGCGAACGCCCTCGTGCTTCGAGACGGCCCTACGGGCCTCCTCGGCATGAGGGCTTTGTATGGGCCAGCCCCGAGCCCTCATCCTGAGGAGCTTGCGAAGCAAGCGTCTCGAAGGACGAGGGCGGTCCAGAGAGCAGCACGCCGACACGAACCATAAGGGCCGCATAATGTCCTGGCGCGAATTCTGGAACGGGTCGCATTCCATCTACGTGAACGCGCGTCACCGCGCGCTGCACTTCGATCTCATCGGCAAGGACATCGTCGCCCTTATCCCGTCGCGCGATGCGCAGGTGCTGGATTACGGCTGCGGCGAAGCGGGTTCCGCCGAAGCCGTCGCGGCGCGCTGCGGCCAACTCTATCTCTACGACACAGCCCCGAGCGTCCGTGACAAACTGCGCACCGCATACGGACAGGCCGCCAACATTCACGTTCTCGGCGACGAGCAACTCGACATCCTCGCCGAACATTCGCTCGACATGATCGTCATCAATTCGGTGATCCAGTATCTGTCGCATGGCGAATTCGAAACCGCGTTGCGGCTCTGCCATCGCAAGCTCAAGCCCACCGGCAAGCTGATCGTCGGCGACGTGATCCCGAAGGAATCAGACGCCATCGCCGACACCAAGGCGTTGCTGGGCTTTGCCTGGAAGGGCGGATTTCTGCTGGCCGCCGGATGGGGGCTGGTGGCGACCTTCTTCTCGGACTACCGCAAGCTGCGCTCGTCCATCGGCCTCACCCGCTACGCCCCGCAGGACGTCATCACCCTGATGGCCGCCAACGGTTTCGAAGCCCGCCGCGACCGCCACAACATCGGCCACAACCAGAACCGGATGCTGTTCGTCGGAACGCCCAGATAGCTACCAGCGAAGTCCTGCGACCAGCGTGGCGATCCCGGCGATCACCAGAAATGCGCCGATCCAGGCCTGCCCCTGCTGCTCCATGGTGGCGGGTTCGGGCTTCGACGGGTCCGCAGCAACTTTTTTCCGGCGCTGCCACAATCGATGGAGCCCGGCCAGCATCAGCACGGAACCGCCCACCATCAGGGTGGATTTCGGGGGCATCTGAGCCACGGCGCGACTCCGTCCGGCGAAATGTCCGGTGCGTGATGCTACCACGGCCCCCTGTGGATAGCGCGGAAAACTCTCCCCATATGAGCGCTGACTCGCTGCTTTCCGCCCATGCGGTATAATAGGGCGTCACCCCACAGGTCCCCATGCGATTCTCCCCGTCCTTTCTCGATGAGATCAAGGCGCGGCTCCCGGTTTCGGAAGTCGTCGGGCGGCGCGTCAAGCTGAAGAAGGCGGGGCGCGAGTGGAACGGCCTGTCGCCCTTCACGGCGGAAAAATCGCCCTCGTTCTTCGTCAATGACCAGAAGATGGCGTGGTTTGACTTCTCGGCGGGCAAGAACGGCAACATTTTCGATTTCGTCATGGAGACCGAAGGTCTGTCCTTCCCGGAGGCCGTCGAGCGGCTGGCCGGCGAGGCCGGGCTGGAATTGCCGAAATCGACGCCCGAACTGGTCGAGCGGGAAAAGAAGCGCGCGGGCCTCACCGAAGTGCTCGAAATCGCGGCCGCCTTTTTCGAGGAGCAGTTGCAGGGACGCCTCGGCGCGAAGGCCCGCGGGTATCTGGTCGATCGCGGCCTCGGCCCGGCCATCCAGCGCCAGTTCCGCATGGGCTATGCGCCCGCCGAACGGTTCGCGTTGCGCGAATATCTGGCGCTGAAGGGCGCGACCGTCGAAGTCATGTGCGAGGCCGGACTGCTCAACCACGGCGAGGAAATCGCCGTCCCGTACGACAAGTTTCGCGACCGGGTGATCTTTCCCATCTGCGACCGCAACGGCCGCGTCATCGCCTTCGGGGGACGTGCGCTCGAAAAGGACGTTCAGGCCAAATACCTGAACTCGCCCGAGACGCCGCTCTTTCACAAGGGGTCGGTGCTCTACAATCACCACAACGCCCGCAAGGCCGCCCACGACAAGGGGACGGTCATCGCCGTCGAGGGCTATGTGGACGTCATCTCGATGACGGCGGCTGGCTTCCCGCATGTGGTCGCGGCCTGCGGCACGGCCCTGACGCCCGACCAGTGCGAACTCCTCTGGCGGATGGGCGAGGAGCCGGTCCTGTGCTTCGACGGCGACCGGGCAGGCCGCAAGGCCGCCTACCGGGCGATCGACACCGCCCTGCCGCTGCTCGGTCCCGGACGCAGCCTGCGGTTCGCTTTCCTCCCCGACGGGCAGGACCCGGACGATCTTGCCCGGTCGGGCGGGCATGACGCCGTCGCCGAAGTGCTGAACGCCGCCCGTCCGCTGGTCGAGGTCCTGTGGACCCGCGAGGTGGAGGCCGCTCCGCTCGACACGCCCGAGCGCCGCGCGGCTCTCCACCGCCGCCTGCAGGGCTTCATCGCCGAAATCCGGGACGAGACGCTCCGGGGTTACTATCGCGACGACATCCGCGCCCGGCTGAACATCCTTCAGGGCAAGGCCCCGAACCAGCCGCAGGCCGGTCAGCGCCGCCCCTTCCAGCAGCGCACCCCCTGGCGTCCGGGCCGTCCGGGCGCTCCGCCCCCGCCTCAGGGCTACCGGTTTTCGGCTCCGACGATCAGCGCCAGCCTCGCCAAGACTGCCGTTTTCGCCAGATCCGGCGGGATTCCGGCCCGCGAAGCCCAGATCGTCCTGACCCTGATGAACCACCCGGCCCTGCTGGCCCGGCACGTCGAGGAAATGGCGGACGTCGAGTTCACCAGCCGGGACGTGGCTTCGCTTCGCGACGTGCTGGTGGGGATTTCGGCCGACGATCATACCGACCATCTGGACATCCGCCGTGCGGTCGACGAAGCGGGGCTGGCGGACGTGCGCCGACGCATCGAGGCGATCGCGGTCGTCTCCACCAACTGGTGCGTCAAGCCCGAGGCTGCGGAAGCCGACGCCGAGACCGCTTTACGGCAGGCTCTGGCCTTGCATCGACGGGCGCGGGCGTTACATAAGGAGCTGAAATCCGCCGAAATATCTCTGGCCGCAGACCCTTCCGAGGAAAACCTCGACCGTTTGCGGGAAATATTTACCGAACTCACCGCCCTCGATGGCCGGGAGGCGGTGCTGGAGAACTACGGTCTTCTGTCCGGAAGACTGGCGAAAGGATTGTAGACGCCGCGCAGAATGCGCCGCGCCCGTGGACCCCGGGTCCCCGGAAAGCATGGTTAAGACCGGCTTAAGCCGCATCTGGCAAAGGTCGGGAGAAGCGAATCGCCGGCGACGGGCATTCCCGCACCGCGAGAGTACGGCGCGCGCTGAGAAGCGCCGCCAATACGGAGTTGAACCAGATGGCGAAAAAGGACGACGAGAAGACGGAAGGCGAAGGCTCCGCAGTCGAAACTGCTGACGGGCCGTTGCTTGACCTGTCGGACGCCGCCGTCAAGCGGATGATCAAGCTCGCCAAGAAGCGCGGCTTTGTCACCCATGACGAACTGAACGCCGTCCTGCCGTCCGAGGAAGTGTCCTCTGACCAGATCGAGGACATTTATTCGATGCTCAACGAGATGGGCATCAACGTCGTCGAATCCGAAGACGCCGACACGGAAGAAAAGCCCGAGGAACCCGCCGCTGCCGACGAAGAGGAAGCCGAGGGCGGCGATCTCGTCGAGGCCGCGCGTCCCGCCGCCGTCGTCGCCACGCGCTCGTCCGAACCCGCCGACCGCACCGACGATCCGGTGCGCATGTACCTGCGCGAGATGGGCTCCGTGGAGCTTCTGTCGCGCGAAGGCGAAATCGCCATCGCCAAGCGCATCGAGGCCGGCCGCGAGGCCATGATCGCAGGCCTCTGCGAAAGCCCGCTGACCTTCCAGGCCATCATCATCTGGCGCGATGAGTTGAACGACGGCAAGGTTCTGCTGCGCGACATCATCGATCTTGAAGCCACTTACGCCGGTCCCGACGGCAAGAACACGCCGAAGATCGACATGACGGCTCCGGGCGCACAGGAAGCGCTGGCGGCCCGTCAGGCCGCCCCCACCGCTCCGCGCACGCCGCCGGCGGGCCTCGACGGCGATGGCGAATCCGCCCCGACGGAAGAAAACTTCGACGATGAAGACGACATGGAAAATTCCGTGTCGCTCTCCGCGATGGAAGCAGAACTCAAGCCGAAGGTTCTCGAAACCTTCGACCGCATCGCCTCGACCTACAAGAAGCTGCGTCGCCTGCAGGACCAGAATGTCGAGAACAAGCTCAACAACGAAGCGCTGACGCCGGCTCAGGAACGCAAGTACAAGACGCTCAAGAAAGAGATCGTCGCCGACGTCAAATCCCTGTCGCTGAACCAGAACCGCATCGACGCGCTCGTCGAGCAGCTCTACGACATCAACAAGCGTCTCATCGGCCTCGAACTGAAGCTGATGCGCGCCGCTGAATCCCACGGCGTGGCGCGCGACGACTTTTTGAAGAACTACCAGAATTCGGAACTCGATCCGAAGTGGATCCTGCGCGTCTCCAAGCTGGGCTCGCGCGGCTGGAAGAATTTCGTCGCCAAGGACAAGGACGGCATCCGCGACATGCGGGCCAGCATCCACGGACTTGCGACCGAAACGGGCCTTGAGATTCAGGAATTTCGCAAGATCGTCCACATGGTCCAGAAGGGCGAGCGCGAAGCCCGCCAGGCCAAGAAGGAAATGGTCGAGGCGAACCTGCGCCTCGTGATTTCCATCGCCAAGAAATACACCAACCGCGGCCTGCAATTCCTCGATCTCATTCAGGAAGGCAACATCGGCCTGATGAAGGCGGTCGATAAGTTCGAATATCGCCGCGGCTACAAGTTCTCGACCTACGCGACCTGGTGGATTCGTCAGGCGATCACGCGCTCAATCGCCGATCAGGCCCGCACCATCCGCATTCCGGTGCACATGATCGAGACGATCAACAAGATCGTCCGCACCTCGCGCCAGATGCTGCACGAGATCGGACGCGAGCCGACGCCCGAAGAACTGGCCGAAAAGCTCGCCATGCCGCTCGAAAAGGTGCGCAAGGTGTTGAAGATCGCCAAGGAGCCGATCTCGCTCGAAACGCCCATCGGCGACGAGGAAGATTCGCATCTGGGCGATTTCATCGAGGACAAGAACGCCATCCTGCCCATCGACGCGGCGATCCAGTCGAACCTGCGCGAGACGACCACGCGCGTGCTCGCCTCGCTGACGCCGCGCGAGGAGCGCGTGCTGCGCATGCGTTTCGGCATCGGGATGAACACCGACCACACGCTCGAAGAAGTCGGCCAGCAGTTCAGCGTGACCCGCGAACGCATTCGGCAGATCGAGGCGAAGGCCCTGCGCAAGCTCAAGCACCCGAGCCGCAGCCGCAAGCTGCGGAGCTTCCTGGATAATTGAACGTTTGAATGTGACGTTTCGCCAAAAGAGCCGGGATCATCCCGGCTCTTTTTATTTTGCGGCGTTGTATCAGTAATCAGTCGCCCTTCGCGACCTTCCCGCCCTTCAGCTTTTCCTCGTGCGTGTGATGATAATCGCGCTCGCCGCCTCCCCCGGAAATCTTGCTTCGGCCGCCGTCTTCATCTGAAGGAGGTTTCTTGACCGGCGCGGGCTGCCTGGCATTCTCGTGCGAAGCGCCGGGGCCGCCGTGGCGGATCGTGTTGGGGTGCTTGGTCGACGTCGACATGGTCAGCGATCCTGCTGGTAGCCCTGATTGTGGGTGTTCTGGCGAATGTTGGCGTGACGTCCGCGCTGCTCGTCCCGCTCGGCCTCGGGCTTGTGCGTATCGACGGGCGGTCGCTTTTCCTCACCGGGTCCCTTGGCACTGCGGTTTTCGGGCGGGACGGGCGGAGGTTTCTGGCTCATCTGCGGCTCCCTAAAGCTTGCCGTCGTCCTGACGGTTCATGGCCGTGTCCTGCATCTGGTCGATCTAGACGCCCTTCTGGTCGAGTCCCCGGGTGTCGGGATGACGGGACTTGTCACGGTTCGACAGGATCTGGTTGTCGCCGACCTTGTCGCGGTCGACTTCCGTCATCGCGCCGTCGCCCGAATGCTTGCCCTGTGCGCCCGCGCCGAAATGTTTCCTGCTTGCATTGGCCATGTTGCTGCCCTGACTTCCTGCGCCCGCATCTGCCTGCGGGCCTGCGTCCACAATGCCCGGCGGGCCGCGCGGGTTCCGCAATGCTTGCGGCGCAGGGACGGCGCGGATAAGTGGAACCAAACAAAGGTTACGTCTTGGCCGCCTCCCTCATCGACCGCCTGTTTCCGAACCGGCCCTCCGGGCCGCTCGCGGTGCTGTTCAGCCTCGTGTTCGGCAAGTCGCTCGGCAACGGCATGGTCTGGTCGGTCATCGCGCTCTACGGGCAGAGCATGGGGGCGAGCGCCGCCGTGATCGGCCTGATGATTTCGGTCTATGGCGGCGGTCGCCTGTTCATGAACGTTCCGGCCGGGCTGGCGTCCGAGAAATACGGCCGCAAGGCCATGATGAGTCTGGGCTGCGGGCTGATCGGTCTGGGTTCGCTGGCCGCCGCCCTCACCACCAATGTGGCCGCATTCTTTGTCTGCCTGACCATCATGGGTTGCGCGTCGGCCGTGTTCATGACCTCGGCGCTGGCCGCCATTGCGGATCTGGGCACGCCCGGCCGCCGCCTGCAGGACGCTTCCTGGTATCAGGCGTCCAACATGATCGGCGCCAGCATGGGGCCTGCGGTGGGCGGCATCGTGGCGGGTCTGTGGGGCTATGCGGCTCCCTACTGGGCCAATGCGGCCATCGCGTTCGCCGGCGCCGCCGCCTTTGCGATGATGCCCTGGCCCAGCGAAACCACGACGCAGAAAAAGCCCGTGAAGGACGGCGAACTGCGCGCCATCGCGAAACAAAGCATCGGCCTCGGCCTGATGTATTTCGCCATTTTCTATGTGCGTGTGGCGTCGAACTGGGTGCTGCTGCCGCTCATTGCCACCTCGCAATTCGGCATGCAACTGACCACGGTCGGGTTGATCCTCACCAGCGGGGCGCTGGCCAACCTGAGCGTCCTGACCACGACCGCCACACTGGTGCGGCTGCTGGGCCGCGTATGGGTGATCGTGCTGGCGAGCTGCCTGACGATCATCGCCTGCGCGATGCTGGCCTTCGGCAACCATCCGGCGTTCCTGTGGATCAGCGCCATCCTGTTCGGCGCGACCTCCGGCCTCGCGGCCCCCACTCTCATCGCCTATGTGGCTGACGTCGCGCCCGAGAACCAGCGCGGCCCCGCCATGGGCCTGCTGCGCACCATGCAGGACCTGTCGCTGATTCTGGGACCCTTCATCACCGGACTGCTGAGCGACAATCTCGGCCTCGGCTATCACGGCGGTCTCTATGGCTGCCTCATTCTGCTGAGCATCGCCACCATCGTGTTCCGCGTCACCGCGAAGCGCCGCTAGGCAAGAGACAGTTGCGTCCAGCGGCGACGCTTCTACTATCGTGCATCAAGCAAGATTTTCGGGGAGAGCGCGCATGCAGGAATTGATGATCGAACCGCAATTGTGGCGGCTGGCGGCGGGCTGGGCGATCCTCGGCGGAATTGCCGGCATCGTCATCGCGGCGGCCCTGCAATTCATTCCCAATGTGCCCAAAGGCATGGCGGCGCTGACCTTCGCCTGCGTGGTGGCGATCTTCGGCGCAGGCGCATGGTACGGCGAGCTGGTCGACATCGAGACAAAGAGCCTCACCGCAGAATTGGAAAAGCGCGGCAAGAGCCTCATGGACCGCACGCGCGCCGAAGAATCCCGCAGGCCTCACGCCTCCATCCGCATCACGGCGGAAAGCCAGCGCGCCGACGCGACCAAGATGGAATCCGCCCTCAAGCGCAATGGCGTCGTGATGAGCGGCATCGAACTCGTCGACCCGACCCGTGCGCCGGCCACCCTGGAAATTCGCTATTTCCGCACCAATGACGGACGCACCGCCGATGCGCTCACGCGCATCATCGGCGCCGGAGACGGCGTGCAGGTCCCGGGCTTCGCGCCGGCGCCGCCGAACTATTTCGACATCTGGCTGCCGGCCGTGAAGAAATAGAAACGGCGCAATCATCAGATTGCGCCGCTCACGTTGTCAGGGGTCAGGGACCGAAGCGATCAGAGACCGAAGACGACCAGCATGGTCTGGTTCTTGATGCCAGACATTTCGGGGGATTTCGAAAGCATGCTGGTCACACGTCCGCCGGTGAGAACGGCCACGTACTGCTTGCCGTTCACCGCATAGCTCACGGGCGGCGCCTGGCTGATCGTGCCCGTGTTGAAGGACCACAACACGTCCATCGTCGTATCGTCGAGCGCATAGACCGTGCCGTCGATCGAGGTCGTGAACACCACGCCGCCCGATGTGGACAGGACGCCCGAATAGGACGCGTAGTCGAGCATCTTCTGGCTCTTGCGCGCGCCGGTCGCGGGATCCATCGCGGTGATGCTGCCCAGAATGCGCTCGTTGGCGGCCGCCAGGCCGCCGTTCCATGCGACCTTGCCGCCGGAACGCGCCGCGTCCGCCTTCAGGTCCTGACAGCCTTCGATGCCCGCGCCATAGACGAGGCCCGTGACCGGACTGTAGGAGGTCGGGAAGTAGTTCACGCCGCCCTGAATGTTCGGGCAAAGACTGATGTTGCCCTGCGCGCGACGTCCTGCTGCCGAACCGATCTTGTAGGTCTGCAGATCCTTGGAAGGATCGTATTCGAGCGGCTTGCCGGTCTTCGGGTCGATGCCCGCCGTCCAGTTCACCTTGTTGGCGTATTGCCCGCTGTTGATGAACTGGCCGCGCGCGCGATCGAGCGTGAACAGGAAGCCGTTGCGGCTGAAATGCACCAGCGTCTTGCGCGGCTGCCCGCCGATATTGATGTCGAGCACCATCTGCGAGCCGACTTCGTCATAGTCCATGAAGTCGCCGGGCGTGTACTGGAAGTACCATTTGCGCTCGCCCGTATCGACGTCATAGGCGATGGAGCTGTTGGTGTAGAGGTTGTCGCCCGGACGATATTCCGGATCGTACATCGGCACCGGCTGGCCCGAGCCCCAGATGGTCGTATTGGATTCGGGGTCATAGGAACCCGTCTGCCAGTAAGCGCCGCCGCCATGTTCCCAGGCGTTGTTGTTGTCCTTCCAGGTTTCGCTGCCGGGTTCGCCGGGCTTGGGAACCGTGTACTGACGCCACACCGGCGCGCCGGTATCGGCATTCAGCCCGTCTATGTGCGAGCGCGCTCCGCGGTCGCCGCCCGAGCCGCCGAGAATCAGCTTGTCCTTGATCAGCAGCGGCGGCGCGGTGAGCGCATAGCCGTTCTTCGGATCGTCGACCTGCACGCTCTTCACGAGCTCGCCCGTGGCGGCTTTGGTCCAGAGCACCTTGCCGTCGGCGGTGGTGGAGACGACCATGTCCTTGTACATGGTGACGCCGCGATTGGAGGCGATCCACACGGCCGACTTGTCGGTGCCCGGATCCATTTCCCACGCCACGCGACCGCGCTTGGGATCTGCAAGGTCGATCTTGTAGACCACGCTCCAGCCATCGGGCACATACATCGCGCCGTCGATCACCACCGGAGTCGCCTGATAGCCGCTCTGCGGAATGTTGCCGCCGCCCTGCGAGCCGCCAAGCGCGGTGATGTAGGAGACCTTCAGATTCTTGACATTGTCGCGCGTGATCTCCCGCAGATAGGAGTGACGCTGCGAGGCGTAATCGCCGTGGACCTGAAGCCAGTTGTGCGGTTCGCTCTTGTAGTTGAGCAGGCGCTCGGTTGTGACATCGGCGGCCAGGGCCGTTCCGATGCTGGTGCTGGCCAACAAAACGGCCGTGGCGCAAGTCTTCCTGTAAGACATGGTGTTTCTCCCCCGGGGTTGAGCATTCGTTTTGATGCTGCGATGTTTTCTGACTAATCGCAGCTTGAGTTGAACGCCAAAAACTGGATATGTCAATATATCGCAAACGCAGCCGGACCGGCCGGCTGCGGCGCGCCGGTCTGTACGGAACGCAAGTTTCTGGAAACAGGCGTAAAAAGCAAAAACGACCCGGGGGAGAAAAACATGATCCGCTTGATCGGCGCATTCGGCCTGCTGGCGTTCGCGATGTTGCAGATGGATTCGGCGCAGGCGCAACTGCAGCGGCGCGAACGGCGCTTTGACATATGGCAGATCGAGCTTGGGACGCATGTCTCGAAAGTGCCTGACAGGTTCGTCGATTATGCTTGCGGGACAGGCGGGAACGCGCCCTCGACGCAATTGAGGTCCTTTGCAGACTTCATGCGCTGTCGTCCCGAGTCGAGCGGACTGCGCGAAGTCTATTTCCGCTATGACGACGAGCTCGAATACTGGGCGCGCGCGATGGAACTGGAACGCGAGATCAATGTCTATCGCGGCACGCAGATGTACGACTATCCGGTCGTGGTTTCCGTGCTCGTCGACCCGGAAGGCTTTGTGCGCGGACGCCGCGTTGTCGCGGATCAGCGATACCCCGAGATTCGCGAACGCTTCGAACTATGGACGCTCGGCAATTTTCTGGTGCAGCGTTTCACCCGCACCGAATGGACCTGCGTCGATCAGGAAGTCGAGGAAGGCGAAACGCCTGTCGGGCCAGATTTCGTAAAGGTCCGCTGCACCAAGGCCAAGGACGGCCTCCGGTTTCTTTCCGAACAGCGCTATTTCCGCAAGAAGGGCCAGATGGGCATCGACCCCCACACAGGCAAACTGGAAGTGCAGGCCTTCACCAGCACATCGAAATTTGAAATGTACATGGACCCGTGGGGCGAGCGCGCGGGCCTTTAACGGGCCGTGTTAATCGGCCTCGCGCCCGTCCGGCATGAGCGAGCCCGACATGTTCAGCCCGTCGCGTTTCGCGCCTTCCATATTGGCGAGCGAGAAGCGGCAGCCGCGCATGTCGGCATTCGTCAGATCCGCGCCGCGCAGATCCGCGCCGAGAAAATCAACCTGCAGCGACGTCACGTTCGACAGGTTCGCTTCTGAAAGTTTCGCCTTCTCGAAGGCCGCGCCATCCAGCGTCGCCCCCGACAGATTGGAGCGGCGCAGAAGCGCCTCTTCGAAATTCGACCGCGAGAGATCCGATCCGCTGAGATCGGCGCCGGTCAGATTGGTCATCCGCAGCAGCGATCCCTTCATCTCCACGCCCTTCATGCGCGCCTGCTGAAGTCGCGCGCGCTGGAGGCGGGTCTGGTTGATCTTGGCGCCTTCGAGCCGGGCGGCGCCGAGATCGGCCTCATAGAGCAGCGCATTCGACAGGTCGACACCATTGAGCGAAGCCTGCTGAAGATTGGTCTTGTTGAGATTGACCCCTTCGAGATTCGCCTTGTCGAGTTTTGCGCCGCGCAGGTCGCTGCGATGCAGCGACGCATAGGACAGGTTTGCTTCCCGCAGATCTGCGCCCGACAGATCACGGCGCTGCAACTGTGCATCGGCAAGATCGCAGCGCGGACAATCCTTGGTGCTGCCGGCCAGAAAGGCTTCCCGGTCGCCTTGCGCAATGGTTTGCGCCCGGGCAGCGCCGGTGAATGCGATCAACAGCGCAAGCACGGTGGTCAGGCAGGCTGACTTGCCTGCCGGGCGTGAATCGGCGAACCGTCGCATGGATAAACTCCCCCCGGAGCTTCTTGTGGTGTCGTTGGCACCTGCTATTATGTTGATATACCATTTCTGACGGCCAAGAACAAACGAGCCAGAACCGGGGAGAGAACCGACATGCAGGCGACGAAGACCCTCGCGACGGGTGCGCGTTTTCAAACAGCCATCGGGATTGCGGCCGCCGCAATGCTTGCCTTGTTGTGGCTGACGCCCGCCCAGGCGCAGGAGAGCGTGCAGCGCGGGCGCGTCATCTGGGGCCAGAAAGCCGGATGCATCTTCTGCCACGGCTGGTCCGGCGACGGGCATGGCGACGAACATGCCGACGGCGCGGCCGCCAACATCCGCGAGACCATTCTGACGCGCGACCAGATTCACGAAGTGATCAAGTGCGGACGCCCCGGCAGCGCCATGCCGCATTTCGACAAGTTCGCCTATACGGACAAGCGTTGTTACGACGCGACCGAGGCCGATCTCGGCAAGGACACGCCGCCCTCGCCGCCGACCCCGCTGCAGATTTTCGAGGTCGACGCCGTCGCCGATTACGTCGCCGCGAAGATCAAGGGCGCAGGTCCGGTCACGGCTGACGAGTGCCGTGAATATTTCGGCGGCGCAGGCGCGATCTGCGAGAAATATCCGGCCAGAAAATAAGCCGAGTTACTCCGGCTTTCCGTCGCGCGCGCCCTTGAACTTCTTCTTGTGTTTCTTGGGCTTTTCGTAAGGGGCCGGCCCGGCCGGCGCTTCATGCCCCGCATGGGACGCCTGCTTCGGCTTGAACTTCGGCTTGGGGGGGCCGCGCCGGAAGTCGCCCGCAGGCGCTGAACCCGGATCGCCCTGCTCGGCCAGTCTCTCAATGCGGATGTTTTCGCCGCCCGGCCGTTTGGCGTTGCGGGCGAAGAGATCCGCCATCGCGTCGGAGACAGCGAATTTCGTTTCGTTGTCGAAGATGCGGATCGCCCCGATATCGCCCTTCCCGACGCCGCCCTTGCGGCACAGCATCGGCAGCAGCCATTTCGGATCGGCGTTCTTCTTGCGGCCCACATCCATGCGGAACCAGACGCCGCCATCGAACCGCTCGCGTGGGGTGCGGGCGATAGCGCGGGGGGATTCGAGCGGCTCGTAGCTCTTCTGGTTCTTGTCGCGGCGCTGCTGCACGCCGGGATCGGAAATATCTTCGGGCGAGGGCAGCCGCGCGCGCCAGATGCGCAGCAGGGCCGCACAAAGCTGCTCGGGCGTACGCTCGGCGAGCAGCGCCGCCGCCATCTGGAAATCGTCTTCCGACGGTTCTTCTTTCAGCATGGGATCATGCAGCAGGCGCTGACGATCAAGCGCGCGAATTTCCTCCGCAGTGGGCGGTCCGCTCCACTGGGGCGTCAGCCCCGCATCGCGCAGCATGAACTCGGTGCGTCGCATGCGGACGGGCGGCACCAGCAGCGCGCTGATGCCCTTGCGGCCCGCGCGGCCCGTGCGGCCGCTGCGATGCTGCAGACTTTCCGCGTCGTTCGGCAGTTCGGCATGGATCACCAGGCCGAGATCGGGAATATCGATGCCGCGCGCCGCAACGTCCGTCGCCACGCAGACCCGCGCGCGTCCGTCCCGCAAGGCCTGCAGGGAATGATTGCGCTCGTGCTGGCTCAACTCGCCCGACAACAATACGGCTGAAAATCCACGCTCCAGAAGCGTCGCCTGCAGATGGCGGGACGCTTCGCGCGTGTTGCAGAACACGATGGCGGTCTGCGCCTCCACGAAGCGCAGCAGGTTGACCACAGCCTGCTCGGTCTCCTTGGGCTGGACCCTGATGGCCCGATACTCGATATCCGCATGACCGGACTCGTTGCCCGCCACCTCGATGCGCAGCGCATTGCGCTGATAACGCCGCGCCATTGCCTCGATGCCGCGCGGAATCGTGGCCGAGAACAGAAGCGTGCGGCGCTCCGGCGGCGTCTGTTCGAGAATGAATTCGAGATCTTCGCGGAAGCCAAGATCAAGCATCTCGTCGGCTTCATCCAGCACGATGGCGGCGAGGTCGGAGAGAAGCAGCGCGCCGCGCTCGATGTGATCGCGCAGGCGACCCGGAGTTCCGATCACGATATCGACGCCGCGTTGCAGGCGGCGGCGCTCGGCCTGCGGGTCCATGCCGCCCACGCAGGATGTCATGCGCGCGCCCGTCTGGGCGTAGAGCCATTCTAGTTCCCGATTGACCTGCATGGCGAGTTCGCGCGTCGGGGCGATGATGAGCGCGAGCGGCCCGCCAGTCAGCCGGATGCGCCCGCTCTCCTCCAGCAGATCGGGGCCGAGGGCCAGACCGTAGGCGACGGTCTTGCCGGACCCTGTCTGGGCTGACACCAGAATGTCGCGGCCTGCGACCTCTTCGGCCAGAACCGCAGACTGGACGGGCGTGGGTTCAAGATAGTTGCGATCCGCAAGCGCACGCGCGAGCGTCGGACAGGTAACGAGAGATTGCACGGGAAACTCGAGTTGGGGGACGCAGCTTAGGCGCGTCGAAATTGCGGCTTTGGCCGCAGCATTTCATTGACATAAGGCTTTTGTGACCCAAAGGCCACCTTAATCTGCGCTTTTCTTTTCCGAATCGGGCGTTTGTGGCAGGAAGTCGCAGTTTCCGGGAGCCTTCCATGCTGAGTGACGCCGACCGCCGCACCGCCGCACAATCCATCTATGGAGCCGAACTCGGCCGGAAGGCAATCCCGCAACTGAGCCGCACCTGGCCGCAGATCGAACTCGCGGACGCCTATGCGATTCAGCGCATGTGGGCGGAACTGCACATGCAGAAAGGCGCGCGCCACATCGGCCACAAGATCGGACTGACCTCCCGCGCCATGCAGATGGCGTCAAAGATCACCGAGCCAGATTACGGCCATTTGCTCGACACGATGCTTCACCGCGACGGATCGCAAATCAAGGCCGATACGTTCCTGAAACCCCGGCTGGAAGTCGAACTTGCCTTCGTGATGGGCGAGGATCTGGAAGGACCGGGCGCACAGATTCACGATGTGATGCGCGCGACCGAATTCGTCACGCCCGCGCTCGAGATCATCGACTATCGCACCGAAGTCCCGCGCGCGATCACCGACACCATTGCGGACAATGCGGCCTCCGGCGGAATGGTGGTCGGCGGCCGCATGGTCCGGCCTTTCGACGTGGACATACGCTGGGTCGGCGCAACGCTGTCGAAAAACGGAATCATCGAGGAATCCGGCGTTTCCGCCGCCATCATGGGCCATCCGGCCGCAGGCATTGCGTGGCTGGTGAACAAGCTCGCTCTGGTGGGCGAGAAGCTCCGCAAGGGCCAGATCGTGCTGGCGGGCTCCTTCACGCGGCCGGTCGACATTGCGGCGGGCGACGTCATTCACGCCGACTATGGCCCGCTGGGGTCTATCGGGATTTCGTTCGTCTGAGGGACGCCGCGCGCTGTTGCCCGAACAGCGCGACCAGCGCCACGCCGATCGACACGATCATGACGATCCAGATCGACGGCAGGCCATCATCAAAATTGATGATGAGATCCTCGTAGGTGTCGCGCAACGCGAGGCGCTTGTGCAGCGCCTGCCAGCCGAACTCGAACGAGCCGACAAACAGGACCGACGCGAGCGCCAGTCCGGCGAGTCCGGCCGCGCCCGGCGGCGTTCCGTTCCGGGCCAGCAGCCGCCACGCGCAGAGCCAGAAGAAAAAGCCGGCCATCAGATATTGCGTGTCGAATGTGCCGGGCGACATCATGTAATGCAGCACCGCGAGTCCGGTGATGAGCAGATTGAAGCCGTGCAGGCGCCGCCAGTTTTCCGCGCCGAGACGACTCACTGCCGCATCGGTGGATGTTGCGCCGAGCGCCATAAGTCCCAGCATCGAAATGCTCGCCACGATGAGCGTCGCGCGCGTCGTCATTTCGGTCCAGATATGCGCGAAGCTCCACCCGTGCAGAACAAGGAAGGCCACCACATGCGCCACCGTATAGGCCAGCGCTGCGACGCCGATGATGCGCCTTGACTGCACAATCGCGTTCCAGCGCAACAGGTGACGCAGCGGAGTGATTGCCAGCGTCAGCAGCAAAAGAGCCGTCGCCCACACGCCTGTCCAGTAAACAACTGACTGCGCCGGCAACATGCCCATGCGGCCAAGATAAAGATCCGCAAGCATCGAGCAGGCGGGCAGCCAGACCGCAATATGCACGAAAGCTTTGAGCATCGCACGTTTGTTGCCACGCTTGGCCGCATCGCGTCCGTTGACGGCAGTATTCGCAGCCTGCACCGGCTCCTCCCCATTTTTTTAAAATAGTCGCACAAAGCGCGGCCTTAAGCGAGTCATCGCATGCAATTGCGAAACGGCGTTCAGGAATGCTATTGAACAGACATGCGTTGCAAATATACGCATCGCCTACCCCGTGTGGCTCCAGCCAGGGAATTGAATTGCTGAAGGAGCATCCACTCATGGGCAGACCTGCCGTCAGGACGATGCTGCAGGCTTGGGCGCAAGCACTTTCGCGCGGACCGCGCAGCCCCTGGCGCGCTCAGTTCATCGCGTTTTCATGCGTTCTTGCAGCGACGCTCCTTCGCCTGTTGCTTGACCGTTTCACTGCGGATTTCCCCTTCATCACATTCTTTCCGGCGGTTGCGGTCGCGAGCCTGTGGGGCGGCTTGTGGGCGGGACTGACAAGCCTGATCTTGTCTGTCTTCGTCGCCGGCGCGTTTCTCTTTCACTCGGACGCCTCCACGATGGCGACTCCGATCCCGCTTGGAATAGCGCTGTTTGTCCTCGTTTGTCTGATCGTCATCGTGCAGGCGTCGTTGATCCAGCTGACGCTTGCGATGCATCGGGAATCGGAGGAACGCGCGCAGGTGATGGCGCACGAGATGCGTCATCGCTCCAACAATATTCTCGGCGTCGTTCAGGCGATCTCCTCGCAGACGGCGCGCAATGCGGATTCGCTGGCGGACTATCAGAAGATCTTCAGCGCACGGCTCGTGGCTCTTGCACGCGCGCACGAACTTGTGGCGCAGGGTCCCGGCGGTCCGCCGGACCTCCGGCATTTTCTCCAGAAGGTTCTCGAACCTTTCGGCAGCGCTTCCTTTCGTCTTCGAGGACCCGATGCGCTGGTGCCCGCGCAGATCGCGCCATCGCTGGGCCTGCTTATTCATGAGCTTGGCACGAACGGCATGAAATACGGCGCGCTCTCCGTCGCGCAGGGCGTCATCGACATCGAATGGTCGCGTGTCGGCGACCGCATTGAACTACGCTGGAGTGAACGCGACGGCCCCGAGGTACAGCCTCCGTCGCGCACCGGCTTCGGCTCGCGTTTGCTGCGCACGGCTTTTCCGCCCGAGCAGGGCGAGACGACCATCGAATACAAGCCCGACGGCGTGCAGTGCATGATCGCCTTCCGCTGCGAGACGTCGCCGCTTCGTTGATCTCCTCCGGAACGCTGTCCCCGCGCGGACGTTAGCCGTCAGGCTCATCCGCCAAGGAGGCGACCCGTGGTCGAACGCATCAACGAACGTCCTACCATCAAGACGACCGAACAAGCCCGGCAGGCCGAGACGGGACGACCCATGCGTCACGTCCTGTTCACCGCCATCTCCCTCGTCATCATCGCTTTTGCGCTGGTCTGGGTGCTCGGTCGCTTTTCCGTGTAGTCCGTGAAACGGAACATCGATCCGCACCGATGATTTTTCCTCCATGCGTCGTCCCGACGCGGAGGAATGAACATGGTGAAACTGACTCACGCAATCCTGCTCGGCGCGCTGATCGCAGCACCCGTCGCGGTCTACGCCCAGCAGTCGCCGCAGGACGCGCAGCGACAATATCTCAACGACATGCGCGACCGGCGCGAGATCCAGAGCACTGTGCCCAACGCCGGCCCGCCGCCGCTGCCGCCGAGCCCCACGCTCAGCGAACAGGTGCAGCAGCGCGTTCAGGACAATATCGAACAGGAACGCACCACCGGGATGCCCGCCAACAGCCCGGCTCCGCGCGGCCTGACGCCCAATCCCTCTCCGGCCGACCAACACTTGCAGCGTCTGAAGGATGAAGCAGACGAGCGCGGCCAGCAGGCGCCGGTCGTGGGTCGCTGATCATAGCCAGGGCGCTGATCGCAATCGTTCCTGCATAAACGCAAGCCGCGCCATTCGGCGCGGCTTCGCATGTCGGGAAACTGGTGGTGGTGGCAGTCCACGAGAACCCGTCTGCGGGTGGAATTCCCTGGAAACAGGGAATTTACAGGGAAAAACCCTTAATTTTCGGGCGGGCAAGCGCGCTGGATTCGCAAAATACTGCTGTCAATTGCGTACTTTCTGAATTTTGTGGCGATTCCAGAACAGGGAATTTAAGTCCGCCGAACAGGGAAACTTCGGTTGGTCAGCAGGGAACTGAAGTCGACTTTCAGCGGGAGACTACTCGTCGGTCTCCCTGACCGCATGCAGCAGGGAGATCGAATGGCCGTCGCGCTGGTGCAGGGTCTGGAGGGAGAGTTCGGTTCCCGCAGGCTTGGCTAGCCAGTCCCGGGGATCGACCAGTTCCATGGAGGTGAGGCGGTCGGTGGTTGAGGCTGGGAGCGGAACCCGAGAGCCTCGGCCGGCAAGAAGGAACGGGAAGCCGGGTCCCCTCGCCATGTAGGAAACGACACTGTCGCGGCAGATGATCACCGCCAACGATTCATCATGCAGTTCGGCATATCGCCGGGCCGCGGCGACAAAAGAGAGATCCAGCCGTTCGGCCAATCGCTGGGCTTTGTCGAGGTCCGGAAAGCCGCGCAGCGCCGGACGCACCATCTCGGGCGGAGCCAGCAGCTCAATGGCGAACCGGTTAGCCTCCACCTCATACCGGGCGGCGTTCAGATCCTGCTCTACCATGTCGCGCTTTGAGCAGAGAAAGCCGTCCGGCTGGTTCAGGACATGGTCCGCCTGCAGGAAGTGCCCCAGTTCATGGCCGAGGCTGAACCTGCGGCGGCGACGATCCGACTTCAGATTGACTACGATGCTCCCGATGTCCCGTTCGGGCTGGGTGATCAGGGCAGCCTCGAACCCGTCCAGTTCCTCTTCGCGGATCTCCACGATATCGAGCGCCAGCGCGATGTCGTGAACCGGCACCGGCCCGGACAAAGGTCCCAGTTGCTTGTGGATGGCGCGCGCGAGGCGCACCGCGTCATCACGGCCTTCTTCCTCGATCTCCATGCGATCCAGTTGAAGGCTCACGATCAGCGGCTCTTCCCGGTGCGGTGGGCCGCCAGTGACTCGGCCATCTGGACCAGAACCTGCTGGTCTCGGTCGCTCAGTCCTGTCGCGAGCCTGTGCAGGCGCGCCATGCGCTGATCCTTCCCGGATGGCTTGCTACCCTCCCCCATCAGCCACTCGACCTTGACGTCGAAGTGATTCGCCAGCGCCGTGACCAACGTCATCGACGGATTGGTCGCCCGCCCCCGTTCCAACTGCCACACATGGGTCTTGGTCACCTTCACTGCGTCCGCCACCTGTTGCAGGGATTCCCCCGATTTTCGGCGCAATTCCGCCAGTTTCAAGGCGAGGGTCATGGGTGTCTCCGTGGCAGGATGTTCTTTACAGATGACGCACGTATAGCACCCAGATTGACACGGGCAACCGTTAACTGAATATTACGACCACGTCATTCGTGGAGTCGCGTGTCATGCCTGTCCCCCGTTCCGTCGTCGAAACCCCCATCGCCCATCTGCGCCCCTGGCCCCGCAACGCCCGCACCCACTCGCGCAAGCAGATCCGCCAGATCGCCGACTGTTGATTTCCACTGAGAACTGACCCGGGATTTCCACCGAGAAGTGACCCGGCTTGATGATGTATTTGGGTCAGGTTGTCGTCAAGTTTCGGTTCTTCTCCTTGTTGGGCCTGGCGGGTTTGGCGG